>NZ_JBQGAD010000012.1:0-121381 GCF_056542685.1 Ruegeria sp. AB6 | reverse complement strand
GCCAACGTAGTCGCACCGTCGGATTCGATCGGAGTCGTCACATGGCCGATAGTGTCGTCATCGTTGAGGTCCACATCGTAGAACGCTTCGACATCGACTACATTGCCCACACTTTGACCCGAAACATAAACGCCCTGGTCATCCAAGATCCATTCAAAATACGCATTACCCTGATCGGTTTTCCACAAAAGACGATACCCGCCCGAGTCAGCAGCCTCAGCTTGAATCGCACTCCAACCGTCCAGCGTCTCATCACCGACAACAACGCTGTCCACAGTGATTGCAATTGGGGTATTTCCGCCGCCCAGAAGGTAAATACCATGAGACGCGTGTTGAAGAACCGTGCCTGTGTTCTCGATGTCTAGAATCTGTGTGGCCGATGAAATGCCAGCGTAATTATACGATTGCGATCCGTTCGAGAACTCGAAAAGCTCAACATCGCTGGACACTGTGAAAGAGGTCTGTGTCAGCACGTTGTAGAACGTATAGGTGCTGCCATTGTCTTGGAACAGGTAGGTATTCAATCCGCTTATAAAGCGAACGATGTCAAACCCCGTCCCGCCGGTGAATGAACCGTTATTGTCCTGCACAATGGCAGTGTCGTTTCCTTCACCACCGTCAACCGTATCCTGGCCGGTCCCGTTTGCGACATAGATGGTATCGTGGCCTGTGCCGCCGTTGATCGTGTTATTGTTGCTGCCGTCCGAAAGCGAGTAAATGATGTCGTTGCCACCATTTCCGTTCAAAGTGTTGACGGCAGCATTGCCAGTAATTGTATCGCTTCCTGATCCGCCAGACGCGTTTTCGATCACCACACCAAAAGCGATAGTAAAACCGCCCTGTACGCCATCGACATAGGAAATAGCACCACCACCGAACGGACTATAGTCAAGTGTCGCAGGGCGCAGGTCGATTATGGCGGCGGCGCTACCAGTATGTCGAATTGTGTCTATTCCACCAGTGTCCCAAATGGCCTGGTATCCAACACCGGCCGTATTGAACGACGCCAGATCATAGGTATTGGCACCGGAATTATAGGTGGTATTTGCTCCGTACATGGCTTGAAGTGCTGCAATATCCAGCGCCCCAAGACCGGTCGATCCGCCATACGTCGCATTCACCGGCAATTGGCCGTTCACCTGAGTCCAGCCATCATTGTACGACATCACAGTGAAAACACCCTGATTCAGGTTGCCATCGCCGTACGAAAAGAAGGGCGAAGTCACACCATTCAGAACCGTTGTGCCCAACCCGGTGTCATGCGGGTGGCCTAGGCCCAAGGCGTGACCAAGTTCGTGCAACAAAGTGGTAAAAAAGAAACCACCCGGGTCGCCGTTCCCGCCCAACCCTGTGGTCCAGAAATCTGTATTGAACGCGCCTTCGGACGGAGAGTTAGACGGCGTATAGTGATATCCGAGAGTGCTCGATGAACCGAAAAAACTGCTCGAAGATGGGGCAATGATTTCGTAGATATCCGCTTCTAGCCAAGAAGATACTTCAACAAACTGTACATTTGCCACGGCTTCGATGGCCGCCAGCGCCGCGCGGAAATCTGCCTTGTGGGACTCTGTCCAGGATTGAGAATCCAGGTATTGATCAAAATTATATGTAATGACCGTCGTGGTATTGGGGTTCCCATCGCCATAGGCAACGTCACCCTGAATAGCACTAAGAGGGGAAGCCGAACTGGGTCCGGGAATAAAAGTGGTCATATCAACAACCTCAAGAATATTTCAGGCCTGCGTTACCGGCGCTGTAATTTCACGCCAAAGTTGTCATTAACAAGGCAACACTCCCGCCATGACGCAAAACAGCGTCGGGTGCAAATCACAATGCCAGCCCGCACAGACTCCGAACCCAAAGCGTTGTCTAGAGGACACGCGTTCGTGAGCATTCACGCATTTTGCGAGATTGACGTCAGGAATCGCGGGTTCGCTGGCGAGAAAACAGTAAGGGCATAAAGCTACATGTGCAAACAGCGGCAGTCGATATTCACTCAGCCACCTCTGGTTCAGCCGCGCTTTTCTTGAACTGCTGGTCAAACAGACGACGGAAGCTGCCGTTCTGTTTCATCAGCTCGTCCAGATTGCCTTGCTCAACAACGGCTCCATCCTGGACCACCATGATCTTGTCTGCTTCAAGGATCGTGGAAAGACGGTGCGCAATCACAACGACGGTCATATCTGCGGTCAGAGAATCCAAAGCTTGTTTTACGAGAGATTCGGATTCTGCGTCCAACGCGCTGGTGGCTTCGTCCAGCAACAGAATTTCCGCCTTTCGCAGGATCGCACGGGCGATGGCGATGCGCTGTTTCTGGCCTCCGGACAAAAACGTGCCGTTTTCTCCAACTTGCGTGTCATAGCCGTCGGACAGCTCCGTGATGAAGTCGTGGGCGTGTGCAGCTCGCGCCGCCGCAATCACCTCTTCGTCGGTGGCCTCTGGTGCAGAACATCGCAGGTTGTCCATCACCGAGGCCGAAAACAGGAACGTATCCTGCCCAACATAAGAAATCTTGCGCCGCAGAGACGCGTAGCTGGCATGGCGCAGGTCCTGGCCATCAATCTCCACCTGTCCTTCATCGGGGTCATAAAATCGCATGATCAGACCGAAAATCGTAGATTTTCCGCCACCGGATTGACCGACAAGCGCGGTGGTCTTGCCCGCCTGGAAAGTCAGGTTCATGTCCTCGATGACAGGTATCGTACCTTTGTAGCCAAACGTCACATTGCGCAGTGCAATCTCACCGGGGCCGTCCAGCAGATCATGGGCATCGGGGCTCTCCTGCATCGTGTCTTCCTGGTCCAGCAAGCCAAACAGAAGACCGACACCAACCATGGCAGCTTCAATCTGAACCCGCATCTTGGAGAGGCGCTTAGCCGGCTCATAGGCCATCAACAGGGCCGTGATAAAGGACATCAACTGACCTGCAGTAGGCGGCTCGGACCCCGCGATACCCATCGTGCTGACGATCAGAACACCGGCAACTGCCAAACCGGCCAGAAACTCCATCAGCGGGCTGGCGATGGATTGTAGCCGGGCGATATCGTTTGCACGCTCCTCCACCTTGCGGATCGCGGTGTCCATCCGTGTAATCATGCGGTCTTCCAACGCAAAGACCTTGATTACTTTGATCCCCGCAGATGTCTCTTGCAGTACGCGAATGATCTCGGCCAGTGATTTGAACTCGGCCTGCATGATCGAACGTACGCTTTTCAACAAGCGGCGCACGCCATACAGCGCAACCGGTCCAACGAGGAAAAACATGATCGACAAGACGGGTTGCTGATAAACCATTACGATCACCAGACCCACGAGGGTCAAAGCATCACGCACAAACCCGGTGACCAGGATATCAATCAGTCTCCGCGCCGACTGAGCTCCATTTGTCGTCCTCATCAAAAGGTCCGAGGATTCATTGGCCGAAAAGAAAGACACCCCATGGCGCAGCAGCTTGCGATACACCCGGTCTTGCTGGGCGGCCACAATACGGTTGCCAGCCCGCGCCAGATAGATGGCCTGAACATAGGTAGCGAGCGCTTTGGCAAGAAAAAGACCTACAACGCCAAGCGCAATCAAAGAGGCATAGCTTCTCATTTCCGGGCTGGTCATGGCGTCCACGATGTATTCCATCATGAAAGCCGCCCCTGCGGTCGTAGCAGCAACTGCAATCATCGCAACGATTGCAACGGCATACAGTCTGCCCTGCGCAAAAAAGCTCTCGCTGATGAGACGACCCATATAGCCAGATCGCCATTCATCCCAGGCGCGCTTAATCATTGCATTCTCCAGATCGTGAAACCATGCGCTCGCCCAGATAACCCATATTCCGGTTTGCCAAAAGGGCAGATAATACACCGCGACAGACTAGCCCCGTCCGGGGGCAATCAAGTTCCGCGTCAAAATAGGTGGGGTCTATAGGCGAAACAAGTCTTACAAACTCTCGACAACCTGCCTAAAATTGCCTGACCGCACTCGGAAAGGGCCGCTACCAAGCAGCAAAATGCCCACAGCGCAGATATCGACGGCGGAAGTCTGCGCAATTGTATTTACCCAATTTTGGCGATGTTCAAACTGCGAAATTGTGTTACTCTTGAGCACGTTAATATACGCACTACCATATTCAAAGCGATGATCACGTTGCGCACGCATAAATTGTTTTCTGCATCGCGGTCAGCCAGACTGACCTTCTTGTCGCACCGGCAAATGCAAGCTGCCAATTGCGCTTGTACTAGCCAATTGAGATACGTAGTAACGCGGTAGAGCATTTTTGGAATCCATATTGTGTCGATCCGGACTTTCATTCTTAGTCTACCAAAAGATGTAGAGCGTCGGCGCTTCTGCGAGCGTGAGCTTACGCAACACGGGCTGCATCACGAATTTTGTGACGCGATATCTGGCGATCAGATGGCCGAGGCCGATCTGCGCTGCGTCTACGATGCCGATATGAACCGGGTAAAGTTCAAGCGGCCTCTTAGTCGAGGAGAGGTCGCCTGCACATTGGGGCATCGAAAGATCTGGCAAATAATTGCCGAATCCGATCAGTGTGTCAGCTTGGTTCTTGAGGACGACGCCACCTTTATCGTTGACCCACAGCCTTTCCTGAACGCTCTCGAAGATTGCCCCGAGTGTTTTGAGGACGTGATGATCAAACTAGATGGCGTGCCGGGGAATAACCTTCAGGTTCTGACGTCATTTGCAGATCAACACCTTGTTTTATCAGACAGATTACCTCCAAGAACCACCGGCTATGTTCTGGGTCGCCGCGCTGCACAGCGTCTGTTGAAGCCCGAAGCGCCCATCTCGAGACCGATTGATATCGACTTGAAATTTTATTGGGAACACAACGTCCCCATTCTGACCCTGCGCAAGCAAATGATTACGGAACGGCAGAACAGCGAAAGCAATATTGATCCTTGTCGCCGCCGTGCCAAACCCGGCTCACCGTTGAATAGATTTGTCCGTAACCTGGTGTATCAGGCGAAATACACGCACGGACGCTTGAGTCACCCTCTGAACCCGGACATGATCGAAGGACTGGCCCCATTGATGCGGGCAGATAGTCAGGTTCAAAAGCACGCATGAAAAAAAACCTCGTGGTTGTCCGGGCGGGCAACAACTCGTTGCACCACAGATGGCAAGACTTGCCGTTAAAGCAGCGCGACTACGATTTGCTGGTCAGTTATTTCTCGGACGATGCTTTTGCGGCCTTCACCCCGCAGCCGGGCGTTGAGGCTGTTCTGATCAAGGGCGGCAAGTGGGATGGCTTATACAAGACGCTGTCCGACAGGGATCTGGATCAATATGACTTCATCTGGTTGCCGGATGACGATCTGGATATCAGCGCGCAGGATGTGAACGCCCTGTTTCAAGCCATGCGCACTCATGGATTGCGCATCGCACAGCCATCACTGACACTCGACAGCTACTATTCGCATTTTGTTTTCAGCCGATGCCCCGGATTTGTGCTGCGCTATATCAACTATATCGAGATCATGGCCCCGTGCCTGCATCTGGATGTTTTGAAAAAGGCCCTGCCCCTGTTTCAAGGTACGATGAGCGGATACGGGCTGGACTATATCTGGTGCCGCTGGGCCGAGGCCGGAGCTTATCGCACCGCCATTCTGGACGAAATCGCGATGCACCACACCCGTCCGGTGGGCAAGGCTCTAAAATCAGCCATGGCTGAAACCGGCAACCTGAGTTCTGAACAGGAAGAGGCCGTCCTGAAAGAGATGTTCGATCTGACCCGCCGCACTGTGCCCATCGTCTTTGCCGGGATCTTGCAGGGTGGGCAGCCGATCTCGGGGCGGGTGCAGCTTGGCTGGCGCATGTGCAAAAGCTGGCTGTCTGTTCTGTCGGAGTTTCGCGACAGAGGATCAGCCCGATCAGGTATCCTCAAGATCGCGCGGCGGCAAGTGTCCAAGCCGTTGGACATGACGACCATCACGTCAAAACAGAAAGGGCCCTGAATGAGCACGCGGCATTTCCTGATGGTTGGGGCCGGGCTCTCGGGCGCGGTCATAGGCCGGTCGCTGGCAGAGCGGGGTCACAAGATCACCATTGTCGACAGCCGCGATCATATCGGCGGCAATTGTCACACCCATCGCGACGCGGAAACAGGCGTTCTGGTTCATGTCTATGGCCCCCATATTTTCCACACCGATGACGAAGAGGTCTGGAATTACGTCAATCGCTTTGCGACATTCCGGCCATACAAGAACCGGGTGAAAACAACATCCCAAGGCCGGGTGTTCTCGCTGCCAGTCAATTTGCACACGATCAATCAATACTTCGGCACCACCCTGCGCCCGGATGAGGCGCGCGCCTTTATCACCCAAGAACAGGCCGATACTTCGATCACCGACCCACAGAGCTTTGAACAACAAGCGCTGCGCTATGTCGGTCGCGATCTCTATGAGGCGTTTTTTAGGGGCTACACAATCAAGCAATGGGGCTGCCACCCCTCTGAACTGCCTGCTTCGATCCTCAAACGTCTGCCGGTACGGTTCAACTACGACGACAACTACTTTTTTCACAGATTTCAGGGAATGCCGGAAGAAGGGTATTCCGAAATGATTGCCGGTATCCTCGATCACCCTGCAATCACGGTTCAGCTGGAAACAACATTCAATCGCGAGATGGGCGCCGCGTTTGACCACGTGTTCTATTCCGGCCCGCTAGATGGCTATTTCGACTATGAACTTGGTCGGCTGGGCTATCGCACTTTGGATTTCGAACGGTTCACCTATGAAGGCGACTATCAAGGCTGCGCGGTCATGAACTATGGCGACGAGGACGTGCCCTTCACCCGCATTACCGAGCACAAGCATTTTGCCCCGTGGGAAGACCATCAGGGCTCGGTTTGCTACCGCGAATACTCGCGCGCAGCGGGCCCCGACGACATCCCGTATTACCCGATCCGGCAGGTGAAAGAAAAAGCCTTGTTGAAGGACTATGCGGATCTGGCCGAGGCGGCACAAAATGTCACATTTGTGGGTCGACTCGGGACTTACCGCTATCTCGATATGGACGTCACCATTCGCGAGGCGCTGGATACAGCAAACGCTGCACAGGCCGCAGTTTCAAACGGGGAAACCCTGAAGCCGTTCTTTGTTTCGGTTCTGTAAACGGCGCATCCATACAGTTTGAAACCAAGGGCGTATGCGGCATTTAGGCATGCGCCTCTTGGCTTTGATCCGTCAGCTTGCCCGAGGTGATTGCCGCCAAAGCAACCATAACCGCTGCTGTTCCCAACACCAAAGGCAATCCACCGATCTGATAGGTCAGTCCGGACAGTACCGTGCCCAGCAACCGGCCTGTGGCGTTGGCCATGTAGTAGAACCCCACATCCATCGTGACACGCTCGGATTTGGTGAAGGCGAGGATCAGGTAGGAATGCAGCGCCGAATTGACGGCAAACAGCGCCCCAAACACCAGCAAGCCAAGAACCAGTGTGATGGTCAGCCATGTTTGCGGTCCGTCCGAGATCAGAACCGCCACGGTCAGCGCCGACGGAACACAGAACAGGCCTGCGGCCCAGCTTCGGGCAGCGTTTATCAGATCGCCTTCAGTTCGGTCTTGGGAGCGCAGGATTTTGGGTGCGTTGGCCTGAATGACGCCATAGAGGATGATCCAGAACGCCATGAAGGTGCCGATCATGAAAAAGGTCGCGCGATTGCCCTCTTCCGTGCCATCGGACAAAACGGCGTAGAAATAGATCGGGATTCCGACCACGAACCACACGTCACGAGCACCAAACAGGAAGACCCGCGCGGCGGACAGCCAATTGACGTTGGCAGATTTCGAGAAGACTTCGGAGAACTTCGCGCCCTTGCGCCCTTTGGGCAGACCGGGAGGCATAAACCGGACAACCGCGAACAGGATCACCGCCAGAACGATCGCCATCACGATAATAGCCGCCTGAAAGCCCAGTGTAGCCAGCATGGCTGCACCAAGAAGGAAGCCCAGCCCTTTGACAGCGTTCTTTGATCCGGTCAGCAAGGCGACCCAGCGAAACAGCCCGCCGCCCTCTGTTGGGGCCAGCAGTTTCACTGCGGATTTCGAGGACATCTTGGCCAGATCCTTGGCCACTCCGCTTGCGCCTTGCACGATCATGACAAAGGCCACAGATGCGCCAATCGCCCAGTTAGGGTCTAGTTGCGTCAGCGCCAACAGCGCCACCACCTGCAACCCAAGCCCGGCATAGAGTGTCGAGGTCAAGCCAAACCGAGCCGCGATCCAGCCCGCTGCAAGGTTTGTCACCATCCCGGCGATTTCATAGAGGACAAACAGATACGCCAGCTGCACCGGCGAGAAGCCCAACGTATGAAAGTGCAGCAGCACCAACATCCGCAGGGCTCCGTCGGTCAGCATAAAGGCCCAATAGGCCGCCGTGACCGCAATATAGGCCGACAGTCCTTCGGGCCGGTCGGTCACAGCGCGTTCCCCACCATCAGCGCCACATCCACCAGACGGTGCGCATAGCCCATTTCATTATCATACCACGCATAGATCTTCACCTGCGTCCCGTTCACCACCATGGTTGAGGGCGCATCGACGATCGAGGATCGTTCGTCATTGGTATAATCCGTCGAAACCAATGGTCGGGTCTCATAGCCCAGAATACCTTTCAACTCACCCTCGGCGGCGGCTTTGAAGAAGGCGTTGACCTCTTCGGCAGAGGTTTCACGCTCGACCTCAAACACGCAATCGGTCAGCGAGGCGTTCAGCAAAGGCACCCGAACGGCGTGGCCGTTCAAACGACCCTTCAGTTCCGGGTAGATCAGCGTGATCGCCGTGGCCGAGCCGGTTGTGGTCGGGATCAGCGAGTTCAGCGCCGAGCGCGCGCGCCGCAGGTCCTTGGCGGGGCGGTCCACGATGGTTTGCGTGTTGGTCACATCATGGATCGTGGTCATCGAACCATGGCGGATACCCAGATTGTCGTGGATAACTTTGACAACCGGAGCCAGACAGTTGGTGGTGCAGGACGCCGCAGTCACGATGTGATGGGTCGCGGGATCATAGGTGCCCTCATTCACACCCATCACGATATTTGCGGTCGCACCGTCCTTGACCGGGGCCGAGACTACAACCTTCTTTACCCCTTCGTCAAAATACGGGGCCAGCTTGGCCTCGGTCTTGAACACGCCAGTACAGTCGATCACCACATCCACACCGTCCAGAGGCAGGTCGGACAGGTCTTTGGTGCCAATGAACGGCAAGCGCGTGCCATTGATCGTCACACTGTCGGCGTCATGGGCGAATTCCGCATCCCAGCGGCCGTGAACCGTGTCGAATTCCAACAGGTGCGCGTGCATCTCGGGGTCGCCGACGCCATCATTGATCCAGGCGATCTTGGCACCCTTTTCCAGCAAGGGTTTCAGAATCAGTTTTCCGATCCGGCCAAGGCCGTTTACCGCGTAAGTGGTCATTTCATATCCTCAACGGGGGTTCTGCCGATATCATCGACGGCGGTTTGCAATGCGATCCGGTCCAGGCTTGCGACCGGCAGAGAGGTAAACGCCTCGATCCGGCGCTTCAGCGCGCCATATGCGTTTTGGAAGGCGAGGCTTTTTTCCGCGTCCGTACCCGTCGCCTTGACCGGATCAACCATGCCCCAATGACCACTGATCGGCTGACCTTCCCAGGCGGGGCAGTCTTCGTTTGCAGCTTGATTGCAGACGGTGAACACGAAATCCATCTCAGGGGCATCATCGGCTGCAAATTCAGACATATGCTTGGACCGCAGCACCGAGGTATCGTGCCCTTTGTCGGCTAAAACCTTCACTGCAAAAGGGTTCAGTTCAGATGCAGGCTGCGTTCCGGCCGAGTAGACGTTGAAGCGATCCCCTCCCAACGTGCGCAGAATGGATTCGGCAAAGATCGAGCGGGCGGAATTGCCCACGCATAAAAACAAAACGTTGTATTTCCGATCAGGCATGGTCTCGGGTCCTTGTGAAAACGGCATACAGATATCAGGCCGACCCCTGCAGCAATCGTTCAGCAAGAAGTCCAGCATGTGCTGCACATTCGTCATCTCGATCGAATATAGCAGCGATGTCCCCAACCGCTCCTGCCGCACCAGTCCCGCGCGTTGCAGAGCATTCAGGTAGTTCGACAAGGTGCTGGGTTTAATATCCAGCTGCACTGCCAGTTCACCGGCAGGAACAGTGTCAGGAAAGCGTCGCATAAGCATGCGAAACACCATTAACCGCTGCGGATGGCCCAGGGTGGCCAACTGATCTGTTGTTTCATATTCCATATTTCACGAAATATTGAAATAAGGGATGTGCGACAACCACTATTCAGCGCTGTTACAAAAATTTCACAGTAAGGGTTCTGCACCCAGAGCCTAAGAACTGGGCTTGCGCGCCTGACCCGGACGGTTTAAACGAGCCCTCGCTTGCCTCAATAGCTCAGCTGGTAGAGCAGGTCCTTCGTAAGGACAAGGTCGGGGGTTCGAATCCCTCTTGAGGCACCAAAAATAGCTGTATTTTACCAATTTTTGAATATTTTTGCGATAAATTGATAAATATCCCCTGATTTGCCCCCCGATTTTTTGTTGATGCCTGATGATCCCGGGTTGATTTCAATTCCATGCCCATCACCCACTTCCTACTGTTAAGAATGGCCATACTATTAAGCACATCCGCTTTGGCTCAGGAGCGGACCTTCGCCAAAACTGACTGAGCGTCTGCTAAGCGGACAAAGCACCCGTTCATCATTTGTTGCAGAAATCCGAAGTTACTAACTTAAGATCAAATAAATCGTTCATTTGGATCGATTAATTGAGCTACTTTTATGGACGGGTGGTGCGAACTCTGGAAGCGTATAGACCTTTGTTGATTGCGACATACCTGCTAGCTGGTGTTGCCCCAAGGGCTCAAGCCGCGTTGCAACATCTGCTGCGAATTCCGAGGACATTACCAAAGGTGTTTTAAGAGACTTACACAGACCCTCAAGCCGGTTGACTTGGTTTACCGCAGGGCCAATCGTGGTGAAATCCAGCCTACGTTCCGTGCCGACGTTTCCATACATTACGGAACCCCGATGTAAGGCAATTCCAAATTCAATTCTGCCGCCGTACTTTTGCCAAATGATGTTCTTTTCCCTCGCGCGAGCTAAGCACTCCAACACTGAAGACAATGCGGCACGGCTCATGTCGACTGCCGGCCTCGACTTTTCGTCTACTGGGAAGATTGCCATAACAGCGTCGCCGATAAATTTAAGGATCTCACCGCCGTGATCTTCTACTGCCCCGGCCGTGCAATCAAAATAGTCGTTAATTAACGCCAGATATCTATCCAATGGCATGTCTTCTGCCATCCGACTGGAGTTTCTAAGGTCGCAATAAAACAAAATGCAGTCGATTGCCCCTCCATCGCCGCGCTCGATTACACCATCCAAGACACGGTTTCCAGAGTAGCTTCCTAGGTAGGCATCCATGAGACCTTGCGCAAGAATGCGCGATTGAGCGTTTTTTATAACCAGTGCAAGGGCAGGCATGAGTGCTCGGATATAGTTGATTTCAGAGTCGCTAAATCCGCCTATACGTCGTGTAGAAATCGACATCATAACGCCCTCCATTCCAGGCGGAAAATCCGACCAGCGGCTAGCGTCGTCGCGATGATAGCTTTCAAACTGAACCAGATAGTCCGTTGCGCCATCTGAACGAAGCTCTTCCAGGATCGGAAAACTGGTCTCGACCGACCCATCCTCCAATTTGTAACGCCGATAGGAACCGCCGTTATGCGCCAAATCGAAAAAAGGTGTATTGCGGAATCCAGGTGTCGCAAGCTGGTCTCTGGGCGTTAGTTCGACTTTGGCTTGGTCGTCGCGGACCGTCCAAAGCACATTCAAAGCGCCAAAAATTGGGTGCAGGACCATGCCCCCGACGTTGATCCGAGCAACAGGGACACCAGCGGAAACCAGACGGTTGCCAAAGCCTCGCACCACATCCTCGGCCTTGGTATCGCGAAGACCGCACCCCATCAGCCAAGCGGCAACGCTATCTAAAAGTGGAGACCTGCTGAACTCAATCATACTGAGACACTTTCTTGTCCAAAAAAGCGTATTGAACCAGCTCGATACTGAGACCTTAGACCGATTTGACACAATGAGCACAGGGAGTCTTGTTCCGAGCCTTCAGTCCTTTTGTATCACAGCACTGCTATCGCCTCCTAGCTTGGTGCGCTAAACAACCAGTTTCACCCCTGTACTCCAAGGTAAGCGACGGGCTCGATGCGGCCGTCCGCCTGAATATCGCGAGCGACCGCTAAGCGAACAAAGCGGACGCTGGAAGCAGCGCCTTAAGTGCGGCGACCAGATGAAGCTTCAACAACTCTGCCTCTGTTCAACGTGGTCCAAGGTGTGTTTGGAGTCTATACCGACCATTTTCTTCCTTGATTACATGCTTGCGTGTGGGCAGCATAAACTCAGTAGGGCGGATTCCAGATCGACGAATTTACTTTGCGCTTGTTTCGCCTGTGTTGGGAGTATCAGTTGTGGTCAAGGCTTCACCTGAGATACTTGCTGTAACAGAACGCTGGTTTGAGGCGATCAGGACCCTCAATACGCATGTTTTGAAGGACTATCTCTCCGACTCGGTCGATCTGCGCTTCATTGGAACTGGCGAGAATGAGTTTTGGAAAGGCCAGGTTGTTCGCGATGGAGTCGGCGAATTCATCGGCGAAATGCCGGAGCCGGATGTGTGGGAAGTTCTCGAAGCCGAAGCCTTCGAGAACGGAGAGACGGGTTGGTCTGCTTTTCTGCACCGGGTTGGGTTTCCAGGGCTTAGAGATGATTACATCGTCCGCACGGTGCTGGTATTCGTCTTAGAGGGTGCGTCGTGGAAGATCATTAATCGTCACGCTTCTCTTCCCTACCCAAATATGGAATTTGTAGGCAGCGAACAGTTGGCTATTCAAACTCTTGTGAAAGCTGCGCTCGAAGAAGGTCCGGAATTGCTTCAAGCAGAAGGTTTGGCCTCGGTGCTGTTTACCGATGTCGAAGGCAGTACGATGCTCGCGGCGGCCATGGGAGATCAGGGTTGGTCGGCGTTGATAGATCAGCATTTTCAGACTGTTGAGAGTATTGTCGCAACACATCGGGGGCAATTCGTGAAGTCGCTAGGAGACGGGACATTATCCAGTTTCCAATCCGCGACTGAAGCGCTTCTGGCGGCGATCAAAATACAGGAAGCCGTTGCTATGAGCGATGTGGAACCGCGCTTGGGCCTACGGGTTGGCGTTCATACTGGCGACGTTGTTTTGGCGCGTGGCGACTTCTTCGGAACCGTAGTCAACAAAGCGGCTCGCATAACTTCGTCGGCCAATCCGGGTGAAATTCTTGTGTCAGATGTGACGAGAGCCATCGTTGGAGAAAATCACGAGTTCGAATTTGCGACCGCACGATCTTTGGTCCTCAAAGGACTTCCAGATGATCACACAGTTTACCGTTTGCAATGGAAGCGATAGCTGCTCGCTGGGTATGACTTCGAAGACCAGCCCCGTCCCCCAGGGGATTATTCAATCAAATTGCCCTTTTCGCGGAATGCCCTTGCAGAGTGAACACACCCACTCCGCAGTTCCATCAATTGGCCTGCCCTTGCTCTTTAAATCACGGTGGGAAACTACGTGCTGATCGCGGCAAAATGGACAGGTGGCAAGGGCAAAGAAATCCGGAATATGGGTGACTTTCTTAGGGACGGAATTGCAAACCATGTCGCAATCAGCATTGAACCATCCCCCATACGATATCACAGATCGGCGTTTTTTTCCACCAATACGCATTGCCGTTGGTCACCCGACGAAAAGACAAGACCGCTTATGGATATGTAACGTCAATCTCGCTCAATGTTTCACCCGCAGCGCTGCTAGGCTGGCTGATACCTAAAATAGTGCTCAGTGTGACGGCCACGTCCACCGTGGAAACGGGACGACTGACGCGAGTTGCCTTGATACCTGGACCAGCGAAAATGATTGGAACATGCGTGTCGTAGCGCCAAGGCGATCCGTGCATTACGGCAATTGGACCTTCCTCGAAGAGAAATGAATAAGGTGTCTGAACAACATAAATGTCGCCAGAACGTGTTGGGTGATAGTTTCGCCGGATCTGCTCCTCAAGGGTATGCCCTCGTTGTTCAGGAAACGGTTCAGTTGGCATCGCAAGCTCAATGCCCGGTGCAGCCATCAAGTTTTCGACAATGCGTCGCTCGATAACACGCCTGTCGGCGCCTAACGCTTCAATGGCGGCATTGTCCAGATATACGTAAGGACGAAAAAAGAACTGTATTGCGGATTCCACTCCGAACTCATCGGCGATGACCGAATTCACATCTATCATCAATGCTTCGGTGGAGTTACGGAATGTCGAAAGCCCGGCTTCGGCCATCTCTTCTGGCGCTTCCGGCATGCCATGATCGGCGGAAAGCACATAAAGCACATTCGCTCGTCCAACCTCTCGATCCATGAACTCAAAGAAATCAGCCAATGTCTCATCCAAACAGCGCACCATTTCTTCATTTTCTAGGCTGGATGGTCCGAAGAAATGGTTGGTTGCGTCTACACCTGAAAAACTGATGCTTAGGTAATCCGGCCATTTATCGTCACCAAGCCCCTCCTCTTTGACAACAGTTTTTGCAAAGTCGGCCGTGATCCGATCCCCATGAGGCGACAATAAAACCTGCGTGTAGTAGAGCCCGTCTTCCGGCTTCCCATAGAAATGAGGGAAAGTGCGACCGAATGTGCCAAGGTTGGTTACAAAGGAGCGTTCCTTTCTTTCCATTAGGTAAGGCGCGTCAGAACACTCCGGCCACCACTCACTTTCGATCTTAGCATCTGCGGCGCGTTTAGAGTTCCAGTCGAGAACCCAATCGGGATACGCGTCATAATAAAAAGCACTTGTTTCAAATGCCCCTGTAGCCGCCGACAGCCATAAAGCTTTTCCAGAATGCCCTGCCATTGCAACCGCCGAACGGTCTTTGCCAGATACGGAAAAAACTTTTGATCGACCGGCATTGGCTTTCACTAGTTCGTCTCCGAACGTCGTCGCCAACAAGTTAACGGGAGAACGGCCCGATGTCACAGCAGCGGCTTGTGTCGGGTCGACTTGATCAACGTTTCCACCGACGCCTGGAACCGGCAACATCGGGTAGTCCGGATCTTCAATATTGTATCCCAATCGCTCTTCAGCCCTGTTGAACCAGGCATTGCCAATCATTCCATGCTCAGAGGGATGGGCTCCTGTCGCGAGTGTCGCGTGGCCAACAATGGTTTCGGTGTTGGCGTGACGATGATGAGCGTCGGTGTACCAGACGCCGCTTTCCAAAAGCCTTTTGAAACCAGCTTCGCCGAAGGCGGCCTCATAACGAGAAATCAAGTCGCCGCGCAGTCCATCAATTGTGATTTGAACAACGAGTCGGATGTCTTCCGTTGCACTAGCCGCCGTCGTGGATATTGAAAAAAGGAGTGTTGAGACTAAGGCAAATGATCGCTGCATTTATGACCTCATAGAACTACCCAATCCTCTGAATACCAGCATCTGCGTCCACCGGCTACTGAGGGTCATTAAAGATGCTCTTTTGAACTTCCGATTTGGGCTCAACGCAGTCATCTGAGCGTTTTCTCAGATGACTGACAAGAGGCGTAAAGCAGCCGTTCAGGACAAAAATTTAAAGTTCCTACCGTGAATGACTGCTTCTCACACGAGCGGACGTTGGCTGAAATATCGCGAATGACCGCTATGCGGACGAAGCGAACTTTCGCTGCGGCTGCGCCAATGACTGCCTTCAACTACCACTTGAACACGTGACGTAGGACGCGGAGGTTGCCGCTTAGCTTGTTGCCTCCCAGATCCCCGGCAAGCCTTTGCAAGACGTCGCCAAAACCATAGTTCGGGATTGCATCTTGCACGGCCTTAACTTGCGCCCGCGTCAAACCTTTGCGAATTTTACCATCGGTCGCATCGACCCAATCGCCCTTGCGAACGGCTTCTACGATACGCTGGTTTGGGCCGCGGTAAGGGAAAACCTTGTGATGCCAGTGGATCGCATCCCGCAGCAATTGAGGATCAAACCCCCAGCCATATTTCTCGTTGTCGGCCAAGGCATGCTCTTCAGATGGTTCCAGATAAGCAAGCTCGTTCTCTGTCCAGAGGCCAAGGTCGTGGTAAACAAATGCGGTTTCGACCAAAGGTCTTGCTTTTTCGTCGCCATCAAGAAAGTGCATTGCATAGGTGATCACACGATACACGTGACCCAGATATGCCGGGTAATCGTCGCCAATGATGTCGCGGTAAGGGGCAAACAGGCTTTCTACACGATCACTATGATCGATAATGTGAATCTCATCGGGCATCTTGCAGCCTCGCTTGGAATTGGTTGGCATAAGTTGTAATCAGGTGATTACAATGATGGGTAAAGATAAGTCAACAGGTGATTACTTGAGTAATGCATTGAACCAGCCAAAGATGTCCAGCGCCAAGCAGCGCAATCCATCCGCAACCAAAAACGCTCTGCTTGATGCAGCGCGAACAGAATTTCAGCGGACGGGGTATAATGCGGCGAGCACACGCAATATCGCGTCGGATGCCGGGTGCAATGCCGCGCTCATCAATCGTTACTTTGGCTCGAAGATCGGCTTATTCGAAGCTGTCATGGAAGAATGTATTGATCTTGCCCCTCTTCACGGCCTGTCACCTAATGAGATGGTTGAGGCATTGGCTGACATCGCCTTGGGCAAAGCTGATCCAACGGGTGGCTTTGACCCTATGGTCGTAGCTATCAAGTCTTCCGGTTCCGAGGAAGCGCATGACGTTATTCGCAACAAGCTCGGTAACCCGATGGTCGAGCAACTTGCTGCTTTGATCGGCGGTAACAACGCTGATCAAAAGGCTGGAATGTTACTCAGCATCGTCTCAGGAATGTTCGTTGGTCGTGTTTCGGTGGATGCTGATGCACTATCTGCAGAACATGACGATGCCTTAAGAGCGTTATTAGGTCACGCGATGACGGCCGTGTTGTTGTCAGGGACGTAGAGTACTTCTGGTCATTTGACATTCTGCTTCGAAGCGGCCATTCGCACATGGCGCAGCATTTGGAAAAATGGGCATGAAGCGGACGTTCAGAGATGTCAAGCCGATGCCTGCCTTGCGGACTAAGCAGACCTTAGGAAATCGAGCGATACATGCATAATCGTTTCCCATGCGTCTGTTCCTGGCAGAGGTACGTGATTTCTACCTTCCACGATTCTCAACTGTGCATCTCGCAGCAAAGAGGCCAGCAAGCTAGATTGGCTTACTGGATTGACGGAGTCTTCAGTTGTGTGAACTACGAGGACCGGCACCCGTACTTGGTCGAGGATGTTTGATACGTCAAAGGTGTCTATCGAACGCCTGAGTTCGATCGCTGTGTCCGGTGATGCAGAGGCCAACTGCATCTTGCACATGTCATCAATCTGTACCGCCGATGCTTCGGGCATAAATAACGTCGCATAAGCCTTGCCAAATGCACCGCTTGGCTTGCCCCAACCTTCTGATATGAGGTCAAGAAAGGTATCCGCCTGAACAGAGTTGGGTTCGGGCTCACGGACGGCGCGGCCCTGAACAAAACCACCGTACAGAACCATTCGGCTTACGCGCTCAGGATAGGCGGCCGCGAATGCCAGCGACACAGGCACCCCCTGTGAAGTCGCCCAGATCGGAAAGCGTTCGAGTCCAGCGTCGTCGGCCACAGCAAGCATGTCCTCGACCAGCCGTTCAAGCGCGAAATCCGTTGCGGAGGCTCCCGAAAGCCCGGTCCCTCTCTGATCGTATCGCGTCAGAGAAAAATGTGCGCCGAGGCGATCAAGCGTCGGTCGCCTGACTTCACTCTCCCAATCCATATTCAGATGCGTCAGGAATTGCCCGGCCCTCATCAAAGGCGGACCTTCACCGCTGGTAGCGTAGGCGATTACAGTGCCATCTGCGGATCGGGCAACTTTCGTGATCTGGCGATCAGAGCGTGGTGTCTGGGTATCAGGGCTTGTCGACGCGACGCTGGAGACTTCAACAGAGAACCGATACCCCCGCTTACTCAGCGTTTCGAGCATGCGGTTCGCACGATCGTTGTCGCCGATGGCCCGTCTGACCGCATTGATCCTGGTTGAAATAGTTGAATCTGAGACAATCCTGCCATCCCAGACATTTTCGACAAGATCGTCGCGCGAGACCACTATTTCTGGATTCCGCAAGAAGTATTCCAACACGCCAAAAACCTGCGGCTCAAGACGTACGGATTTACCTGACTTCCAAAACATCTGCCGATCAGTATCGACCGCGCAATCTCCGAAAGTGACCTTCATAGACTAAGCATGACTCAATGTGGGCAATCCGAGAAGGCCTAATTTTTCTCAAGAAAATCTGGATGCTCTCTTCAAGTATTCGCCCGCCTGCGAAGGCACAGTGTTCACGTCACACAAGGAACAAACACATGCCAACCCCTAGTTCTCAAATGCCTGACCTTCGCCAAATCGGATCTGATTGTGCATTCGGTCGCAGCCAGCAGTGCGATTACATATTTGCCGCCGTCCGTTCAGTGTTCATTCGACTTCGCCATTTAGCCAAAAAAACCCAAGACAACAGAACGCAATAATAGGTTAGTATGTCGTTCCCCGCGTTTTGGTTGATGCAGCAATCAAAATTTGAACGAAACGAGGCGACGGAAGCGGACAGTCCCATTCAAAAAGTGCTCGACTTGGCCTACTTAGTCTCTGTGATTGACTACTCCGCATGGCCCGGCTTGGACGGGTTTGCAAAATTCATCGGTTTGCATTCTAAAACGCTGCAAAGAGAACTTACAAGACACGACACCACAGGGGCAGAACTCGTAGGCAGCGCGAAAATGCGTCAGGCGGAGCAATGGTTGACCGAGGGGCGCCTTTCCATAACAAAGATTGGAAAGAACTTGGGCTACAAAAACCTAAGTGCGTTTACACGAACGTGTCGCCGTTGGTTTGGATCGTCGCCTTGCCGGTTAAGGCACGACCTAGATGGTCGATGATTTGCCCGTGAAGTATGTCCGCTTTGCCAGCAAAACCTGAGAACAACAAATTACGATTTGATTATACAAAATGTTGGAGTATCCTTTTTCGAAGCACCCACATATAGATTGGCTGTTTAGGAGGGGACGGTGAAAGTTCTTAGATCAGCGGTAGCAACTGTACTGACTGCAACGCTGATGACTTGCCCCAATTTAGGCGCAGCAGACCAAGTCTCGGAGCAGATAGAAGCGCTGCTACGGTCAAATACGAATGCGAGTGGCACACTTTCTAACAGTAAGAGTTTGGACGCAGGAATCCTTGTGCCTCGTTTCTATACAGACAGAGAATTTGCGCCAGCTTGGACAAGTTTTGAATTGGTCGACGAACTATTTCAGGAGTTGGATGGAGCAATTGATCAGGGCTTTACGCCGAGTGATTTCAAGCTAGAAGAGCTTCGATCCGCTTTCAAAGACTCACAGGCTGGCGATGCCTCAAATAAAGCCCTGTTCGACATTTTGGCAACCGACGCCGCAGTAAAACTCGTGCATCATTTGGTTTTTGGAAAAGTCGATCCAAACGCATTGGACGACGATTGGAACTTCTCAAAACCAGTAATTCAACAAGACCCTTCCATTGTATTGAACCAATTTCTTCAAGGTGAAGGCTTCAGCGCTTTGATTGAACGCATCGATATCGACAATGCGCAATATACGATGCTCGTTGATGCATTGCGCAAATACAGAGCTATTGCATCAAAGGGAGGCTGGAACAAAGTCCCCGAAGAAACAGTTCTGAAGCCGGAAATGGTGGATCCTGCCGTCGCCGAACTGCGAAAAAGGCTAGCGACAGAAGGCTACGATGGAACAAATGAATTTCCAGAAATCAGGCAAAACGGCATAGATCCAGCTTGGGTTTATGACGATTACTTGGTGCAGTTGGTTAAATCCTTTCAAAATCGTCATGGCTTGGAAGCAGATGGCGTCGTTGGTGGTAAGACTTTCGCGTCTCTCAACAAACCTGTCGAAGATCGCATAAACAAGTTGCGCCTCAGCCTGGAACGAGGCCGTTGGCTCATGCGGGAAATCGACGAAGAGTTCGTGCTGGTAAATATTGCAGGCGCTCGTACTTACTTGGTCACATCTGGCGGGACGCTTTGGACCACCCGATCAATCACAGGTTCAGCCTACCGCAAAACCCCAGTGTTCCGAGATGAGATTGAATACATGGAATTCAATCCGACTTGGACCGTTCCCGCCTCGATTTTTCGGAAAGACAAGCTTTCGCGCATCCGCAAGGATCCTGCCTATCTGGCGCGCAACAACTACTTAGTTCGGAACAAAGACGGTCACACAATTCCTGCCAACGCTGTGAACTGGGGGGCAAAGAATCCCGGCGTCACTTTGGTTCAGCAGCCGGGCCCAGACAATGCGTTAGGTTTAGTCAAGTTCATGTTTCCCAATAAATACGCAGTGTACTTGCATGATACCAACGACCGCAGCCTTTTCGACCGAAATGAGCGGAACCTAAGTTCCGGCTGCGTGCGTCTTGAGTATCCGTTCGAATTTGCCAGCCTTTTGATGGAGGGAGAGCCGGGCTGGAGCCGGCAAAAGATGCAATCCATTCTCGATAGCGGGAAGACAACGCGAGTTAACCTACCCGAGCCCATGCCGGTCCTTTTGACCTATTGGACTGCGTGGGTCGAAGATGGGGCCGTACATTTTCGTGAGGACCCATACGAACGAGATGCTCGAATACTTGAAGCTTTGGACCGATGAACACGTCATTCTCAAAGAGATACGCAATTCTGAGTGTGCTAAATTGCCAGTAGGATTGGTGACTTCCAATTGGCGGAAATTCGAAGCAGTGTGAGCTGCAATAGGGGAGCACATGAGGGTTTGGCTCGTAAGAATAGTTGGGCTTGTTGCATTTCTAGCCTTCGCTGCCGTCGCTTTTGTCTGGTTGTTGCTTGCCGCTCCGATGTTCTCGGACACGCGGCGCGGCCTTGTGGAAAGAGTTCTTTCGGAACAAATTGGTCGGCCACTTCTTGTCAACGATGATGTAAGCGTCGCGCTTGGCCGCACGAGTTACATTCACGTCGGTGGCGTGGTTATCCCGAGCCAGACAATGCCGGAGTCACCTCTTGTAGAGTTGAACCTGCTGGAACTGGAGCTGGACATTGTCGCCTTGACCAACGGTCGTCTGTATTTTGACAATCTCGTCGTGGAAGGGCTCCAAGCAAATCTTCTTACAGCCGCAGACGGCACGACAAGTTGGCGAAAAGGCAGGCCAACACCCAGGCCCGTGTCCGAGGAACCTGTATCAGCGGATGATCAAAAAGACGTCGCTAGCGCTGATAGTATCGATGAAAGCGACACCGAAAGCAGTGGGATCTTGAACTTCCTGAGCGACAAGAACGTCAGTTTCACGTCAATCGGGTTAAACATCGACGACAAGGTCTCGGGCTTCTCGTTTGTGTTTGACCTCCAGTCACTTGCGCTCGAACAAGTAGATAATGGACAAAGAACAAAGGTCTCTGGTTCCGGCTCCGTCAACGGTCAGGGTTTCGAAATCGAAGGCGACTACCCCCATGACGCGCCATTTAAGACGCGAGCGAGTTTTGGAGAAATGACCGTGAGCTATGATGGCGAGCCCTTCACGGAAGACGAAGGTGGTGGCTATCGAGCTGTGTTGGAGATGGACACCGGTGAATTCGGTGATTTTCTAGATGTCATTGGGTTGGAACGCGTTTTGGAAGGGAATGGCCAGTTGCAGGCTGAGCTCGTGTCTCAGGACGCCCTGAAGATCGAGGCGTTTACAACTACCGTAAGCCTGGAGGATGGACAAAAACTCGAAGCTGAAGGTTCAATAGATGACCTCTACACCGCTCAGGGCGTTGATCTGCTTTTCAACGCACGGCTTCATCCGGAAGGACAGCCGCCGCCAGCAGCAAAAAGTATCCAAGAACTGAAGTTTACTGGCTTTGAAATGCATATGGTCGGATCCCTGGCTTCCTTCGAATTCGAGAAGTTGCTGTTCCAGACCAATGCGTTCGACCAGGGGTTAGACGTAATCGGCCCAGCCTCAATCGAAAGCATTCGCCGCATGCCAGATGGCCGGCTCGCCATGCTGGGAATCGCGCTGCAAGCCGGGCCAATTGACGAGCCTGTCCTGAAAGCCGAAGGTGAAATCCTCGATCTGCTTCAGCTTCAGAACGTGACTTTCGATGGTTTGCTAAACGGGCCCGCCAAGTTGATTTTGCCCAACCTCAACGAAGACTATGTTGACCAGTTCGGCGGCGTCAAAGCCGATTTCAACATATCCAATGCGGGCGGGCCAGTTTCTCTCAACAGGTTCAACGCGACCACTTACGACACCGATCTCTGGGCGCTCGATCTTGCACTATCTGTCAACGAGCTAAAAGGGCTGGCTGGTCTCGATTTTGATGTGAAACTGGACGTCGACGACAGCGCCCAGTTTCTGACCGCGCTCAACCTGCAACCTGTTGAAATCGGAGCACTCGCTATCGATGCTGAAACCTCCAGGCAGGGTGAAGACTTTGATGCCGCAATCCAGTTCGAGGCTGGGTCTTCGCATCTTCTTGCGGCTTTGGATGCAAAGTTTCCCGAAGGTGCACCCGTCATCCGTGGCAACATTACGAGCGAGCGTCTCGATCTCAACGACCTAAAGAACCTGACTACTGTACTGGACCAACTGAAAAGTCTGCTAGGCGAGACCACGAAGGAACCTGAAGCCGAAGTTCAACCTTTGGTTTTACCGAAGGAGACAGACGTCCAGCCCTTGGTATTGCCAAAGGAAAAAGGGAAACCTGCCGATCTTCTGGATGTGCAGCGCGTGCTGCTAGAAGCTGACGTTGAGGTACAGATCGAATTCAAAGAGATTGTAGGCCAGCAAGGAGTAACGTCCGTTTCAAGTCAATTGTCTGCCAAAGATGGAACTGTGGATTTCGGACCTCTTCAGATGGCTTATGGCGGTGGAAACTTCAGCTTACGGGCGGTCATGGATCTGATTGACTCTCCTGGTTGGCTTTCATTGTCGGGATCGACCTCGGGATGGGAATTCGGCGAAATCTTGGATGAGTTGGGCATTGGTATTGAGGCCTATGGGCGTTTGAGCGGTGAGTTCAACGTTTCTGGCAGTACCGCCTCGGGCAAGGCCTTCATCAATTCCATGCGTGGCAATGTGTCTTTGTCGATGTCACAGGGCTATATCAGTACCAGTTTGCTGGAGTTAGCCGGGCTGGGCATCTTCCCATGGCTGTTTTCGGAGGAGTTCCGACAAGGTTACACCGACATCACTTGCGTGGTCGCCCCGGTTGATATTCAAGCTGGGCGGGTGAGCTCAAACTCCATCGTTATTGAAACGGGATCGGTTCAATTGGTTGCAAAAGGGCAATTGGATTGGCTGAACGATACGATAGCAATAAGAGCGGAGCCGCGGCGCGTTGGCAAACCCCTATCCCGAAGCGCTTGGCCCTTTGATGTGACGGGCCAGCTTACCTCACCAAAGTTCAAGCTGGATGTGGGTGGGTCGAGAAACAAGGCCCCGGAAGGCGCTGATGCCATGCCTGCCGACAGGCAGCCATGTGTACCGGACATCAATCAATTGCAATAATCGGGCGCGCCCTAGTTCTTCAGCGGTTCCGGCTGCTCGGCCTGACACGCCAGAACGGCCTCAATGGCTTTTGCAGATCCGCTGAGATCGAGTTCAACCTCGGCCCCGCTTTCGCCAATGATCGTAACGCTTTGGCGCTTTCCAAACTCGGTTACAAACGCCGGGTTGTCGAAAAAGGCGTAGCCACCGGGAACTCCATTCTTGTAGACACCCACGGCTTCTCCTTCGAATTTCGCATCACCAAAGTCGAACCTTACGATGCCCGTCGCACCGTCTTCGATTTGAACCCAGGCCGGATTAAAGGCAGCAAAGAAGCCGCCAGCCTGATTGGGCGCTGCACCAATTTCAACGGTCATGTCGTTTTCAAAGGGCTTCCACGCGAGACAGCCGTTGCCCTTTTCGGGATCAATCAGGATTGTCCAGTCCCCGGAATCACCCCACCGCTCCATACCAGCGGCATGAAGTAAGCTTGCACAAAACAAAGCCAATGTTGCCAGCACATACCTGTACATTTTTAACCCCAGATTAGTTTTGAAGGTTTACCCATCCTACCGATCAAGGAAGATCAATCAAACGATACAGAAGAAGCTTAATCAGGTCACAAGTTTTTGGTGCGCAACAGTGAAGTCTGCTTCCTGCTCATAGCCGTATACGCTGCTATTGGAAGGAATGCCCGGTTTGAACAGTCTGCTGCACTTTGCAAAGTCCGCTTTCTGCGCATTGCTGTCATTGGGACATCGCGCGGCAGCGGTCAAAATGGGCTCGCTGCCGTCGTTAGTTGCGGTTTGCCCAAATGACCGTTTCGCGGACAAAGCGGATAGTCAAATGAAGTGCAGGAATTTCTGCTGTCGACCAGTTGCTGACATCTGGCATTTACCGTCGATGCAGAGATGCGGCCCCCCAAGGCGACATTCGCTGCGGCCGCAACATAAACGCAGTTCATTTGACAAATTCAGACGCGTTTAGACAAAATCAGACATGTCCAGTCCAACCATAACCCAGCATGAAATAATCGCTCTCGTGACTCCACATTTCAATGCGTCGGCGACAACGTCGTTCATTGATCCGTTTCGCGTGGCTAACTACTTGTCAGGGAGAAATAAGTTTTCGTGGACCCTTGTCTCAGAAAACGGCGGCGGGATCGAGGCCAGCAATGGGATGCTGATTGAAACCGCCCCCGTTAAAGACGTCAATGAAAGCAACCCTTGGCTCGTTCTTGTTAGTTCAAGCTGGACGCCCGAGCGCTACACGTCGCACGAGCTTCGCAATTTGTTTCAAAAGTGGTGGCGGTCGGGCGCGATCATCGGTGGATTGGACACAGGCGCGATCATACTTGCAAACGCAGGTATGCTGAAGGGAAAGACAGCGACGGTTCATTACGAACATATCGATGCATTCATCGAAATCGCCCCGGATACGGACGTGTCTGAGAATATGTTCGTGCAAGATGACCGCATATTCACGTGTTGCGGGGGCACGGCGTCTACTGATGCGGGGCTGCGGTTAGTGCATGCGGTGGCCGGCGAGAGCATTGCGAATGCGACGGCGCGGTATCTGTTTCATCACGAGGTTCGAGGCGAAGGGCGTTCGCAGAACCCCAAAGTCGTCGAGCCAATGGGCTATGTCACGTCTGGCGTTGTGCGAGCGGCAATCGACTTAATGGAAGCCCACCTCGAAACGACGCTGTCGATACCTGAGATCGCGGAAAGACTGGGTGTCTCACAACGTCAGCTCAGCCGATTGTTCGATCAGTACGTGTACAAATCACCTGTCGCCTATTATCGCGACATTCGCTTGGACCGGGCCCGCGGACTGGTTACCCAAACCGAATTGAAATTCAGTGAGATCGCGGCCGCATCCGGGTTCAACAGTCAGGTTCATTTCAGCCGCGCCTATAATCAACGGTTCGGTTTAACACCAAGCGCAGATCGGATCGAAGGTCGCGTCCCTTTCGAGTTCCGCGCCTGGCCGATGTACAAGCCGGATCTCAAGAGCGATGCGGACGCGTCGCGATCTGCATCGCCGTAAGCATTTTGTCCCGCTTCGCGGATAGCTCCGCCGTGGTTTTGCCCTCGGATGCTTTAACCATGCCGTCGACCAACAGTTTTACGGTATAGTCGTCTAGTCGTGGATCGCCCAGATCGTCCCACCATCCGTTAAACGTGTCTTTGAAATGGTCGCAAAAACCCTGTAACCCGCCCTCACCGGCGCCAAGGTGAAACAGGGTTGTCGGCCCCATGGCAGCCCATCGCAGTCCCGGCCCGGCCCACATGGCTTTGTCGATGTCTTCGACGCTCGCCACGCCTTTGACAACCATGTGTACCGCCTCGCGCCAGATGGCCGCTTGCAGACGGTTGGCAACATGTCCTGGCATCCCCTTGTTGATGCGGATGGTCACCTTGCCGATGTCGACGTAGAAGGCTTCAGTCCGGTCTAACACTCCCGCCCCTGTTTCTGAGTTAGCCGTAAGTTCGACCAAGGGGATCAGGTGCGGTGGATTGAATGGGTGACCAAGGATTAAAGGGCTTGGGTCTTTCCAACCTTTTTGTAACGCCTCCAACGTCAGACCGGAGGTCGAGCTTGAGACAATCACGCCGGGTTGCAGCACGGGCTCTATCTCTCGGTAGGTTGCGTGTTTGAGCGTCAGCCGTTCTGGCACGTTTTCCTGCACGAACTGGGCAGTTTGCACCGCTTCACCCGCGCGCGCAACAAAGCGCAATGCGTCAGGCGTGGCGCGCGCGGTTAGCCCTAATTCGTCCAAGGCGGGCCACGCCCTTTCAATGTACTTTCGCACGTTGGTTTCCGCGTTCGGATCAGGATCGAACACCGTCACGCAGCGCCCCGCTGCAAGAAAAAGCGCAGTCCAACTCGCGCCAATGACGCCAGCACCTAAGACGGCTGTATGTACAATCTCGTCCATCAGAAAAGCCCCGGGTAAAGCGGTGACGCAGCGGTCATACCGCCGTCAATTACAAAGAGCTGACCTGTCGCGAATGCAGCTTCGTTCGAGGCCAACCAAACCGCCATGGCGGCAATATCGTCAGGCTTACCGAACCGGCGAACAGCGTGACGGGCCAGTGCGTCCTGCTTCGCTTTTGCAGGGTCGTCAGCAAGATCAAACCCTGCATCGAGCATTCCGGTTTCGATCCAGCCAGGACAAATTGCGTTGCAACGAATGTCTGGTCCGTGATCCACGGCGATGGAACGCGTCAGCCCGTGCACGAACGCTTTTGACGCATTGTAAAGCGCCATGGACGGGTCCGCGACGTTGCCAGAAATCGAGCCGATGTTAATAATCGATCCGCCTTTGGGCATAAGCGGGACAAACGCGCGGCAGCAGTTAAAAACGCCACGTGCATTTACGCCCATCACCAGTTCCCAGTCGGCATCCGTGGTATCAACCACAGTTTTCTCGACCTGCACACCCGCATTGTTGACCAGAATGTCCGTCGCCTCGGCGATGATGTTCACTGCCGCAGGATCTGACACGTTGAGCTCATGCCAAACGACATCTTCAGGCAGTCCGCCGGGTCGAGGCCCACGTCCGCAAGTCGTAACGGTCGCGCCCTCGCTCAAAAACGCGTCTACGATACCGCGGCCGATGCCTTGCCTGCCGCCCGTCACAAAAGCGCACTTGCCCGCCAACCGCATCAGTGTGCCACCATCACGTGCCGGATCGCGGTATAGGCATCCAAGGCGTAAACTGACATGTCGCTGCCTGTACCCGAGCCTTTCATCGCGGCCCACGGCATTTCGGGCGTGGCAACGCCGTGGGTGTTCACCCATGTGAAGCCATAGCGCAGCTTAGAAGTCATATTCATGGCGCGTCCCACATCGCGGGTCCAGACCGAGGATGCCAAACCATAGCTGGCTGAATTTGCGATCTTCAATGCCTCTTCCGCATCCGAGAACCGGGAAACGGTGACAACAGGACCAAAGATTTCATTACAGGCAACCTCCGCGTCGTTGTCTACATTGGCGATGACTGTGGGCTTGTAGAAGAATCCGTCGCCGTCGCCTGTGGCGCCGCCTGAGACGATCTCCGCAGCGTTGCGCGCGCGGTTAACAAAACCAGCGACACGGTCGCGTTGAGAAGCGGACACAAGCGGCCCCATTTCCGTGCCTTTGGCCTTAGGCGCACCGATCTGGATCTGGTCAACCTGATCCTGAATTGCAGCTACGATCTGGTCATAAACACCATCAGCCACCATGATGCGGCAGGGTTGCGCGCAGTCCTGACCGGCGTTGAAATAGCTGCCATATCGAATCGTCTCGGCTACGGCATCAAGATCTGCGTCTTCGAATACTATGACCGGGGCCTTCCCTCCCAGTTCAAGATGCACGTGACGGATTTGCTGAGAAGCCGCGCGCATGGCCGCCATGCCGGTAGCTGGTGACCCCGTGATCGTTATCGCCTCCATCTCTGGGCTGTTGATCAACGCGTCACCAACGGACGGGCCGCGTCCGTGGATCACGTTCAGCACGCCCTTGGGAAGGACATCCTGTAATAGCTCCGCCAGACGCAGCGTAGACAGCGGCGTCAGTTCAGAGGGTTTCAGTACTAAAGGACAGCCTGTCGCAACCGGCGCGGCCAGCTTCCATGACGCCATCATCAACGGATAATTCCACGGCGCAATTGCAGCCACAGGCCCGACTGGATCACGGCGGATCATGGATGTGTGGCCTGCAACGTACTCGCCGGTCGCAGACCCCGTCATGGTGCGAGCAGCGCCTGCGAAGAAACGAAAGACGTCGATGGTCAGCGGCATCTCGTCATCGTGCGCAGATGGCCACGGTTTGCCGACATCCAAGCTTTCCAGCTCGGCCAGTTCTTGGCTATGCGCTTCGATCACATCAGCGATCTGCAGCAGCAACGCCGCGCGCTCTGCCGGAGGGGTTCTCGCGAATGCGTCAAACGCTTCTGCAGAGCTGCGGGTCGCCGCCTTAATCTGCTCCGGGCTTGCCTCGCGTACCGCCTCGAGCACCTCGCCTGTCGCTGGGTTCAGGACATCGAGTGCCTCGCCTGTGCCTTCGACCAGCTCGCCGTTTATCAGCATTTTCGTTTGCATAGGTCCCTCCCTAGAACCCAACCTGATCGCCGCCCTTTAGCGCCAGACGCGCGCGCGCCTCTTCTGGAGTAGCAACTGTCAGACCCAGATTTTCGATGATGCTGCGGATGCGAATGACCTGCTGCGCATTTGACGTCGCAAGCTCGCCTTTGCCGATAAAGAGGCTGTCCTCCAGCCCGACGCGCAGGTTTCCGCCGCGCATCGCGCTTAGGGTGGCAAAGGGCATCTGATGCCGCCCTGCCGCCAGCACTGACCATTCGTAATTCTCGGGCCCAAACAGTTTGTTAGCGGTGTTGTGCATATGAACCAGATGATCGGGATCCGCAGCAACTCCGCCCAAGATGCCAAAGACCATCTGTATAAAGAATGGCGGCTTGATAATGCCCTGATCTACGAACCATTTGACGTTGTATAGGTGGCCCAGGTCATAGCATTCGAACTCGAATTTGGTGCCGTGATCGCCGCCGAGCTTTTCGATCGCATAGCGGATCGTTTTGAACGTGTTGGGAAAGATGAAATCTTCGGTCATCTCAAGAAACGGGCGTTCCCAGTCGAATTGAAATTCGGTGTACTTTTGCAGCATCGGGAAGATGCCAAAATTCATCGACCCCATATTCAAGCTAGCCATCTCCGGGCTGGCAGACGTTGCCGCCAAAAGCCGGTCATCCATCGACATCCCCAGCCCGCCACCTGTCGAGACGTTTATCACAGCGTCAGTAGACTGCTTTATGACCGGCAAAAACTGAGCAAACAGTTCGGGACGAGGATCAGGTTTGCCAGTCTCTGGATGGCGCGCGTGCAGGTGGATGATCGATGCACCGGCTTGGGCGGCTTCAATGCTGGCGGTGGCAATCTCAGCAGGGGTAACCGGCAGGTGCGGCGACATGGAAGGGGTATGGATACCGCCCGTGGGTGCGCAGGTGATGATAACGGACTTTGGCATCAGAGTTTCATCTGCTGAACTTGCGCCGACAGCCCGCCATCGAGCACCCAAAGCTGACCGGAGGCATAGCGCGCTTCATCTGAGGCCAGCCAATTAACCAGATTGGCAATGTCCGTGGGTGTGCCATAGGTGCGCATCGGATGCACGTCTCGCACGGCCTTTTGCAGTGTTTCAATATTGCCGCCACCCCCGCCAGAACCATCACCGTTGAAAAAACTCTGTAGCATCGGTGTATCGATGTAGCCTGGGCAGATCGCATTGACGCGGATGCCTTCGGGACCATGATCGCAAGCCATGGCGCGAGTCAGCGCATGCACCGCGCCCTTCGTGGCGCAATAGGCAGCAAGGCCGGGATCGGCGATGAACCCGTCATACGAACCGAAATTGATCAGGCTGGCGCTGCTGCCCGACTTCGCAGCTTCACGCATCAGCGGCAGTGCGTATTTTGAAGTCAGGAATGTCCCCGTCGAGTTCACAGCAAAGCTCTGATTCCATTCCTCAAGCGTGGTTTCCTCCACGGTCTTTTCGATTTCGATCCCTGCGGCGTTCACCAGAATATCCAGTTTTCCCTGTCCACGTCGCACTGCTTGCATTGCGGCGATAGCATCGGCCTCTTGCGTTACATCAAGTTTCAAAAAGATGCTGCCATCGTCGTCATGGGCATTGAGCGATCCATGGGGTGTGAGATCGGCAGCGTAGACCGTCGCACCTTCCTTTATGAACCGCGCCACAATCGCGCGTCCTATGCCGCCGCGTGCGCCAGTCACCAGCGCGATTTTTCCGTCAAGCTTCATCAATTCTGGTCCTTCAAAGGGGGATAGCGGTAGCGATTTGCGGCTGCGGTCCAATCCATATGGTTTCGCACGTATTGCTGGCTGGCGTCGCTCGGCGGGTTGTAGTCCCAACTTTCGCTTGCACCTGCTTCCATCGCAGCGTGCAGGGCCCGACGAGATTTTTGCGTTGCGATGATCTGTTTGCGCAGTGCTTTGCCATCCCAACGCGCGGCAACCTCCGCCGCAAAGTTTGACGCCGCATCGGCATATTCCGCATCTGCCGCGACATTGCGCATTTCCAAGGGATCTACGCTGAGATCATAAAGCTGAGCTGGATCACTGTCGCAATGAATGTATTTCAACACCCCGCGCCGGATCATTATCACGGGATAGCCCGTCATCTCTGCGCAGTATTCACCAATTGCTTCGTCAACCGGGTCGTCCTCGCCACGCATCAAGGGGACCAAACTGCGCCCGTCTATCGGTTCACCGAGCATTGACAGGTCGCCGCCGGCAAGTTCGATAAACGTTGGCAAAAGATCCACGAGCGAAACAGCATTACGCGCTGTCCCGACAGCAACGCCCGGCCCGGCCATGACCATGGGCACCCGGGCTGAATGTTCAAAGAAGTTCATCTTGTACCAGAGGCCACGCTCGCCCAGCATATCGCCGTGATCAGCAGTGACTATGACAATAGTGTTGTCCAGTTCTCCAATTTCCTCGAGGGTCTGAACAAGCTCACCTATCTTGCTGTCAAAATAGCTGACATTGGCGAGATATGCCCGGCGGGCACGGCACACTTCCTCTTCCGTCAAGGGCACATACGAGGCTTCGATCCCGTCCAGCAAACGCCGAGAAAACGGATCTTGATCCTCAAGCTTTGGCACAAACGCCGGCATGTCGATGTTATCATCGGAGTAAAGGTTCCACCATTCGGGACGCGCCACATACGGATCGTGCGGATGGATGAAACTCGCCACCATAGCAAAAGGCGCATCCAGCCCGAGCGCCTTGTCCCTTGCGGCATTGATCAGCCAGCGTTTGGCGGCAAAAGCGACCTCGTCATCAAAATCGATCTGGAATGTCGCATGCGCCAGACCGCTTTCTTTAACGGTCTGCATGTTGTGATACCACTTATCGATCCGCTCGTCAGGAGCTTCCCAATCCGGGGTCCAGGCAAAGTCCGCGGGGTAGATATCGGTGGTCACGCGATCCTCAAACCCGTGCATCTGATCGGGACCGACAAAGTGCATCTTGCCGGACAGGCACGTGCGATAGCTGAGCGATTTCAGATAGTGTGCAAAAGTGGGCACTGACGCTTTGAATTCAGACGCGTTGTCATATGCCGCAATCCGGCTGATGTTCTGCCCTGACATAAAGGCAAAGCGCGACGGGGCGCAGAGCGGCGAGTTGCAATAAGCTGCATCAAAGCGCATCCCGCGCGCAGCCAACGCGTCCAAATGCGGAGTCTTGGCGATCTTATGTCCGTATGCCCCGGTGAAATGCGGCGCCAGTTGGTCCGCCATGATCACCAGAATATTCGGCCGCGTCACGCGGCACCTTTTTCGTAGGCGTCCAGAACAAGCCCGTGGAAATGGTGAACCGCGTGTTCCGATTTGCCCGAGCCATCGGGATCATGAACAATCCGCCCTTGCGTGAACGCCGGCGTATTCATCCCGCGCTGTACACTTTCCACGAGGTTGATGTCTTCGACCTGAAGCACTTCGTCCAAGTATCGGATCGCATCTAACTCCATCTCGTCAGGCTCAGGCGTTTCAAGGAAAAAGTCGTAGGTTTCCAGTGTCCGATCCGGGTCCACGGGAATGATGTTCAACACAATCATGCTGGAGCGTCCGGGATAACGCATCAGGCACGTTGTCGGGTAAAGCCACCAAACGGCATGAGTCTTAACTGTCGCATTGGAAACGTCATACGCGCTATTCGCGTTTTGACCCGCGTCCGCCATATGGCTGGAATAAATACCGTGGGTCGTCACCTTATAGGTGTCCATATCCACCAGATCGCAGAAGTCCTTGTGCGCGGTCGGGCAGTGATAGCACTCAAGGAAATTGTCGACGACGTTTTTCCAGTTCGACTTGATATCATAGGTCAGCCGATGGCCGAATGTCAGCTGATCCACATCAGGTGCCCAATGGCGCACCTCCGTTTCAAGGTTCCCGGATTGTTCAGCGAGGGGTCGCGCATTCGGATCGAGGTTAACGAAAACAAAGCCGCAGAATTCTTCGACCTGCACTTCATCAAGGCAAATTTCACCCGGGTTGAAATCAACAAGGCTCTCAGTATGCGGCGCGCGCGCCAACTGCCCGTCCAGCTTGTAGACCCAAGCATGATAGGGACACATGATCCGCGTCGTGTTGCCTTCTCCTGACAGAAGCTCATGCGCGCGGTGCTTGCAGACATTATAAAAGGCCCGCAGAATTCCTTCCTTGCCGCGTACAATCGCAATCGGATTGCCCGCGATTTCCACGGTGCAATAAGCGCCCGGCTCGCGGGTCTTCTCAACATGACAAACCCATTGCCAAGTCCGAGCGATTACCGATTTCAGATCCGCATCGAACCACGAGTGATCCGTATAGGCCTCTGCCTTCAGGGAGTAGGAACGGGCTGGATCGCTACTGTAACCGCCAGAGATTTCAGCATCGTCGTTCATAACGTCCTCCCTTGCTTTGCAGCAGTGTAGGCAATCCAGCTGAAACGGTTTAACTAAAACCGCCGCAAGTTTAACATTTTTAGGCTTCGCTCGCCTATATTGGTCCCTTCGACTTTTTGGTCGTGTTCGCCTAGTCAAACGTCATTATGTTGGCTGGGAAGGATGCTTCAGGTTATGCCCAACTCGAAATGCGCACCCGCAGAGAACGTCTGCTCTCCGGCCATATCAACCGATGCTGCGTCCACAACTAGCGTCGCCTTTTGTCTTGGTGCGTACCTTCGCTGAAGTTCGTCCCAACTTCCGCTTTGCGAACAAACCAGCATAAATTACAAAAGGACAATTGACACTTAGCAAAACTGTTTCATGCAATGCGTCTCAAGGATTGGTAGGGGCGATAACATAAAGAGCCTTCAATGCTTCGCTGGGCTCGATCCCTGGCAAAGCAATGCGAAAAATCTCTTCCATTGTGCCTTGAGCGTACATCTCTGACAAAATGCGATCTATTAGCAATCGAAAATCATAGTCTCCTTTCGGTATCGCCAATCCTTGCTTTTCTATGGTTAGTATTTCTTGGGACAACTTGAATTTGCCCTTTAGTCCGGCAGCAATGTAGTTGACCAACAAAATCGACTGATCCGCAAAATACGCATCGATTTCGCCGTCTCTTAGCGCCTTGATACCGTCTGGGTGTGAACCGAACCGCACCATATTTGCTTCGATACCCTCCGCTTCAAAGGAATTGAGAACGGATGCTTCTGTTGTCGTGCTGCTTCTCATACCAATCTTCTTCCCCGCCAGCGCACTCATAGTGCCCTCGGCTTCAATTGGTAATAATATGGACGTGCCATCGACATATATTGGAAGCGAGAAATCAACGGCTTCGCGACGGGAAAGTGTTATAGTCGCAGCCCCACAGAGCATATCTATTTCTCCCGAGGCAACTTTGTCGAAACGATCCTTGGAGTCGACCGGAATGAACTGGACGTTCAATTCATTCAATTCCAGTTTCTTCGCGAGACGCTGTGCGACCTGATCGCAAATCAAGGGTGACAAGCCAAACGGCCGACCTTGGTCGTTGACGTAAGATAGTGGCGCAGCATCTATTCGAAAACCAAAGCGGATTTCGTTATTTTTTGTTATCCGTTCGATTGTCTGAGCAACCGCTCCAGTTGTGAATAGAACCATCACACTAAGTACAGAAAGCAAGCGCATGGGTTTTATTTCTTTAATCATTGTCCGTCCCACAGGAGTACAAGGCATCTCATGTCGAGAATAATACACGTTGAGGCTCAAAAAAGTCAGATTATTAACGACAAGAGTTTCTGGGCGAGGGAAGAAAACCGCATCTTGGCACCATAAGTAGCTGACTCAGTTTAGACTAGGGCATAGATTATTGGGCTGGGCTTAAGTTCGATTGTCCAGCATGGAATACATCTATTGGATGTCGCGGTATCAAACTAACACTGAACTGACTTTTTTCATGACAAAAAGTTAAAACATTCCGCTTTGGGCTCAGTGCAGCCAACAGTCACCGTATGGCACTCTATGCGTTTTGTGTGACCTACCGAATTGGGTTCAGCTGATACCATCGCTGCCGCGTTTCTGAAGGTTAGGCCCGAGTAAATAGGGCTCAAAGCGGTTATTCGCTTCACTCGGCATGAGCGGTTGCTTTGCGGACAAAGCTGCCATTAGCAAATAAGCAGCAATGGCAGCGGTTCACGAAAGGGGGACATTTCAGCTCCACACGTAGGTCCGGACGACGGCCTGAACTTTAATCAATCACAGTTTGCCCTCCGCACGTTTACCTTTTAACGCAGTTACACTAACTCGAAACACGGCCTTCTGTGCCACCGATATGACAAACGGCAGCGTCGAGGCGACATCGTACTGATAAATTGTCTTGTCAGTTTGCCAAAGTGTACTCGGGTTTCTCTCCGCCACCACTAAACAAATTCGTATTTTTGACTTTGTTTGGTAAGCGCGTACAATTGCAACAGGTTTAGGCGCAAAATCCGCAAGTTAGGCCACCTTCACAGCGACGAAGTGAGGAACGCGGGCTGCACGGGAGGGGGATATGAAGAGAACTTTTGGTTGGCTATTTGCCTTCGTGTTGCTTACCGGCTGCTGGGAGAAGGAAGAAGATGCGACCCAAACACTTATTCGACCTGTCAGAGCCATCGAGATTTCCGACCTCTCCAGTTTGCATGACCGATATTTTGTCGGAACAGCCAGGGCCGCGCGCGAAGTCTCATTGGCCTTTCGCGTACCGGGCAATGTTGTTGGCGTCGATGTTCAGGTTGGCGACCTTGTAACGAAGGGTGCCATTATGGCAGCCTTGGATCCAGCCCCATACCAGGCCGAAGTAGACCGGCTTACCGCCGAACTAGCAAGCGCACAGGCAACGTTTGAGAACGCCAAGTTGCAAACAGATCGGCAACGATCGCTGGTCGAAAAGGACGTTGCTGCTCAAGCGACACTTGACCGATTTATCGCTGGCGAGACATCCGCTCAGGCGGCCATCAATTCTGTTCAAGGCGCTCTGGACAGAGCCACTCTGGATTTAACCTATACGAGTTTGGCGGCACCGTTCGATGGTCGTGTTGTCGGCAAATACATTGAAGATTTCGAAGAAGTCGCCGCTCAGACTCCGGTGCTGCGCATTTTGGATGCCGAACGCATCGAAGTGGTGATCGATATCCCCGAACGATACATCGCCCTGATCCCTCACATTGAAGACATCACCGTTACTTTTGATGCTCTGGGGGATGTGGTTCTACCGGCGGAAATCAGCGAGATTGGATCCGAGGCTTCGGCGACGACCCGAACCTTCCCTGTCACGTTGATTATGGATCAACCGGAAGACGCACTTGTTCTTCCGGGTATGGCAGGGCGCGTCCGTGGCCAGCCAAAGGAAGGGCACGAACCATTCGATGCGATCATGGTTCCTGCCAGCGCGGTTTTCGTGCCTGAAGGGGAAACAGATCCGCATGTCTGGGTATTCGATGCCAGCTCAGAAACCGTAACGGCAAGGAAGGTTTCGCTTGGCACGCCCCGGTCGCAAGGGGTGGCCGTTAGAGAAGGTCTGGAATTTGGTGATGTGGTCGTCACTGCCGGAGCGAACTCTTTGCGAGAAGGCCAAAAAGTTTCACGACTTTCCGAGGATACAGAGTAATGGGTCTCGCGGCGTTCTCCATCCGCAACGCCAAATTCGTTTGGTTCACGGTAGTCATGCTTACGTTGGGCGGCATTTCGGCTTTCTTTAGTCTGGGGCAGCTAGAAGACCCCGAGTTCACTATCAAAACTGCGGTTGTGACCACCCTCTATCCCGGCGCCAGCCCTGAAGAAGTTGAGCAAGAGATCACAGAACGGATCGAGCTGAAACTCCAGGAAATTAAGGAGATTGATTACATCTCGAGCGAAAGCAGGGCGGGTGTGTCGACGATTAAAGTCGAAATTCGCCCGAACTATTGGTCGGACCAGCTACCGCAAATCTGGGACACACTACGTCGGAAAGTCAGAGACGTGGAAACAGACCTGCCCCCGGGCGCAGGTCGTCCTGCCATCAACGATGATTTCGGTGATGTCTTCGGTCTACTGCTGGCTATGACGTCCGATGGGTTCTCTGCTCAGGAGCTTGATGGGTATGCCGAAGACTTCAAGCGAGAGCTCTCGCTGATCGACGGTGTCGGCCGCGTCGATCTTTGGGGCGAACGCGACAGGGTCATTTATCTGGAAACACGGGAAGAAGCCTTGGCCGCATTGGGAGTTTCGGCTCAGACAATTCTCAACACGTTACAGACCCAGAATGCGATCGTGGATGCAGGGCGGGTAAACGTCGGTGATTACCGCATGCGCATTGCGCCCAGCGGAACCTTCACAAGCCCAACTGACATCGCAGATTTAGTCGTCCGACCAAGTGGTCTGGATCAGGCTCAAAGCGGTCAACGTCGTGGGCCAGAGTTGCTAAGGCTGGGCGACATCGTTGAGGTTAAAGAAGGCTACATTGACCCACCGATAACTATGATGCGTTATAACGCCCTTCCATCTATTGGTTTGGCCATATCCTTCCAGTCTGGGGTCAACGTTGTCAGTGTTGGTGAGGCGGTAGATGCGAGAGTATCAGAACTGATCGCAAGCCTGCCGATGGGCATCGAGGTTGAACGGGTTCATTGGCAATCCGATGACGTAAACCTTGCGGTCAGCAGTTTTCTGGTGAGCCTTGCCCAAGCCGTCGCAATCGTCCTGGTCGTTTTAACTTTGGCGATGGGTGTTCGGATGGGGATCATCATCGGCAGCGGGCTGATTCTAACAATCCTTACCACCTTCATACCCTTGGCAGCACTTGGCATAGATCTTCAGCGCATGTCCTTGGGTGCATTGATCATTGCGCTCGGCATGATGGTAGATAACTCGATCGTGGTAGCGGACGGCGCCATGGTCCGGATGTCGCAAGGAATGGACCGTGCAAAGGCCGCGATTGAGGCCGCAACGCGTCCCGCTATGTCGTTGCTTGGGGCCACGTTTGTCGCGGTCATGGCTTTCTACCCGATCTTTGCATCCGTCGAGAGCGCAGGGGAGTACTGCCGAACACTCTTCTCAGTTGTTGGGATCGCGTTGCTGGTCAGTTGGTTGCTGTCGATGACGGTAACACCACTGCAATGCGTTGCCATGCTACCGGAGCCAAAGGGTGGAGAAAGCGAGACCTTTGACACCGGTTTCTATGCGATTTACCGCCGCTTTCTGGCTGCGGCGATCCGCGTGCGTTATCTGACGATCGGGGTGGCTTTGGGTGCTTTGGTCATTGCCGGGGTTGGCTTTGGGTCTATCACACAGCTGTTCTTCCCGACCTCGTCGATGACCAAATACATGATCGACTATTACGCGCCTGAAGGAACTCGGATTGAAGCCGTGTCAGAAGCGATCTCGCGGATCGAAGAAAAGGTTGAAATGGACGATCGTGTCACTGGCATCGCCAGCTTTATCGGAGCTGGCCCGCCGCGTTTCTACCTGCCGGTCGACCCCGAGGGAACCAACCCATCCTACGCGCAAGTCATTGTGAACGTCGAGGACTACCGCGACATTCCCGAGATGACCAAAGAGATATCGCTTTGGATATCAGCCAATATGCCCGAGGCGACCTCTTTCACACGCCAATTCGGTGTAGGACCTAGCAATACATGGGCGTTCGAGAACCGCATCGTCGGCCCGGCGGATGCTGATCCTGAGACATTGCGCGAAATTGGTGACAGAGCAGTTGCGATTTTAGATCAGCATCAATGGACGAAAGTGGCGCGCACCGATTGGCGCAACCGTGTCCTGAAAACAGTCCCAGCCTATGACCAGGACCGAGCGCGATGGACCGGCATCACCTATGAAGATCTTGGTAACACGACAAAACGTGCATTTGACGGGCGTTCGGTCGGCCTTTACCGCGAAGGTGACGAGTTGCTGCCAATCATCGTTCGGCCTGGCGCAGAAGACGTGGCTGCCGTCGACAACTTTGAACTGTTGCAACTTCAGTCACCGTTTTCTGTTGAGCCTGTGCCATTGGCGCAGGTCGTACGCGGCGTGAATATCCAGCTCGAAGACCCGACGATCAATCGTCGCGACCGGCGCCGTGTTCTGACTGTGCAAGCCAATTCAATCGATAGCGTAACTCTGCCAAGCTATCGCGCCGCAGTTCTTGCCGATTTCGAAGCTTTGGAGGCTGACTTGCCGCCGGGCTACAGCATGGAGTGGGGTGGAGAGTACGAGGACACAGTTTCTGCGCAAGCGTCTTTGATTCCGGGTATGATCCCCGCGTTTTCGATCATGGCATTGATTGTAGTTGGGCTGTTTAACTCATACCGCAGACCGCTTGTCATTTTCCTGACTGTACCTTTTGTGCTGATAGGTATTGTTCCGAGCCTGCTCCTCACAAACACACCGTTTGGGTTCGTTGCCTTGCTCGGGGGCATGAGCCTGGCGGGCATGATGATCAAAAACGCAATCGTTCTGATCGATCAGATCAACGATAACTTGGCCGAAGGTCAGCCGGGCTACGACGCCGTTTTGAATGCCGGAGCCTCAAGACTGCGCCCTGTCGTACTGGCCGCCGCCACTACAGTTTTGGGTGTGATACCGCTACTGCCAGACGTGTTTTGGGTGGGTCTTGCTGTAACGATCATGGGCGGTTTGACGGTGGGTACGATGCTCACGATGATCCTGGTACCGGTCTTGTTCGCCACGCTGAGCGGCATTCGACAGTCACCGAAAGCCGTTTGACGTCATCTATTAGCGGTCTTTGGATCGTTTTTTTCGAGCATGTAGTTGTTGAGTGTAAACAACTCATTTGGGGGTAAAGATGGACAATACAGTACTCTACTTTCTGGTCGGCATCTTCGTGGTTGGCCTAGTCTCACTGGGATATTTTGCCAAAGGTAGCGGAGCACTGCTTGTGATCGTGATATTGGTTGGTGTGTTGTTAGCGATGATCGCATTTTTTGGGGGTTACTTTGGCGAGGCACCGAAGTGAGCTTGTAGTGGCATCATTGAAGACGCCTCGCGAGTTACAGGAAACGTCAGTTGATCCGAGAAGGAGGCTCATTGGATTTGACGCTTGGTGAATACTTTGTTCAGTGCCATCTATAGGCACCATTTTCTGCGAAAACAGAGATCAGGCGCGCTTTTCGCCGATTGTGGCCACGCCCAGAACCGACAGTACTTTGGCCTCGATCTGCTCGGCATTCATACCAGCTACTGCGTACATATCCGCAGGGCTGGCCTGATCGATGAAGATGTCAGGCAGCACCATCGAACGGTATTTCAGACCCGCATCAAACACGCCTTCATCCGCCAGCAGCTGTGCCACATGGCTGCCAAAGCCACCAATCGCCCCTTCTTCAATGGTGATCAGCGCCTCGTGATTGGCGGCCAGATCCAGAATCAGGTCGCGGTCCAGCGGTTTGGCAAAACGCGCATCGGCGATCGTCGGCGTGATACCCTTGGCGGTAAGCGCCTCGGCCGCTTTTTGAACTTCGGCCAGACGGGTGCCGAAGGACAGCAGCGCAACCCGCGCGCCGGTTTGGATGATGCGGCCTTTGCCGATTTCCAGAACCTCACCGCGTTCGGGCAAGTCTACGCCCACGCCCTCGCCACGCGGATAGCGGAACGCGATGGGGCCTTCGTTATGCGCAGCGGCGGTGGCGACCATGTGCATCAGCTCGGCCTCATCGGCGGCGGCCATCACCACCATGCCCGGCAGGTTGGCCAAATAAGCGATGTCGAACGATCCCGCATGCGTCGCGCCATCGGCCCCCACAAGCCCCGCGCGGTCGATGGCGAACCGGACCGGCAGGCGTTGAATGGCCACGTCATGCACAACCTGATCATAACCGCGCTGCAGGAAAGTCGAATACATCGCGCAGAACGGCTTCATCCCGCCCGCAGCCAGCGCGGCGGCAAAGGTCACGCCGTGCTGTTCAGCAATCGCCACGTCGAAACAACGTGAGGGGTAGCGTTCTGCAAACAGGTTCAGCCCGGTGCCATCTGGCATCGCCGCAGTCACAGCCACGATCTTGTCGTCGCGCCCGGCCTCTTCCACCAACGTCTTGCCAAAGACCGAGGTATAGGACGGCGCGTTTGATGGCGCTTTGTGCTGTTTGCCCGTCACAACGTCGAATTTCGCGGTTGCATGCCCCTTGTCGCGGGCTTGCTCGGCGGGGGCATAGCCCTTGCCCTTTTTGGTCAGCACGTGGATCAGGATCGGCCCGGTCGCCCGTGCCTTGACGGTACGCAACACCGGCAGCAACTGGTCGATGTCATGCCCGTCGATGGGACCGATGTACGAGAATCCCAGCTCCTCGAAAAACGTGCCGCCCATGGCCATGCCCTTGAGCATCTCTTTGGCGCGTTTCGCCCCTTCGCGGAAGGGTTCCGGCAGAAGGGAAACCGCGCCTTTGGCGGCGGCTTTCAGATCGTGGAACGGGGCTTCGGTATAAATCCGCGACAGATAGCTGGACAGCGCACCAACCGGGGGCGCAATGCTCATCTCGTTGTCGTTCAGGATCACGACAAGGCGCTTCTTCAGGTGGCCCGCGTTGTTCATCGCCTCGAACGCCATGCCTGCGGACATCGAGCCATCGCCGATCACAGCAATCGCATCGCCCAACCCTTCGGGTGTCACACCGCCCAAATCGCGCGCGACGGAAAACCCAAGCGCAGCACTGATCGAGGTACTGGAATGTGCAGCCCCGAACGGGTCATAGGGGCTTTCGCTGCGTTTGGTAAAGCCGCTGAGGCCGTCTTTCATGCGCAGAGTGCGGATCCGGTCGCGCCGTTCGGTCAGAATTTTATGAGGATAGCACTGATGCCCCACATCCCAGATGATCTTGTCGCGCGGGGTGTCAAAGACGGCGTGTAGCGCGGTGGTCAGCTCGACGACACCCAAACCAGCGCCCAAATGCCCGCCGGTGACGGAAACGGCCGAGATGGTCTCAGCCCGCAATTCATCCGCGATCTGCCGCAACTGCGAATCCGAAAACTGCTTGAGGTCCGCAGGGCGGCTCACAAGGTCCAGCAGGGGCGTATTCGGGCGGTCAGACATATGGCGCGTTCCTGGCTTAGCTGTCCCGGGCAATAACGAAGCGGGCGGCGTCCTTCAAGGTTTCAGCGGCAGGCCCATAGCCATCCAGCGCAGCACAGGCTTGATCCACCAGCTCCGCCGCGCGGGTCTTTGCGGCGTCCAGCCCAAGCAGCGAGACAAAGGTGGCCTTGCCCGCCTCAGCATCCTTTTGCAGACGCTTGCCGGCTTTTTCGGCATCGCCCTCAACATCCAAGATGTCATCGGCAATCTGAAAGGCAAGGCCCAGAGCCCGGGCATAGTGGCGCAGCGGGTCCGGGTCTGCCTGAGCCAGCCGCGCGCCCGCACAGGCCGACCATTCGATCAAAGCCCCGGTTTTGCCCGCCTGCAGCCGCGTGATCTGATCCAATGTCAGCGGGCTGGCCGCCGTTTCCGCCGCGATATCCAGTGCCTGCCCCAAAACCATCCCCTGCGCACCGCTGGCTTTTGCCAGTGTTAGGGTCAAATCTGAGCGAATTGCGGCCTCACCCACCTCGGCACGCGCGCACAGTTCAAAGGCTAGCGTCTGCAACGCATCCCCGGCCAGAACGGCGGTGCCCTCATCCCATTTCACATGAACCGTGGGCCGCCCCCGGCGCAGATCATCATCATCCATGCAAGGCAGATCATCATGGACCAGCGAATACGCGTGCAGCGCCTCTATAGCCGTCGCTGGCCAAATTGCCCGATCGGCGTCGACCCCATGCAACCGAGCGCTCTCCAACACCAGAAACCCGCGCAGCCTTTTCCCGCCCTCGGTGGCATAAGTCATCGCCCGGGTCACATCCAAATCGTCCAACGCGCCCAGAACCCGATCAAAATGGGCTTGAATCCGCGCCGCATCCTGCGCCAGTCTGTCACTGAACATTTACTGACCTTCGACAGGCGTGGTCCCGGTCGGCTGACCATTGGCGTCCAGCGTGATCGCCGCCACTTTTTCCTCGGCCCGCTTCAACTCATCCTCGCAGCGTTTCTTCAGCTGCGCCCCGCGTTCGTACAGAGCAATGGACTGGTCCAATGCAACATCGCCACGCTCAAGTTGACCAACCACGGCCTCCAACTCTTTCATAGCCTGTTCGAATGTCATCTGGTCGACGGGTGTCTCGGTCATTGGGCTGCCTTCATCAATTCTTCCACATGAGCACGGGTGGCCTCGGCCAAGGCTTTCAGATCATACCCGCCCTCCAGAGTCGAGACGATACGACCCTCACACACCTCTGCCGCGATCTGGCACAGCTCTGACGTGAGCCAGGCAAAATCCCCGGTGGACCAGTTCAATTCGGCCAGCGGATCATCCTGATGCGCGTCAAACCCGGCCGAGATGACAATTAGCTCAGGTGCAAAGGCACGCAGACGCGGGAAGGCCAACCGTTCATAGGCCGCACGCATCTCGGCCCCACCTGTACCAGGTGCCAGAGGGATATTCAGCACCGTGTCATAAGCACCGGTTTCATTGGGGCGCCCGGACCCCGGCCACAAGGGCATCTGCTGGCTTGTAATGACCAACGCGCGCTTTTCGTCCCACAGCAGATCCTGCGTGCCATTGCCGTGATGCACGTCGAAATCCACAACGGCCACGCGGCTCAGCCCGTGGTGATCCAGTGCATGTTTCGCCGCCAGCGCAGCATTGCCGAACAAGCAAAACCCCATGGCGGTGTCCGTCTCAGCATGATGCCCCGGAGGCCGCACTGCACAGAACGCATTCGGCGCCTCACCGCCCAGCACCAAATCTACCGCCCGAACAGCTGCCCCCGCCGCGCGATACCCCGCGCTCACCGAACCCGGCGACATGAACGTATCGCCGTCGATCTGCCGAAACCCATCCACAGGTGCGCTGCGCCGAACGTCTTCAATATAGCTGTCCGGATGAATACGCCGCAGATCATCATCTGCTGCCAAAGGCGCAGTCTTGCGATCCAAATCCAGCGGCTCCAAGGCATGCAGAATATGTTCCAATCGCGCGACCCGCTCAGGGTGGCCGTCCGGCGTCACATGTCCAAGACAATCCGCATGAGTCAAAAGCGCAGTCTTCATCAGGATCCCATCTTCATCTGGCTAAAAATATCCTCGCCGAAGGCAAAAAATCGCCGCGCAGCGGCCCTTAGTCCGGGGCCAACATGTACCCTGCACCGCGCACAGTTTGCAAATACCGCGGCTGCTTGGGGTCCTGTTCGATCTTGCGCCGCAAACGGGTGATCTGCACGTCCACCGCGCGCTCCTGCGCCTGGCCTTTGTCGCGGCCCAAATCTTCAACCAGCTTCGACCGGCTGATCGGCTCACCCGGTTGGGCTGAGAAAATCTTCATCAACTGACTTTCCGTAGCCGTCAGACGCACAGGTTCTTCGCCCTGCCACATCTCGCCCTTCTCAACATCATAGCGGATAGGTCCGAGGTTCAGGATCTTGCTAACCGTCTCTTGCGCAGGTGTCTCGGGCATCCGACGCAGGATCGCGTTGATCCGTAGCAACAATTCCTTGGGTTCGAACGGCTTGGCCAAATAGTCATCGGCCCCAGCCTCAAGCCCCGCGATCCGATGCTCGGTCTCGCCGCGCGCGGTAAGCAACAGGATCGGCGTCGAATGGGTTTCGCGCAGCGCCTTCGTTAGGCTAACACCATCTTCGCCCGGCATCATCACATCCAGCACGATCATGTCGAAATCCAACCCCGACAACACCCGCCGCGCGTGGGCTGCATCACGGGCCGACGTCACCAGAAACCCGTTCCGCATCAGAAACTTCTTGAGCAGATCCCGAATGCGTTCGTCATCGTCAACGATCAGCAGATGCGCGTCCATATCGCTCATGAGGTGGTATCCCGCAATTTTCTGTATGCATGACGCATATCAGCATCCATCATCGCTTCAAGCACTTTACGAAACCCTGAAACGGCCTCGGGGCCCGCTTCCTTGTACGCCGCCCGCATCCGAACGCGCTGCGCCTCGGACAAGGTAGTCTCCAATTCTCGGCCTCTCTCTGTCAGAAATAGGTGCCTTTCACGTTTGTCCACGGTTCCCACCCGACTTTCGACCAACCCGTCGTCAATCAAGGTTCGCAACACCCGGTTCAGAGACTGTTTCGTCACGCCCAATATGGCCAGCAGATTGTTCACCGTGGTTCCCGGAGCCCGGTTGATGAAATGAATGGCCCGGTGATGCGCGCGACCATAGGCCAGTTCGGACAGAATGCGATCAGGGTCCGCCGTAAACCCGCGATACGCGAAAAACATCGCTTCGATCCCTTGCCGTAGCTGCTCGTCCGTCAGAAACAGCAGGCTTTCTCCGCCAAAGACCTGGGCGGGACGGGTGTCGGACATCTTGTGCCTCATTCGTTACTTGGGTCGAGTTTATGTCAGCGTTATTGACATTCCAAGGGCAGACAGGTATCGAATCGCAGTTTTTGCGCAACATTATGTCCGCTTCGGACTTAAATAACGCAACAATCGGAAATTTCAGCCCGGTTCAGGAGGTTTCGCATGTCGGGATATGATGATCGTGATGGTGTCATCTGGTTGGATGGCAAACTGGTGCCCTGGCGCGAGGCCAATGTACACATCCTGACCCATGCGATGCACTATGCGTCTTCGGTCTTTGAGGGCGAACGTGCCTATGGCGGCAAAATCTTTAAAAGCCGCGAACATTCCGAGCGTCTGATCGCCTCGGCCGAGGCTCTGGACATGCCAATGCCGTATTCGGTGGACGATATCGAGGCCGCCAAGGAAGAAACCCTGAAAGCCAGCGGACTGCAGGACGCCTATGTGCGCGTTCTGGTCTGGCGCGGCTCGGGTGAGGATATGGGCGTCGCATCGGCCAAGAACCCGGTGCGGATGGCCGTGGCTGTCTGGCCTTGGGGCGCTTACTACGGCGACGCCAAGATGCAGGGTGCGAAGCTGGATATCGCAGAATGGAAACGCCCCAGCCCCGAAACCATCCCGGTTCACGCCAAAGCGGCGGGTCTCTACATGATCTGCACCATCTCCAAGCACAAAGCCGAGGCCAAGGGATGCTCGGATGCATTGTTCATGGACTACAACGGCTATGTGGCCGAGGCTACCGGCGCCAATGTCTTCTTCGTCAAAGATGGTGAAGTTCACACCCCTCTAGCCGACTGCTTTTTGAACGGCATCACCCGCCAGACCGTCATTCAGATGCTGAAAGACAAGGGCATCACTGTCCACGAACGCCGCATCAAGCCCGAGGAAATGGCCGAATTCGAACAATGCTGGCTGACCGGTACAGCGGCCGAGGTCACTCCGGTCGGGCAAATTGGCGATTATACTTTCGAGGTAGGCGACCTCACCCGCGAGATCGCCTCGGACTATGAGGCGTTGGTCCGCGCCTGATCCCAAACAACCAATTCTAACGAACCCCCGCGGATCCGCGGGGGTTTTCTTTTGCCAAACGTGCGGGATTTATTGCAGATCGTTCGAACCCATGGATGTATGCGCATAATCGTTTAGGTTAAGCATATGTTAGACCTGCTCAGCGATATCCTCACGCGCCTGTCCCTAAAAGGCACGTTCTACTTCCGCACATCGTTCACGCCGCCCTTTGGCGTCCAGGTGCCAGCCTTCGAAAACGTGGCCCGGTTTCACTTTGTACAGCGGGGCGAGCTGAAGGTGCATGTCTCGACCACCGGCGAAACACTGCGGCTACGGCAAGGCGACCTGATCCTGATCCCGCACGGGTCCGCGCATGCTCTGCTCTGCAATGAGGTTAAACCGCTGGACGCTTTGCCTTTGGAAGAGGTGCTGGAAAAATCCGGCTACCAAGGCGACGGCGTTCTGGTCTATGGCGGCGAGGACAAAAGCCGGGATACGCAGCTGATCTGCGGGCATTTCTCGTTCACCGGCCCGCCGGGGCGACAGGGCACGGGACATATGCTAATCGACCGGCTCCCCCCCTATATCCTGATCGAGAACTACGGCGAAGAGGCCGGAGCCTGGATCGAATCGACCCTGCGCATGATCGGGTCCGAGGTCAGCGGCGCCCGCATTGGCGGCGATCTGATTGCGCTGAAACTATCCGAAGTGCTGTTTGCCCAAGCCATCCGCGCCCATCTGGAACATCAAAGCCCCAGCGAATCTGCCTTGGCTGGGTTTGCTGATCCCCGCGTGTCACGCGCGCTGACAGCTTTCCACCAGTCTCCGGCGCAGGACTGGAGCGTCGAGTTGCTGGCCCGCGAGGCCGGGATGTCACGCACGGCCTTTGCTCAATTATTCGCCGAAAAGATGGGCACGACTCCGATGCAATACCTGACCGACTGGCGCATGCAGATCGCCTGCCATGGTCTGACCGAAAGCCGCTGGAACGTCGCGGACGCAGCTGCAGAAGTAGGCTATGCGTCCGAGGCCGCATTCTCGCGCGTGTTCAAGAAGCAGGTCGGTCTGTCCCCGGCGGCTTATCGAGCCATGCACTGAAGCGACGGAATTTTGGACGATCTGCAATATCATGCGAACGATCCGGACTGATGCGTTCGGGGTTACTGATCTAACTTGGACTCATACCAAGCTAAGGAAAGGAACCTTCCATGTCTGCCCGTTTCGTGACCCGCAACATTCACGCCTATCTGGATTACCCCGTTGCCATTGCGCTGATGACCTTGCCATTCATACTGGGTCTAGGCCAATCCAACCCGCTGGCGCTGTGGCTGTCGGTCGTGACCGGCGTCGCAGCATTTGTGCTGACCGTGCTGACCGATCACCATCTGGGGATTTGGCGTGTGCTGCCCTATAAACTGCACCTGACAGTCGATCTTCTGGTCGGGTTGACCTTCCTTGCTGCGCCCAGCCTGCTTGGATTTTCCGGCCTGGATGCGGTATTCTACTGGGTGAACGGTGCGGCAGTTGTTGTCGTGATCGCACTCAGCGCGCCGGAACAGGAAGTCACGGCCTAAGCACCTTGTCCACAAGTGTCACAATATCATCGTGATACTTTCAAAAAACTGAGCCGCTTGTTTTACAAACAGGCGGCTCACTGCCGCTCACCAATCGCGTGGTCCCTAAGGACCACCAGACAGGAGAGCCCAAATGACCCGAATCCTACGCCCCAATCGCCGAGCCTTTCTGGCTGGCAGCACCGCCTTCGCCGCATCACTGTCCATGCCAGCCATCAGCCGCGCATCCTCGCGCCCGGTTTTCACCCACGGCGTTCAGTCGGGTGATGTTGACACCACGTCGGGTATGATCTGGACTCGCACCGATCGACCGGCTCGCGTGATGATGGAGGTCTCGACCACCGAGAGCTTTTCCGATGCGCGCAAACTGACCCCTATGGATGCAATCCCCAACAGCGACTTGGCCGTCAAGCGGTTGGTCGACGGGTTGCCGTCGGATCAGGACATCTTCTATCGGTTTACCGCAGCGGATCTACACGACATTAGCGCCATATCAGAGCCTATTATTGGTCAATTTCGCACTGCACCGACCTCACGCCGGAATATCCGCTTTGCCTGGTCGGGCGATACCGCTGGGCAGGGTTGGGGCATCGACGACGAAGGGATGCGCACCTACGCCACCATGGCGCAGCACAAGCCCGATTTCTTCATCCACTCGGGCGACACGATTTATGCCGATGGTCCGATGCAGGATGAGGTCGTCAAAGATGATAAACTGATCTGGAAAAACACCACCCTGATCGACGAGAAACGCAAAGTGGCTGAAACGCTGGACGAATTCCGTGGTCAGTGGAAATACAACATGATGGACGAGCATGTGCGCACTATGAACGCCGTCTGCCCGACCTTCTTTCAGTGGGATGACCATGAGGTCGTGAACAACTGGTCGGATGCGAAAGACCTGATCTCGGACGACCGCTATTCTGAGAAATCGGTGCACGTGCTGCAATCCCGCGCTGCCCGTGCCTTCCACGAAATGACACCGCTGCGCATCACCCCGGCCGAGCCGGGGCGGGTGTATCGCAAGATCGCATATGGTCCAATGCTGGACGTGTTCTTTTTGGACCTACGCAGCTATCGCGGGCCGAACGGGGCCTCGATGGAGGATGAGATCACTGATCAGTCCCGCATTCTGGGGGCCGAGCAACTGGCTTGGCTGAAACGGGAACTGGCCGCGTCCGAGGCGACGTGGAAGGTTATCGCGTCCGACATGCCGATTGGGTTGATCGTCTGGGACAACTGGCGCGAAAAGTCCGGGGCCGAGGCGATCTCGAACGGTGATAGTGGCCCCGCCAAAGGACGCGAGTTGGAGATTGCCGATCTGTTGCGGTTTGTCAAAACCGCCGGGATCACCAATACGGTTTGGTTCACGGCTGACGTTCACTATACTGCTGCGCACTACTATGACCCTAACAAAGCGCAGTTTCAGGATTTTGAGCCGTTCTGGGAATTCGTCTCGGGCCCGTTGCACGCTGGAACCTTTGGTCCGAACGCGCTGGATGGGACCTTTGGTCCCGAAGTCAAATTCGTCAAAGCCCCGACTGAGGATCAGGGTGCCAACCTGCCGCCCAGCGCTGGCCTTCAGTTCTTTGGATTGGTGGATATCGACGGTGCAACCGAGCAGATGACAGTGCGTCTGATGGACCGCGCCGATACCGAGCTTTGGTCGATCACGCTGGACCCGAAGTCTCGCGCAATTTGATAGGATCAGAGCGCCCCTGACTTATGATCGGGGGCGCTCTGTCATCCCAAAGTTTAATAGTCCACGCCGCGCTGGGCTTTGATGCCAGCTTGAAACGGGTGTTTTTCTTCGGTCATTTCCGTGACCAGATCGGCATAGTCTCGCAGGGCTTGCGGCGCGTCGCGGCCCGTCAGGAACACGCCAGTGTTGACTGCCCGTTCGTTCAGACCATCAATCACCTGATCCACCGTCAGATATTCATAGCGCAGGGCGATGTTGATCTCGTCCAGCACCACAAGGTCGTATTCGCCACTGGCCATCAACGCCCGCGCTTTGTCAAAGGCCGCGTTGGCGGCGGCGATGTCACGCTCGCGGTCTTGCGTGTCCCAGGTAAAGCCTTCGCCCATCGTGTGCCAGGTGACCAGATCGCGCTCTTCGAAAAAGCGGCGCTCGCCCGTTTTCCACTTGCCCTTGATGAACTGCACCACGGCCACTTTCTGGCCCCAACCCAGCGCCCGGATCACCACACCAAACGCAGCCGAGGATTTACCCTTGCCCTTGCCGGTATTGATCAGGACCAGCCCGCGCTCGGGGTCTACGGCCTCGGAGACTTTCTTGCGATGCTGGGCCTGCACCTTCTGCATCTTTTCCTTGTGATCCTGCGCATCACTCATGGTGGGAACCTTTCCTTGTGTTGCGCCCAACCTAGGTGAAGTTCGCGAAAGGTAAAGATCAGCCTTTGGGATCCGTGACTGAACGCGCTTTTGCCCGCTCCAGCCCCAGTTGCCGTTCGCGCAGGATCACCACCACATTTCCCGCGATAACCAACGCTGCCCCACCCAGCATGACCAAAGTCGGCAGCTCGTCGAACCAGACATAGCCGATGACCACCGCAAACAGCATCGTGGTATAGTCATAAGGTGCCAGCATCGAGGCTTGCGCGAACTTGTAGGACGTCGTGACCAATATCTGTGCAACCCCTCCTGTCAGCCCTACAAGTGCCAATATTAGGGTCTGTTCAAGCGTGGGCGCGGTCCATCCCCAAAATGCCGTCAAGGCGGACAGCAGCGTTGCCGTAACAGAAAAGTAAAAGGCCACGGCGGCGGGGTGATCGACCTGAACCAGTTGTCGGATATGGATTTGCACGAATCCTCGCGCCATCGTGGCAACCAGAACGCATAGCGCGCCGAGGGTTGCCGTGCTTTCCATGTTGTTGCCGCCCAGCCGGGGCCAGATCATGATCAGAACGCCCAGCAGCCCAAGGCTGACCGCACCGATACGGATCATGCGAATACGTTCACCCAGAATGACGGCCGCCAGAATCAGCGTGAAGATCGGCGTGGCGTAACCAATGGCCGTGACCTCGGGCAGAGGCAGCAGGGCCAGCCCCGTAAAGGTCAGCCCCATGGCCGAAGTTCCCAGAACACCGCGCCAGACGTGGCCCATCGGCTTTCGGGTGATCAACCCTTGCGCCAGCTCTCCACGCCAGAGCAGCCAGCCAATGATCACAGGGATGGCAAAGAGCGAGCGGAAAAAGACCATCTCGCCCGGCGGGAACGTATCCGACAGCGCTTTGACCAATGCGGCCATAGCCGTGAACAGGAACAATGCGCCCAGCTTCAGACCCACCGCCAGGGCGGGTCGATGCGATGTTAAGGATTTTGCCATGGGCCGGACCCTGCGCCTTTAACGGGCAAAGATCAACCGGTCGCGTCGCCGTTTATCCACGTCCGCGGCAGGTCACTGCCGATTTCCTCGGCGAATTCGTGCAGAAAACGGATCATACGCGCGGTCCTTGCTTTTGCGATCTGCCGCCCGGTTTCAGTCAGCATGTCATCAGACAAGCTCAGCAGTTTCACTTTCCAATGGTCGAGCGAATAGTGCAGATCATCCAGCGCGCGATCAGCCGCAAACGGATCGGCTGCATCGTAGAGCGTGCGCCCCAATGCGCCCGAGACCGAAAAGTTCCGTGCAATCCCGATGGCACCCAGCGCATCCAGCCTGTCGGCATCTCGCAGGATGCGTGCCTCGGGCGTCTCGGGCGGGATATTGGCCGAGAAGCTATGTGCCTCAATAGCATGTTTGGTGGCGTCAACCTGGGCGCGGCTAAAGCCGAATCCACTCAGAATAGGCACTGATTCCGATGCGGACTTGCGCGAAGCCAGATGGCGATCTGGGTCATCTTTTGGCAAGTTGACCAGATCGTGCAGATAGCTGGCGGCAAGCAGGACGGTCATGTCAGTCTGGTCATCGGAAATGGCCCGAGCGTTTACCCAGACGCGGTCCAGATGGGCCAGATCATGGGCCGGGTCCGTTTCCATGCGTTGCGCCACGACAGCGCGCAGGCGGCTACGCAGGACAGCCGATATGTCCACGGTTTTCTCCGATCTGACCGCGATGCAGCAGCAGGTGGTCCAGAATCACGCAGGCCATCATCGCCTCACCCACCGGGACGGCTCGGATGCCGACGCAGGGGTCGTGGCGGCCTTTGGTGATGATCTCGGTTTCCTCACCCGATTTGGTGATCGTCTTGCGTGTGGTCAGGATGGATGAGGTCGGCTTTACCGCAAACCGCACCACGATGTCCTGCCCGGTCGAGATACCGCCCAGAATTCCGCCCGCGTGGTTGGAGCTGTATTGCGGGCCGTTCTGACCCATGAAAATCTCATCGGCGTTGGCCTCACCTGTCAGTTCGGCGGCGGCCATGCCTTCGCCTATCTCGACACCTTTGACGGCATTGATCGACATCATCGCAGCCGCCAGATCAGTGTCTAATTTGGCATATATCGGAGCGCCTAGCCCAGCGGGGACGCCCCGCGCGACGACTTCGACCACAGCGCCAACCGAGTTTCCGGATTTGCGCAGGTCATCCAGATAGGCGGCCCAGCCGTCAGCGGCTTGGGCATCGGGGGTCCAGAACGGGTTCTGTTCGATCTGCGACCAGTCGAAATTGGCGCGGTCGATCTTATGCGGGCCGATTTGCGTCATATAGCCGGTGATCTGCACATTGGGCGCGATCTGTTTGATCGCCTCGCGCGCCAGCCCGCCTGCGGCCACACGCGATGCGGTTTCACGGGCCGAGCTGCGCCCGCCGCCGCGATAATCGCGGATGCCGTATTTCTGCCAATAGGTGATATCGGCGTGACCCGGACGGAACTTGTCGATGATGTCGCCGTAGTCTTTCGAACGTTGATCGGTGTTCTCAATCATCAGTTGAACCGGGGTGCCTGTAGTCTGACCTTCGAACACGCCTGAAAGGATTTTCACCTGATCGGGCTCACGGCGCTGGGTCGTGAACTTGTTCTGCCCGGGTTTGCGCTTGTCCAGCCAGTGCTGGATCATGGCTTCGTCTATGGCGACACCCGGAGGGCAACCATCCACCGTGGCGCCCAAGGCGGGGCCATGACTTTCACCCCAAGTGGTGACGCGGAAGAGGTGTCCAAAGCTGTTCATCGACATGGGGCGTGCTCCTTTGGAAATTGTGATTAGCGGGGAGTGTCTTTGGCCTCAAGCGGATTTGCATGCGGAAAGCGGGGGAAGGGGGCGCTGCCCCCGTCGCGCGGGCGCGACTCCCCCGAGGTATTTTCGAACAGAAGAACGATCAGGCCGCTTGTACGATTGAGGCGCGGGTTTTTGTGATTGTCAGAGCCGCCTGAGCGGCCTCGCGGCCTTTTTCGACGAAATGGGCGCGGTAGATGGCGTTGTGATGGTCGGTTTCCTGATACTGGTGCGGAGTCAGCGAGACCGACAGGACCGGCACGCCCGTGTCCATCCCCGCGCGCATCAACCCGTCGACCACCGCCTTTGCCACGAAATCATGCCGGTAGATACCACCATCCACCACAAAAGCGGCACAGGCGATAGCGGCGTATCGTCCAGTCTGGGCCAGATCGAGGGCCAGCAGGGGCATTTCAAACGCGCCAGGGGCATCGTAGACGTCGATTTGGTCGGCGGGGATAAGTTGCTGGAACCCTTCCAGCGCCTGATCGACAATATCGGAATGCCAGTTGGCTTTGACGAAAGCATATCGGGTGTGTGTCATTTGTGATCTCCTTAGCAAAACAGACACGTCACCCAAGGCGATCACGAGCAGCCGCGCCGGTTGGCACGCTGCACGTTCTCTTTCATCCGGACTTTAACCGTCGGCTCTGGCTTCTCACCAGATCTGCTTGTCACCTCGTGTACCGAGGCCGCTCGCGGGCTTACGGATCAGCGACCGCATACCGCCGGTGGGGAATTTCACCCCGCCCTGAGAACGACGCGGACCTTGCCAAGATCGCTGCGAATCTGCAAGGCATTCCGTCAGGAGATATGTAATGCACCCAAACCCAGCTTTCCGCGCTGAAGATCTGGCCCTAAGTGTCGAATTTGCCCGCGCGCGGGCCTTTGGCGTATTGGCGCTGTCCACCACAGACGTTCCGTTGATCAGTCATGTGCCTTTCCTTCTGAGCGAAGATGGCATGGTCGCTGAAATGCACCTGGTGCGGTCGAACCCGATTGTCCGCGCGCTGACAGAACCGCGCGCAGCGAAAATTGCCGTGGCCGGGCCGGATGGCTATGTCTCACCCGATTGGTACGGGGTCGAAGATCAGGTGCCGACCTGGAACTATGTTGCGGTCCATCTGACAGGCGAGTTGGAACTGCGGCCACATGATGAGTTGCAGGGCCTTCTGGACCGCCAGTCGGCCTTTTATGAGCAGCGGCTGTTGCCCAAACCACCCTGGACAACAGACAAGATGACGCCCGAGGCGCTGGACCGGATGATGCGCATGATCGTGCCCTGTCGGATACAGGTGGATGATATTCAGGGCACCTGGAAGCTGAATCAGAACAAACCCGATGCTGTGCGCTTCGCGGCGGCGGATCAGGTCGGCGGTGGGATCGGGGTGGACTTGGCAAAGCTGGCCACGCTGATGCGCGGCCAGCGCTAGGGTCAGTTGCTGAAGGTGGCCAGATAGGCGGCGATATCTTCGGCACCTTTTTTCAGCTGCACGCTCATGTTGGGGCGGGCGGTTTCGTCGTCCAGGTAGTCTTTGATGAAGCGGATCGGATCTTTTGAATAGGCGGCAATGTTGTCTTCGGTCCAGACAAGCCCCTCTTGTCCAGCGCGGATCATATCATCGGTGAACAAGCCAATAGGCAGGCGTTCGCTTCCATTCAAGTAGTCAGTTTCTGTACCCGCAACGCGCCCGACTACGCCAAATAGATTCGGTCCGGTGATTCCACCTTTGACCAGAACCTCATCACCCTTGATGATCGCGTGGCACGAGGAACACCGGTTATAAAGCGCCTTTCCTTTGGCTGCGTCCCCGGCGGCGCTGACCTGCGAGGACAGCGACAGAGCGAAAACAAACGTGATCAGGGGAAATTTGGGCATGGGATGCGTCCTGCTGAGAATTGTCCTTGCCCGCGCCTTCTTGCATTCATCTTTTAAGTGCAATCAAAATCGCGTCTCACCCGAGCATTCTGAAATATCTAATTTGAACTCATATATTTAGCTGGGTCAAATCTGGCGAAAGTTGAAATTTTTATGGCCAAAATCAGGAAAATTATGGGTGATTTCACCTGAAATCTCCGGCCAGAATACTGAGACCCATCAGGGTGACGGGCGTGCCCAAAGCAAACCGAATCACCCCAAGCAGACGTGGGCGGGCAAAGGTGGATTTTTCCGGTCAAACCGGCCCGGACCTTGAAAAAATACCCTGACGTTGTGACATGAATGCCCAGATGCGGCGTAGTGCGCGCCTATGACCGCTGGACGAACCGATTTCTCCCGGATAGATAGCCGCGATGAGACGCCGCTTTGATGCGGTGCTGATGCATGTTTGCCCGGTATCCTCCGGGCGCCGGAATCGGAGAAAACCTCGTGTCCCACGCAGAAGACCACGAAGGCACCCGCAGAGATTTCCTCTACTACGTCGCTGGCGGCGCAGGTGTCGTTGCGACGGGTGCAGCCGTATGGCCCCTGATCAACCAAATGAATCCCTCGGCAGACGTTCAGGCGCTGTCCTCGATCCGTGTGGACGTGAGCGGCGTTGAGCCGGGGACGCAGCTGACTGTGAAATGGCTGGGTAAACCCGTCTTTATCCGTCACCGCACCGGTGCCGAGATCCAAGAGGCCAAAGAGCAGGACGCCGAAGGTCTGGATGCGCTGCCCGATCCGCTGGCGCGCAACTTCAACCAACCGGCTGATGCGCCCGCGACCGACGAAAACCGCGTCATGCCCTCGCCCGAGGGCGAAGCCCCCGGTGCCTGGCTGGTTCAGATGGGCGTATGTACGCACCTGGGCTGTGTGCCGCTGGGTGATGCCGGTGACTTTGGCGGCTGGTTCTGCCCCTGCCACGGTTCGCACTACGACTTGGCTGGCCGAATCCGTAAAGGCCCCGCGCCTGAAAACCTGCCTGTTCCGCCTGCGGAATGGACAGACAACAGCACCATTAAACTCGGCTAAGGGAGACCCAGATGTCCGGAATTCCCCACGATCATTACGAGCCGAAGACAAACGGCGAGAAATGGCTGAACAGCCGCCTGCCCATCGTCGGCCTGATTTACGACACCATCATGATCCCCACCCCCAAGAACCTGAACTGGTGGTGGATCTGGGGCATCGTCCTGGCGTTCTGCCTGGCGCTGCAAATCGTCACCGGTATCGTTCTGGTGATGCACTACACCCCGCATGTTGATCTGGCCTTTGCCAGCATCGAGCACATCATGCGCAACGTGAATGGCGGCTATATGCTGCGCTATCTGCACATGAATGGCGCATCGCTGTTCTTTGTTGCGGTCTACATCCATATCTTCCGTGGCCTGTTCTACGGCTCGTACAAAGCGCCGCGTGAGATTACGTGGATCATCGGGATGCTGATCTACCTGATGATGATGGGTACTGCCTTCATGGGCTATGTTCTGCCCTGGGGTCAGATGTCCTTCTGGGGAGCGACCGTGATCACCGGACTGTTTGGCGCGATCCCCTTCGTTGGTGACGCGATCCAGACGTGGCTGCTGGGTGGACCCGCGGTGGATAACGCTACGCTGAACCGCTTCTTCTCGTTGCACTATCTGCTGCCGTTCGTGATTGCGGCGCTGGTGATCGTGCATATCTGGGCCTTCCACACCACCGGCAACAACAACCCCACGGGTGTTGAGGTTCGCCGTACGTCGAAAGCTGATGCCGAGAAAGACACTCTGCCCTTCTGGCCGTATTTCGTGATCAAGGATCTGTTCGCACTGGCCGTGATCCTGGTCGTGTTCTGGGCGGTTGTCGGCTTCATGCCGAACTATCTGGGCCACCCCGATAACTACATTGAAGCCAACCCGCTGGTCACGCCGGCACACATCGTGCCTGAATGGTACTTCCTGCCATTCTACGCGATCCTGCGTGCCTTCACCGGCGAGGTCTGGGTTGTGCAATTCGCCAGCTTCATCACCGGCGGCATCATCGACGCCAAATTCTTTGGTGTTCTGGCGATGTTCGGTGCGATCCTGGCGATGGCGCTGGCCCCGTGGCTGGACACATCGACAGTGCGTTCGGGCAAATACCGTCCGATGTTCAAATGGTGGTTCTACCTGCTGATCGTCGACTTCTTTGCCCTGATGTGGCTGGGTGCGATGCCCGCCGAGGAGCCCTATGCGACCTTCTCGCTGATCGCGTCCGCCTACTGGTTCGCCTATTTCTTCGTGATCCTGCCGATCCTGGGTGTAATCGAAAAGCCCGATGCACAGCCGGAGACGATCGAAGAAGACTTCAACGCGCATTATGGCAAGGCTGACGCCGACGCCACGCCGGCCGAGTAAGAAGAGGGACCGGAAACATGTTCAAGAAACTTGCAATCGGTGCCGCGTTTGCCTTGGCCCTTACCCCTGCTGCGTCTTTCGCGGCAGGTGGCGGCGAGCAGCATATCGAGGATTTCCACTTCTCGTTCGAAGGGCCGTTTGGCACCTGGGATCAAAACCAGCTGCAGCGCGGTCTTCAGATCTATACCGAGGTCTGCGCGGCCTGCCACGGCCTGCAATATGTACCTCTGCGTGATCTGGAAGCGCTGGGATACTCGGAAGAAGAAGTGATCGCCTATTCGGCAGAGAACTTCGAAGTGTTCGATCCCGAGCTGGATGATTTCCGCGCGGCCATCCCGACCGACCACTTCCCGGCCAACAATGGCGTTGGTGCACCGGACCTGAGCCTGATGGCCAAAGCACGTGCCGGATTCCACGGCCCATACGGTCTGGGGATCAACCAGCTGTTCAAAGGCATGGGTGGTGCGGAATACATCGCCTCACTGCTGGACGGTTATACCGGCGAGGAAAAAGAAGAGGCTGGCACCATTCTCTATGAGAACAAGGCTTTCCCCGGTGGCTGGATTTCAATGGCACCTCCTATGTCGGATGATCAGGTTGAATTCGCCGATGGCCACCCCGCCACGGTCGAAGCCATGTCCGAGGATATTGCGGCCTTCCTGATGTGGACGGCTGAGCCCAAGATGATGGAGCGGAAGTATTCCGGTTTTGTCGGCGTGATCTTCCTGTCGGTTCTGTCCGTGCTGCTGTACCTGGTGAACAAGCGCCTGTGGGCCGGTGTCAAAGGTAAGCGCAAAGACTAAGGTTTTTGCGTCGCTGAAATTGAAAACCCCCGCGCCGGAAGGCTGCGGGGTTTTTTTGTTGCAGGCGATGTGAAGGGGCCAGCCCCTTCTTGGCCTGCGGCCGATTCAACCCCGGGATATTTTTAGCCAGTTGAAGGACGGATCAGGCTTTGAGTTGGCTGCTCGTGTGACCGGTGATCGTGGCGGTGACGATCTGGCCTTCGGGTTGTGGAGTGGTGAATGTTACTTCGGTGAATTGCTCAGTGCGCCCCATATGCGGGTTTTCCATCAGGATGTGATGGGTTTTGCCAAGTTGAGCTGTCAGGTGTTCGGCGACCTGAGCGTCTCCGGCGGCGCGCAGCCGGGCGGCGCGGGCTTTGATGATGGTACCGTTGATTTGCTGTGGGATACGGGCGGCCGGTGTGCCTTCGCGTTTGGAATAGGGAAAGACATGCAGCCAGGTCAGGTCGCAATCCGCAACCAGTTTCAGCGAGTTCTCGAAATGGGCGTCCGTTTCGGTGGGGAAGCCTGCGATTATGTCCGCGCCAAAGGTCATATTAGGGCGCAGCTTGCGGGCCTCTTCGGTGAAGCGGATGGCGTCGTCGCGCAGGTGGCGGCGTTTCATGCGTTTCAGGATCAGGTCGTCGCCATGCTGCAGCGACAGGTGCAAATGCGGCATCAGGCGCGGTTCCGTCGCGATAGCCTGCATAAGGTTTTCATCGACCTCGATCGAGTCGATCGAGCTGATCCGCAGGCGCGGCAGGTCGGGAACCAGCTTGAGGATACGCATCACCAGATCACCTAGCTTCGGCTGAGCAGGCAGGTCGGCGCCCCATGAGGTCAGGTCGACACCTGTAAGCACAACCTCGTTATAGCCCCGGTCCACCAGCCGCTTGATCTGATCCACCACGACGCCCGCAGGGACGCTGCGCGAGTTGCCACGCCCGTATGGAATGATGCAGAAAGTGCAGCGGTGATCACAGCCGTTCTGGACCTGCACATAGGCGCGGGATCGGGTGCCGAAGCCATCGATCAGGTGACCTGCGGTCTCGGTTACGGACATGATGTCATCGACCTGTACCGCTTCGGTCTGACCAATGAAATCGGCGGCCATGCCTTTCCACGTGTCGGGCTGCATCTTCTCGGTATTGCCGATGACCGCGTCGACCTCGTCCATTCGGGCAAAGGTTTCGGGTTCGGTTTGGGCCGCGCAACCGGTCACGATCAGACGCGCATCGGGGTTTTCCCGGCGCAGCTTGCGGATTTCCTGCCGGGCTTTACGCACGGCCTCGGCCGTCACGGCACAGGTGTTCACCACCACGGCGTTCGACAGACCCGCCTGTTGCGACAGTTCTTTCATCGCCTCGGTCTCATAGGCGTTCAGGCGGCAGCCCAGAGTGGTGAACTTGGGCGCGCTCATCCCAGAGCCCCCAGAAACTCAGGGGTCAGCGTGCCCGAGAAGACATGAGCCGTCGGGCCGGTCATCCAAACGCCATCGTCGCGCCAGTCGATCCAGATCGTACCGCCGTCCAGTTCGATCTGCACCTTGCGCCCGGTCAAGCCGCGCCGTGCAGCCGCCACCGCTGTGGCACACGAAGACGAGCCAGAGGCCAGCGTGATGCCCACGCCGCGCTCCCACACGCGCATACGGATGTGATCGGGGCCGATGATCTGCGCCACCTGAACGTTCGTGCGTTCGGGATAAAGCGGGTGATATTCGTAGCGCGATCCGAATTCTTCCAGTGGGATGGCCTCGGCATCGTCCACAAAGAATGTGCAGTGCGGATTGCCCATTCCGGTTGCCGAGGGAACGCCTTCGATAGGCAGTTCCAGCGTATCAACCTCTTCGGCCAGGGGGATCTCGTGCCACTCCAGCTGCGGTGGGCCCATGTTGACCGAGGTCAGCCCGTCGCCCGCGTCGCGCGCATAAAGCGTGCCGCGTTCCGTCGTCAGGGTCAGCTCGGGCTTGCCGGTTTCCTCCATCAGGAAGCGGGCGATGCAGCGCGTGGCATTGCCGCACGCGGCCGAAGTCGACCCGTCCGCGTTGTAGAACACCAGATGCGCATCCGATTCGCCGTTTTCGATGACTGCCAACTGATCAAAGCCGACGCCAAACTGACGGTGCCCGATTCCCTTTGCCAGGGCTGGTGTTAGGTCAATGCTTTGCGCACGCGCATCCACAATGACAAAGTCATTGCCCAGCCCGTGCATCTTCATGAAGGGCAAACCCGAAGTCAGTATTCGTTGCATGGCGGGCATATAAACCTGCCTTTGAAATGAATCCACCCTATCGCGCAGATTCCTGAAAAAAGGGGTTGACCCCCCTGCGTCCCCTGCCTAATTAGGCCGCCTATCGGGTCGCCGAAACGTAAGAAATTACAGGCGGAACGAAGCGTGAAATAAGGACTTGCACCCGATCGGGAAAATGTCTTAGAGAGCGCCACGGATCGAAGGATCCAGACAAAAGAGTGGGCCGTTAGCTCAGTTGGTAGAGCAACTGACTTTTAATCAGTGGGTCGCAGGTTCGAATCCTGCACGGCTCACCACTTTTTTCATTTCTACAATGCTGTGTGTGAGTGATCTCTGGTCTTCTGCCATCGGGGTTTGTCTAACAGAAGCAATGTAACACGGTTTCTGGTGTTGTTGTTCTACGGCCGCATGGCAATGAGCCACATGGTTTGGATCGTTTTGTCATCCAGTTTGTAAGGTTTTCAATGGTCCGGAAAGAGGCGAGGCCCATATCCGCATAGCAAACAGCTTTGAGATTTTGAAAAACATCAAGTTGGGTTACTCAACCGCCACTTCCTGATCCAGAACCATATTTAGAACAAACTCTGTTGCCGGGTCTGTTAGTTCATGATCGGCAATGGCCTTGAACTGTTGGTGCAGTGGTGTCTGTCCCCAATTTCGCGTAGCGAAAGCAATCCGAGCCGCGAGGGTACGATCTCTTTCCAGAACCGTTAATAGGATTGCGATAATCTCACCTCTGAACCTCGGCTGAGACGATCCAGCCTCTGTTAAAGCCCGGACGAACGCCCATTTGTCGTCATCCGTCATTTGATTACCTTGAAGTACCAGATCAATCGATTTGATTGCCAATGCTCCATCTGCCTCTATGCCAGCAAGCGCCCATTCAAATGCGTTTAGGCCCCCGTTATTTAGTGCTTTGATGTATCGCTGACGTACGATTGAGCGGGCATGCGTGTCGCTTTGCAGGCCAAGCAGGCGTATGACGGTGGGCCTGTAGACAAAGCGATCCAGTCTATTGAGCTCTTCCAAGATCTGGTTCGTTGAAACCCTGTCTCCTATCGGGCGCACCAGATCGTACGGTGCTCGACCAATTTCAACCAAGGCAGTGCTGTGTAATACGTGATCAGAGTGCCACAGATAGTCAGAGAAGAACGAAATTCGGTCAGAGCTATCCGTTTCTCCATAAGTCCAAAGCTGACCGACGGAGCGAAGTTTCCCGATAAACTCTTTTCGCTCTGGGGTCATCGTGAATATGCGTTTCCATCCCCTCGAAAAACTGCGCCCGGCTCTGTCTGTGCGCGTTGCTCCATATGTGAAAAGAACCGTATTCGTTGGATCAGAGCGGAATGCGCGCCTCGTTACGCTATCGACCAGAAACGGAATTTCGGGAATTTCTTTTAACCTGTCGTCCGAGCCCTTTAAGACTCGTCTAATTGAGAACTTGAATGGGTTCCCTGACGTGGGGCCAGCCAATACGATGACCTCGGCGGCAAGGACGTGATCAGCAATAGAAGCTTTTGGAAGCTCTACGCACACCGTACAAGCATGCAAAACGCGGGGAGCTGTTAGCCCAACAAAGCAGGTCAGAACGATCAAAAAGCTTCGTATACTTGAACGCATCGTGTTTTCATCTTTTTCAAAAACGACAAACAACAACATCGTTTTATAGAGATTTTTGTGTCCACAGGATAGTCAATGCCGGGAATAGTCTCCTCGCCAATCAACGAGAGCTAAGAAAAGGTTTGATTTCCGCACACTCCAGACTTTGTGTAACCAGTCCCGAACGTCAAAATGTGCAGGCGGGTCGGAACGGGCTTCAATGCTGTTCGAATGGTCACGGTACAAAAGAACTAAGATACGCTTCTACAACGCCTCGGTAGCGGATCTCAGGTCCAAATCCTCCACGGCTCACCACTTTTTCAGAACAAATTACGAAAATGATTTAAGTCTGGTAACTTTCATCCACCACTTTAAACATCCGGTGGGTTTTCCTCGAAACTGAACCTGTCGCGGTGACCAACTAAATGGGTTGAATATCCGGACACTGACAAGGCACAGAAATAGCGCCTCGCCCATCTTTTCCAAACCGAATGTCATTTTTCAAAACGACACTAGGGCTTGCTTACCGCTGATCTTGGGCTTTCTTTTTCCATTTACCCTCTTACAGTTTCCAAACATCGACACATCAAAAGAGGCCTTGGACCGTGGCACGTATCGAAAACCTCTCGGCGCGATTGTTCAATGTTCCGTTGACCGAGGTGCTGGTGGACGCAAAGCACGGCGATCACACGTTTTTCCAGCTGATCACTGTCACGATTCGAACTGATGATGGGGGCGAAGGAGTCGGCTACACCTATACCGGAGGCAAGGGCGGCCATGCCATTCTGGCAATGATTCAAAATGACTTGGCTCCTTTTCTGGTCGGACAGGACGCCGACCGGATAGAAGACCTGTATGACGCCATGCAGTGGCATGTGCACTACGTGGCGCGGGGCGGCATCGCCTCATTTGCGATCTCGGCCGTCGATATTGCGTTGTGGGATCTGCGCGGCAAACGCACCGGCGCACCGCTTTGGCAAATGGCCGGGGGAACAGCGGACCGCTGCAAGGCTTATGCGGGGGGGATCGACCTGAACTTCTCACTCAACAAGTTGTTGCACCAGACCGAAGGGTATCTGTCACGCGGGTTCAACGGGGTGAAGATCAAAGTGGGCCAGCCTGATCTGGCCGATGATCTGGCCCGCGCAAAAGCCGTGCGCGAGATGTTGGGGCCGGATCGGTTCCTTATGGTCGACGCGAATTATTCAATGACAGTGGATCAGGCAATCACCGCCGCCAAGGGTTTTGCCGAGCACGATATCCTGTGGTTCGAAGAACCCACGATTCCCGATAACTACAAAGGCTATGGCCGCATCGCTGACGCCACGAGCGTTCCGCTGGCCATGGGGGAAAACCTGCACACTATCCATGAGTTCGAATACGCCTTTGACGACGCCAAGCTAAGCTTCATCCAACCCGACGCGTCGAATTGCGGCGGCATTACCGGCTGGCTGCGGGTCGCGGCGCTGAGCGCCAAGCACAATATCCCGGTATGCAGCCATGGTATGCAGGAGCTGCACGTCAGTCTTGTGTCCGCGCAACCCAACGCGGGTTGGCTTGAGGTTCATTCCTTTCCCATCGACCAGTACACGACCCGCCCTCTGGTCGTTGAAAACTGTCTGGCGGTGGCCCCGAATACGCCGGGCATCGGGGTCGAATTTGATTGGAACAAGCTGAACGCCGAACATATGGAAGTGCCCGCGTAAGTCACGCGGGCAGAGGTGTACGCGTTACGCAAACACTTCTTTGAACCGGCCCACGCACAAACGGAACCCGTCCTCGAAATTGCCATTGCCGGGGTGATAGACACTTTCGAAGGACACCACGCCGTCATAGCCATCCGAGCGGAGCGCAGCGGCAATCGGGGCGAACAACTCGGCCAGCTGACCCTCGCCCATCCGGCGCACCTCGAGCGTTGCGCGTGGCGTGTCCACCTTGACGTCCTTGATGTGGATATGCCCCAGATAGCCACCGCGCAGCTCGTCATACCCGTCGGGATAGGCCAGTTCATGACACCAGCAGTTGTTGCCGGGGTCCCACAGGACCTTCAGCACATCTTTGGCGTCAAGATCGTCAATCAGCTTGCGCGCGGTGTAGTTCGAGTTGACCAGCGTACCGTTCCCGGTCTCGACAACCAGCGTAACGCCTTCGGCTTTGGCCAGTTCCACGGCAGGCGCGATCAGGGGCGGCATCGTATCCCAGACACCATGGGCCACATTCCATTTCTCGGCCCCGTTTTTGCCCCACAGGATCTGCTCCTTCCTTTGGGTCATGATCCGCACCAGCGGCGCGCCGACGATATGCGCCATGTCGATCACCCGCTTCAGCGCGTCCATATGTTTGACATGCAGCTCGTCTCCGGGCCGGTTCGCGGCTGTCATGCCCGCGAAGATATGGCGCGACAGGCATGAGACGGGTTTGCCCCGATCCCGCAACAGTGCATCAATCTCTGCAATCTCCTGCGGGCTGTGATCGCCTACTTCGGTATCGCCAACGAATTGAAGTTCAGCATAGTCCAGACCGAATTCATCCATGACATCGACCGCATGTTTCAGGTCGCGGGAAATCCCGTCGCAAATAACTCCTAATTTCATGACGGGCCTCCTTTACCGATGCAGTTCGGCGCCGATGATCTCTTCGATCACCTTTGTGCAGATCCAGTTGTCGCCATCGGGGTATTTTGTTTTCCCGGCGTGAAAGATCTGCATCGCGGACGCGGCAGTTTGCATCGGAACCCCAAGCTCTCCGGCCACGGCCAGCGATATGGTCAGGTCCTTGTGCATGGTGGCGATATGGCTGCCGGTGGCGACGAACTTGCGATCAATGATGTTTTCAAGCGCCGTGTTCACCACGCCGCAGCCCGCGCTGGAGGACGCGAACACGTCCAGCAGGGCCTGACCGCTTACACCGGCCTTGGCAGCAAGGGCCGCAGCCTCGAACGTGGCTGAAAAGATCGAGCCGATCAGCGATTGCAGACAGGCTTTGACGGTCTGTCCGTCGCCGGCATGTTCCCCCACCCGGTGAATGGTGCCGGAAACGGCCTGCATCACCTCGGCGTTCTGGTCCAGAACCTCGGGTGCGGCGGCGGCCATCATCGTCAACGTGCCATTCTGCGCGCCGGGAAACCCGCCCGAAACGGGTGTGTCGATCAGGTGAATGCCTGACCCTTCCATGTCCTGCGCAATGCCACGCGCCTCGGCGGGTGTGATCGTGGCCGACAGGATCACGGTTCCGCCCCTGGTCATGTTGGCCACCAGCCCATCCTCGCCCAGAATGACCGCGCGAGCCTGATCGCCGTTCATGACCATGACAAACACACTGGCGGCGTGACGACCCACCTGACCTGCGCTGTCCTTTGCCAACCCGCCCATATCGGAAAACGCGGCCATGCGTGTGTCGCTCAGGTCAAAGCCCGAGGTTTCAAAGCCATTCTTGATCAGGTTCTTGGCCAGCCCGCTGCCCATATCCCCAAGACCGATTACGCCTGCGGTTTTCATTCGGAAACCTCCCGTTTTTCAGCCCTATCGGAGCGGGCTGATGCTGTGAAAAAGATGCGTTACTGCATCGGTTTTCGCGGGGGTTTCACGCGTCTTGCAAAAGACGTCGGGCGCGTCCCAAAGACACCCCGCTGCCCGGTTAGGTGCGATCAGTAAAAGGGGATTACTGCCGTCAGGCAAGCACTTAAATGCAGTGTCAATCAGGTAAAGGCTGCCATCAGACCGCGCAGTTCGGCCAAGCCGCGCATCCGGCCGATCAAAGGGTAACCCGGCGTGCTGTGGCCACCCTGGTCAGACAGCAATTCCTGCCCATGATCAGGGCGCATCGGAATTTGCCAATCGCTTCGGCCTGCTTGTTTTCGACGTTTCTGCTCGGCCATCAATTCCCTCACGGTGCCCGCCATGTCGGTGTCGCCTTCCAGATGCGCGACCTCGTAGAAATCGGGTTTTTCCGCGTCCGATCCTGCAATTCGTTTCGTGTTGCGCAGATGCGCGAAGTGGATTTTGCCGCCATGTCTGCGGACAAATTCCGGCCCGTCGAAACTGGCCGCCACGCCCAGCGATCCGGTGCACAGCGTCGCGCCGTTTGAAGGCAGGTCAACCGCGTCCAGAACGGCGCCGTAATCATCCACGCTGGACATCACGCGCGGTAGCCCGAGCAGAGAAAATGGCGGATCGTCCGGGTGACAGCACAGGCGCAGACCAAGGTCCTGCGCGACCGGGGCGACCTCGGCCAGAAAGTCGACCAGGTTCGCGCGCAACCGGGTGCGGTCGATGTCACGGTAGGTGTCCAGCAGGGCGCGGACATCCTCGACGCTCCACTGGTCATTGGCACCCGGTAGCCCGGCGGTGACATTGTGTTGCAGCCGGGCTTTTGCGGTGTCGGACATTTCGGCGAACCGTTTGGAAGCCGTATGTTGGACGGGTTCGGAATAATCCTCGGACGCGCCGGGGCGTTTCAGGATGTGGATGTCGAAGGTGGCGAAATCGATCAGATCGAACAGCATGGCAGAGCCGCCATGGGGTTGCGGCGCGCGCAGGGCGGTGCGCGTCCAATCGAGGATCGGCATGAAGTTGTAGCACACCACCTCAATCCCGCGAGACGCCAGCGCGCGCAGGCTGGATTTATACGCCTCAAGATGCGCCGCTATGTCCCCAGACTGAGTTTTGATCGCCTCGGAGACGGGCAGGCTTTCGACGACGTCCCATTCAAAGCCAGCCTCGGCCAGCATGGCTTGCCGGTCGGTAATGGCTGGGACGTCCCAAGGCTGACCGGGCGGGATGTGGTGCAAGGCGGTGACGATACCCTGAACGCCCACCTGATGCAGATCGGACAGGGCAATCGGGTCTTCTGGGCCAAACCAGCGCCAGCATTGTTTCATGGCAGCCATCCTTCATAAAGCGGGTGATCGGGTGTGATAGGCAGTGCCACACGCTGCCCACTGCGCGCTGCATGGTAGATCGCGGTGACAAGACTGACCGAGGCCGCACCTTCGGCAAGCGTGACCGCCGTGTTCAGCTGCCCGCGCAGGGCTTTTCCGATCTCTGTGAAAAAACCCTCAAACCCAGCAGGTTCGGTGGGTGCGCGGCCAAGCGCGGTGTCGATGTCTTTCTGCCGGGCGGGGTCGCGGGCCGTGAAGGTCCATTTCGCCTGACCCGGCGCGTAAGGTTCGGTGCCCGAGGTTGCGGTCAGGTGTTCAAACACGATCCGTAGGCGTGTTTCGTCCGTTGCCGCGCCCAGAGTGATGTTGCTGGTGCACAATGAGCCCGATGTCATGGCAAAGCAGATGGCCGCGCAGTCTTCGGTTTCGATCGGGTTGACCCGCGTTGTCACCATCGCCGAAACCGACGCAATGTCGCCCGCGATATGCGTCAGCAGGTCGTGGTTGTGGATCGCATGGCCCAGCACAGCCCCACCGCGCTCACCCTCCCATGTTCCGCGCCAGGGAACGGCATAGTAATCGGCCCCGCGCGACCAGTGCGTCTCGAGCGCGGCGGTCTGGACGGCGCCGGCCAGACCTTCGTTCTGCAAGTGCCGCAGCTGCGACAGGGCCGGACCCCAGCGGTATTGAAAGACCGGGAACACCTGCTTGCCGGTGCTGCGCGCCGTTTCGATGATCTCGTCCACATCCCGCATCGAGGTGGCCAGAGGTTTCTCGCACACCACGTGCTTGCCGGCCTTCAGCGCGGCCAGCGTAATCGGCACATGCAGATGTGGCGGCAGGCAGATATCAATGAGGTCGATGGAGGGGTCATCCAGCGCATCCTCAATCTCGGTCAGCGCCGCGAAATCAGCATCGCCCCTGATCTGTTCAATCCGGGCTGCATCCTTATCGACAACGGCCGCCACGCGGAACCTATCGCCAAGCTGAGACAGCGCTGCCAGATGTTGCGCTCCGATACCCGCGCCGAGGATTGCGACATTGATCATGACGTCTCTGCCATTTCCTGCGCCCGCAGCGCCAGTTCCATGACCGTGAAGCAATGCGCCTGCGTCATCGCGGTTTCGGTGCGGTGTTGGATATCATGGGCCAGACGCGCGAAATACGGCAGGTCAGCGCCTGAGGCGTCGATCTTTTCACACCGCTCACCATTGACCAGAATCAGGTGATCTGTACCGGGTGCGCCGCCTACGTCCACATATTTTCGCAGTTCGATATACCCCTCGGTTCCCAAGATCGTCAGCCGCCCATCACCCCAATTGGGCAGCGCATCGGGCGTGTACCAATCCACCCGGATATAGCCAGTGGCATGGGCGCTGCGCAGGCTCAGCTCTCCGAAATCCTGCAACTCGGGGTCGTCGGGATTGGCATAGTTGGCGACAAATGCGTTGGTGATCTGGGCCGTATCCGACCCAGTATAGTGCAGAAACTGATCAATCTGGTGCGAGGCGATATCAGCCAAAATCCCCCCGTACCGGTCGCGTTTGAAGAACCAGTCCGGTCGGGTGGGTTTGTTCAGGCGGTGCGGGCCCAACCCGATGGTCTGCACGACCCGCCCGATGGCCCCTGCCGAAACCAACTCGCTGGCGCGGGTGCTAACGGCGGTTTCGAACCGTTCCGAGAAATTAACCGACCATATGCGTCCGGTTTCGGCCACGGCCCGTTTGATCTGATCCAACTGTTCGAAGGATGTGCAGCCGGGCTTGTCGCTCATGACGTCCATGCCGTTTTGCATGGCCTTGACCGTCAGCGCCGCGCGGTCTGCCGGAATGGCCGAGACCAGAGCCAGATCGGCACCGCAGCCCAGCGCGTCCTCCAGACGGTCAAACCGGGGGATGTCGGGGAACCGTTTGACATAACCGGGCAGAGTGACGGGGTCTCCCTCCGTCCAATAGCCGACACAGACAACCCCCGCTTTGCGCATGTTTTCAGTCATGCCATAGATATGGCGGTGATCCAGCCCAAGGGCGACGCAGGTCAGGCTCATGCGGATACTCTCGTTTTCAGGCCGGTTTCGCTGGCGATTTGCATCGCATCAATGACCGCATGGGTCAAAAGCGCGCTGCGGCCCGTGGCCATGGGCGGGCGTCCCGTGCGGATCGCCTCGGCAAAATCTTCGATCACCGATTGGTGCCATTCATGGGTAAAGGCCATCGGATCGGCGCCACCCCCGGTCGTTGCCGTTTCGCCAAAGGTTGTCTGAGTTCCATCCATCGTGGTGATCGTCAATACGCCTGCGCCCAGATGCGCCTTGGCGCGGGTGCCTTGGATCGTGATGGTCTCGGCCATGCCCGGAAATGCGGCGGTGGTGGCCATCAAATTGCCGATGGCGCCGCTTTCAGTTTCGAATAAAGCACCGGCCCAATCCTCGGCCTCCAGATCATGCAGAGGCGTCTGCCGCATCATGGCCTGAACCGAGGTGATCGGCCCCAGCAGCCACATTGCCAGATCCAGCGTATGGATCGCCTGCGAGATCATCACACCACCGCCATCGCGCGCATAGGTGCCGCGCCCCGGCGCGTCATAGTAGCTTTGGTCACGCCACCACGGCACACAGATATCGACCGTCGCGATTGAGCCCAGCTCGCCTGCCTCCAAGGCCGCCTTCAGCGCAGCCGAGGCCGCTCGTGCGCGGTGTTGAAACACGATGCCCAGCGGCACCCCGGCAGTTTCGCACAGTTCGACGATCCGGGTGGCGGCTTGTAAATCCCGCTCAACCGGCTTTTCCATGAGAATAGGTTTACCTGCCGCTACAAGGGTTTGCACAAGTGACAAGCGCTGGTCCGGTGGGGTGGCGATGATTGCGAAATCGACGGATGGATCATTGGCGATCTCCTGAACCGATGCATAGGCCCGCGTGCCATGCCGGTTCGCAAATTGCGCGGTTTTTCCAGGGTCGCGCCCCAGAACACCAGCCAGCGTCAAGCCGGGGTCCGATGCGGAGATCGCAGCAACATGGGTGCCCGCAACCATCCCCAAACCAATCAGCGCAATGTTCATTCTTCCCCCCGGTTCCTGGGATCAGTCTGAGGCTTTGTACCCGAAAGATGCAAGCCGTAAAAAATGTGTTAACTGTTCCTTGGGCAAAGCACGGAGGGGAAATTGACAGGCAATTTAAAGGGCATGGCAGAAGACCTGTATCTGGGCATCAAAGACCTGCCCATAGTGTCCCCGCACGGTCATTGCGACCCAAGCTGGTTCGCGCAGGATGCAGCCTTTCCCAACCCGGCCGAGCTGTTGGTGGTGCCCGATCACTATGTGTTCCGCATGCTCTATTCCCAAGGCGTTCCGCTAGAGCAACTGGGGGTGGGCCCTGCGGGACGCGATGCGGATCCGCGTCAGGTGTTTCGCACCTTCGCCGCCCATTGGGACCTGTTTCTGGGCACGCCGTCGCGGATCTGGATCAGGTATGTTCTGCGCGAAACTCTGGGGATTTCTCAAGATCTGTCGCCGGACACCGCCGATGCGATCTATGATCAGATTGCCGACCGTCTGGCGCAGCCCGCGTTCCGGCCAAGGGCGCTGTTCCAGCGGTTCGGGATCGAGGTTCTGGCCACCACGGACTCGGTTCTGGATGATCTGGCCCATCACAAAGCGATCCGCGACAGCGGTTGGAGCGGGCGCGTTGTTCCAACTTTCCGCCCCGACGGGGTTCTGGATGGTGCGGACCCGGATTTCGTCCTGAACCTGACTGCACTGGGCGCGATGACCGGTTGTGATGTCGGCAGCTTCAGCGGCTATCTTGAAGCCCTGCGCCAGCGGCGTGCCGCGTTCATCGAACTGGGTTGCACAGCCACCGACCACGGGATCGAGAAAGTGCAGACCGAATGGCTGGACGATCCCGACCCGATCTATCAAAGGTTGCGGCAGGGCGCAGGCAGTGCCGAGGATGCTCGGCGTTTCTATGGTCATATGCTGATCGAAATGGCGCAGATGTCGGTCGAGGACGGGCTGACCATGCAAATCCACGCGGGCAGCAGACGCAACACCAACCGCGCCGTGATGCACTCTTTTGGGCGCGATAAAGGGGCCGACATTCCCATTGCGATGGATTGGGTGCATGGGCTGGACGCGCTGCTGAACCGTGTTGGCAATTCGCCAAAGCTCCGTATCATCCTGTTCACACTGGACGAGGGCACCTATGCCCGAGAGCTGGCCCCGATGGCGGGTCACTGGCCCTGTCTACGCATTGGCCCGCCGTGGTGGTTCCATGACAGCCCGGCGGGGATCGCACGTTATTTCGATCAGGTGGTGGAAACGGCAGGTTACTTTAATCTGGCCGGGTTCAACGACGACACCCGCGCCTTTCTGTCGATCCCGGCGCGCCACGACATGTGGCGGCGCGGCGTGGCGCTGCATCTGTCCCAGCAAATCGATCGTGGGTATTTCGGGATGGTCGACGCCAAACGGCTGGCGCAACTTTTGACCACTGATCTGGCGCGGCAGGTCTACGGGCTGGAGCTATAGTATGGGGCTGATACTGCATTTCGGCCTCGGCAACTTCGCGCGTGCGCATTTACTGGACTACACCGATCAGGCGCAGGGCTGGGATGTGGCCGGGGTCAGCTTGCGGTCTACAGCGATCCGGGACGGGTTGGCGCGGCAGGGGTTTGACTATGACCTGTGCGTGCAAGGTCAGGGTGTCCGGCGCATCCGGGTTCTGCGCGACGTTCTGGCCCTGCCCGACGACCGAGACGCGATTTTCCAAGCCTTGGCTGAGGCAGATATCATCTCGGCCACGGTGACCGAGAAGGGCTATCATCTGGACAGCGCAGGTCGGTTGCAGTTGGACGATCCGGCCATCGCCTCTGATCTTGCAGGGCAAGGCCCGTCGACCCTGATCGGATTTCTGGCCTTCGGGCTTGCGGGGCGCGATAGCCCGGCAACGGTACTGAGTTGTGACAACCGGGTGGGCAACGGCGACGCCCTGAAAACGGCAGTTGCCGATTTCGCCGCGGCCGCGGGGTTGGATCTGAACTGGGACACGCTGAGCTTTCCAAACGCGATGGTTGACCGGATCACTCCGGCGACCACGGATGAGGTGCGCGCCATCAGCGGCGATCCCATGGCCGTCCCGACCGAAGCGTTCTCGGAATGGGTGATCGAAGACGATTTCGCTGGTCCGCGCCCCGACTGGCCCGGCGTGCAATTCGTCCAGGATGTTGCTCCGCACGAATTGCGCAAATTGCGAATGCTGAACGGTGCGCATTCGCTGCTGGCCTACGCGGGGTTGGGACGTGGGCTAACCTATGTGCATGAGGCGATCCGCGACCCTGTTCTGCGTCCGCTTGTACAGGATTTGATGGCCGATGCCGGAAGAACGCTGCCAGACGAGGTACAGGATCAGGTCCCAAACTATGCCGCCGCCTTGATTGCCCGGTTCGAGAACCCCGAACTCGCCCACCGACTGGATCAGATCGCGATGGATGGCAGCCAGAAACTGCCTTACAGGTTCATCCCCACCCTGCGCGAGACCGGATCAAAAGCGGTTGCCGAAGGGGTGCGGGCGTGGATTGCCTATTGTGTGTCAGAAACCGTCCAAGGACGCGCGCTGAACGATCCCTTGGCGGCAGACATCGCGCGGGCGACCCAGCAGGATGAGCCGGGCAAAGCGCTGTTGCAGATCATAGGGGCGCAAGATGTGTTGCCTGCGGTGAGGGGATAAGGGCCGCTATCGCTTCTCCCGTTTCCAGATGATCAGCCCGGCGCCCATGATCAGCGCAGCCCCCGTCAGCGTGCTGGCGTCCGGCACGGTATCGAAGAACAGATAACCCCAGATCGCCATGTAGATCAGGAAGGAATAGGTAAAGGGCATTAACTGGTTGGCGGTGCCAAAGCGATGCGCGTTTGTCAGCAATTGGTGGCCGCCCCATCCGAAGACGCCCAGTCCGATCAGCACGATCATGCTCCACAGGTTTTCGGGCCGCATCCAGAACCACACCGCAAAGGGCAACAGGACAACTGTTCCAGTGAGGCCCAGATAGAACTGCATCGTATCAACCGACACGACCCCGGACAGCCGCCGGGTCATGATCGAATACAGCGCCAGGGCCGTCGCGTTGTAGACGATCAGTAACATGGTGGGGTGGAACACCGCGCCAAAGGGGCGGACGATCACCAATACGCCAACAAAGCCCAGAAGGATGGCAAACCACCGCCACGGCCCTACGGTTTCCTTCAGGACAAAGACCGACAGGAAACACACAATCACCGGGCTTGAGAACATGATCGCAGACACCGCTGTCAGCGGCAGAAACCGAAGGGCGTAGAAGTTGAACACCGTGGCCGAAATCAGCAGCAGAGCCCGGCTGATCAGTTGCCACGGATGATCGGTATGAAACCGGCTGGGCTGGAAGCCCCCCTTTGCGATGACACCCAGCGAGATCACAAAATGGCCCGCATAGCGCATGAACGCCAGTTGAAAGGCCGGAAATCCGGCGACGGCCAGCCATTTCGCCCCCAAATCGACAAAGGAAAACAGCAGCCACGCCAGAAGCATCAACACGATGCCCAGACGCGGCAAATCTGCGGTCGATCGGGCGGCGACGGCCATCGCCTAGGGTTTGAACCGGTTGACGTAATAGTCGACCATCTGGCTGACCATATCGTCCGCCTGACCAGTGTCGCTCGCATCGTTCAACGCGGCCAAGGTGCCCTGAGACATCACGCTACTGACACCCGCATCGCGCGCCATTTGGTCGTAATACCCGATATCCTTGGCTGCGTTCTTAATCGCAAAGGCCAGTTGGTTCGGGTCCTGATTAACGCCGTAGGCGGTGACGAAATCCATCATCCCCGAATGCAGTGGCCCCGCAGCCATCACATCGTACAACTGCTTGCGATCCACCCCAGCCACATCGGCCATGGCGAAAGCCTCGGCCATGGCATTGGCCACGGTCATGCCGAAGAAGTTGTTGATCAGCTTGATCGTGTGCCCCGAGCCGACGGCTCCAAGGTGGAACACGTTCTCACCCAGATCTTCGAGCACAGGTTTTGCGGTGTCGAAAGCGGCCTGATCCCCCGAGGCCATGATGTTCAGCTTGCCCTCCAGCGCGTGTGAGGGCGTGCGCCCCAGCGGTGCGTCCAGATAGCTGCCCCCGGCGGCAGAAACCTCATCCGCGAGGGTCCGCGTGCTGCCGGGCAGCGAGGTGCCAAAGTCCACCACAATGCCGCCGGGCTTCAAACCCGCAATCACGCCGTTTTCCCCGCGCATCCGCGCCTCGACCTGATCCGAAGTGCCCATGCACAGCATCACGATGTCACTGGCAGCAGCCAGATCTTTTGCGTTTTGTGCCTCAACCGCGCCGCGGGCGATCGCAGCATCCAGATGGGTGCGATCGCGGTTGCCCAGAACCGTGACCGCATAGCCCATGTCCAGCAACCGGTTGACCATGGCCCCGCCCATCAGCCCGAGGCCAATAAATCCAACAGAAGGTTTGCTCATGCGAATTCCTTTCCATCAATTCGTCTTAAGTGTCTCTGCGCCCATCCTTTGTGGGTGCATGTTCAGGCCCGCACCGGCAAGCCCGCACTCTGTTTCGCCAACGCCTCTTCAATCCGGGTGGCGACCGCAAGGGTACGCGCGGCGTCGGCCACATCAATCAGCGGAGCGACCCCGTCCATCACGTCGAGAAAATGATCCAACTGCGCGTCCAGCGGCACGCAGCTTTGGGCCGGTTTGTCGAACTCCACGCGCTCTGACGGGGTGCCCCAATCCTTGCCCTGCCACAGAGTCAGCGACGGGAAACTGATGGCCCCTCTTGTGCCGGTGATCCACATCATGTCCTGATGGGTGGTGCCGATATTGGGATTCTCGCCGATCCCGGCCTCAAACCCCCAGGGGCTGGGCGCGGTATCGGCGAAGCTGATGGTTCCCGTCGCCCCGTTTTCAAATGCAAGCGCCACCGCGCCGCTTTCAATCCTGTCCGTCTCGCGCAGTGAAGCGCCTCGCAAGGCGGCAATCTCGCTAATCTCGCCGATGACAAAGCGTAAAACGTCGATGTCGTGGACAAGATTGATCATCACCGGGCTGCCGCCCGAGGTGCGCCAGTTCTGTTCGAAATAAGCGTCCGGCTTTCGCATCGCCCATAAAAGCGAGACATTGATGACGCGCCCGATGACGCCCTCGGCGATCTTGGCCTTAAGATGTTGAAGGACTTGGTGATAGCGGCGATGGTGGCCGACCAGACTGCGGACCTGAGCCTGTTCAAGGGCACGGGCCAACGCTTGCGCCTCGGCCACGGTGCCAGCAACCGGTTTCTCGATCAGCATGTGCCACCCGCGTGCTGCTGCCGCCATGCCATGCGCGGCGTGCAGATGGGTCGGGGTGGCGATGATGACGCCGTCCACATCGTCCTGAACGTCATCCATACTGGCGAACCGGGTTGCGTCCACACGGATCGACATGTCCGGGTCAGCAAGCCCCACAAGATGACAGCCCGGATGTTGCTTAACGGCTTGGATATGGCGAATGCCGATCAGCCCGCCGCCAACGACGAGGATACGTTTCACTGCGCTGCTCCTGTTGCGCACGGCGTGGAGCCGTTATCTGCCAGAACAGATGTCATGTCCGGTTTCCCTCATGCGCAGAACGGAGAGGTCGAGTCCCACCGATGAATGTCAATATGCGGCTGCGTCGCCAGACGCGCGCGGGCGGCCTCCCAGTTCGAGCGACAGACACGCCAGTCGTGCAATTCGCGGTCAGGGTTGACGCGGGACCGGGCCACGAAATCCGGGAAATGCCCGCGCCCTGTGGGTTGCCCCGTCGCGCTGTAGCGTATGTCGAAGGACCAGCGGAATTGATCCGTGGTGTTGACCAGCGAGGCATGCGGGGTCAGAGGGTGAAACAGGACGATGCCTCCGGCTGTGACCGGCAGGGGGACAGCCGCCGTCTCATCCACAAACCCGTCCGCGATCCCGGTCTGGGTGCGCGCGCAATGGGGCAGGATGTCCTGATCCGGGGTTTTGGCCTGCACTTGCAAACAGCCGTTTTCAACCGTCGCATCGTTCACCGCGATCCAAACAGTGACCATGTCGGTCTGGTCCGCATCCTCCAGCGCAACAGCCCGGTCCTGATGCCAGTCCGTTGCAGTAATATGCGCGCGGATTTCATCATTTGCCAGCTTCCGCGCCGGAGGTTTCAGGCGCACGTGCTGAATGGGGTTGCTGGTCAGTTCCGAGCCGATCAGTTGCTCGACAACGTCCAAAAGCGGTTTGGCGGTCATCATCTCGAACACGGCGGGTCCGATGTGAAAAGGCGTATCGGCCATGATCCGATCGCCGGGCAGAGAAATATCCATGGGCTGGAAATAGTCGCACCCGGCCTCGTAAGCGGCCAGCAGCTTGCCCCAGAAATCCAAACCCTCGGGGCTGGGCACCAGACCTTGCGCGAACCAGTCCGCATAAAGCCCATCCAGCAGGGTCGAGTATTCGTCGATTACCCGGTTCAGAATGTCAGGCGGAATAACGTCTGGCACGACCAGATAGCCATCGGTTTCAAAGCGTGAGATTTGCTCTTGCGTCAGCATGGGTCGATCCTCACAACAGGATTGCGATGATATTGGGCCAGATCAGCAGCACCGAAAGCGCCAGAATCTGGATGCCGATAAAGGGCAGGAAGCCGCGGAAGATATCAGTCAGACTGATATGCGGCGGGGCCACCGATTTCAGATAGAACGCGGCCGGTCCAAAGGGCGGCGACAGGAAGCTGACCTGCATGTTCATACAGAAAACGACGCCGAACCAGATCGCTACGTGATTTGGCTGCAGCTGGCCGATTAGGCCGATCTCTTCGATGGGCAGGCGTAGGACGATGGGCAGGAAGACCGGGATGATCAGCAAGACGATCCCGACCCAGTCCATGAACGCACCCATGAACAGCAGGATCAGCATCATCACCAGAATCACCAGCATCGGTGGCAATTCCTGACCCACGATCAGATCAGCCACATATTGCGGTCCGCCCGCGATGGTATAGGCCCCCGCTAGCGATGCGGCACCAATTGTGACCCAGATGATCGTACCGGTGGATTTCAGAGTGCGCATAAGACTGTCCCAGACCAGCTCGAACGAGCCTTCTCCGCGCAGGATGGCGATGATCAGAACAGCGAACGCGCCCATTCCGGCAGCCTCGGTGATGCCGGTGATGCCGCCGTAGATCGAACCCAGAACCACGCCGATCACAACCATCGGTGCGACCAGCCCTTTGCCCATATGCCAGCCAACGCGCGCGCGCTCTTTGCCGAAGACGAAGAAGATCAGCAGCAGCGCAACAATGGTTATGCCTGCGAACCAGGGCAGGTAATCCGCCGTTCCGAACCGCGCGGGCTCGCCCTGACTGGCGGCATTCGATCCCGACAGTTCGAAGAACGCAGCCCGGATGAACAGAACGGTGGAAAATCCGGCAACGACGATACACATGAACGCGGCGAACAGCTTGCGCTTTTCGGTCGGCTCGGGGTCGTTCGGGTCGGGTTCAGGCAAGGGGGCATCATCGGGTTTCAGCCGGGTGCGGATGATGATGTAGAGGATGATCATCGACGCCAGCATGAAGCCGGGGATGAAGGACGCGGTGAACAGCGACTTGATCGAGGTTTCGGTGATCAGACCATAGATGATCAGCACGATTGACGGGGGGATCATCGTCCCCAACGAGCCCGACGCACAGATCACCCCGATGGCGAGGTTCTGGTTATACCCCAGCCGCAACATCTGCGGCAGGGCGATCAGGCCCAGCAGAACGACCTCACCCCCGATAATCCCCGACATCGCCGCCATGATCACCGCCATGATCGAGGTGACGATGGCAATCCCGCCCCGCGTCCGCGACAACCAGATATTGAGCGAGGAATACATGTCCTTGGCGATCCCCGAGCGTTCCAGCAGAGAGGCCATGAAGATGAACAAGGGCACGGATATGAGCACGTAATCCGTTAAGAGCCCGTATATTTTCTGTGCCAGAATATAGAGCGGCCCCGTCCCCGGCCTGCCGGTCAGCAGCCCGTCGCCAAAGGAAAATGGGTTGAGCAGCAGGTTGGGCTCGAATTTCAGCACCAATACAAGAACCGCCAGCGAGGCCGAGGCCAGACCCAGCGGCATCCCGATGGCCAGCAAGACGATAAGTGCGACCATCAGGATCAGTGAGATTGTTCCAATATCCATCAGTCTTGCCCCACTGCTTTTTTCAGCATTTCAATCTCTTCTTCATCAGGTTCGTCAGTGTGAATCTCGGGTTCCTTGTTCCAATCCGAGATCAGGTTCACGACCGCCTGAAACGCCACCAGCGTAATGACGATCAGCACCATCGGTTGCAGGGTCGCCGGGATCGGCGGGTTGAAAGCCGAGCCGAACAGCTCCCATTTATACAACTTGTTGACGAAGACCTGTTTGTAGCTGCCATAGACAAGGAAGAAGGCGAACAGGACGATCAGAACGGTCGAAATCGTGTCGAACACCCGTTGCAGCCATCGTGGCACGGCGTCGTATAGCAGGAAAATGCGGATGTGGCTGCGTTGCTGCATCCCGTAGTAGCCAGACATCAGGAAGACGAAGCTGGCGAACCACAGGGTCATCTCGTTGGCCCATTCGGTGGGTTTTTCCAGAATGTAACGCAGGAAGACCTCGTAAAGCATCACAATGGTCATGATGGCGATCATCATCATGGTGACGCGCCCAATGAACAGGGCAAATCGGTCGATGGCGCTGAGCCCGCCATACTCCATTGCAGCCGGGCGCACGGTTCGGGCACCGATCACCGCAAGTATCGGTGTCAGGATCAGCGCGAGCATGTCAAAAATGTCGATATGTCCGCCGAAGATGCCAGCGGCATTTGGCGTGATGTCGGCGCGCAGGTAAATCTCCTGCACCTGAGATTTCAGGGATTCCGAAGTGTAGGGCAGCCAATCCAGCAGAAAGGCAGGCAGGTGCCAGACCAGCCAACTGGCCGTTCCGACAAATGCCAAGGGTATCAGCCATTCAATAATTCCACCCGTGGATTTCTGCATTTCCTGCCCCCTGTCGTTATGTCTTGGCCCGGAAGTGATCTATGAAGTCGTGGTCGGGCTCGACGCCGATGCCCGGCCCGGTCGGAACCGCGACACGGCCTGCGTTAGCTTTGACCTGACCCTGAATGTCCAAAGGAACGGTCAGCAGATCGTCCCGGAATTTGTTGTCCGTGGTGTCAAACTCCAGCATCGGCTCCCACGGGTGCAGGCCGCCCGGCATCGGCGGCATTGCTGCCAGCAGATGCAGGTTCGTGGATACGGCAATTGCGCTGCCCCAGACGTGATTGACGACCGGAGTGAAATGGGCGTGGCACAAGGCCAGAATCCGCAGATACTCGGATACGCCACCCAAGGCGCAAACCTCGGGCTGGGCGATATCCAAGCCACGGCTTTCCAGCAGAGTGCGCCACGACCACCGATTGAACACCGCTTCGCCCCCAGCGATGTTGGTTTTCAGCCCTTTGCGCAACTCGCGGTATCCATCGGTATCCTCGGGCGCGACAGGCTCTTCGAACCAATAGGCTCCAAGCTCGTCCAGAGCGCGTCCCACATAGAACGCATCCGACGTGGTATAGGCATGGTTGGCATCGACCATGAACCGGAAATCGTCGCCGACACCGCGCCGCACGGCCTGACATAGCTTGACGTCTGGTTCGGGGCCAAAGCCGGTTTTCATCTTGGTGGCGACAAAGCCCATCTCTTTGATCGCGGCGGCCTCGTCCGTAAAGCGGCGCGCCAGATCATCGACGGGTTCATCGCGCAGCATCATACCGTAGCCATAACAGGGGACCGAGTTGCGATGCGCCCCACCAATCAGCTTGTGCAGCGGCAGGCCCGCCACTTTGCCAGCGATATCCCAAAGAGCGATATCCACACCCGAAAGGGCCTGAAGGGGCATGCCACCCTGCCCATGATCTCGCAGAAGGTTGTAGACCTTGTGCCAGATCACGTCGCGGTCCATCGGATCCGATCCCAGCACCATGGGCTGGATCACCTGTTCGACAATGGTTTTGTTGGCAAGAGCGACCGTACCGGGGCCGAAACACTCGCCCCATCCGGTAACGCCTTCGTCGGTCTGAACTTCGACCAGATGCGCGCTGCGCTTGTCGTAATATTGCTGCGAATAGCCCAAAACCTCGGGCATGTCGTAGCGCAGGACGTGACTAATGATCTTGGTGATTTTCATTCGACATACGTCCCTGAGAAAGGTCCGGAAAGGCCACGGATCGCAGCCTTTCCGAAGGATCGTCTCAGCATGACGCCGATTATTTCATCGCACCCATGTCTTTCAGGAACGCAATGTGGCTTTCCAGCAGCGCCTTGGCTTCGGGCGTGGTGGCGAACTCGGTCCAGCCAACCTGAACGGCATCGCGGTAAGCGGCCAGATCTTCCGGGGTCCATTCATACAGCTGGATACCCTGGGCGCGCAGGTCTTTGGCGGTTTGCGCGTTCTGCACCTCGTTGATCGTGGCGTTGTGCAGGGCCAGGCTGTCCATCGCGACCTCGATGATCTTGCGATGATGCGCGGGCATGGATTCCCAGACATCCTTGCGGCAGGCCAGGTGATCCGCTGGCATCGAGTGGAAGCCCGGGAAGTTGGTGTGACCCGCGATCTCATACAGACCCAGACCCACGTTGTTGGTCAGGTTCGCCGCGTCGGCACCGTCGATGATGCCGGTTTCCAGCGCCGTGAAGATCTCGTTAAAGTCCATCACGATGGGCGAGGCACCCAGCTCGGCGAACACTTTCGTGGCCAGACCCGGAGGCGAACGGAATTTCCAATCCTTGAAGTCTTCGACCGTTGCGATCGGTTTGGTCGAGGACAGCGATTCCGGTCCCGGAATCCACCAGCCGACGAATTCCATGTCATAGCCGTTATACAGCTCGTTCAGCGCATCGCGGCCACCGCCATGCAGCAGCCATGCCATCTGCTGATAGGGGTTCTGATAGCCACCCAGCAGATCGCCTGCGAATTGGAATGCGGGGTTCTTACCGGTCTGATAGCCGCCACCCGTCATATCGCAATCCAGAATGCCCGTTGCGGCGGCGTCGAATGTTTCGACCGATTTGACGACGGACGAGGAATAGAACATCTCGACCTCGATCTCACCGTTGGACATTTCGGTGATGTCCTCGATGAACTTGGCCGCCATTTTGCCCGACAGCTGTTCCGGCGAGAAATGGGTTTGAATGCGCAGTTTTGTGGTTTCGGCAGCGGCGAATGTCGCGGCCATGGTCGTGGCTACGGCCACAGCGGCCGCGGTCGTCAATAATTTCATATTGTCCTCCCAGACGTTGAGCGTGGCGTGCTGAAGGTTTCTAAGCCCTCTCTTGAACGACGCTGCCTGACGTTAGGACGCCGAATCGCATGCGACAAGTAAAATGTGAAATTGAGCGTAATTTCGAGATTATTGCCCAAAAACGAAATTAGGGATAGGAAGAGCGAAGGGTAACGTTCAGGATAACTCTTTCGATGACCGCTGAAGTCGATATTTATCAAGATCTTAAGGTGCGGCTGATCTCGAACGGATTCGAACACGGGGCCAAGCTTCGGGCGGAAGACTTGCGGAAAGAATACAAATGTTCGGCCAGTTCGGTTCGTGAAGCCCTGTTCCGGCTTGCTGCTGTGGGCCTTGCAGATTTTCAGGAACAACGCGGGTTCCGCGTGCCGCAACGCGCGCCCCAGAAGTTGATCGAACTGACCCACGTCCGCATTCTGCTGGAAGCAGAGGGAACCGCATTGTCGATCCAAAACGGCGGCGTCGATTGGGAGGCACGCCTAACCGCAGCTCATCACAAACTAAGTCACATCGAAAGGCGCATCCGCGACAAAGACGATCCGAGTGACCTGATCGACATCTGGTTCGCCGCTGAGAAAGAGTTTCATGAAACTCTGATTTCAGCCTGCGGATCAGAGACGCTGAAACAAATGCATGGACGCGTCTATGCGCAATTCCGGCAACAATTGATGGTCGCGGATCGCCGGTTCGAGTTCATTTCGATGAATATCGAACATCACGCCAATATTCTTGAGGCTGCGCTTTCAGGCGACCCGAAGCTGACCCAACAGAAAATACACGACCACCTGAAACGGCACCTGACCGGCGAAACGCTGGACGCTTAGAAATTCAGGTCATCTTCCAGATAAATTCGGATGATCTCTTCAAAACTGGATTCGGCCCTGAAACCAAGATTTAGCGCGCGGTCGGTTTGAAAATCGCGTGGCCAGTTCTTGACAATGGCTTCGATGGCCGGGTCCGGCACGTGTTTGATCCTGTCCACGGCCTCCTGCCCTGCCACATTGCGCAGCGCCTCGATCTGTTCGGCGACCGTGCAACTGATGCCGGGCATATTCAGCGCATGGCGGCCCTGCAAAAGTCGGATTTCCAGATCGGCAGCATGGGTCAGGAACTGGGCCGCTGACCGAGGGCTGGCGTGCCAGTGGCGAACGGTATCAGCGACCGGCAGGATCGCCTCGGCACCGTTCAGCGGCTCACGGATAATGCCCGAGAAGAACGATGAGGCCGCAGCATTGGCCTTGCCGGGGCGCACGCACAGGGTCGGCAGGCGCAGCGACAGGCCGTCGATATACCCTTTGCGGCTGAAATCCGTAATCAACAACTCGGACGCCGCTTTCTGCGCGCCATAGCTGGTCAAAGGTGCCGACAGGAATTCGTCGTCGATCTTGTCCGGGAAGGGCGCCCCAAATACGGCGATGGAAGAGGCAAATACAAACCTGGGCCGGTATTCCCCTTCAGATGCGTCATGTTCAACTTTCAGAGCGTTCAGTAGCGCCCATGTGGCCATCAGATTGACATCCCAACCCAAGGCGAAATCCGTTTCCGCCTGACCTGACACAATAGCTGCGAGGTGAAACACCAAATCAGGCCGACGGGCCGCCAAATCCTGTGCTGTGCCCATCGCAGCAATATCGCCTGCTATCTGCGTGCCAACGACCCCGTTGGGCGGAAAGGATTGATCGAACAGCGTAAGTTCGACGTCAGTGCCAAAAACCTGCTCGGTCCGGATGCGCTGTGCCAGTTTCTGGCCCAACATTCCGCCGCCACCTATGATCAGTATCTTTTTCACGTGATACCCCCGTTCCGTTGCTTTAGTTTCTTAGACAAAGCCACGTGATCCAATGCGGCCTCATCCTTTTCTTCAATCAAGTTGTCAAAACAGCCGCAAGGTGATCAGAGCACGTGGCGATTTTTGCGCTTTTTTCCCAGTGACGGTCCGGGCCGCGGAATCTACCAGAAACAATTGGTTTTCCTCCAAGGGCCGTACCATTCCGGTCAGCTGTTCCAGATTGTCTGACGAATAGAGCCCAGCACCCTGACCCCAAGCTGGGACGCGATTGATCCTTGCTTCATTCGCCAGTTCCTTTTGGAGCGCCTGCCCGGCGCTCTATTGTCACATTTCCCGGCGCGGCAAATGATAGCGCTAATAATTCTTACTTTGAGGTCTTTTTGGCACTATTAAGATTGAAAATCCACTTTCGATTCGTCTTCATAATCTCGAAATCATGGAAAGTTTCGAAAAGGGTTCAAATCAAACCAACCCGATAGTGCTAGCTGCGAAAGCGCTGGCACCGGGCACGCAATTCGGTTTGCGGTATTTTGCGCGCAGAAGTCGCAATGACCACAAACCAAACCGATCTAAAGGACGGGGAATTCGGCCGATGACAAAAAAGATAAACAAAGAAGACCTGCGATCGCGCAAATGGTTCATGAACTCCGAAAACCTCGAGATGACAGCGCTGTATCTTGAGCGGTACCTGAATTACGGCCTAACGCGGGAAGAGCTTCAATCCGGCAAGCCCATCATCGGGATCGCCCAGACCGGCAGTGACCTGAGCCCCTGTAACCGCCATCACATTGAGCTGTCCAAACGTGTCCGCGACGGCATCATTGCGGCCGGCGGCACCTGTATCGAAATCCCTGTTCACCCGATTCAAGAAACGGGCAAGCGGCCCACGGCCTCGCTGGATCGCAATCTCGCCTATCTGTCGCTGGTCGAGAGCCTCTATGGCTACCCGCTGGATGGAGTGGTTCTGAATATCGGCTGTGACAAGACCACCCCGGCGCTGTTAATGGCGGCCGCAACGGTGAACATTCCCGCCATCGCCCTGTCCGTCGGCCCGATGCTGAACGGTTGGTGGAAGGGCAAGCGCGCCGGATCCGGCACCGTGATCTGGTCCGCGCGCGAAGACTTGGCGGCGGGCAATATCGACACCGATGAGTTCATGGATATCGCCGCCGCCGCCGCCCCGTCCGTTGGCTATTGCAACACCATGGGCACCGCGACGACGATGAACTCTTTGGCCGAGGCGCTGGGGATGCAATTGCCCGGATCAGCAGCCATCCCGGCCCCTTATCGTGAACGTGGCCAGATCAGCTATGAAACCGGGCGTCGGATCGTCGAAATGGTATGGGAGGATCTACGCCCCAGCGATGTCATGACCCGCGAAGCCTTTGAAAACGCCATCGTCGTGAACTCGGCCATCGGCGGCTCGACCAACGCTCCGATCCACCTGAACGCGGTTGCCCGCCATCTGGGTGTGCCGCTGGACAATGACGACTGGCAGAATTTGGGCCATGACGTGCCTCTGCTGGTCAACCTTCAGCCAGCTGGTGAGTATCTGGGCGAAGACTACCAACATGCGGGCGGTGTTCCCGCCGTCATTGGCGAACTGATCGCCGCCGACATGCTGCCGCATCCCAATGCGGTGACGGCCAATGGCAAGACGATGGGCGAAAACTGCGCGGCACGCCGGTCGTTGAACGATGACGTCATCAAGCCGGTCAGCGCTCCGATCAAGGAACAGGCCGGGTTCATCAACCTGTCGGGCAACCTGTTCGAAAGTGCGATCATGAAGACCTCGGTCATTTCGCCCGCCTTTCACAAGGCCTATCTGTCGAACCCCGAGGACCCCAACGCGTTCGAAGGGCGCGCGGTCGTCTTTGATGGCCCCGAGGATTTCCACCACCGCATTGACGATCCATCCGAGAATATCGACGCCAATTGTATCCTGATCATGCGCGGGGCTGGCCCCAAGGGATATCCGGGCGCGGCCGAGGTGGTGAACATGCGACCGCCGTCCTACCTGTTGAAGCAGGGTATCGAAGCTTTGCCCTGCATCGGCGACGGGCGGCAATCGGGCACTTCGGGTAGCCCCTCGATCCTGAACGCGGCGCCCGAAGCGGCGGCAGGTGGGGGCTTGGCTCTGGTCCAGAACGGCGACCGCCTGCGCATTGACTTGGGCAAAGGCACGGCCGACATGCTGGTGCCGCTGGACGAGCTGCACGAACGCGCCCGCGCGCTAGAGGCCAATGGCGGCTATGAAATGCCACCCCATCAGTCACCGTGGCAGGAAATCTTCCGCGAAAAGGTGGATCAACTGGATCGCGGGATGATCCTGAAAGGGGCGGAAAACTACCGCGACATCGCCCGCAAATTCACCCCGCGCGACAATCACTGACACCTCTCGGCGGGGCGCAAACCCCGCCCATTTACAGATAAAAAGGTGCGCCACGATGCCCGACCTCCTGCAAATCGGAAATATCACCGAGCGGATGCAATCCCGCCTGTCTCCGGCCTTCAACATTCATCAGTTGGATCAATACGAAGCCGCAGACATCACACATGTCATCACAAACGGGCATGCCGGCATCCCGACCGATCTGATGACGTCTTTGCCAAACCTCAAGGCGATCAGCGTCTATGGCGTCGGCTACGACGCGGTTAATGCCAAGGCTGCCGCGCAGCTGGGTATTGTCGTAACCCACACCCCCAATGTGCTGAATGACGAGGTCGCCACAACCGCCGTTCTGCTGATGCTGTCCTGCTACCGCGAGCTAGTGCGCGACGATGCCTATGTCCGGTCTGGTCGGTGGGAGGCTGAAGGCAACGCGCCCCTGACCCGTTCGGCTGATCGTCAAAAGATCGGCATTCTGGGTCTGGGCCGCATCGGTCAGGCGATTGCGGACAAGCTGGCCCCTTGGTCGCCCGAGATCTCGTACCATTCACGCAGCCAAAAGGATGTACCTTATCAGTATTTCGGCTCCTTGGTGGATATGGCCGCGCATGTGGACGTTTTGATCTGCATCACGCCGGGTGGGCCCGCGACGAACAAGCTGGTCAATGCCGAGGTGCTGAAAGCCTTGGGCCCGGCAGGCACGCTGATTAACGTCAGCCGAGGCTCGGTTGTGGACGAAACGGCCCTGATCGAGGCGCTGCAACAGGGCGATCTGGGCTGGGCCGGGTTGGACGTGTTCGAAAAAGAGCCACACGTGCCGCAAGCGCTACGCGATCTGCCGAATGTCGTATTGCTGCCACACGCCGGAAGCGCGACGGTTGAAACCCGCGCCGCCATGGGCGACCTGACGGTCGACAATTTGCTGCAACACTTGCAGGATGGATCGGTATTGACGCCCGTTCCGGAATGCAAGGACCTATAGCGGGCCACTCTGGCGCATGATCGAATTCGTCATTGCGGTGTTATTTCTGTTGATCACGCCCGGTCCGGGCGTGCTGACAACGGCGGGGATCGGGTCGGCTTTTGGGTTTCGCGCTGGCTTTGCGTTTGTCGCCGGGTTGATGCTGGGCGGGTTCATCAACATGCTGCTGGTGATCTCGGGCGTTGCCGCTGTGGCCTTGGCTGTGCCCTTCCTGAGGACAGTGTTGCTGATCGCGTCGGTGAGCTATCTGGTGTTTCTGGCATGGCGCATCGCAAGTGCCGGGTCGCGTGTGGGATTTGCACCTGCTGCGACGCCGCTTGGGTTTCTGAACGGGCTGACGCTGCAATTCATCAACCCTAAAGCCTATGTCGTCAGCACTGCGCTGTTTTCCGGGTTCGCCTTTTTGCCCGACGCCCCGATCTGGGAGGCAGTGATCAAGATCATCCTATTCAACCTGATCTGGGTGCCCGTGCACCTGATCTGGCTCAGCGCCGGGGCGAAACTTGGCAGTTTGGATATCAGCGAGACGTGGCACCGTCGGATAAACCTGGCAATGGCGGCCTCGTTGCTGGCGGTGGTTGGGATCGCCCTGGTTTCGGCCGTCTGAATGCGACCGGTGTCTTGGGATACGCCATGCAAATGCGGCCTGCGGGCACCCGCTTTGGACAAATTTACTTGGTTGAAGGAATGATATTTGGTCAAGTGATCCGAGACAGAACAGGATGACAATGCGAAACGAAACTCTCGACATACGCGGTGACTATGAAAAGAACGGATATGTTTCGCCGCTGGATATTCTGACTCCAAGCGAAGCGCAAAGGTTGCGCGACGACTTCGAAAGGGCCGAAGACGCAGTTTCGGACGACAGCCAGCGACTGAAACTGCTGTATTCCTATCCCGATCGGCTGATACCCTCTTTTGATGCGTTATTGCGCCATCCTAATGTGATTGCTGCAGTCTCGCCTGTTCTGGGCCCCGATCTCATGGTCTGGAGCGGCGCCCTATTCATCAAAGAAGCGCGGTCGCCCAAAATTGTCTCGTGGCATCAGGACCTGACATATTGGGGTTTGGACGATGCACAGGAAGTCACCTGTTGGGTAGCCCTCTCAGAGGCGTCCGAGCAAAGCGGCTGTATGCGGTTTGTTCCCGGCAGCCACCAGAACCGTATCGTCCCACATGTGGACACTTTCGATGAGAACAACCTGCTGTCGCGCGGACAGGAGATAGCGGTGAATGTCGACGATGCCGACACGGTTGCCGCCGCGTTGCACGCTGGTCAGGCTTCGATCCACCACGGCCATCTGTTTCACGCTTCGGGCCCCAACCAAACAGATGATCGCCGGATCGGCGCCGCCCTTCGTTTCATCAAACCGTCGATGAAACAAAAGAATGACGCGCGTACTTTGGTCGCGCTGGTTTCAGGCCAGGATGAATTCGGACATTTCGAAATTGCGGCCGCACCACGGGGGTTTCTGCATGAAGACGATTTTGCCTTATGCCAGCAGGATGCCGACAGAAAGAAGGAAATCCTGTTTGAAGGCGTCTAAAACCGGGCAGGAAGGCCACCGTTTTCGCTGGGGTGAATCTTACAAGGCGTACAATGTGAGGGGGAAAATAAAATGACAAAACCAAATGTTGGCAAACAGGTTACTCCGACCAGTTTTGCGCATGTGGATGGCGGTACACGGGCGATTGGCACAGCAACCGATCGTTGGACAATGTTGTTTGTCTATCGCGGTCGGCATTGTCCTCGCTGCAAACGCTATTTGAACAAGTTAAATGCACGGTTGGTCGATTGGACCGATCGGATGAATGTCATTGTGGTCTCGGCCGATCCTCTGGAAAAGGCTTTGGCAGACCGCGATGAGTTCGGATGGAATTTCGATCTGTGTTATGGGCTTACAGTCCCGCAAATGCGCGATCTGGGCCTGTATGTCTCTGAACCCCTGTCCGAGGCGGAAACCTCGGTTATGTTTGCCGAGCCTGGGACATTCGCAATCCGACCAGATGGCAGTTTAATGCTTGTAGATATCTCAAACGGTCCGGCAGCACGCCCCGATCTGGAGGAGCTATTGGACGGAATGATCTTCAACATCGACAATGACCGTCCCGTCAGAGGCACCGCGTAACCGCGATCTCAAGTGACCCATCAGGGTGGTCAAATTCTCTTTCTTTGGTCCTCGCGTCCAAGGGCCCAGTCCGTCAAGTCTGTCCATGACTCTTCCCGCGGGGGTGGTGAGAACGCGCCGCTGTCCGAGCCTGCGTTTTCACCGGTGCGACTACACGCGAACCTGTCCGAGCTCTATCGCTCCAATGTTGCTAGTCTTGCAAAGGCGTTATCGGACCCGTCGATCCTCACAGGAGCTTTGGAGATCATCCGGGTCCTTATCGAACGGGTCACGGTCTTGCATGAGAGGGACGGCGTTCAGATCGAACTCCAGGGTGCCGTGGCAGCGATGATTGGGTTGGCCCAGAATGAACTAAAGTCGCCGTGAGGCGGCGTGTTCGGCATTTTGTTAACCGTGTTGGTTTCTGGAGTATGCTTTGGCCCACTTGCTTTGAGGTTTTGAGCCTGACGCGGTGGCGACGTTAAGCACTTGATCCGGGGGATCAATTTTAGTCTGACCGGGCTGTGTAGGGGATTTCTGACACTGGTTGCGGGAGCAGGATACCAACGATGTTTGCAGTCTCTGCTCTTTAGTACCGCATAGGCGCAATTCACATACTTGTTCAGGTTCTTCTGAGTCGCGTGACATGTGTCGAGGCTGTTGCACTTATCCTCTATCGTCCGCTTCGCGCTGGCAAACGGACATCCGACAGAAACAGTCAGATGACCGCATCGAGCTCGAAGGAGACGTTTATGGTGTCGGCTCAGACGTACGCATCGGCGGGGCATTTAACATTGTCACCAAAGACGAGCGCCTTTCAGACGTCCCGAGCGAAGAAGCGTGTGATCGTCGGCCTTTCCAAACCGTCAACGGAGTAAGGGCTATCAAATTATTTGAAAAATTAACTAGTACCTTTGAATTCTCTTGCTTTCAATTTGAGTTTCATCGCACGGTGTCGGGCTTCTTCCTGAGGCAGTCCCGGCCAACTTGGTCAGAGAAGACTTATCCCTAATTGGATTGGTCGGGACTACAACCTTGGAATGACCAGTTGCAGGCACCATGCCCATTTGAACAGCCGAAGAGAAGATGAAGACGAAGCTTGTAATTCGTATCTCTTGCCGTCATACACCAATAGCGACCGTTATCGCACCTCGACCAGCTGTCTCCATTGAAGGCTTCAGTCTCGATTGCTCTGACTGACGCCGAGGCCACCGCATTACGCGGGTGGCACAATTCAAAAGGAGACCACGGAATGGCCAATGGCACCGTGAAATGGTTCAACACCACCAAAGGGTTCGGATTTATTGCGCCGGAGGACGGCGGCAAGGATGTGTTCGTTCACATCTCGGCCGTCGAACGCTCCGGGCTTACCGGTCTCGCGGACGACCAGAAAGTGACTTTCGATGTCGAGGCTGGCCGCGACGGTCGCAGCAACGCGACGAATATCGCTCTTGCCTGAGTAAGACCAGGCGGGACGGCTGCGCTAGCTGTCCTGCCAAATAATTTGTATCCCGAGGGTGAAAGTTGTCGTTTATGACAGAAAAGAAGCAACCCTTTTTTCCGAACAAACGGATTTCCAAAGACGAGCAAACTGACCGAGTAGCGCGTGAGATAATCAGCGATGAAAAAGCGGCTCGCGAGGAAAAAACCAAACGGTTGAAGGAAGCCCGTCTTAAACGCGATGCGGAACACTGCGTAGAAGAATGAGCTTAGAAAGCCGATGCCAATTTCCGCGCGTGGTGGACGTTGATCGTATTTATTGTTGGCCAAACGTCAGTTGCGCCGGATCACGTCCTAAGGGACTCTACCGGCATGAAGGAAGCAAAACCAACAGCGAACCGGAAAGAATGAGCCAATTTGGTAGGGGCAAATAAGCTGCAATATTTTTGCGAAAGGATGCCGAGGCTCTCCTTACGTCCCGATCACACGACTTCGCTCGAGGTCATGCGACCGGAACCACCCCATAAAAATGGTTTAGAGAATTATGAGGCTTGCGACACTGCGCAGGTATGAGGTCCACAAGCAAGCACAATTGTTTTTTTGAAAGACAGTTTTCCCGTGCAGACTTCACAATTTCAGGAGTGCCGGATGGACGTAGGCAGAGGTTCGACGGAGAATAGCGATATCCTTTTGCAAATGAACTCTTTCGCCTCACAGCACAAAAAACGTGTCAAAATTACTTGGTGCGATGCTTACTTTGTCATTCAGCGACCTTTTGATTGACTTTGCGCTCGTCAGGCACCAACTGAAGTTCATGTCATTGCTCTGCCGCGTGAGCAGGCGGATTACTATCCGCCCCCGGCCGTGACGTACAGTTTTCCCACATCACGTAGGGGGGACGCCGCCCGACGCGGCTCTCAGCACAATCCGGTGCAGCGAGCGAATGCAAGGGTGCACCCCGACCGGGCGTTCAGATGCGTGCCGGTGAAACCGGACACTTTTTCGGTGAAGGATTAATATGAATTTTGCAGATCTCGGGCTGAACGCCCGCTTTGTCTCACGACTAGACGCCATTGGGCTGAAACACCCAACACCGATCCAAACTAAAGCCGTTCCGCATGCCCTTCAGGGGCGCGACGTTCTCGGCATTGCCCAGACCGGTACAGGAAAGACCGCCGCATTCGGCATTCCGCTGGTTGCGACGCTTTCCCAAAAAAAGGAAAAAGCAGCGGCTAAGTCGGCGCGTGGACTGATCCTGGCTCCTACTCGCGAATTGGCCAAGCAAATCGTCGATACGCTGCGGAACTTGACAGTTGACCTGCGCATCACTCTTGTCGTAGGCGGCAAATCAATCAACGCTCAAGCCCAGCGGTTGTCTCGAGGGACGGACATTCTCGTGGCGACGCCGGGACGTTTGATCGACCTTATGGACCGTTCTGCCGTCGACCTGAACCGCACGCGGTTCCTCGTTCTCGATGAGGCCGACCAAATGCTCGACATTGGCTTCGTCCACGCGCTTCGCCGCATCGCTCCAGCCCTGAACAAAGATCGTCAGACGATGATGTTCTCAGCCACCATGTCCAAATCCATGGCGGCGCTTTCGCGAGATTATCTAAGCGATGCCTTGCGCGTTGAAGCCTCGCCCCCCGGAAAGGTTGCCGACAAGGTATCTCACGCCGTTCACTTCGTGACCAAGGACCAGAAACAAGAGCTTCTCACCTTGTTGCTTGACGCACATCGTGACGACCGCGCTCTTGTGTTCACGCGAACAAAGCACGGAGCCGAACGATTGATGAAGCACCTCGAAAAGGTTGGGTTTGCCGCAATCTCGATCCACGGAAACAAAAGCCAGGGGCAGCGAGATCGCGCCATCGCCGCTTTCAAGAACGGATCGGCGCGTGTTCTTGTTGCCACCGACGTGGCTGCGCGCGGCATCGACATTCCGGGCGTTGGGTACGTCTACAATTTCGAACTTCCGAACGTGCCTGAGAACTACGTCCATCGCATCGGTCGAACTGCCCGCGCGGGCCGCGCAGGTCAGGCCGTCGCCTTTTGCACGGCAGATGAGATGATTGAATTGAAGGCGATCGAAAGGGTTCTTGGGGCGCGCATCGAGGTTGCGGGCGGTGCGCCTTGGCTTGCCGCCGATAGGCCAAAGGCTAAGGCAAAACGGCGCCCCCGCCGACGCTCAGGGAGGAAACCGCAACGCAAGGCAGCGTGAAACCCACGCGCCTATATGAGACACGGCAACTTTGTTAGAGGACACAGGCGATAAGACGGAAACGGACACACGCCGCAGCCTTTCCTTTGCGAAGGCCGGTCGGGGGGCAGACTTTTGGCGAGCAATGCGTTCTTGGGCGCTAGTGCGGCATCGCCGTGCCTTGCGGTCACAAATCAGAAACCGGAAATGATTGGAAAACTATGCAAATATTCGTTCGCGACAATAACATTGACCAGGCACTGCGTGTTCTCAAAAAGAGAATACAGCGAGAGGGCGTTTTTCGAGATCTGAACGCAAAACGGGCTTACGAAAAACCGTCTGAGAAACGTACCCGAAAAACTTCTGAGGCAATCAGGCGTCGCCGAAAACTGGAGCGGAAGAAGGCTCTACGAGAGAACAGCTAAATGCTGGTAAACGTGAAAGAGCAGCGTTGATCACGAGTTGTGACTTTAACTGCGTGCCGGGCTAGAAATTCGCAATTGGACTTCGCAAACTGACATTCTTTCACAGTCTGGATTGTCCGCTCTTCGGTTGTTTGGATTGCAGCCCGGTTCAGCTGACGACTGTATTAGAGTACTCGGCCGTGCAGAGCCACGAGCTGGTGACAGAGATTGGTCACGATGTCCCGGACCGGGTCCGGCAAGTCCTGTTCAACGCCTTCAAGGCAATGCTTCGCAAAGGCTATGCAGCGGCCGGCGCCTTGCCGAACAACAATCCCAAACTCGGCCAGCACACCGCGGAGCATGTTCACGATCTGCGTCCGCTGACGGACAATCAGGTCCCGCACACGGTGCAGCGCGAGGACCGCTTGCTGGTCCGGCGTCTTGATCGCCACGAACCGCATAGACGGCCGTGTCACCGCCTCGCAGATAGCCGCGGCATCGATCGCATCCGACTTGCCACGCTTCACATGGGGCTTCACGTAGGCCGGCGGGATCAGGCGCACCCCGCGTCCGAGCTTTGCAATCTCCCGCGCCCAGTAGTGGCTCGACCCACACGCTTCGATTCCGACCAGGTAAGGCGGCAGGCTCTCAAAGAAACGATGCATTTGCGCGCGCCGAAGCGAACGGTTGAAAACGATCTCGCCCGCCTCATTGACGCGGTGAACCTGAAAGACATTCTTGGCCAGATCCAGGCCAATGGTGGTAACTTGCATGGAGTGGCTCCTCTCTTGCAGATGACAACACCTGCACTATGGCGCATCGCGACGCCGATGGAGCAGGAGCCATCCACCCCATCTGCTTAGCGGTCGCCCAAAAGGATCTTGGTGAACGTCTGCTTTCGCAGAAACCGGCGGCTCGTGCGAAAAGGAGCGAATGCCTGCTAATCGGACTTGGCCGTCATTCGATCTGGAGCCTTCGCTGAAGCAGCATTTGCTCGCGGTCGAGGCATACTTATTGTCGCGGCGCGGCGAGTGTAACCAATCAGGTCATTCGCAGGCGTTGTATTCGCGTTGACGGAAACCGTACCTTCGCCGCAACTCGGTCGGACAATCAAGACGCAGGATATGGCAGGCATTTGAAAATTGGCTCTAGCTTCGTGTTTGAGCTGATCAGGAACGAGGCATCAAGAAGTGCATCTATTTGCTGTTAAGCTTTTTTTGACGAGCATAATCTTGTTTTTCGATACGGGACTCGACGCTACTGCCGAACCCGATAGCCGGAAGCAATGATCCGGTTAATGAGAATGGCGGCGGCCTGGTGTATATCATTGTCTTCGTTGTTGCCGACCGCTGCTTCTTGGGCAGCGGCTGCGTCACGCAGAACTCCCACAATTTCATGTTCGGGCAGGAGCTCACGATCTTTGATTGCAAGCAAAAGCGCTTCACAAATTGAGAGTGCGGCCATTCCAGAGTGGTCTTGCCGGTCAGCCATGGTAGACGTCCTTTTTTAACAGGCGTCCAAGCAAGGAAGCGCCACAATGAATTGCATCATACTGGCATAGATTGCTGTATACTTAACTGATCGAAAGCAGTCTTGGCGTCGGATAGTTTCGCGGGCTGCTCATCGATGAAGGAAGAACACTTGCGCACTATCAAAAACAGTCCACTCACCCGAAAGCTTTCAAACTTCGTCGCTCTTACTGAGGTTGAACTTGCGGCATTGGCACGCCTGCACAAGCGTCGCAGAACCTTTGAAGCCGGACGTGACATTGTGCATCAAGGGCAATCAGAGCAGGCTGCCTACATTCTGGCCTCGGGCTGGGTTTGTTCCTACAAAACCCAGACTGACGGGTCGCGTCAGATCGTCGATTTCCAAATACCGGGTGACTTTCTGGGCTTGCGAAGCGTTCTGCTGCACACCTCGGATCACAGCATAGAACCAATCATGGAAATCCAAGCCATTGAAGTAGTAGTGGATGATCTCCTGGACGCATTTGCGCAAACGCCCCGGCTGGCGACAGCAATTCTTTGGGCGGTCTCTCGAGATGAAGCGATGGTGGTTGAGCACCTGGTCAACATAGGACGGCGAGATGCGGGTGAGCGCATGGCGCATTTTCTATTGGAACTTGGTGTGAGGCTGTCTCAGGTCGGGATGGCAAGCAAGACGGGATACGCCTGCCCACTGACACAATACCACCTTGCCGATGCACTGGGACTGAGTGCCGTACATGTTAATCGTGTCCTACGGCAACTGCGGGAGAAGGGGCTGGTTACTTTTCAATCCGGGCAAGTGGTATTTGATGATTATGAAGGACTGGTGACGTTGGCCGGTTTTGACCCCACTTATCTGGATCAGGCCGGGCCACTGTTGAAGCAATAAGTTCACCCCTACAGCGATGCCGGGATTTTGATGATCGTTGCCTGTTAGAGACGGAATTCGCTTCGGCAGATTTGGGATTTCACTGAAAAAGAAGCGCAAGATAAATGCAGTCCGACTATGGTACTGGATTTCCTGCGCTTCTTAATTACTCGTTAAGAACACGCCAGCAAATATCCCGCCAACACACATCACGTTGCCAGAATCCAAACATCGTTGCACTGACGCAGGTTAGTCAATTTTTGGCGGCACCTGATCCTCGGGCACCAAATGCATTTGAGATTCCAATAAAATCTCAGGTCATTGGCCACAGACTAACATCGATCAGCGCGCGTCTGCCATTTGCACATTATTCTAAATTACAACGCCGGTACTACCGTGGCGCCTACGAGCGTAATCCGCGGCAGATTGCGCGGGGAAGATCCAACAAACTATATGGAGGACTAAGGTGAGCACGAGATCGTCCAGTTCTTTGGTGACGTTTTCAAATCCGTTCTCTTTGTCCGGCTATCCAGATGAACTTCCTGCAGGCGAGTATGAAGTAGTTGTTGAAGAAGAACTACTACAGGGCCTGAGTTTCGAAGCATATCGAAGAACCGGAACCTACCTGACAGTTCAGGGCAAAGGCAGCAAGCCAGGCCGCACGGAAATGCGCCCAATTGACCCAGAAGATTTTGAACGGGCGCTCAAGCAAGACCAGACCTTGGCCACATCTAACAATGACAGCGATGCGGCGCTTTCCCCGCAGGAGGAATAGATTATGAACACTCCCGAATGGCTTAAACCCGGAATCTACGGCGCCTTGATCGGAGGGGTTTTCGTAGGCGTTGTTGGATTTTCTTGGGGTGGATGGATGACAGGCGGTAGTGCGGACAAGATGGCCAACGCGATGTCCCGCGACAGTGCAATAGCTGCGTTGGTTCCTATCTGCGTCGACATGGCGAGAACTGACGCCCAACGCGCCGAAAAAATAACGACGATCAATGAGGCTTCTACTTTCAAGCGTAAGGATGCCGTCATGGCGGCTGGCTGGGCAACGGTGCCGGGATCCCAAACTCCTAACAAAGACCTGGCGCAGGCCTGTATCGAGGGGCTGAACCTGGATGGATCGTAACTCAATCACTCAACATTCGGACAACGCCGTTTGCATCAGGGCAAATCGAAAAAATCAGTACCGGTTTTGCGCTCACTTAATGGCTGCGTTGTTTGTTGTCGTCTTCAGCAGTTTGGCGGGCTCCTTTATCTCATCAAGTCCCGCATCGGCCGAAACAAATTCGATCCCGGATAACGCGCATCCCAAAAAGTATGGCGACGGTTGGAAATGCGATTTGTCCTATCGGTTGAAAGGCGAAGAATGCGTGGCCATTGTCGTGCCGGGAAATGCCTACCCCACAAACAGAACCTATGGCTCAGGGTGGGCATGTATGCATGGCTTTGTTGAAGTTGGCGGCACCTCATGCACTGAAGTGATTGTGCCTGAGGGTGGATATCTCGATCCATCAGGTGAGAGGTGGCGGTGCCTGCGTGGATACACAAGAGTAGACGATAGCTGCCAGAAAATCGTGGTGCCGGATAATGCTTACCTGACGAATAGCACTTATGGATCTGCATGGCGTTGCAACCGTGGCTACGAAAAAGACGGAGAAGCATGCGTGGCAGTAGCGGTGCCGGAAAACGCTTTTCTGAACGCATCAACCAGCGGGCGTCCCTGGACGTGCGAGCGTGGGTATTTTGAGCGCGACGGACGGTGCGATGCCGTCTTTGTGCCTGAAAACGCTTTCTACGATGACGCGATCCATGGAGTTGGATGGAAATGCGAACGTGGCTACGAGGCGTCCGGTGATCGCTGCAATGCAATCGAGCTACCGGCAAATGCCCATATCGACCGATCCGGCAATGGGTGGCAATGCCACAAAAACTATCATCGATCAGAAGGGCTGTGTGTTCTGAACCAGTGAGAATTCAGACAGAAAGCCCACTTTCCCAAACTTCACAATTTTTGCCCGTCCTTACCAAGGACGCGCGTTTCACACTCTAAAAAGGAACAAATATGAAACCCGTACCCATTGCGTCGGATGCCAAGCAGTTCATTGCCAGCGATGCGCAAAAGCTGGCGCCTGAACAAGCAGTTTTTCCAGAGCTTCACCGCAAGACACTCGTGACAGATACACCGACTGCAATTGTGTATTGCGAAGGAAACTTCGCAAAGATCGATGGCAAGACGGCTAATGGTCTCGTTCGACATTCACAGGCCTATCGCGTTCTTTCGGTGATCGACAGCACGTATGGCGGTTGTGACAGTGGCAAAGTGCTTGATAATATCGCAAATCAGGTTCCCATCTTCGATGATCTTGATGCCGCCGTCGCTAATGAAGCTACGATCCCCGACACTTTTATTTACGGAATGGCGCCGGCCAGCGGCAGAATGTCCCTTGAGGATCGCGAAGTTGTTTTGGATGCGATAACGCTCGGAATGAACATCGTCAGTGGGCTGCATGAATTTCTTAGCGATGACAAGGAGCTCGCCGGATTTGCCAAAATTCACGATGTCACGATACGCGACATTCGCAAGCCGCGGCCAAATCCCGACCTGCGCCTGTTAGATGGCAGTATTGGAGACGTCCAGGCGATCCGCATCGCGGTGTTCGGCACCGATTGTGCAATTGGAAAGCGTACAACCGCGACAATCCTGACCGGCGCACTTAACGCGCATGGGATCAAAACAGTTTTGGTCAGCACCGGCCAAACTGGCTTGATGCAGGGCGCCAAGTATGGTGTCGCGATGGATTCGGTGCCGCCGCAATTTTGTTGTGGCGAACTTGAGCGCGCTGTCGTTGCGGCATCCGAGGGTGAGCACCCGGATGTAATAGTGATCGAGGGCCAGGGCGCGCTAAGCCATCCGGCTTTTTGCACATCAGCCTTCATTCTGCGAGGCAGTCAGCCACATGCAGTTATTCTTCAACACGCGCCTAAACGAAAACGTCGATGTGATTTCCCCAACATGACTATGCCCGCCCCTTGCGATGAAATCACCCTGATCGAGGCATTTGCGAACACAGAGGTAATTGGCATGACGATCAACCATGAAGGAATGAATGATGTTGAGATTTCAAAGGCCATCACAGACTACAACTGCAAATTGTATCTCCCGGTCACTGACGCATTGAACCGTCCTCCAAAAAACTTGGTGAATATGGTTCTATCTGCCTTTCCGCGCCTGCAACCCGTACGTGTTACGACGATTGAATGAGCAAGCTGCGTATCGACGTTGATCTGGACAAAATTCGGTACAACACACGGTTCCTGGTCGACCACCTTAGACCCCGCGGAATATCGGTGACAGGTGTGACAAAAGCCGTTTGCGGTCATCCTGAGATTGCGAATGCTATGCTTGAAGGTGGCGTGACAGGGCTGGCGGACGCGCGGATCAGCAATATCATGCGTATGCGCGATGCTGGAATCTCGTGCTCCATATCCTTGATCCGAACGCCCATGCTGAGCCAGGTCGCGCAAGTCCTTGATAACTGCGATGTCAGCTTCAACACTGAGATGGACATTATCGCCAGCCTGGCCATCGAGGCGCTGGGGAAGAACATTACTCACAATATTATCCTGATGGTGGAAATGGGGGATATGCGGGATGGCATCTTGCCTGAACACCTTGAAAGCACTGTGTCTCAAATTCTTAGAATGGAAGGGATTTCTCTGAAGGGGATTGGCGCAAATTTTGCCTGTCTGGGTCATGTGGCACCCTCTGCAGGGGCAATGGAATTGCTTTCGTCGCTTGCCGCCGACACCGAACTTGCAAGTGGACCCGCTCTGGAAACAGTGTCAGGCGGCGGCTCTGCCAGTTTGCCATGGGCGCTTGGTAAGGGGGCGCCCGGAATGATCAACAACCTGCGTCTGGGTGAGGCCATCCTGCTAGGTACCGATCCCGTTTCGGGGTACGCGATCGACGGGCTCTACACCGATGTTTTTACGCTTTGGGCGGAAGTGATCGAAACGAAAGCCAAATCAAACCCAAACCCCGTTCAAATGAATCACCCTATACCTTCAATGCAGTGTGTGACTTTAGACAGTCCTTCGAATACTCGGTCGATCCTTGCCATTGGACTTCAGGACACCGATGCGGCGGGTTTAATATTCCCTGCTGGCGTCACGTTCGTCGGAGCCACCAGTGATCATATCGTTGTTGAAAACACCAATTGCCTGCTTCGCGCTGGTGGCGAGATGAAGCTGAAATTGAACTATAGTGCGCTCTCGCGAGGCATGGCTGCACCCGATGTGGCAAAGGTCTTCCGTGGTGCTAGCGCATTGGCAAAATTCAGCGCTGCGAACAATGATCGCCCATATTCGAAGTGAAGGGAGCGCACCAAGATCGTCCCGATTAAACCCAAACCTCAGTCGACCGTCTTATTCTACAGCTTTACGTAGTAAATTGGGCCATCAATGCCTATATTGGTGGTATCCGCATTCGCTTTTCACGTCCCATCTTGGCTCGTGGGTGGTGCGGACAATCAAAGGATCAAAATGATGTCTTTCAAAGACCTGACGACCAGAGCGGCTGCCGCACTGAAGGAAAACGATGCGGACGCTCCAAAAAAAGAAACGACGTCTGAAGGGCCTGACGTCGCCCTCGAAAAACCAAATCCTAAGCCTCAAAGTTCATAATATGCTGCCGGGAGTGGCTGGCTTGTTCTTGTTCACATCTCCGAATGAGCTGTATTTGCAAAGGAGAACTACCTAGATGGAGCAGATAGTCAGCAAGACAATCGCAGTCTTTTCCAGGCCGTTTACTTTCCCTGGCTTTGACGAACTACTCCCGGCGGGCGAATACGAAATAGAAACTGAGCTGTTCGCTCCACCAGATTATTTGGATCCAGAAGCCTGGAAAGCATCAGTGCTAGTCTTTCTGCATCCACGGAAATCTCACCCCGGTCTGGCGCGAACCTTGACCGTTTCTCTCGCTGATTTGGACAGTGCTCAAGCAAAGGACAAGTTGTCTTCAAAGCAGTTGTCGCAGTTCATGCTCGACCAACTTTTGGCCGATCCGATGGTGCAACTGATCATGGAAGCAGATGGCGTTTCGGAGACTCAACTTCGGCACCTCTACTCGGACTCGCTCATTTCTGAGGCAAACGACAGATCATCAGATCAACGAGCCCTACCGCGAGGATGCGGAAGCGGCTCTCAGTATGCCTTCGCAGTCCAAACTGCTGAGAATGAAGGAATGCCGGTTCGTCCTAACAAAACCCCTCGGATTGCAGGAAGTTCCTTCAACCTCAAGGAATAGTGCGAACTTTTTTAGTACGCTCTTTTACATCCGCGGAGAAAACCAAATAGAAATCGAGGCTAAGAACTGATGGAAGAACCCGACAGCGATACAGATGTGATCATATCTCGCGCCCACAATGACATGCCGCAAGAACGCCTGTGCCTTCGTTGCAGAACCCCATTCTGGAGCGAAGGGTTAGGAGAGCGAATCTGTCGACGCTGCAAGGGGTAGAGCGCGTGGCGAAATGGCCTATCGGTAAGCCCTGGGCTTGCTTGGCGTCGCTGATAAACTGACGACAGCGTAACCAGCTTTTCTGATCATGTATCATTATTTGTTATTGGCGCTGACCCAGCCTGCTGATCCAGGCCGTTTTTAACGTGGAAATTGATCGGTAATCGGTGCTGAAGACGAAGCGTTTCCGGCTGGTTTAGAGGTATCAATTTACCCGAGACCGACCAGTCTCAAGTATTCGACGCAATTCTCCCAAAAGTCTGGAATCGCCATTTCCGCGGTAGCAGTTTGGCGGGTTTCGATGGTGAGACCATCGCCGTTGGTGCGGTCATGAACCGGAAGCGGAATTGCAAGATGGCGAAGCCTGGGACAACCATAGCCTAAGCAAAAGGATTTAATTACATGCAATGAGTTAACCCCGCGCTATGCCCAACTTAGCCAAACACCTGTGCAACTCATTTGGGGGGCAATGATGCGTGGCAGGTCGTTGACTGGGCGCACAAGTTGCATGCGGCAATTCCTGATTCAGAGCTGCTTGTGCTGGAGAACTGCGGTCACTTCTCCATGGAGGATCAGCCGGAAAAAATCTCAGCGCTGTTGGCTGACTTCCTCGGCCGGAACGAGTGAAGTATCAGAAATAATGCCGCCGTTCCAATAATGGGCGTGGACGGCAGCTTTGTCCGCATGGCGGTCATTTAACGCAAATAATCCAAAGTCTGGTATTCGAAGGAGCGGCCGTTCGCGCCTAATCCTTCGGAACCCGTTTTGAGATGACGGACGGCTGCTGCCGTCCGTCAAACCGTCAGATGTCGATCTTCTCCGCGATGCTCAACGCGTCGTCGAGTTCGACCCCAAGGTACCTGACCGTGCTGTCAACCTTGGTGTGTCCAAGCAGGAGTTGGACGGCCCGAAGGTTGCCAGTCTTCCGATAGATCAGCGCAGCTTTTGTCCGCCGAAGAGAATGCGTTCCGTACCCACAAGGATCCAGTCCGATGACCGACACCCAGCTGCGCACGAGACGTGCGTATTGCCGAGTCGAAATGTGCGATGAACTGTGGAACCTGCTTGGAAAGAGGAACTCGCGACCAAGCATGGCGGGCGATCTGACCCACTCAAAAATCGATCTTCGCGTGTTCTCGGACACTTCGAACTGAACTGGCCTGCTTGTCTTGCTCTGGACGATCGATACGCGGTCTCGAACTGCTCCGGCAACGACGAGATCCGCCACTTTCAGGCGAACAAGATCACAACCGCGAAGTTTGCTGTCGATAGCAAGATTGAACAGCACAAGGTTGCGCGGGTTCCCGGCGAGTTCGAGCCGCGCACGAATTGCCCAAACCTGTCTTGGCAGGAGTGGACGTTTCTGACCAATTAGTCGATTCTTGTTCCACGACGGCTGAGACGGTCTGATTATTGGAAGGTGAATACTGGACATGGTGAAGTCTCCATCCAGCCCTCCCGCACCAGGCATCGGCACCCTGCCAACCAGCGCACTTTACTGTCTTTGCCATCATAGAAACCGATCGCGCGCATCTCAAACTACAGTTTAAAACACTCAATGGCCGCTTCTGATCAAGTCGGACGTCCGATGAAAACGAGCCTATGACCGCCATGCGGACGAAGCGGACCTTGATGGTCACAGACTGAACGTCGGCTTCTGGCATTGTTGCGTGATCTGTTTCTACAGGGCAATTAAAAATTGTCTGTCCGTTTCGAGCAAACTTACAATGCCGGGCAACTTTCTTGTTCTATCTTCTACTTTCCGACAAGAATTGCGTGTTCCCGTTCTATAACCTTTTCCCAATCGCCTTGCGTTTTCAGACCGGTCGAAGAATCTCCCATTAGCGAAGTCACCATCAGTCTTCCGCGCGCTTTCGCTTCTTCTTTCGAAAACCCGGCCTGTTCAAACATCCAGGCGGCGAAGTGGAACCGTTTGCCGATGGTTCTTTGATACGATTCTTTCACCTTCTCATCGGTGTTCGCCCACACTGAGACAGCGTGATCCGGCAAGGCGGCGTCCTCTTCTATGACCTTTTTCATAAGAAGAAGAATGCGGTCTTCCGGGGGACCGCCAAATGTCTTTGCCTGTGCGATCACTTTGTCAGTCAGTTCCTGCTCCCAATATCTGAGAACCTCATCCAAAAGCTCTCGGACGTTCTTGAAATGCCAGTAAAAGCTACCGCTTGTCAGGTTCAGTCGCTTTGCCATTGGCACGACTTTTATCGCGGAAACGCCACCCTCGTTGAGGACTTTGTAGGCCAGCAATATCCAGTCTTCCTTGGTCGCGGCGTTTTTGGGTGAGGCTCGGGTGGCAGTTTCTGACATTCAGATTATAGCATTCATTATTTGACATAGAGTAGTCTATGGTCGTACCGTAGAGGAGTCTATGGGCAACTGGGAGTTCACGACATCGTGCTCTCAGAAACGCCATGCAGAAATGGGGGGATCAATGAAAAGCATTATGAATTCCACGACTGGCGCACTATTGGCTTTGGGTTTGTCGTTGGCTGGCACCGCTTCAGCGCAAAATGCGCTGCCGACTGGTCGAACTGCTTCTGCAATAGAAAATGGTGTTTATCCAGCGTCATACTTTCCCAACACTGAAATCCTTGGCACGGATGAAATGCGTATCACGGCATTGGGGACGGGTATGCCAAACCAAACCAAGGCAGCCGTCTCGATTTCGTTTTATGTGGAACTTGGGAATGGGGACGTTTTTCTTTTTGACGTAGGAACTGGCGCAACGGGAAACCTGTTCTCGCTGCGACCGGACTTTGCGAAGATCGACAAGGTCTTCTTCAGCCATTTGCATGTTGACCACGTTGGAGATTTCATGGGCCTCCACGTTGGGGGGTGGCTTTCAGGCAGATATACCCCGCTCCGCATCTTCGGCCCGTCCGGATCAGAAGATGAACTGGGCACTAAAGCCTATGTTGATGGCATGTCCAAAGCTTACGCTTGGGACTTGGCCACGCGAACGGGCGCACTGCCCGATGACGGCGCCAAGCTTGAAGTCACTGAATTCGATTACATGCAGGAAAACGAGATCGTTTATCAGGAGAACGACGTCACGATCCGGTCTTGGCCTGCGATCCACAGCTTAGATGGCTCGGTAAGTTATTCTCTGGAATGGAATGGACTGAAATACGTATTTGGCGGAGATACTTACCCAAACAAATGGTATGTAGAATATGCCAAAGGGGCGGACATCGCTTCTCACGAGGCGTTTCTTCCACCTGATGCTTTGGCCCCGTATTTTGGCTGGGACATGAAACAGGCGACCTATGTAGCTACGCGCGTTCATACCGAACCTGCGGCCTTTGGCAAAGTCATGTCTGCGGTCGAGCCGCGTATGGCCCTCGGATATCACTCTGTTCTTTCACCAGAAAATTATCAGGCGATTTTGGAAGGCGTCCGTTCGACTTACGATGGGCCTCTGACGCTCGCACGAGATCTACAGGTGATCAACGTGACCAAGGACCAGATCGTTGTTCGGGAAGCGAGTGTTGATGACTATGCGTTGCCACCCGCTGTGAGCGACGAGTACATCAATGCCCCGCGTTCAAAAGAAAAAGAGCCGTCTGACAAAGTCAATGCGGGAAAATGGGAGGGTTACACGCCACCGCCAATGCCGGATAATTAACCTTCAGGGTGAACAAAATTCCGATTTGGCAGTACCTGTACCGACTATTCCTGATGCTGGGCCTGGTGGCCTCAGGTGCACAGGCCGTTTCGGCGGATGTCGTTCTGACAAACGGTTCAGAAGTTGCCCCCAATATTGCTGTCCTTCATGTCAAAGAGGATGGGGTCTACGTCGACCTTGAGATCTATGTCGAAGATATTCCGTTTTTTGCGGATATGTTGCCAATAGGATGGTCATCAGATTTCGTCGGGGGTGAGCCGGAGGCTGAACAAGATACCAATCAAGGTTATGCGCAAGCCGAAAGCCGGGCGCTTTCGATTGTTGCAGGCGACGAACGGGTCCTAAACGCTGATATCAGAAAGGTGGAATACCGAACGCGCATAGACCGGGCCGCGCCGCTTGCAGGTCAGCGCGATCCATTCTCGGGGCAAGTTGTTCCCAGCCCGCCAAAAGATCCGCGCGTTTTATTCGCGGAAGTGTTCTTTCCGTTTCAAAACTTAGTTCCCAAGGAGCTGACTATAGTGCCGCCATCGCGGCTTGGTGAACCACTGGCGACTATCGGGATGCAGGTTTTTGACCGTGAGGTTCCGGTCACGGATTTCAGCTTCTTGTCAAAGCCAGCAGAGTTAAAGATTCACTGGCCTGATCCGTGGGATAGCCGCTTTTCTGCTGAAAGCCTGAATCGAAAAGCGCAGGACGGGACATCCACCTTTCTTTACATCGAACCTCGTGAAGTTCGTCATGAAACACTGATCCGCTTGCGTGAACTAGCGCCTTGGATTGATGAAACCACGGAAGTGGGTCAAATGCTTTCGCCACAGCGCAGCGCCTTGATCGTAAACGAAGCGGCGTCCTTCCTGGCGTCTCGTAACCCGGTGACAATTGATGGCAAATTAGTGCAACCGTCAAACGCTACAGCAAAACTCCTGGAGCTAACATCGCAGGGTTATCAGGTTGTCGAGCCTGGAAAGGAAGTGTCTGTGAACAATGCGTTTATCGGAGCTATCCTGTCGTTCTCATCGGCAGACCTTCCCGATCAGGTGACGGTCACATGGGATATGTTTGACGAGGAAATTTCCCGCGTTGCGACCATTTCAAACGATATCGCCGGGCCATTCTTTGGAGCTGTGAAACCGGCAGATCCTCAATTTCACTGGCAGAACCACTTGCTCCAATACGAAAGAGCATCTGTTACTCAGATTCCAGTTGAGCAGAAGACACGGCAGAACCCGGCAATGGCTTTGATCTCCGGTATGATCAGTGCCGCATCAATTGGTTTTTTCCTTCTGTGCAAGGGCAAAGTTGCAAAGCGCGTCAGTTGCGTAACCATGATTGCCGCAACATCGGCAACCGTCGCATTTTCGGGATATTTGTCGGAGGTACCGTGGAATAAGCCCGAGCCCCCTAAGCCGCAGGTTGCGGAAGATATACTGCGCTCAATGGTCGAGAACTTGAGCACGGTGACTCTGGAAGTTTCGCCGGCCGCAAGAAAGTCAGAGCTGGCACATATTGTGACGGAAGCGTCTCTGAGTGACATCGCAACAGAGGTTGAACGTGGTCTCGCGATCCGAACGCCAGGAGGCAGTCTTGCAACGGTTACTGATATCAGCGACCTGAAATTGGAGCGCATTAACCCGACCCTCAAGCCGGGAGGATTTAGTGCCCTGACCAAATGGACAGTGAAAGCACAAGGCGGTCATTGGGGGCACGCCCATTTGCGCGCCGTTACGTTTCGGGTGCTGGCGGAGGTCATACCTGAGTCAGGCCATTGGAAGCTGGATGGATTAACTGTAATCGAGGCTCGCGATCCAAATGCATAAGTATTTAAGATCACAGGTTTTTGCTCTTGGTGCTCTGTTTGTCGGAGTGCTCTTGTCACTGACGCTATCAGCCTCGGCGCATTTTTTGCTTAACCTCAACGTTCGAATTTCGCATGTCGAGCATTTCGAAGACGGCCTACGTATCTACATGCGCACGCCTATGCCTTATCTGGTTGCAGATAAGGTCGGTGATCAGAATGGTGATGCCTTGCCGGATGCTGCACCATTCACGACCAATGCCATGAGCGACGGTCAGTTGGTCCACTTTGTCGACTTGCAGGCTGCCATGAGCGATCCCAATGGGCTAGGGCAACTCGCAGAAGGTGGATTACATCTGTTGGTCGACAATCGGCGCCTAAGAGGAACAGTTGAGACCATTCGCTTGCATCGCGTTGGAAATGAGCCCGGATTCGCAACTTTGGCCGAAGCTCAGAAGGCCGTGGAAACCGAAACGGCCCTCCTGCCACCGCTTTTTGTTGGTGACACAATTGTCGATCTCGTCCTGTATTATGACACTATCGGCCCGGTGCAATCGTACAGCATTGCCAACGTGCTGGACCCCGATTTGCCGGATCAGGACCAAACGGCCAACCTCATTCTCGACTACGCGTCAGACACACCTCAGATTTTCCGATCTCGGGGTCTGATGACTGAACCATTGCTGATTCAGAAGAAGGGGTATGGAGGATTCCTGAGTTTCGTCTGGGAAGGCATACGACATATCCTCGAAGGGTTGGATCATGTTTTGTTTGTTGTGTGTTTGGTCATTGGGGCGCAGACACTCAGGGCGCTATTGCTGCGTGCAACCGGTTTTACCTTTGGGCATAGCGTAACGCTGTCGCTGGGGTTTTTCGGGTTTGTACCATCGGGCGCGTGGTTTGTTCCTGCCGTCGAAACCGGGATCGCGCTTTCTATCATTTTTGCAGCCGTCGCGGCGTTTGTGAGTTTTAAGGACAATGCGCGCTCTGAAGCCACGATGGTGCTTCTGACAACGCTGATTGGCCTCTTGCACGGGCTTGGGTTTAGCTTTGTGTTGCACAATATCTTGCAGATCACATCTCCAAACATCTGGCAAAGCCTGCTTGCTTTCAATCTTGGCGTCGAGCTTGGCCAAGTTGCCATTATTCTTGCACTCTGGCCTGCCTTGATAATGTGTCGGCGCGTGAACTCCAGTTTGTGGATGTCCCTTAGAGTGGGCTTAGCCGGTGGATGTGCGGCTATCGCTTCCTATTGGACCTTTCAGCGAGTTGCCGAAGTTTATTCCACGTTGGCTTAAAGTCATTGCGATGGCGCGTGCCGCGATGGTCACCTGGGAGAAAAGCGGACATTCGGCTGTTCCGCAGCATAAGACAGATTGGGCTCAACGCGGTCATTCGCCGCGCCAGACACGAATGACTGATCTGCGGACGAAGCCGCCAATCGGTCTCTTAGTGCAAGAGGTCGCAATCGGCCCTTAGCGGACTCTTGGGTCACACACCGGGAACGGCAGTTTTCGGAAACACAGCAAGTCGGCAAGTTGAGCTACATACGCTGAACACGCAGGTTTCTGTTCATCAAGCCGCAGACTGTTGTAACCAGGCAGGTCAATTCACTGCCTGACCAGGCACCGCTTCGACAACCGGCACGGACGCCGGGCATCGGGAATGCGCGCCGAAAGTCATTGCGGGTCAAAGATTGATCCGCAGCCTCAGGCCGAACACGGTCGGGTCCTGATCGTTGAAGCCCGGGTTGATCAGGTGCTGGACATCCGCCGTCAGGGCGACATTGTCCGACAGGTCCAACCGGTAGAAGGTTTCCATCGTCGTCTGGGTGTCGAGTGTTTCATCCACCGGGGCAGCGACCGTTGCGCCGAACCCGAACAGGTCGTCATAGAGGCCCGGCCGCCATAAAAGACCGGCATTGGCCGCACGCCGGGCGATCGGCGCCTCCCCCTCCGACCAGCCGAAACGTCCGTAGATCATGAACTCCTCGTTTATCGTGTGGTTGGCTGACAGGATCGCCCCGTAACTTTCCGGCAGGCCCGCCTCTGCGCGTTCGTCGACGTGAAACACGCCGAGGTGAACGTTGGTTAGAAAACGCTTCGAGCGTTCGGGGGTCCATCCGATCTCGGCGTATTTGTAGAATTCGGGGCCACCGGGGAACCACTCGACATCGGTCAGCGAGCCGTTCGCGTCCGACAAGACACCGAGGGCATAGATCTGGTCGGTCAGGAAACCGCCCCCCGCGATTCCGAAGCCGGGATCGGGGAGCGGCAGGACCGGGCTGAACAGGATCGAGAAATTGGAAAACGTGGTGCGTGGGTTCACGTAGCCGAGGATGTCCGAGTAGTCTCCCGGATCGATCCGGCCGGCCACGAAGCCGGCACGCCCGCCGGCGAGAGTCTGGGACCAGTAGGCGACGGAGAGGGTCGTGTCGGTGTCACTGAAAGTCGTTGCGGTGACGCCCGCATAGCCGATCTCTCCGGCAAGCCCTCCGGGCGCAATGTCTGTGCCAAGCAGGTGGCGGTTCTCCAATGAGAAGACAAGTTGCCCGGGGTTTTCACCACCGCGGTTGAGCAGCGTCCACTGGCCAAGAATGCGGGCCTGGCCCAAAGCGGCTTCTTCGATATCGGTCAGGCTCTCGGTCGCAGACTGATAATAGGCCTGGTAATCGAAGGAAAGGTTCAGGCCGGTGCGTTCGGCAAAGCTTTGTCGCGATGCCTCCAAGGGGTCCAATGCGGCATCCAGCCCCGGCCAGCGAGAGTCCTGCAACCGTCGGATCCGGTCCTGCTCCAGTTGGGCCTGCGTGGAGGCCGGGCCACCCAGCGAGACTGCGGCGGCGGCCTCCAGGGCGGAGGGTGGCGGGCTTTCCTGCGCGATGGCTCCGGTTGAGACCCAGAAGCCAGCAACGATGACCGTACCGAGAAGCCTTGCCTGTCCCATGTCAGTTCTCTCTTGTTGCTTTTGGTTTTCTTCGGCCTGTTTATGCAAGTATCGCCAGAACCACATCCCGACCGGACTAGAGAACCAAGGCCGACAAGGTGGCGGTAATCATGGCGGGCACGCCGTCTTTCCATGTGTCCCAGATCAGGTGGCAGCCGATTGCGCCAAGCGACGTGCCCAGAAGGGCGGCGGCCCCGAGCGGCCCGAGCAGGCTGCCCTGAAACCAGATCGCCACCGCCCCAAACAGCTCGACGACCCCGACAAGCGCCATGATCTGACGATTCAGCCCGTATTTGACGAACATCGCCAGTTGCGTTTCGAAGATGAGTTTCTGCCAGCCAAGGATCTTGATCGAACTGGCGAACAAGAAGAACGCGGACAGCAGGCCAATTGCGATCATCAACATGAGTGTCGCCGGCCCCTGCGGGCATGGTTGAATATCATCTGGTGTTCCATTCCCTGTTCGTCCCCTGCTCGGGCGATCAATTGACCGCCCAACGCAACACTTTCGCAGCCTTGGAGAAGACCTACCCGCCCCAGTTGGCCTCGTAGACGCGCATGAGGTTTTCGCCCATCAACGCGCGGATCTCGGCCTCGCTCCAGCCATGCTCGTCTTCCAGAACCTGCGCGACAGCCCAGGCATCGGCGGGCGGCGCCATTTGCGTCGGCAGGCCATAGCCCTGCGCCGGCGGGTATTTCTCCGGGTTGCTGATGATCGGACCGAGGGCGACACCGTAGTTCTCCACGTAGTCAACACCGAAACATGTCGCCTGCTTGCCGACCATCTGGCCGATATAGTCGATATGCTTGGCTATCGCCTTGGGGGTGGCGTCCCCTTGCGGATTCAGGAAGCCGCCAAGGAAATTGACACACACCACGCCGCCGGTTGCCGCAACCGCGCGGATGGCCGCGTCCGTGACGTTTCGGAAATTGCCAAAGAGCGCATCAGAGTTGCTGTGAGAGATCATCATCGGCTTCGCGGTGATCTCGGCGGCGTCAAGGCAGGTCTGCCAGGAGGAATGCGAGCAATCGACGATCATGCCAACACGGTTCATCTCGGCGACGACCTTGTAGCCCAACTCGGTCACGCCGTTATCGGGAATAGCCGGATCGTTGGCGACCATGCCGGCGGAATAGGCGCCGGTCTGGTTGTAGCTGAAGTTCATCTGCCGGATGCCGAGATCCCAGTATCTTTGGACGTTTTCGAGGTTCTCATCCAGCATGTCCATGCTCTGGGAATTGAGCATGATCGCGACCTTTCCGGCAGCCTTGGCATCCCGCAGATCCTGAACGGTCGTGGCAATCACGAAGCGCTCAGCGTTCTCCTCGACCCATTTCTGCATCACGTCGATACGTTCCAGCACCGCGAGCGCGCCTTCCGAGCCGTTCGAAATTGTCGTGCTGAAGGCCGCGAACCCGGACCCCTCGTAATGATCCGCAAGGCTCTCCCAATCCTTCAGCAGGAAAGCAATACTCTCGAACCCCGGCGATCCGACCGCCAACGCGTCGATCATGAAGGCGTCGGCATAGCGCTCCCGATATGCCAGATCGCCCCTACGCGCCTCATCGCCGCGCGGGTCGGCCATCTCGACCAGTTTTTCGATGCGGGCGGCGATCTCCTCGTCGCTTGGCGCGGATTGAGCAATTGCCGGGCCACCCAGAACCACCACTGCAAGAGCAAGCCCTGTTGTTCGTTTCATTGTGTCGTCCTCTCCGTCGTCTTTCGGTTACTTGAGATCGTCCTGCGCCTTGATCTCCTGCACCCGCTCGAGGGCTTCGGCCATGTCGGCGCTGCTCATCAACTCGATCATCTGGTATTCGGTCAGCAGCCCGTCGCCGAGGCGGCTGACATAAAAGGCCTGGATGAAGGTCGGGTCGTCCGGAAGGGCCACGGTGATGTAGTTCTTCCCGTTCCCCAGCCCCCAGTAGTAGCTCAGAAGCTCTCCACCGAGCGCCTCGATCCCACCTTTCACCGAGGCCGCGCGGTCTCCGGGATTGGCGATCTGCATCTCCCAGGCGGCGCTGTTGGAAGTGCCGATGAACAGAAAGGTGCGCATGTTTGCAGCGTCTTCGGCGGTGGCCATCGAGCCGCAGAGGGCCATGAGAGTACCAAAGGCGAGATGTTTCACAGTCTGTCCTTTCCCGGATACTTGTGTCGGATGAAAACGCGGGGCGGACGAGGGAGACCGCCCCGTGCTCACCTCAGTCCAGCGTGTTCTTGTAGATCACGCCGTCCTTCATGATGACCTTCAGGTTGGGATCAGGATCGGCCAGAAGCAGGATGTCTTCGAGCGGGTTGCCATCGACCAGCAGGAGATCCGCGTAAGCGCCTTCCTCGACCACGCCGAGCGGGCCATCCTGGTACGGGTTGTTCAGGCCCGTAAGCCGGTTCATGCGGGCGCCGTTCGATGTGGCCATCCGCAGAATGTCAAAGGGTTTGAACTTGGCCTCGTGCAGGTATTTGAACTCGTCGTTCATTTTCTTGTCCTGCTCAAGTGTCTGGTCCCAGTTGTTGATGAGATCGGTGCCTAGCGTGTAGAGGTCGATCATGCCCGGTGTCGTCTGGATCACCTCGATCATGTTGGCGGCGGCGTCACGGACGCTCTTCCATTTGGCGAACGAGGCTGGCGTATAAAACGCCTCTGCCTGCTCGGTTGAAACCGAGTAGACCGGTGCTACCGCAGTTGCGAACATGACTTGTTTGTCGACCATCTCTTCGGCCACTTCGGCAGTCAGAAACGGGATGTGCTCGACGGTTTTTGCCCCGTTGTCGATACAGTTGCGGATCGCCTGTTCGGTGAACACGTGGCAGGTCACGTAGGTGCCCCATTGCTCGGCCGTTTTCACCGCCATCTGGATTTCGTCGTCTTGATATTGCAGTGAATGCAGAGGGTCGAATTCCGAGGTCACACCACCGCTGACCATGATCTTGATCTGGGTTGCGCCGCGGCGCAGGTTCTCGCGCACGGCCATGCGGATCTGCTCCGGGCCATCCGCGATGAAGCTCATATCCGTGTCGACCCAATGCAATGGACCTTGCCCCGACAGGGTAGGATGCCGGTCGTTCAGCTTACGGAAATCGGCATGGCCCGATGTCTGCGTGATGAAAGCCTCGGAAGAATAGATCCTCGGGCCGGGGAACATGCCGGTATCGATGATCCGCGCGATGGACTTTGCCGGTCCGCCCAGATCGCGAACCGTCGTGAATCCGTTCATCAGGATGCGTTCGGACCGGATCGTTGCGACGCCGCCAAGATGGAAGGGCGTGATGTTCTGGCGCAACCCGTCGCTGAGCGGGTTGAAAACCGTAAGGTGCACATGCTGGTCGTGCATCCCCGGCATGAGCGTGCGCCCGCCGCCGTCAATCATGGTTGCGTTGGGCGCTTCGATCCCGTCCGTCGAAATCTCCTTGATCAGGTTGCCTTCGACCAGAACGCTGGCGTTTTCGATCCGCGCCTCGTTCACGCCGTCAAAAACATGGACATTGGTGAACAGGGTCTGCGGCAGCGCTTCGTCCTGCGCAAAGGACATGCCTGCGGCGAGCGTCACCACTCCCGCCAGCAATGTGGACTTGAAAATATGCTTCATGAGTTTGCCCCTCCGGAAGGTTGACGGCGGGGCCAGCGCCCCGCCGAAACGTTCAGTCCAGCGTGTTCTTGTAGAACTTGCCGTCCTTCATGATCACGCGAATGCTCGGCACCTCCTGCCCGCGCGGTTCGGCATCAAACCATGTATCGACAGCGCCGATGGCCGTGATGTCTTCGAGCGGGTTTCCGTCAACGATGAGGATATCGGCATAGGCGCCTTCTTCGATTACGCCGAGCTTGCCTTCGGGATAGGGGTTTCCGCGTCCCGTCAGCGCGGCCAGCTCGCCGCCATTCGAGGTCATCATCTGCAAGGCCCAGAGGTTGCCGAACTCACGCGCCATGAAAGCCTTGGTGAAGTCCATCGACTGCCGGTACGGCACACCGGTCAGCAGCACGTAGTCGGAATCGAACACCATCTTCGGCTTGTACTTCCGCACCAGATCAAACAACTGCTCGCTGTTTTTCCGCAACCACAGGAACTTCGCCGTCGGCGGGAAGGTCGGGTCCTGATGCATCGGATGCTCCAGCGCCTCGGGCGCCAGCGCGGTCAAGTTGGGCGAGAAGAATGCCCCCTTTTCCACCAGCTTCTGCATGGTCGGCTCCGTGATGGTCAGGCCGTGATCCACCACCTTGACCCCGAGATCGAGCGCGCGCGACAGGTCGCTGTCCATGAAGACATGCATGGCGACATAGGAGTCCATGTCCCCGGCCACCTCGACGGCTGCGGCGATCTCCGCGTCAGTAAAGGCGGACTGGTAGATCGGGTCCTTGATAGAGGTCACACCGCCGCTGACCATGATCTTGAGGTAGTTGGCCCCAAGCGCAAAGTTACGCCGCGCGCCGTGGAGTACTTCGGCAGGGCCGTCGACAAGCCGCGTGATCTCCAGACGTTCAAGATTGCTTTCGTTCTTGCGCTGCCCGGCGATCCCCCAGTCGCCGTGACCACCGGTCTGGCTGAGGCAGGCACCGGATGAGTAGATCCGTGGTCCGGGAAGCGAACCCTCGTCGATTACCGCACGAAGTCCACCATGTGCACCGCACATGTCGCGCACCGTTGTGAAGCCCATCGCCAGCATTTCCTGCGCAAAGGCCGCAGAACGTGCGCCGATCTCTTCCCAAGTCGTGTCCTGAAGGCCCGGGATCGTGCCATCCTTGTACATATTCACATGCACATGGCTGTCGATCAGGCCCGGCATCAAGGTGCGTCCGCCGCCGTCGATCACATTGACCTCGACCTCTTTGGTCTCGATTCCGCGTTCGGTCTGGACAGTGAAAGAATAGCCGTCGATACCGCCAACAGGGTCGGGCAGGCGCTTGCTTCCGCCTGTCTGTACCTGGACCTCCCATGTCCCGGATTCGGGAATGCCCTCTGCAATCTTGTGAATCTTGTTCTTGACGACGAGCACGTCGACATCTTTCAAGCCGTCATTCACCCCGTCGAAGACCATCACGTTTTTGAACAGCGTGACCTCTGATGGAATGTTGGGGATATCCTGCGCAATAGCGGTGGTCGTCAACGCAACTGCCATGGACATGGCCGGCAGCAACGCCTTCAGGTTGAGTGTTGTCATTCGGTGTCCTCCCAAGGGTCGGTCTTCCTGCGGACCGGTCCTCCCACTATGCACATGTGCCCCGAGATTCTTTTGACCCGCTGATCCCGTGGTGCGTTTTTCTGACCCGATCCGGTCAATTTCAGCCAATTTCTGCTTGGCCTTCAGGCGCGCGCGCCCGTAGCGTGGTGGAGAGCGAAAGGGTGATGTGGATGCCGCAAGGAGAACAAAAGGACGGATTGTCCCTCGTGCGTGCTACGGTTCTCGGTCCGGTCGTGGCGATGATGCGGCGGCTCGATGTGGACCCCGCCTTCGCGCTTGGGCTGCATGGTCTGTGCGAGGAACAGGTCCTGAACCCGGCCGCCTTCATCCCGCATGACACGGTCTATGCAGCGCTGACCACTATCGCCGATGTGACACGGCCAGATATCTGCGCATTGGCTGGGCAACAGACAGACCTGTTGAACTTCCTGCCGCGTGGCGCGCTCCTCGGCCAGTCGGTGACCCTTGGCGATTTCTTCACCCGGTTCACCCAGATCGTCTCGAAGGAAAGCAACGCGGTGTCCTTCCGGCTCGTGATCGAGGAGGAACACGCCTACTTCACCACCAGCCGCAACTTCGAACCCGAGGCGTCGCCGAGCCATTCGGACGCCTTTCTCGTTGGGATCTGGATCTCCCTGCTGCACCGCGTTCTCGACTTCAGATGGGATCCAACCCAGGTTGTTCTGCGCCTGTGTGACCCGACCCTATTGCCGGAGCAGTTTCATGGCGTGCGGGGCATCAAGTGCAACAACAGGGGATTCTCGATCCGCTTTCCGGTGGCCTGGTTGTCGCTTCCAATCAACCCCGAGGTCCTCGCGAACCACGACAATGATATCGAAGAACCGGTTCAGGTCGATGTGCCCCTGGACTACCTCGAAGGCTTCGAAATTCTCGTGCGGTCAAGGCTGTCCGATCCGGCGCTGACGGTGAGCGAGGCCGCCCGGATGTGCAGCATCACCACCAAGGTGCTCAACAAGCGCTTGTCCTCCTACGGGACAACGGCTTCCAAGGTGATCAACAGACTCCGGATGGAACGGGCCTCGGAGTTGCTCACCGGGTCTGATCACTCGATCAAAGAGATTGCCCAATTGGTCGGCTTATCCGAAACATCGGCCCTGACCCGTGCTTTCACGCGGAACTTCGGCATGTCCCCGAAAGATTGGCGCAAGAAGGAGGCACAAGAGGCCCAAATTGCCGGTGCGCCTGCAGATTAGCCTGACCCCGCTGCGACTTTTCAGCTACCGAAATCTCTTGGGACCTCGGTCGCCCAAGGTAATGCCGAAGAGATGCATGAACCGGCGAGCCCTTCGCCGGGAGCAATCGATGGGAAAGGAGACCTCCGTGCTATCCGCAGCGAACTTCCGTTTGCCGCCCTTAGCGACAAATGCTGCACTTAATTTCTAAGTCGCCTTCGGGCTCGGTGCGGTCATCTGAGTGTTTTTGTAAGATGTCTGATTTGTGCCATGAAGCGGCAATTCGCAATTTGAAGCTCAAAGCAAATAAATGGACTCTCGCTGGCATTAACCTCTCTGTAATTGGAGGTGTCCAGTGTGAGCCTTTGGGTGTCAATTTAGATCCGGCTTTGTCTATCCGAGTTTGTTGATACCCCACTCGCTATGTATCTCGCGGTCGTTGAGAGAATAGTCCGACCTTTCGAGATTTTGGGTAAAGGTCCCGCAGAGAATATTGATGGCTCAAAATAAGCGCCTCGTTTCTTAGTTCGGCACAGTCTGTGCTGATGCTATAGTAGCCGATAAAGGGAACTGAGATGCCGTCAGAAACTTCAAAGGGCCGTCATTCTAGTGACTTTGTTCAAAGCGCGATTTCAGAACTAAATATCGAATGTCTTTGTGTTCGTTTGGGGCTTGATGACGAAAAAGCATACTTCTTCAAGACGGGCTTAACAAACATCTTCGAGGAAGCGGAAGCTCTGTATGAGCTAAGGAAGGAGCTTAAAGAGGCTGGCTGTCAAGGGTCTTTCAACAGTCGGGATCGCAGTGTTCGACATGAGTCTCGTAAAAATCTGGAGGAGTTATCGAAGGCTCTGAACGTCGCTGCAGAACATGCAAAGGATTGTGATTGGATTTTAGATGAAGTGTTCATCTCTTCGGATACAAGCTTCCTGCTTGGAGCGTTGACGACCTCAGAAGCAAGCAAACAAATTTTTTCAGAAGTCGCGCTAAGCAGCACTGACGAGCGTTCAGGTGAATTCCCAGACATTGAGCGCGAGTTATTGGAATACCGTGATGTTGCCAGCAACCTGGATCCACAACACTTGCGCTACGTAAAATCGCCAATCCACTCCTTGTCTGAGATTCTCAAGGCTGTTGCTTCCACTTTGAGCAAAGATTTGGAAGATACTCACAGGCCCAAAGGTCGAGGTGCCGACAAGGCCCGAAATCACCTATTGAGAAAGCTCTTTGATCTTTACGAGGAAATTTTTGACAAACCTCCACCCATTCGTGAGGACGGTCCATTCGTGGACCTTTGTACGGAAACGTTTTCGCAATTTGCAAAACTTGGGTCATCAAAAGCGACCTCCGAGTTTTCCGAGTTAAAGGAAAGCGCCATCAAGAGATTCGTAAAACAACGAAGACAAAGTTCCGACTAGGGGCAAAACAGACCAAATATTTTTCCTGCGTTCTGCCCCTGCCCTCCGCACGACCCTCTCGTAGACACCGGACTATGAGAGACAAAACACAGCATAAGACATCGTCAGAAGATCTGGAGTTAATTCATCGACTCCACGATTTCGTGCGCGTCATTGCTCGTTCTGCGGCCAGGCAATGGCTCGATCACGAGCAAGAAAGTCTCTCTGACCCGTCAAAAGGCAAATTGGAGGATGAAGCCGGTGACCAATAAACCGAACCCAGAGGGCCTGGCAGGCATGCTCAGTGTTGCTGACGTTGCTAACTACTTTGGTGTAGCTCATCGCACCGTTTTTCGTTGGATCGAGCTCGGCAAACTAAGCTCGGTGAAGGTTGGACGCGTCGTAAGGGTTACGCCCTACGACCTCGATAGTTTTGTGCGCACGCACAAAACTGATCGTCGCACGCCACCATACCGGCAGCGCTGATTTCTTGTTTGTTTTCAGCGGGTCAATCTCTGTGCGTGGAAACCCTCCAGGAAGAGTATGTGATTTTCTTCAGCGAGTGTTTTCCCAATTTTCAACATCTGTCTTCAGGAGACAACATGAGACATGAACTGTTCGAGCCAGTCACACTAGAATGTGTGCTCAAGCAACTAAAAAACAATGACCATCTGACCAAAAGTCAGAGGTCCGCGATGGACTCAGCTGTCAAAGCGGTCTCGAAGATGCTCGCCATGCCGCCAAGCGGGATCTCTATCAATATCGCAGCGTTTCGAATTGCGTTGGAACAGGGCCAGCCCGGACGGTTTGGTATGAGCCAAAAGCGGTTTAGCAACATCCGTTCGGCGTTTGGTCTCGCGCTCATTGTGAGCGGTGTCGAACTCGAACCTTTGCGCCTAAAGGCGCCTCTGACCGCGGAATGGGCAATCTTAAACGAAATGATCTTGAGACAACCCGATCGTCGCGTTCTAATCCGCTTCATGAGGTGGTGCAGCAAGACCGGGGTGCCACCTTCAGCGGTGACTCAGGAAACCATAGACCAATACTATGATCGCGTGGCCAACCACAGTCTTCTCTCGAAGGCGGACGCGAAGTTTCAGATGCTAATAAAAAGATGGAACGAGTACGCGACCAAGGTCCCGGCTTGGCCAAAGGTGCAATTGTCCGGTCTGAACCGGGCGAGAGGGTTTCAAATCCCGCACGAAGACTTTCCCGAGAGCTTTCGGAAGGACCTCCAGGACTTCTATAAATTCCTAATCGCGGACGATGTCTTGCAAATTCGCACCCTTCCGCCCCAACGCTTAGTGTCAGCCCAGAAGCGGGTTGAGAACCTCAAGCGTGCGGCATCGATTCTCGTCCTCAAGGGCTTGCCAATTGAGCGGGTCGTCTCTTTGGCGGTGCTTGTGGAGTACGACAACGCCAAAACTGTTCTGGGCTGGTATCTGGAGAGGACAGAGGGCAAGCCAAACCGGCAAACCCAAATCTACGCGACCGACTTGCGCAGCGTGGCACGCCATTGGGTCAAGCTCGATGAGACTGCAATGAAAGCCTTTAGCGAACTATGCCGTCGTGTGCATTACGAGCAAACTGAGATGACATCGCGTAATCGCGAGACCTTGGCCCAACTCAAAGACCCTGAGTTGATCCAGCGCTTTAAGAACCTGCCAAAGAAGGTTTTTAACCAAAACCTGCGTGTCAAAAACCCTTCGCAAATCGAAGTGTTTCGCGCAAGTGCAGCGCTGGCAATTGCGATCCTACAAGCGGCTCCGATCCGCTTGAAGAACCTGAACAACATCTCCTTGTCCAGGAATCTGGTGCGCCGAGGAAAATCATACGCATTGGTTTTTGAAGCTGACGAAGTCAAAAACCATAAGATACTGGACTACCCGTTACCTGACCGCGTGGCGTCAATGATCGATCGCTACTTGGATCGGATTTGGCGTCAGATTGCAGCCCCTGGGTGCGACGTATTGTTCCCTGGCAAGCAGGGTGGACCAAGAGCCAAGCAAGGCCTCGGAGAGATGATTTCCGTGACATGCGAGCGTGAGCTGGGCATCAGGCTTACTGCCCATCAGTTTCGCCACATTTGCGGTTTTTTGTACCTGCAGAAGAGACCTGGCGATTACGAGACGGTGCGAGTTCTTCTTGGGCATAAGTGGATTCAAACTACCATCCAGTTCTATGCGGGTATGGAGACTGAGGCAGCCGTAAGCCTGTACGATGAAATCGTTTTTGGTGGTGCCTCGGGATCACGTGATGGGAGGCGCAGATCATGATAGCGCCCCTCAAGATCAGCTACAGTGCCCTACCCTTTTGCGAATGGTCACCCGAGGATAAGCAGGCCTGGGTGGCCGCCAAGACACCAGGCAACGTACTTGATGGAAGTGGCCCGGCTGCTTCCTGGAGTGCTTTTACCCAGGAGAAGGTAGAATTGACTGTAGGCAGGTTCCTTAAATGGCTTCTTGTTGAAAGGCATGTAAATGTGCCAGTTGTGCCTTCAAACATTGGCGAAGCAACCCTACTTGCCTATTTGGATTTTCTAAGGGTGCGAGTCAGTCCGGTATCGGTACATACGTATTTTAAAGACCTGCTCAGCTACTGCCGGGTTGCCTGGCCGAATGTAGACAGGTCCGTTCTGTGCACTATGGAGCGCAATTTGCGCTGGAAGGCTGTGCCTTCTCGAAACAAAAGCTCGAAGATTGTTGCCGTTTGCGACCTTTTGAACTTGGGGCGTGACCTACAAAATGAGGGACTCGCGCTGATTGAGAATCGTCCCATTCACGGTGCACTCTTGGTCCGAGATGGTTTTGCGATCAGCTTCCTTGCTCTTCGCCCGCTACGCATCCGAGCATTTGGCTCACTTCAAATCGGTCAGCACATCAAACAAGTCGGGGACGCATGGCGCATTCACATCCCGCCGGAGCTTTCTAAAACCAAGCAGCACTGGGAAGGCCCGTTCCCCGAAATCCTGCGGGCTGACCTCGAATTCTACTTGAACGTCGGACGCTCCATTTTGCTGACCTATCAGAGCCAAAAAACAACGGCACAAGAGCGAAAAACGGCGTGTTCAGAGCTTTGGGTGGGTCGCAGCGGTCAGGTGATGCCTTACAAGGAACTTGGCGAAGTCATCGCCAAACGCACAAGAGAGAAATTTGCGGTTCGCATTGGACCGCATTTTTTTCGTGACTGCGCGGCGACTTATGTGGCAACCCACAGCGGTGAGGACGTTGGTGTCACAAAATCAATTCTGGGCCATAGCACTCTTCGAAGCTCTGAGAGGCACTACAATCAGGCACGTCAGAACGATGCTGCAAAAAAATATTTTGACGCTATGGGGTTCGGTGTTGCCAACGCCAATGCCTACAAACGACGGAGTCGCAGATGATTGAACAAACACCACACGTTGCTCTCTACGCCCGCTACAGCTCCGACAATCAGCGCGACGCATCGATCGAAGATCAACTCCGCCTTTGCCACGAACGCGCGGGGAGCGAAGGTTGGACCATTGTGGATAGCTACTGTGACCGATCGATTTCAGGCGCGAGCCTGATCCGCTCAGGCATTCAATCCCTTCTGGAAGATGCGTCAGCTGGCAAGTTCAATCTTGTTCTAGCGGAATCCCTTGATCGCATTTCTCGTGACCAGGAAGACATTGCAGGTGTTTACAAGCGTTTGGCATTTGCTGGCGTTCAGATCGTCACCCTTTCCGAAGGCCCGGTATCTGAATTGCACATCGGGTTAAAAGGCACGATGAGCGCTCTGTTCTTAAAGGATCTCGCAGACAAAACACGTCGCGGTCTGCGCGGTCGCGTTGAAGCTGGGCGATCAGGAGGTGGGAACAGCTACGGGTATGATGTCGTGCGACGCCTGGAGGCCGACGGCTCACAAGCAACCGGTGAACGCAAAATCAATCCAGACCAAGCAATCATAGTCACCCGCATCTTTGAAGACTATGTGGCGGGCATTTCACCACGCAAAATTGCCCAAGCTCTCAATGAAGACGGTGTTCCTGGTCCAAGAGGAAAGGCGTGGGGCGCTTCCACCATTCACGGCAACATAAGCCGCGGGACCGGCATATTGAACAATGAGCTCTACGTTGGCCGCCTGGTTTGGAACAGGCTTCGCTACCTCAAAGATCCTAAAACCGGGCGCCGGGTTTCACGGCTCAACCCGCCTGAAGACTGGATTTCAGTGCCGACACCGGAATTGCGCATTATTCCACAGGAACTTTGGGACGCTGCAAAGTCACGCCAAAAAAGAACGGCTCTCCCTAAGCGGACCAACCGGGGGTACGCACTGGGCCGCGCCCGACGGGCAAGGTACCTGCTATCAGGTCTTCTTACTTGCGGTGTCTGTGGTGGCGGCGTGTCTGTGATTTCACAAACCCACATCGGGTGCTCTTCTGCGCGCAACAAAGGCACGTGCGATAATCGCAAGTCCATTGCACGAACCAAAGTTGAAGAAAGGGTTCTTTCTGCGCTTTCTCACCAATTGATGAACCCGGAACTGTTCAATGCCTTTTGCGAGGAGTTTGTCACAGAGACCAACCGGTTGAGATCCACATCACAATCGTCTCGCGCGTCGAAGAAAGCCGAACTCGCAAAGACCAATCACGCTTTGGCTCGTCTGGTTCAAGCACTGATCGACGGGGCACCGGCGTCGACCGTCAAAGACAAAATGGCTGAGTTGGAAGCGAGGAAAGCCCAATTGGAAAATGACTTGAACGCGGCGCCAGCGCCCCAACCTGTGCTGCACCCCAACATGTCGAGGCTCTATCACTCCAAAGTCAGCGATCTTGCCAACGCCCTCAATGAGCCCGACGTACGCAGCGAAGCTGCCGAGGCGCTGCGCGCTCTGATCGATAAAGTGGTGCTGACACCATCTGAAGATGGATATGACATTGATCTGCATGGAGATCTTGCCGGCATTCTCGCCTTAGCGTCTGGCAAAAAAGCAAAAACCGCCCAAGCCGACATGGCTGAGGCGGTTTCGCAAATATCGTTGGTTGCGGGAGCAGGATTTGAACCTGCGACCTTCAGGTTATGAGCCTGACGAGCTACCGGGCTGCTCCATCCCGCGTCAGAGTCAGATTT
>NZ_JBQGAD010000011.1:0-137193 GCF_056542685.1 Ruegeria sp. AB6 | reverse complement strand
GACCGATGATGGCGGATGTGGCTTTGAAGAAGATGACTGGTTCGGCGGGCAGCTCCATGCCGCTTTCGGCGGCGTGGTCGGCATAGTTCAGACCGATGCAGATGAACTTGCCCACCTGGCCCACACAGGCCCCGATGCGCGGGTTGCCCTCGACCAACGGCAAGGTTGCCGTGTCGATCGCTCGCAAAGCATCAAGACCGGCATCGGACAACACCTCGCCCGAGATGTCTCCAATCGTGCCCGACAAATCACGGATCGCGCCGTTTCCATCCAGCAGCCCCGGCTTTTCCTGACCAGCAAGGCCATAACGCAGCAGTTTCATCTAAGTCTCTCCTTGCTTACACGGTCCAGCCGCCGTCGATGGCGAAAGTCTGTCCAGTGGTAAATCCACTTTCATCGCTGGCCAGATAGGTCGCCAGCGCTGCAATCTCGTCTGCGCGGCCAATCCGCCCCATCGGTTGCCGCGCGATAAAGTCTTTCAGTGCCTGATCGTAGTCACCGGTTGCCCGCAAACGGTCATGCAAACTGGGGCTGTCTACGGTTCCGGGGCAAATTGCGTTGCAGCGAATGCCCTGTGTCACGAAATCCGCCGCAATTGACTTTGTCAGCCCGATCACCGCCGCCTTGGACGTGCAATACGAGAACCGGTTCGGCACACCCTTAATCGAAGACGCAACCGAGGACATGTTGATGATCGACCCCCCGCCGGCCTCCAACATGCCCGGCAGCACCAGCTTGGCCAGCCGGTACATTGCCTTGACGTTCAGATCAAAACTGAAATCCCACTGGCCCTCGTCACAATCCAGGATCGAGCCCGCACCCACAAAGCCTGCGCAGTTGAACAGAACATCCAGAGGACCGGTTTGCTCCACCGCTTCTGTCACTGCATCCGCGTCTGTGACATCCAGCTTCAACGCGGTGACACCTTCGAATTCGGCCAGTTCAGCCAAGGTGTCGTCGTTGATGTCGCAAGCTATCACCTGAGCGCCCTCGGCCACGTACCTCTCGACGCTGGCGCGTCCGATGCCTTGCCCCGCAGCGGTAACCAAAGCTTTTTTTCCGGCCATTCGGCCCTGAGTTGGGTTCATATCGATCTCGATCATTAGTTCAGATTTTAGGTGTTGGCCGGTGTGAGCGATCAAAGCCAGCCGTCTTTAGCCTGAGTTTAACACTGGCTTCAGCCTTGCTCAGACCGGCAATGCGTCAGCGCTCTGGAATTTGGCTTGGGCGGTCTTTTCTACCACGATTCCTCCCCACTGCGTTATTTAAATGCAAATCATACTTTCATTTATAAATCAACATTGACTTCTGATTACGACCCAAGCGATGATTGAACGCTCAGACTCATCGACCTGACCAGGAGGGCAAAGTGGCAAATTCGTCCGGGAAATACCGCGCTCCAGCGTTAGAAAAAGGACTTGATATTATTGAGCTTCTTGCCCTTCACGGCGACGGAATATCGCAAGGTGAAATTGCACGAGCCTTGCAACGTTCGCAAAGCGAAATTTACCGAATGCTATCCACATTGGTGCGGCGGGGGTATGTCGTTCGATCGAAGTACGGTGATCTTTACTCCCTAAGCCTGAAAATGTTCGCAGTGTCCCAGGGGCATCCACCAATTGAACGCCTGATGGAGGTTGCCTCCCCCAAAATGCGCGCAGTCACCAGACTTGCCTGGCAGTCTTGTCACCTTGGTATGGAAAGCAATGGAGACATCGTCGTCGTTGCTTCGGTTTCGGCCCCAGGAAATTGGGTGTTTTCGTTGCGCGTGGGCACTGTCATTGGCCTAAGCAACACAGGTAGTGGCCGCGTTTTGGCTGCGTTTCGAAGTGACCAGCAGATCGAAGAACTTCTGGATATGCATCGGTTGGCACAGGGAGAACCGGAAATCGACCGCAGTGAGTTCCTAGAGCATGTGAGCCGTATTCGGGAAGTTGGTTACGAGCGTATGCCATCTGCAACAGCAGTGGGCGTCACGAACCTTGCCTTTCCCGTCTTCGACCGTGAACGTGTGCCAATTTGTGTCGTGAACTGCCCCTATGTCGAGCGTATCGACAAGTTAGACGTGCCATCGTTGGATGAAGTACATCTGTTGTATCAGTCTTTGGCCGACGAGCTTACCAATTTCTACTCTGGCGAAAGCAGTTTACTGACCGAGCATTGACGGGAAAGGTTATGTGACCCCATTGAAGCTCCGCTGACCCAACAACGGACGCAGGGTACCCGGTGCAGTAATTGCGGCAGCCCTCGGCCGACTGCCGTTGACTTGTTACCGGCTTAAACCGACGCAAAGTTTCCTTCAGAAATCGCTTAGAAACGCGAATGCTCGGGCCTTTTTGTTTCTGGGGATATGGACACCGACGTCGGAGACGCGGCTACCCCACTGGCTGCTTCAGCGTGGGGGACGCTCTCGCGCATTTTGAGGCGGACAACGGTGAACATACCAGCGACCAGCATCAGCACCCAACACATCCATTGGACCGCTCTGTCACTGCCAAGAAGAGATCCGATCCCCGCAAAAATTGGCCCGACCACGCTGCCGACGGTGTAAACAAACAACAAGGTGACAGCTGTGGCGCCTACATAAACAGGAACTGTACGGTCCATGGCATGCGCAACAAGGACCGAATAGAGCGGCATGATCAGTCCTCCCAGAAACACAGAGCCGATTATCATGACAACTTGCAGCACGAGCCCGCTTTCCCCGGCGATTGTAAACCCCTCGTTGCGTGAGGCAATTGACAGGATCATGACGGTCAAGGCGGCGCTCAGTGACATCGCTGCGATCATATAGCGGCGGTCCATTCGATCTGATGCGTGGCCGATTGGGAACTGAAACAGAATACGTCCCAAGTAGAAGGCTGCCACGACAAACGCGATCATATTTGCGCTCATCCCTGCGACCGAAGCCTGATAAGGCAAAACAGTCAGCAGCAGCGCCAATACGAAGCCGTTCACAAACACTCCGATGAACGCGGTTGGGGATTCCCGGAAGGACGCGATAAGGCGCAACTGCGCGTGCGCAGGCACACTGGGGGGAGAGGTTCGAGTCGGCACCAGAACGATGATCGCAATCGAATAAAGTGCGGACATCATCACAAACGCTTCGGACAAATCGCCCGAGAACAGTATGATAAAGGCCTGGCTTGCGACAGAGGTCACACCCAAAACGATGTAGTAGATGGACAGGATGCGCCCTCTGCTATTTGCGGGTGCAGAGTCGTTGATCCACGCATCCCCAATGGAATACAGACTGGCCGTAGCCAATCCGGTCGCAAATCGCGCAGCAATCAGGACAAAGGTGTTTTCTGAGATCGACAACAACAGGGCACACAGGCTGCACAATGCCGCCGAGGCTGCAAATGCCCGTATGTGACCAATCCGGGCCAAAGGCCGAAAGACAAAAAAACACCCAAGCAAGAAACCCAGAGAATAGCTTGCAGCGACGAAAGACGCTGCCTCTTGGCTGCCACCGGAATCCGCAATGCGCAATGACACCAAGGTGCCCAAAGCCGCCGTCGACAGGTGGATCATTCCAATGGACACAAACAACGAACGCAGAGACACAATGGATATTGTCATTTCAGCCTCATATTGGTTTGCAAGCTACGGCCCCGACGACAGTTGTCGTTGTCTACAGCTTGAATTTCACTCCAATGAGCAAACCGTGCTGTTCAACGTCATAGACGAACCCGTCTCCATCCTCGCGATCGACAGAGAAGTACCGGTAGCCACCGACCACATCCACGGTGTTACTTACCCGGTAGCCGAAACCGCCGAACACATCCGAGGTGAAATCCGACCCCCCACCTCCGACAAATGCCCAACCAGTCACATACCAGTCTTCTGAAACATACGATTGACCGCGAAGACCAATGATACCATCGAACCAATCGTCCCCTCCGCTGACCTCACGGCCCGGAACTGTTCCGGCCCTTAGCGAGCCGTCAATGGATACGTCATAATACCGAAAGCCAACAGCCAGTTTCAATTCGGATGCTTGAGTTGCTAGTGCCACGTATTCTGTGCCAAGCGTTGCGATCAGAATATCCGTGTCGATAACGGCTGAGCTAAATGCCGGGCCAGGTGTTGAAGCGTCCGAGTCGAAATCGAAATATTGAAGATCACCGAAGATACCGAACCTGTCCTTTGTTGCTGATCCAGCAATCATGAAACCGATTTCCAGCTCGTCCAGCAGGTCACTGAAAGACGCATCGACACCCAATGTCGGCGCTCGCGGCCCCGGAGATACATCGCCATTCAGACTGGGCATCCAAAGATATGGGGTCAGCGCGAAATCCCACCCGGATGCCGCCTCCTGAGCCTGTCCGGAAAAAGGTGCAAAAGTCAGCGCCAAGGCGACTGCAGGCTTCCATGCTGCGATCTGGGTACGTTTTCCCTGATGGCTACTCCGGTGTGTTTCGGACAAATTTTTCCGATGCATGTTTCAATTTCTCCTCAACCAGCGTCATTTTGCATGTGACAGACTATCTGCGCCGCGGGTCGTCTGCACCACGCGTTGGCCGGGGTTGTGGCCCCGATCGTTTCGGTCCACTCGGTATGTGCGGCCATTTTCTTCAGTGTTTCCGGGAATGCGGTGGCCAACACTGTCACGTTGCCATCCCAACCCTGTTCTTCGATCAGCGTCTTGCGGGCGTCCGGCTGTTGGCCCGCGTTATCCTGAACAAACTGATCTGCCTTGGACACTTCAAGCAAGTAGGTCGCCGCGAAAAGCATCTGAAGCAGCAGCGTACCCGGATAAAGCGCAACCGGAGCGGTAAGTTTCTGAAGCTCTTCCGCCGTAAACTGGGCCTCGTCCGCTGTTTCTGCCGCTTGCTCGGTCGTTGTGTTCTGCGCCGTTGCTCCGACGGGTGCAACCAACACGGCAGCGATCCATAGAAATGCCAAAAGAACGGTCGATCTTGTGCGCATCTCAGGGATTCCTTTTCCGAAATTCGCTGAAGCCGAGGACAAGGCAGTTACTGGCGCGACTGGATGGTCTATTCATCCGCCCACCCTCACAACTTGCAGCAACCCGTCGATGCCGGTGCCAATTTTGCGACCCACAGGGAAACTGACATCCGATTCAAAACTTGAGTTTTCACTCAGGGCAGTGCCGATCAACTGCGCGATTTCGGGCGAGTCCTTGAATTTCGAATGTGCCAATGAGCCCGTATTTTTGACTGCGCTAAGGTCGATTGCATTAACGCCCAGTTCGGCCAAATCCTCGGCTGGGATCTGTCCCAGACGCGAGACACCGCCGGCGACCCGTTGGCTGGCCCTGAGCGCCTTGTCATCTTGAGACACAAGCACGACGAACCGTCGATACTGTTCCGGAAACCTGCGAATTTGCGTCAGAAACAGATCTATATCTATATCGGGTGCGGCCAGAACGACGTTTTGGGCCTTCCCCGTCGGGTTCAGCCCGGTCGTCATTGAAATCTGCCGCCCGGCCTCCATGACCAGGAATGTGCCCATCGAATGAGCCACTAGATCGTATCCTTCAATGTTGCTGCTTTCCATGACGGAAAACATGCTGACCAGGTGATCTCGAGCGATCAGGGCGCTGTTTATGTCGTAGACATATTTGACGGTCTGCCCGCTTGAAGCCCAGGTGAACAGGATCGGGACCCCCTTGTATCCGGAATCTTCGACGAATTGGGCCATTTGCAAAACCGCGCTGGTCAGGTTCGTGTTATAGCCATGCACGAACAGCAGCACTTCGTGATCATTGCGGGGCAAAGCTCGCACCGAACGGCTGACTTCTTGCCGGAATTGGGTTCCGTCACTGAACAACTGCGGTGCTGTGATCACGAAATGCTTGCGTGGGTCGGCAGGCAGGGATGACGGTCGTTCAATATTCCCTTTCTGATGATCCGGGGGGATGGTGACGTCGACAGCAGCAAAGCTCATGTCAGAGGCGCGGTCGCCTGAAAAGAACTCGGATGGGTCGTCAGACAGAGCGCGCGGCGTCGCAATGTAGATCCTATGGCGGGTGAGTTCCGGAACGCTGGAAACTGGTATTGCGGTTTCGACGCCCACAAGGTTTTGGGGCCCGCCGCACCCCGCGCAAACACTTAGCAGCATGACGATCAAAAAGCGCATTGAAACCAGTCCTGTTACAGGTCTGTCGAGTGGGGCCGCTATATTGGGCGCCCCCCCGGAGGCGTCATTGGAACTGAATCTTTATGGATTGTTCGACCGGGGCCGACAGCTTTACACCCGTGGATTTATGGCGCGCAACGATCACTACGCACGCAGCGTTGACCAGCGTAATATCACCAGCCGATTGAACCGGGACAACACCACCGGCCACTCCGAAATATTGCCCAACAAAATCCAGCGGGTCGGTCAGACCATATACCTCACCCTCAATCTCGCCCACGCGAGCACCCGACTCCAAGGCCTTCACGCCGTTGGCCGAGAAGGGGATCTCTTGCCCGTCATTCAAGGTCAGAACACCTTTGCCCCATCGAACCCCAACAAGGATCGAGAAGCTTTGGCCGTTAAAGGTGATCTTTCCGGAAAGCGGCAGGTTTTCTCCGCAGGGGGCATTGGCCGTCTGCGCTGTGGCCGCAGGTATCTGAGTAAAGGAAAGCGCCAGGATGGCAACGGTATTGAGTGCTGTTTTCTTAGAAATAGACGGGATCATTGCGGTCTCCTACTCGGAATAGGGTTTCAAAGGATGTGTCTCGGGGGACTTATTGTTCGGGTGTTTGCCGCATGAAGAAGAACTCCTCGACAACAGCCTTGGTTTCGGGACGTAGGTTGACGATCCCGTCATAAGGGACACCGGTGCCCGGAGGCGTATCGGGGTATTTCTGTTTGCGTAGGAAATGCCGCTGGATCATGTTGACGAATTTCGCGCTGCCCCAGGCACCGATCTCGGTCGAGACGGGATATTTTTCCTGTGGGTCGCGAAACAGGTCGTAGAAATCCGCGAGGATCGCGTTTTCGATGTTTCCGCCGGGGATCGCCAGCTTGTATTGCTCTTTAACCACGGCCTCCAACTTGTCGATGTTGTAGAGGAACACGTAGTCCCGGCGGCCATGCGCCTCGCCATTCAGCAGCAGGGACGTCTGGTCAATGCCGTCGATAACCCGATCCCGCGGAATTGCATCGGTGGCCCCAGCCACACGCGCTAGCGTTGTGAACAGATCGGTGACATGGACCATATCGCCAACAACCGATCCGGCCTGGATCATCTCGGGCCAGCGAACAAAGGCGTCCACGCGAACGCCACCCTCGGTCGTGGCACCCTTGCCGCCCCGGAAGATCATGGGCGTGTAACCTGACTGAGGCGCGTATTTTGTGAAATGCCCGTTGTCACCCATAATGATGACGATGGTGTTGTCGGCGACGCCCAACGTCTCCATCTCGGCCAAAAGGTCGCCGATCCAGGTGTCCACCAGCTTCATTTTCTCGACATAGTGACCGCCATTGGGCGTCGTGTATTCGCTGGTTGTCGTGCGCGGTCCGGTTAACGGATAAAGCGGCCAGTATTGCAAGAAGAACGGCTCGTCCTTGGCGGCAAGGCTACGTAGCTGTTCCATTGCCTGCTCTTGATATCGCACGTTCATTTCATGGTACTTGGCTTCGTTCCAACGTTCGCCCGGTTCCATATGGACCTCGCGCACGTCCTCGTTGCGCACGCCTTCCACTCCAGTGGCCAAACGCGAAGCGTCAGTGCGCAACCAACGATCCATCGTATAGAGATCGTCATAGTTGTTGTCGCCGATCCCAATCGAGACCTCCTCGTCGGCTGCATCGTCGTGATAGATCGTCAACTGACCCTGCTGATGGATCGGAAAAGCCGCAAAATCGAAACCTTGGTAATTTGGCCAGGACTCGCGGATATCGCCCATGTGCCACTTTCCGATATGGGCGGTGTTGTATCCGGCATCTGACAACAGCTCGGCCAGTGTCACCTCATCTTCAGCTAGGCCGAAGCCCGCTAACTCGACCTGCGTGTTGCCCATCCCATTCCGATGCGGCTGTCGGCCGGTCATAAAAGCCACGCGGGTTGGTGTGCAGGAAGGTTCCGTATACATCCGCGCCAGCCGCATACCTTCGGCGGCGAATTGATTGATCGCAGGGGTCTTATATCCACGGATCATGTTCAGGGTTTCACTGCCCAGATCGCCAAAGCCGATATCGTCAATCAAGATATACAGAACATTCGGCGGCTTGCCGTCATTGGCGTCCTGAAATTGGGCCAGTGTAGCGTCGATTTCCTGATCTTCGCGCGCCCATTCTTCGCCGTTCTGCGCTTCGAGAATGTAGTATTCGGCGTCCCTGACGATCGGCCCGCTCTGCGCGCCGACTTGCGTGCCGGTCAACACCGAAATACCTGCGATCAGCGCGGTTGCGAGGGTGTGGCTATTGCGCGGCTCTGTCATGCTATCATCCCGTTTTCTGATCCAAGAACCCTGATCGCCCAGCGGGTCGGAAACTTCCGAAACAGCCTGAACCATCAGATGGTTGTGCAGACAATTGGATGATGCAAAACGCCACCGAACAATGTAACTTGGGGCGTGTAACCGTTACAGATTGTCTGTGAGGCGACCCGCCTATGGCTGAGACCGAAATTGACAGAGAGGAAAAGCAAGCCGCTCTGCGTCGCGTTGTTGAAAGCGACGAATTCGGCGGGGCCGAACGCCTGAGGGCTTTCCTGACCTACGTGGTCGAACAGGAACTGGCCGGGCGACCAGAAATGATTTTGGGAAAAAGGATCCTGGAAGAGGTGTACCACAAAGGCCCATGTGCCGATGGTGCGCCAGAAAACGTGGTCAGGGTCGATGCCACCAGATTGCGCCAAAGGTTGGATCTTTACTATGGCACCGAAGGTCGAGAGGACCCGGTGCGTATTTATATCGACAAGGGGGGCTACACCCCTCGTTTCGAACTGAGGTCTAAGACGACCGAGCCGGCCCCTCGGGCTCGTCCCGCATTTCGGGTAAAATGGGTTCTGGGAGGCACTCTTGTTGCAGGGCTTGCGGCAGCGGTCTATTTCAGCTTCTTGCGCACGGACACAACCCCTGAGGCGCTATCGCCTGAAGCACGATCCGCGTTGTTCGAAAATAATCCCACCAACCTGTTGGCCAGAAACATGACCCAAGAGGCGCGGGGCTTGCTATTCCCAGCGCCCGAACTGGTGCGCGTTTCAGCCGCGCTGGACATGTTTGAAGAGGCAATGCGACTGGACCCGAACTACTATGGCAGCTACGCGGGGGCTTCGCAGGCGTCGACCATTCTTGCCGGGCTGTCCCCCAGCGCGGAGATGCGTCAGGCCTATATGCAATCAGCTAATGAATTGGCGGAACGCGCGCTCGAACTGGATTCGACCAAATCCTGGAGCCATTCCGCCAGGGCCTTTTCGCAAATGGTACGTCGCGATTTTGCTTCAGCGCAAACCTCCAGTCTCCGTGCCTTAGAGCTTGAGCCCGATGACCTTTACGCGCTTGAAATCGATGCCATAATTTCGGTATTTTCGGGCGATTTCGAACGGGCGATAGCCAACGCAAACCCAAAACTTCATCAACATCGCCCCGGACGGGGGCTGCCTTGGCGCAACACGTTGGGGAATGCGTATTTCCACGCGGGTGAATACCAAAAGTCGATCACTCACCTGACGCAAGCGGTCCGCTCTGGCGGTCCCATAAGCGAGATCAACACCGCCCATCTTATCGCTGCCTATCAGGCATCTGGACAGCATGAAAAAGCTAGGGAAATGGTTGTTGCGTTTCAAACGTCGTGGCCGGAAAGCCGTGTTTCGCAGGTCCTAAAAGCCTTGTTCGAGGACATAGCCGATGCCGAACGTGTTTTGCGACAATTGGCGGCTGCTGGATGGATCGATCCGGTCTCGCGATAAGTCCATTCGATTGTAGTATTGTTTTCTTTTTTGATTGCGTGGGTTGAGCTAGCGAGCGGAGACGTGTCGCGGCCAGTTACGATCACGCGGACTCCGCCAACATGCTTCGGAGCTATGTCGATCGCGCAAACATGGTTTGGGCTTCACATAGGCAACAGCGGGCACACTTTTTTGCCGAAGAACAAAAGGGATGACCGAGATCGGTAGAACAACCAGCATCCGCTGCAAACCCAAAGGTTTAACTCCGCCTTTACTTATCGATCTTGCTGATCTTTGTCCCCTTAAGACTAGTTCCCGCCATCAAACCTTCCTGACCGAACACTATTGGAACGATATCTCCTTGAAGGTCATTGGTGCCCATGGAAGCAGACCAGCCTTGATCACCACCAACCAGTGTCGGTCCGGTGCCTGCCTCCCAGCCATTGTTGTTGCGAAAATATTCAAGGGCAGCGTCGTTCATGAAGAACATTGCATATGAGAATTGCTGAACACCCGCCTGAAACCCGTATGAGGCACCCGCAATATTGTAGTAGCCCGTTGTGACCCCATTCTCGCGCATAGCGCCTTCACCGAATTGACCTCCGACGACCAAGCCACCTGCGGTGACTTTCGGAAAAATCAAAATGGCTATCGCTTCTTCGGACAAGTCTCTGGCTTCGGATGAGTTGCTGTACAATTGATCAAGTGCGGCACTTGCCCCATTGTCGATTTCGGACGCGGTCAAACCACTGGTCGTGTCCAAAACAGCCTCGCTTGCAGTTTCAGCGACATCACCTGCCTTTTTGGCCGCGTCGGAAACGCCTTTCGTCACCTTGTCCAGAAGGTTTTCCGCATATGCGGATTGCTCGGTGGGAAACCCTAAAATGCCAACAAACAAAAATGCGGCGAAAAATATGAAACGCAACATCTTATCCTCCCTGTTCATCCGAAGTGACTTGGCAAAAAAGCACATGCTGTCACAGATAGCACAGCTGACTTCGGATTAGTTCAAGTATCTATTGCGCAGCTTTTCCAGATCCTGATCTGTCAGCCCAAGGCCCTCATGCAGGTAATTGTCGACCGAACCGTAAGTCTCGTTCACACTGCTATAGAAGTTATTCAAATACTCCATTCGAACACCCAACGAGGGCCAGACCGCTTCAGGGGTCATGCTCGTGCCGCGTTCAGCGTTCACTTGATCAGCAATTTTCACGGATGCGTTGCGGGCATCCTTGAGAACGTTGCTCATCATGAAATCTGCCTCGATGTCTTCTTGGGTGACGCCCAACGCGCTCAACACCAAGGCAGTGGCAACACCGGTTCTGTCTTTTCCACCCGAGCAGTGATACAGCACAGCCTCCCCCTCCGGTTGCTCGATCAGGACGTCAAACAAAGCACGAAATTCTTTTGTGTAGTCAGTGGCGATATATCCGAAGGCCTCGAAAAAGAGAGTGTCCGCTTGCGTCTCGGTCGCCGTCCCTGACTTGATGCTTGCACGCATGTTTTTGATCATCTGAGCCTCTTGTTCCATGACCGGGAAATTGTAGCGTTCAGGTCCTTGTCCATCCGGCCACAAAACAGGGTCAGCGGTCGATTCCAACGTGGTTCTTAGATCCACTATGGAAGTAACCCCCAGATCCTCGACAAGAGCCATTCCGTCGGCACCCATACGATCAATTTCACCGGAACGAATAAGTTGCCCGGTTCGAATGCTGCGCCCGTCTTTGGTCTGCAATCCGCCTAAGTCCCTGGTATTGGCCACGCCTTCAATCGGGATGGCGCGATCCTCGGAGGCTTGCGTTTGCTCAGCATCCCCCAACCCGCATAAGGCGAGAGCTACGATTGCCGCGCGTACAATGGTCATTTGTTTCTCCTTCCGGGTGGTCTTAGGGTGATGATGGGAATGACCGTCAAGGGTTTGGTGAACCTCAGATTTGGGTCACGTTTCGACCTTAGAAATCAAACCGAGCGCCGACGAAGGGACCGTCAAAGGTCAAATCCGAAATCGCCTGCGAATTACCGATGTTCCAATCGAGATACCGATAGCCCAGCACCAGGTCCCAATTGTTGATCTTGTAATTTGCAGCCAAGCTAAGCTGAGTTGTCAGGTCACTTTCTCCGGCACCGATATCCGCATAGTAGGACATCCCCCAACGATCACTGAACTGGCGTGTTCCACGCAGACCGACCACAACGTCCCAGTTGTTGATCTTACCCGACACACGTTGCGAGCCGCCGGAGACTTCGATGTCAACGGTATTGTCTAGGTTCAGGCTTCTTACCCCGCCTAAAACTGTGAAAAGGGTGCTTGGCGCATCAACCAAATCGTATCCAACCGAGCCCGTAAATACGGTCCCTTCGACATCGACATCCGAAGAGGCAGGGATACCCGGACCGACGGCACTATTTTGATCGTTGCTCAGGTTGAGATACAGTGCATCGACAAAGACCGAAAGCTTTGCGCGTCGCGCTTTGACAGCGCCCATCAACCCGAAGTCGAGATTGTCCAGAATGTCGCTGAAACTTACATCGATGCTGTTCCCAGTGGTTGTTTCACCGCTTCATGCGGGCGCCCAGAGATACAGGTAGGCGGTAAAATCCCAGGTCGGGTTATCTGCCTTCGCGGGCAGAGCAAATCCGGCCCAAAACGCGCAGGCAATCGCAGACAAGCGCCATCTCTTTCCGGCGAAAAAGGTACTGTTCATTTTCAGGGCCTTTGTGAAATTTCTAAGTGCGGAGGGGCGCAGAGGTGCAAGCTCTGCGCCCGGCTGAGTGGTTTATTGCCAGCTCATGAACACGTCGCGTGTTTCCTCACTTTCAGGACGCAAGTTCTCAATACCGCCGTAGGGAATGTCTTTACCAATTTCCGAGTTGGGAAATTTGGCCATCATCTTTTGATGTCGCTTGACCATGTCCTGGAACGAGGCACCGGCCCAAAGAGAATACCCAACTAGCGGATGTTCTTCGCGCGGGTCCCTATAGACATTGTAGGTCGGCGCAGCAGCCCCCGGAGCACCCGGCGCAGGCAGATGCATCTTGAATTCCTGTTTGACGATCGACCGTAGCACGGGGCCTTCGTAGACGTAAACATAATCACGCCGCCCATTACCTTCACCCTCCAGCAGCAATGCTGTTTGGTCGACCCCGTCAATCACTCGGTCGCGCGGAATGAATTCTGTCGCCCCGGCAATGCGCGCGATCGTGGTGTAAATATCCGAGACGTGGAAAATGTCCCCTGCAGCGCTGTCGGCTTCGATCACACCGGGCCAGCGAATAAACGCATCCGTGCGCACCCCGCCTTCCAGATGTTGAGTTTTGCCGCCGCGATAGATCAATTGGTTCAGGCCAGAGGTTCCTTCGTAATGATACATCAGGCCATTGTCGGCCATGATCATGACGATGGTATTGTCGGCCTCACCGGTTTCGTCCAGCTTGGCCAGAACGTCTCCGATCCATTCGTCCAAAAGCTGCAACTTGTCCGCATGAAACCCGCCGTTGCGCGAGAGGGCTTGATCCGGGTAGACAAAGTTCAACGGGTAAAGCGGCCAGTATTGCAGAAAGAATGGCTCATCCAGCGCCGCAACGCGCTCAAGCTGCTCCATCGCTTGCGCCTGATAGCGCTCATTCATCTCTTCATATTTGGCCTGTGTCCACTCTTCGCCCGGGGCCATTTCAACCTCGCGCGCGGGCCCGCCTGCTTCGGCCTCAACCCCTGTCACCAAGCCGTAGGGTTTAAAGCGCTCGTCCAGCAAAAATTGGTTGTTCTGACCCGAGGCATGGTATCCCAACATATTGTTGGCCTGCATTGCCTCGCGGGTCATCAGACTTAGCTGCACCTGTTGGTGCAGCGGAAAGGCTGCGTAGTCGAAACCCTGATTGTGGGGATAGGCCTCTTCGATATCGCCCTGATGCCACTTGCCAACGTGAGATGTGTTATACCCCACCTCTTTCAGAATCTCGGGAAGCGTCACTTCGCTGGCAGGCAAACCCTCACCAACCAGAGCGACCTTGACCTCTTCAACCCCGGCCCGGATCGGATGCCGACCGGTCAACATAGCTGTACGTGTCGGTGTGCAGGACGGTTCAGTGTACATCCGCATCAGCGACATGCCTTCGCGGGCAAAACCGTTGATATTGGGTGTCTCGATCCCCATCACATAGTTCATCTTTCGCTCGCCCATCTGGCCGAAGCTGATGTCGTCAATCAGAATATACAAAAAATTCGGAGGCTTACCCCCGTTGGCCTCACGAATTTCAGCAAGTTTGGCGTCGATCTCGAGATCCTGCGCGTCCCACTCCTCTCCAAACTGAGCACGCAAAAAGCTGAATTCGCCGTCGTGTACAATGGGGTCGCTTTGCGCAACAACCTGCCCCCCGGTTAGAAATGTAAACATGGTTGTGGCCAACGCCATATATCTCAAACTAATCGTCACTGCAGGCTCTCCAGTTGGTGGTTACGTCTTGCAACGCCGCCACAAGAAGGTCGTGGCATTGGGCCGATAATGATTGATCGGACTGATGTGCCAGCTCTGTTAGGCGTCGGTACTCGGGCGGGGTGACAAAGGTCACAACCCTTTTGGAACGGGCGTCGGCATTTGGCAGGCGTGGTCTGCCCATGCGCGACTTGGAAGCTTGACGCGACACTTGACTTGGCCCCCCTCCAGTTTGTTTTCTTTACCGGTAAACTGTCAGGATGCTGAAATGGACCACATCAAAAATCGGCCAAATCCTCAGGAATACGATGCCAAGGCCGCTGAAGCGACCCCTTCTGCGATCGTGCTAGATCTGATGCATCCCAATGACCTTGCCGCGATGACGCCCTGGGAAATGGATTTTCGCCAGCTTGACCCCGGCCCTTTGTCCACACAAATCGCGGTGCGCTCTAGCCCGACATGTTCTGTTTTGAACATCTCGCTCAGCGGTGCGGTTCACCAACGCGGCGTCTCACCCGACGGCTGGAGCACATTCGGCATTTCCCGCAGAGGTACAATAGATTCCTGGCAAGGATGTGCGCTCGACGACGACGCCTTTCTAACTTTTGGAAACAAAGATGGTTTCGACGGCGTGTCTACGGGACGTTTCTTTGGCAATGTCGTTTCTTTCAACACCCGGCGGTTCCAGAAGCTCGCCCAGTGTTGCGGGTATTCTATCGCAAGCGAAGGCCCGGCGCTGCGACTACAGATTTCCGATGGTAATGCGCGCAGAATGGATTGGCTGGAACGAGAAATCGCAAATCTGTTGAAACAATCAGAAGAGCCATGGAACGAAGATGTTGAAGAAGCTCTGATGATCAAAGTGTTAGCCATCCTGACCAGCAGCGCAATTCATCAAGACAAGAGTTCAGCCCAAACCAGACGCCGCGCCCTTAACCGGGCTTTGGAGATGATGAACGACAATGCGCTGGAGCCCGTTTCCATCGAAGACCTGTGCGCAGCAACCGGCGCGTCATTGCGCACCCTGAACCGCGCTTTCAACGAACGCTTCGGGTATGGTCCAAAAGCATATTATATGCGACTGCGATTGGACGGTGTTCGCGAAGATCTACTGAACGGGGCTGGAGCGAAATCAATTGCCGATATAGCCAACAAACATGGGTTTTGGCACATGGGGCAATTCGCCCGAGACTATCGGCTGTTTTTTGGCGAATTGCCGTCAGAGACGCAGATGAGACGCGGAGCGTGACAGTCTTCAAGCACCTCGGAATAAATTGTCCTATAAGAGCTGGAACACACGGGCCCGGCGATACCCACCACCCGACATCCAGCCCGCGACGCTCTAAAAGGGACACCATGAACATGTTTCCGGTGGCAAGCACCAACAGGGGAATTCTGTGCGCTTTGAACCTGTCAACTTATTCGTCCGGCTCGGCGGGTGGGGGCAACAGGTTCATCTCGGTTCCGGTCAGTTGGGCGATCAGGCTTTCAAGAGCAAAGTCGCCTGGGTTGGCGCGACTGGCAGCCGCGATGAGTTCTTCGACCTTTTCCTGCTGCCCGGAAACCGCTGCGATGCGGATACGCATGATCCAGGCGTCGACCAGCATGGGGTCCATTTCAACGGCACGAGAAAAGGCCTGATCGGCGGCGGGAAGGTTGCGGGTGGTCAACGCAAAGCCACCCAGTTGCAAATGGGTTTCGGGAAAGTCCAGCCGCGCAGCCATCGCGTTTTGCCACTCGCCAATCGCCGAACGGAACGCGGCCGCAATCTTGTCAGGCAAATGCGCGATGGGTGCATTATAGAGCCCGCGCGCCGCCGCGATCCGGACATTGCGGCTGGGATCATCCAGCATGGGCAACACTCGCTGTACCCGCTCATGACCGGGCAGGCTGTGCATGGCTTCGACAGCGGCGGATCGGATCACGGGGTCTGCCGCGTTGACCATATCCGAAATGCGCCCGATCTGTTGGGCGTCGCCGGTCTGGCCGATCAGCCAGATGGCAGTCGCCCGGATCAGTGCCGGGCTGCTGGCACCAAGGGCCAGGTCCACCAGATCGTCCGAGGCCAATGTGGGATTGATCTGCGCCCGCGCCAAAACCTGCCCGAAATGCGGCCCGCGGTTGGAACTGTCTGGGAACCAGTCGCGCAGCCGTGCTGCGGCCCAGTCCGGGGTCTGATCGGTGTGGCAGCTGGTGCAGGCATCCGGCGCGCCAGTCTCGGCGCTCAGATCCGGGCGGGGGATGCGGAAGGAATGATCGGCCCGCCAGTCATTGCCCATATAGACCTGCTCTGTCATGTGACAGGACCTACATTGCGCCCCGGCGCTGCCTTCCGGGTGGTGATGGTGGGCGGGGCTGTCGAATTCGGCCGGCGGCAGGCTGGGAAAGCGCGGGTTGCCATCGGGGTTATGACACTGTGCGCAGACGGCGTTGCCATCAGCTATGACTTCGGCGCTATGGGCATCGTGGCAATCGGAACAGGTGACGCCCTTTTCATGCATTTTCGATTGCAGGAACGACCCGTATACATAGACCTCATCCCGGATCTGACCATCGGGGTAATAGAGCCCGGGCCGCAGCAGCGATAGGTTGTAGGCGTCGTGATAGGCGGTGCCCGGTTCAGGGTTGCCGTCAAAGAACGCCTCGCGTCGGGAATGACATCCGGCGCATTGTTGGATCAGCCCTTGCGGTGTCGACAGGTCAGCCGACAATCCAAAGTTCAAGGGGGGCTCGCCAGCGCTCTGGGCCCATCCCACATGATCACGACCGGGGCCATGGCAGGCCTCGCAGCCGACGCCAATCTCGGCCTGAGTGGTCTGATATGTATCCGAGGCCGGGTCGTATCCGGTGTCGTACCCGGTGGCATGGCAGACGCCACAGCGCGCGTTCCAGCTTTTGTACGGCCCCGTCCAGTGCAGCGCGTCCGAGGGTGGCACGTTCTGATCCGGGTAAAGGTGGAACCATTCAGACTTTTCCGTATCCCAGACCACGTCGAAGCTCTGCAACCGGCCGGGCTCGGTTTCCAGCAAGTATTGCTGCAGAGGTTCGACACCGACAACTGAATGCACCGGGTAGTCGGTTGTCACACCGTCGCGCTCAGTCACGGTAACGTGGTGGGTGCCGTCTGCTTCAATCCGAAACCGCGCGGTCATGTCGCCCAACGTGAAAGTTGTCCCGTTGAAATCCGCGCGGATGTTGTCGGGTACGGCCTCAGTCCAGGCCCCCGCGTGGTGCGAGCCTTTCCAGGCATCAGCCTCGGCGCGGTGGCATTCGGTGCAGGCGTCCGAGCCGACATAATCTGCGCTTTGGGCGATAGCCGGCACAGCAGGGCCAGTAAGGGTTAACAGGGCAGAAATGAGCAGGCGCATCAGAGTCCTTCGGTCGGTCAGGCAGGGCCCGTGGGATTCAGCGCGGGCAAAGGCTGTGCCGCGCGGGTCAGAGTGCCCGAGTGCCGGGCGGCGGACAAGGCCCTTGCAAGCGCAGCCCAGGCTGCCCCCGGCTCGCTGTCTTGCGGGCCATAGGCGGCGGCACCGATATTGGTCAGGGCAAGCTGGACGTCTGTGTGTCGACGCGGGTCGGCACCCTGTGTCATCGCCGCCCATCGGTCCAATGCGCCATAGAGGGTGTGAAGATCCCGTGCCTTGACGGTGTGCATCAGGTCGCGGAACAGGCTGGCCTCGGTCGGGGGCGGTAGGGACGCGTCACGCTTGCGGGCTCTGTGGCGGATCAATCCTATGGCGGCCAGAGTTCCCAGAAGCACGGTTAAAGCCATATAGATCAGAGTCGCCCGGTCGGCATCGGCCACGCGCGGCAAGATCGGGCCATCGACGTTATAGGGGATGGCCTCGACCGACGTGGTTTCGATCTGTCCCGTGTTTGTGTTGAACCAACGCAGCTTGATGACAGGCAGGCTGCTTTGAGCGCCGCTTTCCGCCAAATAAACCGTACGTTCGGAGCGGGTGCCGACGGTCTTTCCCCGATTCTCCCGGTCCTGCACCGTCGAGCTGTCAGGATAGGCCGCCAAACCGGGCAAAGCGCCCGTGGGCGCAAGCGCGGGCAGCAGAATAGCGCTGCTTCCCGTAATTTCAGCAGTGATAGTGCGGGTCAGAGTATCGCCGGGTTCCAGAGCCTCGGCTGATCCCTCGACGGTCTGCGTCAGACTCAGCGCTTCAGCGGCAATGAAAGGGTCAAGCGACTCGGACCCACTAGGCACCGTGGCAGTGAAGCTCTGCGCAGCCAGAGAGAGCGTCGTTTCAACAGGCGCGTTGGTCTCGGGGTCGGCCCATGTAACCGTGATCTCCAGCGACGGAATCCCAAAATTTCCCGCCACCATCGGCGTCACCTTGTAGCGTCTGCTAACACCCGACCAGTTGCTGGCGCCCACACGCTCAGTCACGGGGCCCGACCCGCCTTCAGGCAACGAGATCATCAGGTTCGGCTGATCAAAGGTCGGAAACACCGGAGGGCTGGGCATGTAGGTCGGCACCAAAACGGTCACCCGCATATCCAGCGCCTGACCGGGCACGACGTCCATGGCCGACATTTCGACCCGCGCGACGGGCTCGGTTGGCGTGGCGGCTTCACTGCCGTCGCGGGCGTCTTCCTCGGCCTTGATCTCGGTGTTGGATTTGAAACCTGGAAACGGGTCTTGCGCCGCCGCGACATCGGGTACAATTGATGTACAAAGAGCTGCTAAGACAGGCCAGAGTTTCATTGCTCGCCCTCCGCAGCCGCCTGCGTCGCTTCCAGCAAGAAGCGACTTTTCAGGAAATCCCCAGTCTCGGTATCAACAGAGTTCATCCATTGTTCGGCGCTCTGCAGCCCGACAGCGGCGTCCTCTTGCGGCAGGTCGACCTGAAGCTCCTGACCTTTGTTTTCCTCGTTGTCATAGGTCACGTCATCGGCGCGCAGCTCGGTCTGGTCCTGCGTATCCTGCGCCTCTTGCGCGGCTTCGACATACGCGACGATCTGTTTTGCGATCTCCAGATTTTCAGCAGCACCCGGATAGTCCGGGTCGCGCGTCAGAGCGGTTTCGAACGACCGAACCCCGTCACGGTAAGCCCGATTTCGGATGTTTGAAAGACCCTGGATCATGGCAGCCTGTGCGGTATCCACACGGTCCAGCACCTGCACGGCTTCGGCATAGCGGCCCGCCCGGTACATGGCCCATCCGCGCCACAGCGGGTCACTGAACAGTTCAGAGGCGCGCGTATAATCCTTGCGATCATAGGCACGCTGCCCCTGCTGGTCAGACGTCCAGAACCATTCAGCCAGGCCTTCGGCACGCGCCTGCCCCGGTGCCACCAGCATAATTGCAAAGACCGCGGCACCCCAATGCATAGTCCAGCCCCGCCGGAACCACAAAAGCAGCAACAGTGCCGCAGGCCACGCCAGCAGCGGCCCACGATCCAGCCACGGGTCATCAGAGTTTTCCAGCAGACTTTGCCGGTATGAGGCATTCAGCGTCCGGTCCAGACGCCGGATATCGCTGCCATCGGGCTGCACAGCGATCACCCGATTGCCGAGCGCATCAAGCCCCCGGTCGCGCGTGCTTTCGGGCAGCATGGACAGAACCGCAACCGGCATCGGGGCGGTTTCGACCGCACTCACATCCGCCGGATCAAGACCATCGGCCACCAGCAACAACGCACCACCGCCTTCGTCCTCGATCAGGGCTTGAGCGCGGCTCAGGGCTTGCGCAAAATCCGCGCCCTCCTTGGGCATCACGTCTGGCGAAAGCCCTTCGAGATAAGGCAGGATGATCGAGGTATCCTCGGTCATTGGAACCACCACATGCGCGGTGCCTGCATAGGCCACCAACCCCGATCGCCCCCCTGCCCTCAGGTCTAGAAAATCACGGATCTTTTGCTTGCCGCGTTCCAGACGGCTGGGTGCAATATCGATGGCGTCCATCGATTTGGTGACTTTCAGAACCACTGCCACCGGCGCGGATTGCGCCACCAGAGGGTTGGGTTGCCGTGACCAAGTCGGTCCTGCAGCCGCCGCGGCGAGCAACAACAAAGTCAGCGCAACCCCATCTATGGGCCGAATGCGGTGCGCCTGATTGCGTCCGACTTCCATCGCAGCTTGCAGATGCGGCGCGATGCCCTGAGACAGGGTGTTACGCCCGGACCGACGTCGTCGGGTGAGCCACCATAATCCGACGATCACTGGCACCAGCAGCAGCCAGAGCGGCCGTAGGAAATGGAACACCGACATGGCCAGTAGCAGATCGCTCATGCCTGCGCCCTCCCACCACGGTGGCCCAACGACAACCATCCCATCGCGGCGCAACCCAGCAGCGCAGCCAACCCCAGTGGTATCCACGCCAAAGACTGGCGCGGGCGATAGGACAGGGTTTCGACCTGACGCGGGCTTTGTTCGTCGATTCGGGCATAGATGGCGGTCAGGGCGGACTGGTCGGCGGCAAAGAAGTACTGACCACCGGTGCGGCGAGCGATGTCTTCAAGCGTTTTGACATCCACCTTGTCCTCGCCCGAAGCTTCGGGATCGCCAACGCCGATGGTCATGATGGTCACGCGGTTGTCTTTGGCAATCTCGGCTGCGTTCACCGGGTCCATCCGGCTGGAGGTGTCGCTGCCGTCGGACAACAGGATCAAGACGCGTTCGTCAATCTCACTGGCTTCGAAGGTATGGATCGCCAGCCCGATAGCATCGCCAAGCGCCGTTTGGGGTCCGGCCATTCCAACCTGCGTGCGGTCCAAAAGATCGGTGATCGTCTGCAAATCCTCGGTCAGCGGCGCCTGCAAATACGCCTTGGACCCAAATACGATCAGCGCCACCCGGTCGCCTTCTCGCCCCTGCACAAAAGCGCGTACAACATCCTGAACGGCCGAGAAACGCTGCCGTTTCTCGCCTTGTGCATCCGTGAAATCCACAGTGTCCATCGAGCCAGACACGTCGATGGCAAGGATCATGTCGCGGGCTGATTTTTCGATCTCGACGGGGCGACCGACCCGTTCTGGCCCTGCCAGTGCGATCACGATCAACCCCCAGCAGAACGCTGCCGTGATCATCTGTATCCGCGTTCGGGCCAACACCACAGATCCGGCGCGTGTTTCCTGCCCCAGCGCATGCGAGACCTGACGGAAGAAGGGCACCCGCAGCGCCGTCACGCGTTCCCTGTGCGGTGGCACGAAACGCCAGATCAACCAGGGCAGTGGCAGAAGCAGAAAAGCCCATGGAAACGCCAGTTGGATCATGAGGTCACCTCGCGCTTATGTGCCTTGATCCAGCGGGCGACGCGCGCGGTCAGATCCGGCGAGGCTCCGGTGTTGCCGTGATAGGGTGCATCAAGCAAAAGCGGGCGCAGAGCGTCATTCCACGATGCACCCTCGGTGCGTTCCAGAAAGGCGATCCAATCCATTCCCTGTAATCCGGCAACCAAGCGCCGATCATAGGCCACCAGCGCCGTGCGACGCAGGATTTCGGCGACCTGCGCGGGGTCATCCGCGGCCTGCGCCAGCTCTGCCAGCGCCGCGCGGCGATAGGCGTTGACGCGGTACCGGGTAATCATGCGCCACAGCACAAGTACCGCCGCCGCCGCCAGAAGTGCGCCCACAACTGCCCAGCCGACCGTTTGCGGCATCATCGACACGGGCGGCGGCGGATCTGGCACAACCAGTTGATCCAGCAGGTCGACCAGCGAAGTGCCGGTGGGGATTTCCATTTCGTTCATTACGGTCCCAGCCCCATCAGATGCCGGATCTGCGGCAGGGTTTCCTCGGCCGCTGTCAGCGGCAGAACGGGCACGCCGAACCTGCGCTGCCAATCCAGAACCTGCGCCAAGCGGGAGCTGGCGAATTCTCTCAGCGCCGCATGTTGTATCGAGTCGGATGTTTTGATTTCAGCCTGCAACGCTCCGTCCGAGATGATCAGTGACAGATCGCGAGGCAGGTCCTTGGCGAAGGGATCCGTAATCAGTCCCAAGATCAGGTCGTTGCGCCGTGACAGGCCTGAGACCAACCGTTCGGTTTCTGCATCAATCACATCGAAATCACTAAGCACCACAATCAGATGATCGCGGGGGGCGATCCGGGCAACAGCGCGCAACACATCGGTCAGGCGGATTGGATTGGTTTTAGGGGCCTCGGCGTGCAGCTGTGCATTTGCCTCAGCCAGAATGGCGACAAAGCGCGACAGCGTGGCCCGACTGCGCGCCGGCTTAATCTCGGCGATTTTGTCGTCGGTGAAGACGATACCGCCCACACGGTCGCCCTGATCGAAAATCCGGTAGGCGGACAGGGCCGCCGCCTCGGCCGCAGTGACCGATTTCATGTTCAGGACCGAGCCAAAGAACATCGACATGCGCTGATCCACCACGATCAGTGTCGGGCGGTCGCGTTCCTCGGTCATGACCCGGATATAGGGCTCACCGGCGCGGGCGGTTACTTTCCAGTCAATCGCGCGGATATCGTCGCCAGGCAGGTATCCGCGCAGCTCTTCGAAATTCAGCCCACGCCCGCGCAGACGCGAGGCATGGCGGCCATTCAGCACCGAGTGCGCAGGCTGGCGCGGTAAAAACCGCAGCGCCTTGGCACGTGTCTCAAGCGCCCGCAAATGCGCGATATCAACCCGCACGCGCGGGTCATCGGTTGCGGCGGGCGGGGGCTTGACGCGCCCCAGCCGAAGGGAGGCGTTTCGGTTCATCATCTACGCCTCACGGCAGGGCGACCTGCATCAGGATTTCGGCGATCACTTGATCTGCGCTGATGCCTTCGCCATGGGCCTCATAGCTCAACCCCAACCGGTGCCGCAGTACATCGGGGGTAATGGCGCGGACATCCTCAGGGTCGACATAGTCGCGCCCGTTTAGCCAGGCATGGGTGCGGCTGCATTTATCCAGCGCGATCGAAGCGCGCGGGCTAGCGCCCACCTCGATCCAGCGGCGCAGATCGTCGCTATAGGCCTCGGGCGTGCGGGTAGCCTGCACCAGATCGGCGAAATAGCGGTCGATAGCGTCCGAGACATGGATTCCGCCGATCTGGGACCGGGCGTCAAAGATCGCCTGTTGCGGGATTGGGGCGGGTTTTTCGCCTTTTGCTTTGCTCTGGGCGGCGATCTCTTCTGCGCGGACCAGCCGCACGACCTCAACCTCATCCTCGACCGGAGGGTAAGTGATGAGCACATGCATCAAAAACCGGTCCAATTGCGCCTCAGGCAGGGCATAGGTGCCTTCCTGCTCCACCGGGTTCTGGGTCGCCATGACCATGAACAATGGGGCCATCTTGTGCGTGGTCCCGCCCACCGTGACTTGCCGTTCCTCCATTGCCTCAAGCAAGGCGGCCTGCACCTTGGCAGGGGCACGGTTGATCTCGTCGGCCAGCACGATATTGGCAAAGATAGGCCCGGCCTCGAACCGGAATTCGCCGCCCTTTTCGGTCTGGTAGTAGACATCCGTGCCAGTCACGTCCGAGGGCAACAGATCGGGTGTGAACTGGATGCGACTGAAATCGCTTTCCAGGTTCTTCGCCATCGCCTTGATCGCGCGGGTCTTGGCAAGCCCCGGCAAACCTTCGACCAGCAGATTGCCATTGGCCAGCAAACCAATCAACAGGCGCTCGATGACGTCGCGCTGACCAATTATGGCCTGACCCATGCGTTCGCGCAGGGCGTCGATATGCGCGCGGGGGTTGGGAGTGTCGCTCATTCCGGCCATACCTTCGCCCAATCCTCTTTCATGTCGATGATCACCCATCCACGTGCGTCGGCCTCATCCAATCCGCGGACCAGCCTACCGATGTGGCTGTCGCGGTCGTAGGCGTATTCGCGGTCGGCATCGGTGTGATGAACGATCACGCCTAGGGCAGGTCTGTCGCCAGCGGTGGCATATTCCAGCATTTGGAAATCACCGTCCGAGTTGCCACCCACAAAGATCGGACGCCGCCCGATATGCGAGTCGATCCCAACAGGCTTGCCTGCCTTGTCATCCACAAAAGCAATTCCGGGGCCCTTGATAATTTTGGGCACACCTTCCACCACCTCATAGCTGGTCGGCGTGACCGAGCCTACGATCCGGTTGATCGGGATTCCGTAGGTTTCGCTGGCAAAGGCGCGCATGAAGTGGATGCCGCCACCCGACACGATCCACGTCTGAAACCCTTCGGCCTCGAGGTAATCCAGCAGTTCCAGCATGGGCGCATAGATCATCTCGTTGTATGGCCGGTTCGTGTCCGGGTGTCGGGCAGTGGCGATCCAGTCTGCGACATCGGCCTGAAACGCATCGACGGATACATCCGAATGCGAGACGTTCAGGATTTCCATTAAACCAGCCTCTCCCCCGTCGGCGACGGCGGCCATATCGCCTGCAGCGGCAGCCTTTAGGACATCCGAGGTCAGGATCGACGGGTCCGCCTCAGCCTTTTCCTTCAGGCGGTCGAGTGCGTAGATAAGCTGAAAATAAACCGGCTGTTCACCCCACAGCGTGCCGTCATTGTCAAAGGTCGCAATGCGGGCCTCTTCGGGGACGAAATCGGAAGAGTTCGGATCGCTCACCCGTTCGACAAAGTCGATAATGGCGGCTTTGGTGGCGGTGTCGTTCCAGGACGCCAGCGGATCGGCCAGCGCGGGAAAAGAACCAAACGGCAAGGCAGCCACGGCAAAAACATAGCGTTTCATGAGAAATCTCTTTTGGTGCGAAAATGGCGCGGCATCGCTCCGCGCCATGAAGTTTTGTCCGGTCTAGGCCGTTACTGACTGCCGGCTGTTTGCAGGCTTCTCAGGACCTGATCAATTGAGAAGCTGGCCGGTTCCTGACGTGGCGGGTAGTCCTGGAACGTGCCAAGGAACTGCGCCACAATGGCCTGCGCGGGTACCAGCAGATAGGTCCGGTCCAGACGCCAGCGGGAATAGCCGATGGATTCGTCCTGCGCCCGTTCGAACGGGTCGGAATACAGGTCGATGATCTTGGGTAGACGCAAGAAAGTCAGCGGTTCCTGCCAGACGTCGAACCCATGGGCGCGCTGTTCGGCAAAGACCACTTTCCAGCGGTTGTACCGCAGGTTCACCAGATCGCCGCCATCCGAGAAATAGATGAACTCGCGCCGCGGGCCGACCTCAGTTTCCCCTCGGAAATACGGCATGAAGTCATAGCCATCCAGATGGACGGGCTCGTTTTCTTCGCCAAAGGGGGCCTCGGTGAGCATGCGCTCCTTCATGTCAGGATCGCCCAGCGCGGACATGAAGGTCGGGAACCAGTCCAAATGGCTGATGATCTGGTTTGACTTGCGACCGGGCTCAATAACGCCGGGCCATTTGATCATCATTGGAACGCGATAACCGCCTTCCCAGTTGTCGTTCTTTTCACCTCGGAACGGCGTAGTGCCACCATCGGGCCACGAGAACACCTCGGCCCCGTTGTCGGTTGAATACATTACGACGGTGTTGTCGGCGATGCCAAGCTCATCCAGCTTGTCCAGCATCTGGCCGACCATGCCGTCATGTTCGACCATGCCATCAGGATAAACGCCCAGCCCGGTCACGCCCTGACTTTCTTCCTTGAGATGCGTGTGGATATGCATCCGCGTGGTGTTGTACCACAGGAAGAACGGCTTACCCTGATCATGGGCGCGCTGCATGAAGTCCAGTGCCCCGGCTGTGACTTCCTCATCTATGGTCTCCATCCGTTTGCGGGTCAGCGGGCCGGTATCCTCGACCGAACCGTCCGCTGATGACCGGATCACACCGCGCGGGCCGAACTGTTCGCGGAAGGCCGGATCTTTGGGATAATCCTCGTTTTCAGGCTCTTCTTCGGCGTTCAGGTGATAGAGGTTGCCGAAGAACTCATCAAATCCGTGGTTGGTGGGCAGGTGTTCGTCCAGATCACCCAGATGGTTCTTGCCATATTGCCCGGTCATATACCCCTTGGAGCGCATGTATTCGGCAATGCTGGGATCTTTCGGCGACATCCCTTCTTTGGCCCCCGGCAGACCCACTTTCAGCAGACCTGTGCGAAACCCTGACTGACCCGTGACGAAGGCCGCACGCCCTGCGGTACAGGACTGTTCCCCGTAGCTGTGCGTGAACAACATCCCTTCATTGGCGATTCGGTCGATATTGGGGGTTTCATACCCCATCATGCCCTGATTATAGGCGCTGATGTTCCAATACCCGATATCGTCGCCCCAAATGACCAGGAAATTCGGCGTGTCGTTCGCGCCCTGGGCCAACACCGGCGCGCCCAGAGCGGCCAGCGCCAAAACCCCACCGCTGAGCGGGCGGGCGGCCTGTTTGATTAATTGTCGGAATAAAAGCAATGTTTGTCTCCCTGAACTCGAAATAACCGGGGGGTAATGCCTTCGGCTTGTGGACATGGATACGATGTCACGCCCCCCAGCTGCCCGAGACGCCTCGGGCTGTGTGATGACAACTTACATCCTGTCCACGCGTATCAAGTGATAGCACATTTCACTTGTCATTTCACGCCAGAGCCGTGCAAAAATTTATATACCTCAATAATTTGCTCCGTCTCCAAAGTAATACATAAATAAAATCAGCATTAACGATGTCAAAACTAAAAACCGCCACCACGACCGCAGCCGGGATGGGACATTTGCCGGACCGGCTGCAAAGCTGCGCCGGACCGGCAGCGGTTGAGCGAGTCTTTGAACGAGCCAACATTCCGATTGATGTGCTGAACGATCGGTTTGTGCGAATCCCGCTATCGGCAATGGTCGGTGTTTTTGCCGAGGCTGAACGCGTGTCGGGCCACCCGTTTTTCGGATTGCATGTCGGGCTTGGAATGTCCGGGGCGGAAATTGGTCCGTGGTTCGAATTTTCCGGTCAGGCCCCTACGTTGCGTCAAGGGATTCATCGTCTTGCGCGGGCCATGCCCCTGTTCCAGAACGGCCCCCGCGTTTGGTTGGTTGAAATGCGCAGCGGCGGAATCATGCGCTATTTCGTCCCGCGCGGTGATGACGTCCCCATCTGCGCCCACAGCGACCACAACATCCCATTGATGCTGGGATTTGTCCGACGCTTCCTTGGTCCTAGCTGGCGACCGCGGTGGATCGAAATTGACTACCCCGACCGAGGCCAAGGGGATGAATTACGCGATTTGTTGCAGTGTCAGCCGCTTTACGGCCGCTCGGCGCTGTCCCTGCCGCTGACCGCTATTGAGTTGGATACGCCGCCATTGCAACACAGCATGGCTGAGGCGTCTATGTGCTGGGCGGATGTTCAGGCAAAAATGACAGCGCCCGGCAGCGACTTCATCATCGCGTTGGAGGCCTGCATCCTGCTGGATATGTTTGAAGGCACCCCTGAACTGGACTCCGTTGCACGTCGCATGAGCATGAGTAAACGCACTCTTCAGCGGCGCCTGACGCTTGAAGGGCAGTCCTTTCGAAAACTGCTGAGCAAGGTCCGTCATCGCCGCGCCCTAAGCTTGCTGCGCGATACGGATTTGGGCTTGACCGAGATCGCCCACAGGCTGGGGTATAGCGACATGGCCAACTTTACCCGAGCGTTCAAAACTTGGGTGGGATACGCGCCATCCATTGCCCCGCGCGGGCAATAACATGCGCTCGCCAAATTTAGAAAGCTGAGGGCGTCGGAGAAATTCTAGGTGCCTACTGGGTTCAGGGCTTTTGATTTATTGCGTTCTGAGTAATTCACTGCGCCTAGAACAAGTGGTGACCCTTTGCGATTTCTTCTGCCTGCACGCTGTCTGCGACAGCCATAGTGGCCCGCGCGCCAAGGCAAGTACGGACTCCAATTCATAGACGACAAGGTGCAATCGGAGCGTTCGGCACGGCTGATACAATTGATACAACATGCGACACAACCCGGACACTTGGACCACATAGCTTACCGCTATTGAACGGCAGATCGGCTCAGTGGCGGCCTAGTTGTGCATGCACCCGCAGGAGGATGGCGGGAAGTTGCCCTCTGATCCCATTTTGCCAGCTGGTTTGGAGAGGAACGCTTCGTGATTTGGATTTCGCATAAGGCAAAGGACGGCGACACGCTGGCCTCGATCGTAAAGCAATACAAAATCAAGGATCAAAACGCGATCCTGAAATATTCCAAGAACAAGAAAGTCTCGGTGCGTCTGAAGAAAAGCGAAGCGCTCAAAAAAGGGGAAGTCGTCTGGGTTCTTAACCCGAAAACAAAGGCTTATGTGGTCTCGGACGGTAAGCGCAATGTTCTGCTGGATGAACGCGGTTACAAAGCTACGGTCAAAGAGGTCCATCGCGTAATGGACCGCGCGCTGGAACATCAGCGGATCAATTTTTATGCTGCCTGTGATCGTCACAATGCCCAGATCGAGATCAACAACCAACAGCGCTATGTCTACACGTTCATCAACGCGGTAAGCCGCGCCGAAGATCCGCGCCCCTACTACACCAAAGCAGCGGCGGCCTACAAAACATTGGCAAAAACCGTCTGCGGGCGCGACTACAAGGGGTTCAAGAAAGCCCTGGTCGCCTGCGACGCGGCTGTCGTGAATTACAACAATGCCGTCATCGCATGGGTTCATGGCCTGATTGATGCCACGGCGAAAAAGATCAAACAGGCGGGATATGTGCGAGCGGCGGGTGAATTCGCGACCTGCGCGCTTATTCTGACCGCCTGCCCTCCGGCCGGGTTGGGCGCAGGGATCGTTCTGAACGCCACAGCCGCCACCGTTACAGGGTTGGCCTTTGACGGCTACGACGCCATTGGCCGTGAAATCGCAGGCGAAAAGCAGATGTCGACAAAAGAAATCAGCGAAAGAATGGTGAAGAATGCGATCACCGGGGCTGCTGCAGGGTTGATCGTGGGTGGGGTAGTCAAGCTTGCGCGCCCCTATATCACAACCAGTGCCCTTAGCCCGGCCTTTTTGAAAACGTGGTCGGAACGCGCGGCACCCAGACTCGTGCCCAAGGGCATAATCAACGCCGAATTGAAGATAGCGGCCAAGGTTCTGGAAAAACGCGGCGGGCAGCTTGGCCTTGAAGTCTATATCCGTTCGGTCGCGCCCGAGCGTCTGCTGCCTCTGGCATTGCGCCGTTTTGCAACCCAGCTTGGAACGTCAGCAATGCTGAAGGTTCTTAGCAAAATGGAACTTGAGAAACTGCTTATGCCATGGCTCAAAAGCGGCCCCAAAGAGCTTATGGGCGAGGACAACGTCAAATTGGGCAAGGCTGCGGCGAAATTCTTGATGGACGCTGGCCTGGGTAGTTCGTTGATGGAAACCTTGCTCAAACGGAACATGGACAAGTTCCGCGAAATCCTGCGCGTGCTGATCATTAAGGAAATGGAAAAAGCCGAGAAAGCCGCGGCGTGATCTTTGTTCGTCCGCGACAAATCACTTAGGCTTGGCTACCAGCCCAAAGCGGACTGGATGCATCACATCAGAACGGAAACGTAGTTTTCGACACTGGCTTTGTGCAGGCAATAGGCCAGCAACAGAAAGAAAACAGATGCAGGAACAGCCAGTTCCAGCCCTAGCCGGATGGACTTAGAAGAGCCGTCTCCGGTCGTTTTCAATCCCGGAATAGAAGACTTCCATTCGACCGGAAACAGCTCTGTCAGATATTTGTTCAGCTTAACCATGCTCAACTCATTAACAACTACACCTGCAATTTACCGGGGGCCAAATTAACCCAATGTTAATCCGTGAACTTTCTCCGTTTTCGGCTGTTTTTTGATCCAAATTTGCGGATAATTTTTTAAAAACGGTTTGCATTGTTCCGCTTGGTGCGACGATCAGCACCACAAACACCGCAAATCACCCCCAAATTCCCGAATGCACGATTCAAAAAAACTGTCGGCGGGGATTTTTTTTAGATCGTCAAGCTAAGGCGGCCAGTGCATACTGACCGCCTCATTGGATTTTGCCTTAAACAATTGAGAAGACGGAGTCTTCGTCGGTGCCATCCACGTATATCGTGAAGCTTGCCGGGCTTCCGTCTGCCACGTCACCGTCACCGGTCGGGTCGACGCCATCCAAGGCGTCTTCCCCTGCCGCTAAGGTAAAGTCCAAATCAAAGTCATCGACTTCGATTGTTGTCAGCGTCTGGAAGTTGTTGATCCGCAGCTTGTCGTTATTGTCGACGCCATCAAACGCGAGGTAGAGCGTGTCATAGGTGCCACTGGGCAGAATCGCGACATCTTCGACCGTCTTGTCGGTTGTGGTCATCTGGGTCAGGTCAATCCGCCCGCTGTCGATCAGGACAGGTGGAACGACGCTGGTATCCCAGGCCTCCCAAACCAGATCCAGTGGATCATTGCCCTGTACGCCACCGCCATTGCCGGTCACGTCCAGTTCGAACCCTGTGGTTGATGCCGAGTTGATGTTGGTGATCTCGATGACCTCGTTGATCTCGATATTGCCGTCACCCATGCCAAAGCCACCGCCGCTGTTCGGGTTCAAGCGATAGTCGCCATCGCCCGCTTCGGTATTGAAAGAGGCCCCCAGATTGTATGAGGTCTGGCCATTGGTCATACCTTCAACAACACTCCCGGAACCACCGTCGAACGTAAGATTGCCGAGATTAGTAAAGATAAACTCATCTTGCGGCGCACCGGCGCTGACCGCGTCAAAATCGAGGTCCAGCAGGTCCGAGGGCGGATCAAGAAGCATGGTGAACTGGTAGGATCCGGTATTCGAACCAGCACTGTCGTTCAGCACCAGAGTGTACAGATCCTGATCATCCAGCGTTCCGCCGTCTATCGTCCCGGTTACGGTTTGTGTCATCGGATCATAGACCGAGTCGACATAAACCTCGCCGCCCGGCGCATCGGGATCGCTGTCGTACAACATGAAACGCGCGGGAACGGCTGTCACCGACAACGTCGCCTCATCGGCACCTTCAAAATAGTCGAACGTATCCGACGTGGTGTTGTTTGTGTCGGACGAGAATGAGACCGGAGCACCCACTGTGTTGCCTTCGACGTCATTGTCACTGGCTTCATCCGCAACCGGGGAATTGCCCAGATAGGGGCTGTCATCCTTGACGTCAATTGTCACCGTCAGCGCCTTGGAGCCTCCATTTCCATCCAGCACATAGACGGTGAACATTTCCTGTTCGGTCACGCCGTCGGTGTCATGTTCGGCAGAGCCGGTCAGCGTATAGGTCACCGTTCCGTTATTGTTGATCGCCAATGTCCCATAGAGCCCCGCAATCTCGTCGCCGGGGGTATAGTTCATCGCGGTTGACGTGCTGGACAGAAACGGCATGTCATTTGTGTCCGGGTCGCTGATGTTCAGGTCAATCGTTTGGACAATGTCTGAATTGCTCCCCGAGTCCGGTATTGTGTTCGGTTCGGGCTGTGTTCCGGTGGACAAGCCACGTTCATAAACCGTCGCCGACCCGTTCGAACCGTTCGGGCCGTCATTCTGCCCCTGAACCTCGATCGTGACGGTCGCAGAGTCCGAGGCGCCCTCTCCGTCATAGGCAATGTAGTCGAACTCGATATAGGCGGTTTCGCCAACACCCAGGCTTTCAAACTCACCATTGGGGTCATAGTCGAAGGTGCCGTCTGCGTTGAAATCGACCAAAATACCGGTGTTGCCCGCAATGGGGTTGCCCATGTCATCCACGCGCGTCAGGGCGCTGCCGATATCTGTAGACAATTCAGCAGCAATCAACGGCGCGTCATCGACATCTGTGTCATTGCCCAACACAGTTGCCATATTGGTTTCACCCGCGTCTTCGCTGATGGTCCGTGTGTCGTCCACAGCGTCGGGCGCCTCATTGCCGGGCAAAACAGTGACGCGGACAACGCCCGTATCTTCACCGCCATTGCCATCGCTGACTGTGTATTCGAACGTATCGATGCCAAAGAAGCCTTCAGCAGCGGTGTAGACCAACTCGCCAGTGCCCGCATCCAGTTGAACTGTGCCACCGGTATCGGTCGTGATCATCAACCCGTCGCCCAGTGAATTGTCCGAGCCACCTGCCGGGCCGGCTTCATCCGCGATGTCTGCAATTCCGATGACCTCAAGGTCAAGCTTGTCAGCCGTGGGCCAGATATCCACATCCGTGTCGTTGAACACGACATCAATACTGACATTGTCGGTCGTGTCCTGATCGAACTCGACCGCGTCATCGACCGCGTCCGGGTCATCGTTTTCGCCGAGGATCATGACGCTGACCGTCGCCTCATCCCCGTCCTGGCCGTCATTGGCCTCGTAGGTGAAGGTGTCGTAGACGATGGCCCCTGCCCCCAACGAGTCGAACCCGTTGGTCAGCGTGACGTCACCATCAGTCATGTCACTCAGCGTTGGGTCGGTGCCATCGGTGTCTATATACAAAACGCCATGATAGCGGGCGTCATAGGTGAACGTTCCATTCGTCTTAAAGTCGAACAGCGGGTTCTGAGGATTGCCGGTGATACTGGCCGCCAGGCCATCCCCATCGGTATCCGTATCGTTGTCCAGAACACTGTTGCTTGGATTAACCTTTAGAACATCGTCTTCGCTGACAGAGAATAAACCGATGTCGTCCATTGCATTAGGAATAGCCATTATTTTGCCCCCAAAATAAAAACAAAAGCAGTCTTGGCCGCACAAGCTACCAAGCCGTACAGCGCGCAATTCGCCAAACTCGTGACGCGCAAATTTTGTGACTGTGCCGTTCAACATCTGACGCGATGTCAATAAACTCCAGTAAACGGCACCCTGTTGGCTCTTTAGGTCTAATTACCCAGCCTCGCCCCGAGAGTATCAAAAAATCCATTTCAATTCAAATGATTGCAAGCGCAGGTCGAGTTGACAGGCCTTGCAAATAACGCTTGCTCTATACGTTACAAACCATTCAGGGTTCAAATAGGCCCAATCTGAATACCAAGCCAAATTAGGCGCTTACCCCAAACTTCCCGTATCATACCATCTGCAATTTCGCGGTGCTTCTCAATCTATCCCCGGTTTAGGACTGCCGAACCTATAGCCTAATTATTGCCACAATTTTGCCCAATTTTTGCCGAATTTCTCGAGCCCATAGTCTCAAGTTGATTCGAAACACTGCGCGTTACTTTATGCCTTTCACACGTCGTGAAATGCCTGGTCAGTATTGCTGTAAGCCGGGCCTATTTTTCGCGAATTCAATTCGGAATTCTGCCCCCATATCTGAAGGCTCAACCTTCAGCGTGGCCCTATAGCCTTCGAGGATCGCGGCAACGATCGCAAGACCCATTCCAGTGCCGCCTTCTTCGCGACGCGTTGTGAAGAAGGGCTCGGTTAGCCTGTCTGCGTCGTGTTGTGAAATCCCTTCACCGTTATCCAGAACCCGCAGGACACTATCAGAATAAGACAAGATCACCTCGGTAGCACCGTGGGACCTTGCGTTCTGAGCCATGTGCAGCAAAACAACCTTCCCGTGTTCCTCTGACAACGGCAGCATCAGGTTCTGACCCTCGGCAATCCGAATTTCCAGCCCTTCCACAGCGGGCAGCATGGCAGGCAACAGACCCGGACCCGATTTCGGGGCTTGCCGCAACTTGCTTAGCTCACGCAGCCGGCCCAGTAGAGTGTTCATGCGCGCAGCTTCGGTCTGGATATTGTCCAGCAGCCCGGCGCGATCTTCAGGCGACAGCGCAGGTTCGGACAAAAGCTCAGCGGCTCCAGCGATCGAGGTGACTGGGGATTTCAGTTCATGCGTCACGTGATCGGTATAAATCGCAATCTCACGTGATCGGGCCTGCAACGTATCGGCCATCGACAACATGCTTTCACCAAGATCGGCCAGTTCCCGCATCCCGTAATGTGCAAGCGGGTCCGAGACAGGGGTATCCCCCGAAGCCACCCGGCGCGCCTCATCCCGCAGGCCCCGAACCGGACGGGACATCAGCCGGTGCAAAAGCCATCCGATCAATGCAGCACCGCTCAGCGTGAACAGCGCCATTATGATCAGCGCGTCTCGTTCGCGGTACAGAAATTTGCTGAGGTTCAGCGGCGTGCGGGACAGCAGGACAACCCCGATGACACGGTTCTGTGCCAGAACGGGATAGGCCACGAACACCCGAAACCCCGTATCCCGACTGATCGAGGTCAGCGGATGGCGGTCAAATTCATCTGCACGCGCCCGTAACGTCGTACCGACGCGACCAGTCAATGCTTGCTGCACTTCGGGCAAATCGGCGAAAGCACGCAACCCCGCCTCGCCGGTGCCCTGCCCCTGATGGTCCAGAAAAATCACCCCGGCCAGAGTGCTCTTGCCCGCAGACCGGGCCAGATCGGCCATGCCCGGCAAAACTGTTTCATGACGCGGATCGGATATCGCCCCGACCTTTGGTCCCTCCGGCAGTGGCGGAAGAACCCGGTCGCGGCGCACGTTTATCTGGGCCCGGATGGGGCGGACATCGGCGGCCCAGAACGCTTGCATTTCGGGCGCAAGTTCCGGGCCGATCTCGGGTCCGTCCATGGCCTGAAAGCGGGTGCGAAAAATCTCGGCGTAGACGGCAGCCTGTTTCAGCAGCACCTGTTCGGTTTCCCGCACAAACTGGTTCGAGGTTAGCTGCACCGTCATCATGGCCGCCAGCGGTATTGAGACCAAAGCCACACAAACCAGCGCGACGACAAACGCCATCGACGGGCGCCATTTTCGGCGGATCGTGCCTATCTGTCGCACGTACATGCGCCCAGCTTGATACCGACGCCGTGGACCGTCTGGATGATATCGGCGCACCCGGCCTGAGACGCTTTGGCCCGAATGTTACGCACGTGGCTGTCAATCGTGCGCCCGGACAATTGCGTGCCCGCCCCATACAGTTTTTGGGCCAGCGCATTGCGGTCATGCACCTGATCAGGACGCTCGGCCAGAGAATACAGCAACTGAAATTCGGTCGCCGTCAGATCGACCGGCGTGGTCTCGATGCGGCAGGTGTGACCGGCCATGTCCAGCTCCAACCCGCCGGTGCGCAAAGGGCGCGAGGCCGAGCGGCGACCACGGGACAGAATGGCCTTGATCCGCAGCACCAGTTCGCGCGGGCTGAAAGGTTTGGCGACAAAATCATCGGCACCCAGTTGAAAACCCAGAACCCGGTCGATTTCGTCATCCTGCGCGGTCAGGAACAGGATCGGCAGATCCGATCGCGCCCGAATGGACTTGCAGCATTCAAACCCATCCATCTGAGGCATTCCGATATCCAGCAGCACCAGATCGATCGGTTCTCGTCCGACATGGGTCAGCGCAGCCTGTCCGTTCGCGGCTTCGGTCGTGCGCATACCCGCCCCTTTCAGGGCAATGCGGATCACATCGCGGATCTTGGGATCATCATCAACAATCAGGATATGCGCTTCCATAAGAAGGTTCTGACAAGCGATCCGGGCGGTGTCCATATCAACCTGCATGATCAGCGACCTCATACCCGTCGCGCCCGCCGAGGACGCAGACCCAATACGGTCATAGCTGCGACCATGACCAGACCCAGAATCGCCTGTGGCTCGGGCGAGGATGACCCGGCAAAGCCCTGCGACGGATAGGCCGCGGCCGTCACACCGGACACCACCGGCAGGGGCACATCAGCCTCGACAGCTTCTTGCCCGCTGTCATTGACGATTTGCTGCGAAACGGCCACGAATGAGGTATTTCGGGTTTGCAGCGAATAGGCCAGCCCAAGACGCGTGATCTCGGCATCCGCCTGCCCGGCGCGGTCCCCGACCGCGATCTGTCGTTCCAGCACGCCGATCCGGTCGCGGGCCCAGATCAGCGGCAGTGCGGCATCGCCCTCGGTTTCGGTCAGTGACAGCTTGACCGGCATCTGCGCGGGGCGGCCCTGCACCAGTCCTTTCAAAATGATTACGCCCTCAAAAGCACCGTCGTAGCGCGCCATCAAGCGCAGGCCGTTGCCCGCAAACAGATCGGGCAGACGTGCTGGCGTAACATCCTGCACATCCAATCCGCCCCAGTCGATCTCAAGATCTGTCAGCAGAGGGGACTTGAGGTTTGCAGCCAGGTTCTCTGCCACCTCAAGCGCGTCTTCGTCCAGCGCGACATAGCGAGAATAGCCGCGCCCCTCTTCCGCCATGGCGTCCAGAAGATAGCGGTTCACGGCGTTGCCCACCCCGAAAGCATAGATACGGGCCTGACCGATTTGGCCGCGAATGGTTTTAAGAACCCGCGCCTCATTGCCGATATAGCCGTCGGACAGAAAGACCACGATGCGGATCGCGCCCTCGGGCGTGTCGGTCGCAAAGGCGGCGCGAACCGCAGTGTCGATTTCGGTCCCGCCCCCCGTAGACAGGCCGTGCACAAAATCGCGTCCCTTGCGGATATTCGACGGGGTTGCCGGGGTCGAGGCGTTCGAAAAATGCCGTGCCGTGTTGGAAAACGGGATGATGCGGAAATGATCCCCCTCCCGCAGCCCTTGCAAGGCAGCATCCATGAAGCGTTTACTGGCCTTCATCGGCTCCCCGCCCATCGAGCCGGAGGTGTCCAGCACAAAGACCAATTCGCGCGGGGTGGCTGTGGCCTCATCCGGGACCGCCGGGGGTTCGATCAGCACCGACAGGAAGCCACCGCGCTCGTCATGATGGGACAGGCTTGCCGCCTGTAACTCCGCCCCACCCAGCGTATAGCGCAGCACCAGATCGCGGTTGTCCATGACCTTGCCATCTACAAACCGGGCAGTCAGGCTTTCTTGGTCCTGATCGATTTGCAACGGATGGGTCGGGCTGTGAAACCCAGATAGCTCAACCCCAGCAGTCAGAGAGACATCCAGCGAGACCCGCTCGGACGTCACAGTATCGGGCAGGTCCAGCCCCGCGACCGGAGGATAGGCGGGGATCGGGCTGACAGACCACGTGGCGTTTTCCAGCGGAATGTCCTCGGCACTGGCCAGCTCAGGCCGAGGAGTGTCTAGCGGGCTTTGATAGCGCGGGCCGACGATCAGAGGGATCACCATCTCATGCTGGCCGTCGATCTTGGGCACCATCTGGACGTAGCGCAACGTTACCTCGACCGGACGCCCCGGCATCAGGTTGGCAATCCTCTGCGTGAACATGTTGGGGCGGTGCTGGGTCAACAGCGCAGCCGCCTTGCCCTCGGACGCGGCCTGATCGAACTCTGCCTCGGCCTGTGCTTTTTCACGGATCACGGCGCGTACCAACTCATCGCCTACGCGCATCTCCATCCCGTAAACGGCGGCTTTTTGATTCAGGGGGAACAGGTATTCGGCCTCGACCGGAACCATCGATGGATTCTGGAACGTCTGCCGCAGTTCAACTGTCGCCATATCGCCCTGAATGGTGACATGCAGGGCGCTGTCCAGAAGGGGCAGATCGAAAACCCGGTCGCCAGCATGGGCGACGACGCGCCCGGCCACGTCGGCGGGGTCGGGTTTGGCCGCGGCCACCATCGGCCAGACAAGTAGGATCATCACAGGGAAAAGGGCACGCATTTGGATCTCCTGAGCAAGGGTTACAAATCAAGGGCGGCCAGAACCGCAGCCTCATAGGCGGCGCGGTCCGGATCTGACATGGATTTCGGGGTAATGCGCTGGATCGAGCGCCATTCGCGGGACGAGCCGTTCAGCCAACTCCAGACGGCTTCGCCCACACCTGCCGTGCGCTGACCATCGCCCGAGACAAAGCTGACTGCGACGGTCCAGACCTGCCCGTCTGGGCCCGTTGCTTCGTAAACCGAGCTGGGCAGAGGATCGAACCGGGTGCCTAGAAACCGCACTTGGTAGCCCATACCAAGCAGGCAGGTGGCCGGCGAATGCAGGTGGCGAAGTGGGGATGTAGTCCGCACTACATTCACCCCCATCGGGCCGAACTGCACCTTGCGCGCCGTGCCGCCATAGGTGGCGAAATAGGCGCGTTCAACGGCAGAGAGTGCGACCTCTTGCGCGGGATGCCCAAGCAATTGACCGGGCAGCTCGGTCGGGGGCACGGGTGCCGATTGATCGACGGGCGCACGCGGCGCGCTGATGATTGTCAGAGACAGACCCAACGCCGATACAACCGCTGGGAAATGCAGGACGCGTGGCAGGGAAAACGTCGTGATCCGCGCGGGGCTGAGCCGGGCCGGTTTCGGACGGTACAGCAGCACAATGGTCAAGGCGACCAGCGCCAGTGTCCCCAGCCCGATAAGGCTGTGCAACGTAGGAGCCATCGTGTCGATCCCTTGCGCCAGTCCCGCCGCCAGCAGGGTGATGCGCAGGCCATTGCCCAGCACCGTTGCCGCTGCGATCAACAGACCTCCGCCCAGCGCAGGCAAAAGTGCCGGACGGTAGAGCGCATTCAGGCAGGCCCAAAGGCTGACAAGCTGCAACAGCCCCACCGCGCCCGAGCAGGGCAGATCGACCAGAACATCCACGCCACCCACACGCAGCCGAACTCCTTCGCATAGCAGGTCCGGGAAAAAGGGCGACAGCATTGCGCACGCCACGTGGGCGGACATCACCTGCAACGGAAACCCTGCCACCCGCTCAAGGATCGGTCCAAGCGGCAGGCAGAACAGAAACAGCGCCGCCAACCACATGGGCGACAGCGCAATGCGTCGCTGATCCAGTCGCAGGAAAACGGCCAACGCAAAGACATCCAACGCCAGAGCCAATGCGCTGAGGATATTGATGGCCAGCACCTGCCCCCCCAAGCGAACGCAGGCCGCACCCAGGAAGACGGCAAAGACCCGCCCGCGCCGGTCCGGCCCCTGCGGGCGAGAACTTGTCAGAGACAGAAGCACCAGACCGGCCAGCAGCAGGCCGTACAGCGCGCCATAGGATTGGTAAGACGGATCGCGCCAGCTTTGGATCAGCCACAGGACGGGCTCGATCGCCAATACGGCGGATGCAAGGGCCAACCCGGCCCACAGTAGGTAAGATCGGTTATGTTCCATACCGCCTTGTCACACCTTGATGTGCAAACCAGCGGCGGATGTTGTGCAGGATTTGTGCAGATCAGGCGGGGGTGCCGCCTTGGGTCATGACTACGCCCGACGCTGGGCGCCAACCCAAACAGGAACTGGTTGATCGACCGCTGTGACTGCCCGCATGGATTGAACCGCAAAGGTGGCCCAGCTACGCAGTTGCAACAAAACCATTGCACCTCCGATCACAATGGTCGCGCCGATCAGGGGTGAGGCCGCAACCTCGTAACTTTGCGTGCCGGCGACCCAAACGGCGAAACCCAGACGCGTTACTGCGACAGCATCTGTCACGCGGGCTAGTTTGGGCAGAAAATACGTAGACACAGCCGTCGCGAACACGATCATCGACATATATAGCAGCCCGGTGAACACCGGCAGGGGCATCCCGAAACGTGTCACCTCGATATGGGAGTACAGGACATATCCGGCAGCAAACGCCAGAAACGCAATCGCGTAGAGTCGCCTTTTCTGACTATCGATATGTCCAATGATGCGCTTCACAGCAAAGACCCCCTGAACCTTCATGAAGATCTTTGTGCGCCCTGATTTTGCGGATCATCTGACCGAATAAGGGCGGAAATTTGGCTTTATGCCGCAAACCCTACGAAACCGCTAATAGGATGCCGAGATCATGTCCGCGTAGTTATCTGCCAGCATTCGCGCATCGGTCCGGTCGAATTTCACCGTGGGCAGGGCTTGCATATCAATCAGCGCCGCGTTGTCGAACAGTTTGGCCAGATCGACATCAAGATTTATCTGCGTCTCCCCTGCCCGCGTCATGTCTGCCGGAACCAGCACCGAGACCTCGCGGGCGTTCTCGGAAAACCCAACATGATAAACCAGCGGAGAAATGGCTCCATCCACATCCAATGCACCCTCGAAGAGAACGAATTTATACCCAACTTCCCAGTTCCACGCCATCTGGCTGTTGGGGTCCAGATCGCCCCGCGCAAGGATCGACCCGTTGGCGTCCGGGTCCACGCCGATCAAAAAGCGCAGTCCCTCGATCCGGCGCAGTGGCACATCGGACAGAGTGATCACATAAGATCTGTCCGCATTGTCGAACCGGACAAGGTAATAGCTGTCGGGCTCCACGAACTCTTCATCGCCCGAGGTCAAAACCAGATTACTGAGGTAAAACCGAAAATCTCGTACCCGAAACGCGCCGGGTCCAGCGGGGTTGTCATACATGAACTGGTCGAAGGTCAGCGGGGCCCCGTCCATGGTCGCCCGCAGCGTGACGGTGACATCGGTCGTGCGTTTGGGGCCTGGGACGAACACAATCCATCCGATGGCAAGCAACACCAACAGACCAAAACCGGACATGGCTTGCAGGCGGGACATCATGAGCCTCCTTCAAACGGATTGGAAAAGGCAGGGTCGGTCAGAAAAACTTCGTCGGTCAGCGTATGTAGAAAAGCGATGATTGCGTCGATTTCCTCAGGTGTCATGCGCAGGCCCACCGTATCCGACGGGGTGTCAGGGGCGTTATCGGCTTCAAGGATCAACGGGCTGAGCGTGTCGCTGACGACAATGCCGTCATTATAGTGATTCATGACATCTCGCAGCGTCTCGAACCGGCCGTCATGCATATAAGGAGCGGTCACGGCAATATTGCGCAGGGTTGGAACCTTGAAGAACCCTTTGTGAGCAGGGTTTCCCGTGACCGCCATCAAACCAGGTGCCAGCGTGTCCTCTGGGTCGAGCCCATTGTTCGAGAACCCGTCCAGCGCGTCCCGAAACCCCGAGGTCAGGAACTGACTGTGGCAATCAATGCAATTCCCGCCGCGCAGGGACACTTTGGTGTCGGGATGGGCCATGAACAATTTGCGCCCATGTTCTTCTTGCGCGCTCAGCCGCACCTCACCGCGCAGGTATTTGTCGTATTTGGAATTGTCCGAGATCAGCATCCGCATGAAACTGGCCAACGCCCGGGCGATGTTGTCGGCGCTGACTTCGCCATAGGCGCGGCGAAACATGCGACGATAGCTGGACGAGTCGGACAGTTCCTCGACCAGCGCGTCGATATCCTGCCCCATCTCTTCGGGGTGCTGGATCGGCATCAGCGCCTGTTCTTCAAGCGAGGTCGCGCGGCCATCCCAGAAGAACCTCTCCTGCCCCCAAAGCAGATTGACCAGGCTCATGGCGCTGAACTCCAGCTCACCGCCCGATAAGGCCGGAGATCGGGCACGCCCGTCGGTGAAAGCCATCGCCTGAATGTGGCAAGTGGCGCAGGACACTTCGTTGTTCGCGGATAGAATAGGGTCGTAGAACAGGTGCCGCCCCAAGGCGAAACCTTCCTGAGTCAGCGGGTTATCAGGCGGCACGGCAAACCGCCCGAACACAAACGGCGCCGAGAAGTCGGCGATGGGTGTCGCCACCGGATCGCGGATGAAGTCCCGGATCAGCCACCCCGCCGCGACCAGAATCGCAGCGGCGGCCAGCAGAACGATCACCCGAGGCATGGGCCACCCGATCCGTTAGTGGTGATGCACAAAGCCCGAACCAAACAGACCCTCAACGTTGTCCACGCCCTTGTTGTAGCGTTCCTTGAAATTGACCGTCCCGATACGTTCACCGGTTTCCAGATCATGCACCGAAATCGTGTGCGCGTTCAGAGAAGCGATGAAATCCACATCGGTCGGGTCATTGTCCGCACCGTTGCCCAGATTGAGCAGATTGTTCTGAATCGCGATCAACTCGCGCCCTGAGGCGGAGGTGAAAAAGATCATGTGATGTGCACCGGGATCGGTCACGATGTCGGGGCCGCTGGACACCAGTTCAGGCAGAGCGCCCAGTTCGTACCGTTTCACCACACCGGGCAAAGCGTGCGAAATGAACAGCTCATCCTCGGTGCCATAGAATTCCAAGGGCACGGCAGTGTCATTGGCGACACCGCTATAGATGACCTCGGGCGCGCCAAAGGTCTTGGCCTTGGCGTCATAGGGGATTTTCCACGTCTCGAACCCGAACATTGTATTGGCCAGAATGGCCGGTTCGATATCGGGGTGAATGCTGGGCCGCGCGAACAGAACCTCGACCGGAGAAGACGGGAAGTTCAGCGGCTTTTCATTCTCGACGGTGATGTTCTGGATAGGCTCTAACGTGTTCAGATCAATGATCGTCAACGCGTTCCCAACACCAGTAGCCAAGTCAGGATGCACGGTCGATGTCACCACCATACGATCCTCGAAAGCCGAAATGCCATGCGGATACATGATATACGGGGCACCTTCGCCGACCTGACTTTTACGGGCTTCGATGATTTTGACCACCGCGTTGGTTTGCGGATCAAACACCCCGACCGAGCCGCCATCATCACCTCCGGTGCCCCCCATGAAGGTAACAAACATGTATTCCTGCCCGTTCGAATTGGCCCACATGATATCTTCGCCCACGATCTGGCCCTGTGTGTCCAGACAGGTGATGCCTTCGATCACCGGCGCACCGCCAGCGTCCCTCGACAAGCCAATCTCGGCCAGACTGCACGCCGGATCGAGCCCGGTGGAATACAGCCTGCCATTCGGGCTGTAGTAAAGGTGATGCAGAGGGTGCTCGATATCGGGTTGCTCAACCTCGCTGAGAATTTCTCCAAAGCGATCAGATTCCGGGTCCAATTCAACAATGGCAACGCTGTGATGGGTATCCAGCGTCGGCAACCCGCGCAGCAACACCATGCCATGGCTTTCTTCACGGGTCTGCGCGTAACTGGCTGAAGTGCTGACGACCAACCCTGCCGCAAACAGAATGGTTGCTCCAAATCCCATGTATTTCATAGCCTTCCCCCTTGTTGCACAGCCCTAAAAAGTTCAGGGTTAGATGTATCTTACGTAACGTCATATCACAGTGAGACGCCTGCACCAAACACCCCGGCGCTTTACCGGAAATCAGTATGCGGCAGTAAGGAAGTCATTGTGTTTCAAAACAGTTTGACCACTGCGTGAGCATTCCCCAAGCGTGGCCCGAAACCGCGCCTAGGGATCACCGAAAACCCCGCGCAGAATTCGGCGAATGTCCTGCGCGAACGCCTCGCGCGAAGACGCAACAACCAAAGCGCCCCGTGTGGCGGTTATCAAAATATGCGCCAGATCCTGCGCCCGTTCCGGCGTTGCAGCCAGGTCGTGGCGCAAGATAAATGCCCCCAGCTTCTGGGCATACAGGCTGGGCCAATTTTCGGGCTGGGCGCTTGCGACGGCCAGAGCATCCTCGAGCAGCTCGGACCCGTGCCTGGATTCAGCCAGTTCGACCGAATCTCCGACGACAGAAATCAGCGCCGTTTCCACTACAGCCATCGGCGCGTCTTCGGCCTGATCGAGCAGCGCGAAAACATGCTGGTACAACGCTTCTGTATAGGCCCTCAACGCCCAAGCGTAACACGCGTCCTTCGATCCGAATTTCTTGTAGATCGACTGGCGCGACAGACCTACCGCGCGCGCAATGTCTTCCATTGACGTTTTGCGAAATCCGTACTGGGCAAAGGCGGTCATGATATCTTGTGGGTTCACGCCGGAAATTGTGTTCGCAGTCGCCAAAAATACCCCACTTCCCGGTCAGGCAGGGCACAATCACAAAGTACCGCCTTTGACCAATCAATCACATTTTTACATTTCTGACACTATTCGTGAAAAATGACAACTGGCCAGCCGCAGCCAATAGGGAACGCCCTATCCTTGAGAACCACAGCGTTGACGCCACGCTAAGCGTTTTCCGCCAAAATGATCTTCTCGGTCGCGCGAACCAGGTCAGGAAACCGTGATCGTTCGTGGATATATAGGAATACCTGCCTGTGATCTGGCAAGTCGCAGATCAATCGAAATGCAGTGGCTTCCGGTATGTACCCGGTCACCGTTTGTGGCAAAACCGTCACCCAATCACCGGTCCGAACCATCGCAATCAGCGAATGCGTGTTGTGGATGGTCACTCCCGCCCGGTCAATCGCGGCGTGAAACTGCGGCGACTCGATCAGGTCGCACAATGCGTTGCGAATGAATGGAACCGAGGCGATTTGGGCAAGGGTCGGCGGCGCCTCTTGCGCGATCAACGGATGCTCGGCAGAGCAGACCAGCCCGAATCGGTCCCGCAACAGCGGCACCGCGCGAATACCATTCAACGCATGATACCCCGAGGCGATCCCGATATCGGCTCTGCCTTCGACAAGCGCGTCAAGAACCTGCTGCGTATCGGTGTCGCGCAAATCGACTTTCACGCCGGGATACTGCCGCGCAAGATGCGATAACACGCGCGGAAAAATCAAAGCCGCAACCGACGGCACCGAGGCAATGCGCAAGAGCCCCTGCTCGGCGATCGCGGCCTCTTCAATGTCCTGCACGGCCTGATCGAACTGACGCACTTGTTTCAGCGCCAGTTCAAACACTTGCGCCCCCAATGGGGACAAACGGCTCTTGCGCTCACCTTCAAACAGCTTTCGACCCAGATGGTCCTCAAACTGTTTCAATGTCATCGATACCGCCGACTGGGTGCGCCCCAAGCGATCCGCGGCCTCGGTCAAATTGCCGGTTTGGGCAACGGTGCAGAAACAACGAAGGGTTTCAATCTTGAGTGCCATACTTCAGTTTTCCTGAACTTTTGTTCATTCGTTTGAATTTGACTGATATGCAGCGGAAAAGCCATCCTAAGCGCGACTCTTATTTTGCTCTGGGGCGCATTGTGACCAAACTGAACCTGATCGCTGGCGAATGGCTGGCGGGTGATTCTGAAATCGAAAACCGCAACCCTTCGGATCTGAGCGATCTGGTCGGCATCTTTACGCAGGCCAGCACGGATCAGCTTGAGGCGACACTGGATCAGGCGCGTCTGGCTCAGGCCGAATGGGCCGCTTACCTGCCCGAACGCAAACAGGCCATTCTGAACGCCATCGGCAATGAATTGATGGCCCGCGCGGAAGAGCTGGGCACGCTTTTGTCCCGCGAAGAGGGCAAACCGCTGGCCGAGGGCAAAGGTGAAGTCTATCGCGCCGGTCAGTTCTTTACCTACTACGCCGCTGAGTGCCTGCGCCAGATCGGTGAGAATGCCGACAGCGTTCGACCCGGCGTTGAGATTGACGTGCGACGCGAGGCCGTGGGCACTGTCGCCATCATCAGCCCATGGAACTTTCCCACCGCGACCGCCTCGTGGAAGATTGCACCAGCGCTGTGCTACGGCAACGCCGTCGTATGGAAGCCTGCGAACATCACCCCGGCCTCGGCCGTAGCCCTGACCGAGATCATTGAACGTCAGGACATCCCCAAGGGCCTGTTCAGCCTGATGATGGGCTCGGGGCGCAGCATCGGGCAGCGTCTGGTGGAAAGCCCCAAGGTGAACGCGATTTCATTCACCGGGTCGGTGCCGGTGGGCAAAGGGATTGCGGCAGCGGCCATCCAGAACCTGACCAAGGTACAGATGGAAATGGGGTCCAAGAACGCGCTGGCCGTGATGGACGATGCCGATCTGGACCTGGCGGTAACACTGGCGCTGGGTGGCGCGTTTGGCGGCACCGGGCAGAAATGCACTGCCTCGTCGCGGCTGGTCGTTCATGCGGGCATCCATGATGCGTTCGTCGAGAAACTGGTCGCCGGCACACAAGCCATGAAGGTCGGGCACGCGCTGGAAGACGGCACTCAGATGGGGCCGGTTGTCAGCGAGCAGCAGTTGCAGGAAAACCTCGCCTATGTCGATCTGGGCAAGTCTGAGGGCGCTGAGCTGGCCTGTGGCGGCGCGCGGTTGGAGATGCCGCATGACGGGTTCTACATGTCGCCCGGAGTGTTCCTGAACACCACCAACGACATGCGCATCAACCGCGAAGAAATGTTCGCGCCGCTAACCAGCGTCATCAAGGTCGGCAGCTATGATGAGGCGCTGAGCGTCGTCAACGACACCAAATTCGGCCTGACTTCGGGCATCGTGACCCAAAGCCTCGCCCGCGCCACCCATTTCCGCCGCAACGCGCGCACTGGCGTAGTCACGGTGAACTTGCCGACAGCGGGCACCGACTATCACGTACCCTTCGGCGGACGCGGCGACAGCTCATATGGCCCGCGTGAGCAGGGAAAGGCGGCAGCTGAGTTCTACACCACCGTCAAAACCGCCTATATCAGCGCCGGGACGCCGGTCTGATGCGTATCGACGGGCTGCAATATGCCAACTGGTCGGAAAAGATTTTCCGGCAACTGCGCGAAGGTGGCGTGGATGCAATCCACGTCACCATCTCTTATCATGAGAACTTCCGCGAAACCGTCCTGAACTTTGAAAAGTGGAACCGTTGGTTCGAGCAATTCCCCGACCTGATCATGAAGGGTCGGTGGGCCAGCGACATCGACACGGCGCGCGAAACCGGGCGGACGGCGGTGTTCTTCGGCTTTCAGAACCCCTCGCCCATCGAAGACGATATCGGTCTGGTCGAAATCCTGCACGATCTGGGTGCCCGGTTCATGCAGTTGACCTATAACAACCAATCCCTGCTGGCCACCGGCTGCTATGAGGCCGAAGATACCGGCATCACCCGCATGGGCAAGCAGGTGATCAAAGAGATGAACCGCGTCGGCCTTGTCGTGGATATGAGTCACTCGGCTGACCGATCCACAATCGAGGCTGCTGAACTGTCCGAGCGTCCCATCGCCATCACTCACGCCAATCCGCATGACTGGTCGCCGGCACTGCGCAACAAGCGCGACGCAGTGATCCGCGCGGTGACGGAAAATGGCGGGATGCTCGGCTTTTCGGTCTATCCGCATCATCTGAAAGACAAATCCGCCTGCACGCTGGATAGTTTCTGTCAGATGATCGCCCGCACCGCCGACAAATACGGAGTCCAACATCTGGGGATCGGCACTGACCTGTGTCAGGACCAACCCGACAGCGTGGTCGAGTGGATGCGCGTCGGGCGCTGGACGAAAGAAATCGACTATGGCGAAGGCTCGGCTTCGGCGCCCGGTTTTCCGCCCATGCCAAACTGGTTTCAGGACAACCGCGATTTTGGGAATATCGAATCCGGACTACGTTCCGTGGGTATGAACGAAGATGAGGTCTCAGGTATCATGGGCGGCAACTGGTATCGTTTCTTTGCTGAAAACTTCGGACCACGCGCATGATCGATCTGCACCGCGATATTGCACGCCGAGACCCCGCGCAGGTCATGCGACTGTCGCGATTGGGGTCGCTGCACCAATGTCGCCTTAGTTTCATGCGGCAATTGACCCGGCGGATGGCCCGCGAGAACTGGCGTTTTACCCGGCCCGTTTTTGACATCGACACGAACGGGGTGGGTCATGCGGTCTATACCGCGCACGGCCCTGAACGCGCTTATTCACTGGTTGCTTTCGCTCATGACCTGCCGCCCGAGCAACGCTCCGACCGCGTGATAGCCGAGGCTTGGGACGCCACATTTACCCTGTTCGATGGCATCCCCACGACCGAAGACATTGACCGCCTGTCTCAAAACGTCCCCTTGCAAGAGGCCGGGCGGATCAGCGAAAGCGAGTTGTCTCTGTCTCGCGCCAACCGTTCGGTCCGGCTTTGGGCGCATGTGGTCGACGCGCTGGCAGCAGGCACACAGCCGGACCCCGAGCAGATCTATCAGGTGGGCTACCTGATGCGCACCACGGCTGTTTATGGATCGGGCAAGTTCGGGGCGGCTGATCGTGAGAAAACTGCCGACCGCCCGGAACTGAGCGCCCCTTTCCAAACCGAGATGCTGTCGGTTTATCTGACCCGCACCTTCGTGCGCGATCTGGTGCAGCACATGGCGCAGGCCAAAGGGGGCGACCAAACCGCTAGTCTGGACCCGACGATTGCGCAATGGCTGGGCATCGGCAATTCGACCGGTCTGGGCATGGCGCCCTTCATCGTCAACCATCCCGTGCTGTTCAACAACTGGATCATGGTTCGCGAAGAGGCCATCGCGCGGGTGCGGTCCGTGCCCCAAGCCACACCTGACCGCATCGCGCAGTTCCGCGCGATTTTCGAACGCAGCAAGCTGTCGGTGTCGTGGTGGCGCTCGGATCATCTCGTTCAAATCGACAAGCTGGCCGTGCTCAGGGCTGATCTGGACACGCTCACCGCCGAACTGGCCCAGCGCGACCTGACCGAAAACCTTCCCTGGGACGCCCTGATCCGCTGGTCCGAAGATCATCTGAGTGAAGAGGGGCAGGAATTGCTCGCCTCGCTGATCCTCGAACCTTACGGCGATCTGGTCGACGGTTTGGTCGATTGCATGGCCGACAGCAACGCCGGGGCGCAGGTGATCGACGGCAATATGAGCGTCGCACAGGTTCGCGCGCTGATCCGGCAGAGTTTTGACTGGGCGCTTGATCTTGATTGGAAAGCGCAGGCCAACTGCGCCCGCGCCTGGTACGTGTCCGAAGAAAAGCTGGAACCCCGCCTTGGCGAACGGTTCGAAGAGCCCATCGCGGAATACGAACAACCCTTGGCCCCGGCCCGCGATGCGGCAACGGCCTATGACGCCCTGTCCCACTGGCCGGACACCACACACATTGCAGCGTTTCTGTCGCAGCACCCCGAACATCGCCACACGATCCGGCGCGCGCAGATGGGACAGGTCGCACCCTATGGTGAAATACGCGACAATACGATCGGCGCGGATGTCATGCCCATCGACATGCTGCGAGCGAAACTCTCGTTCTTCGGTGCCACGCATTTCGATCCCCGCTCGGACCGTTGGGTGCGGATTTGCATGTATGCCGGTGCCCCCTACCCTGAGGATCTGTCCGCAGATACCGCTGATCACTGGGTCTACCCAAGGGCAATGACATGAGCTTTTCATTAAACGAGGTCGAGGCCACCGCCAAACGCGCCACGCGCGGCGCGGGCTATGGCTGGGGCCTGTCCGAAGAGGCCGGAAAGGCCACCCGCTGGCTATGTGCCGCGGGACTGGACGGCGCGCAGATTCTGGCCGATCTGTTGGACCGGGGCTTGGCACATGCGCCGGGCCGGCACCGCCCGGCATGTCAGGGCAACGAATGGCGCGGGGATGAAATCCTTTGCCCTCTGGCCACCGGGGCAGCCTTGTCCGACCATATGGGCTCGCTGCGGACGGGCGAAATCACACTGACCAATGTCGCCGCCCCTGCCCTGTTGCTGCCATTCGCCGCGAACATTGCGCGCAATTTGAAAACGCCCGTCACAATCACCGTGGATGGCGTTGAGGTCGTCACAGATGGGCCTTCTCTGGCCATGAACCCAGCGCTGCCCAGCGACGCCACTTTGGTGAAGGTCGCGCTTGGCGGAATCTTGACCGCACCCGCTGCCTGCGCCTCACGCGCGGTGCCCGATCCGGTCGCATGGGCCGTATTGAACCGTTTTGCCCACCGCACCTATGCCCCCGCGACCGAGGCCTCTCGTCTGCTTGGGGCCGGGTCTGGCCTGTCCGACAACGATTGATGAAAGCGACACGATGGAAACCCGCACTCTGACCCTGACCGAAATCGAAGACCTGGCCTTTCGCGCCCTTGTTGCCGCTGGCACGACCGACGCCAACGCCCGCCCGCTGGCCGTTGCCACGGCGGCAACCGAAGCGGATGGGGTGGCCAGCCACGGTCTGGCCTATATCCCGATCTATTGCGAACATGTGCAATGCGGAAAGGTCGACGGTGCCGCAAAGCCCGTCTTGGACCGGCCTCGCTCTGGCCTGATCACGGTTGACGCGGCAACAGGGTTTGCACATAGCGCAATTGACATGGGGTTTGACGCCCTCATCCCAGCCGCCAAGGAACAGGGCATCGCGGCCCTGGCCATCCGAAACAGCTATAATTGCGGGGTCCTGGGTTATCACACGCACCGGTTAGCGCAGGCGGGTCTGGTTGGGTTGGGCTTTACCAATGCACCTGCCTCAATCGCGCCATCGGGCGGGTCGAAGCCTGTTATCGGCACCAACCCGTTCTCGGTCGCGGTACCCGGCACAGATGGGCAGCCCGCCGTTCTGATTGACCAAAGCGCCAGCACCATCGCCAAGAGCGAGGTCATGAAACATGCCCGCGAAGGCAAACCAATCCCTGTGGGCTGGGCGCTGGACGCGGATGGGAACCCGACCACGGACCCCAATGTCGGGCTCAAGGGCTCGATGGCCCCATCGGGGGGCTACAAAGGCGTGGGCATCGCTTTGCTGACCGAGATCATGGCCGCAGCCCTGACCGGCGCGACGCTCGGCATTCACGCTTCGCCATTCTCGGGCACAGCCGGAGGGCCGCCCAAAACCGGTCAATTCTTTATCGCCATCGACCCGGTCGCTACGGCGCAAGACATGTTTGCCGAAAATATCAGTGCATTGGTTGGCGCGATCCATTCTCAGGACGGCGCGCATCTGCCGGGCGACGGACGGCGCGCAAAACGCATTGCCGCCCAAACCGAAGGCGTCGCAGTCAACACGGCGACCTTGGACAAGATCGAGGCTATCCTAGCCTAACGCCGCACACCCCCGACGGAACAAAAAAAGGGCGCCATATTGGCGCCCTTTCTCGTTCTCGACCACATTGGGTTATTGGATCAGACGCAGCTTCTGGATCGAGCCTGCAATCGACACGAAGGAGTCGATGATCTCTTCACCGGTCACTTCATAGTAGTGCGACCAGGACGAAGCACAGGTTCTGATCTCGGATGCGGCCTGCTCCGTGGTTTCGAACGCGACGGTATAAACAACGGCACCTTTCGTTTTGGCCAATTCACACTGTTCTTGGAACAGTTGCAGGTTGGTCAGCTGCGACGAGGCGATGGTCGAGTCTTCACTTGGACGCGCAGTCAGCTCCGTCAGGCCGTTTTCCTCTTCCATCTCATCGGCGGGGCGAACCTGCGGGGTGGTTTGTCCATCGGTCATGATCACAATGATCTTTGAGCTGTTTTCGTGATCCCAGCTCAGCGGGCGGTTTGCGAACTCGGCGGGAACTTCCCCGGCTTGGCTGAGATAGGCAAACTCATCCTGGCTTGACGGGTCCAGCAGGGCCAGCGCGTATTTCAGGCTGTAGTTGGTGCCGGTTCCATCGAACAGGCGCAGACCGTCGATGAAATTGTGCAGTTTGGTTTCATCGTTCTGGGCGTATTGGATGCTCATTTCGTCTTCCGGGCACCAACCCCAATTCTGGGTAGTCTCATCATATTCCCAGTTCACGAAATAGGGCGTCTGATCGATCGAACCTGAAGGCAGGCTTGTATTCAGGAAATCCGAATAGGTCATTTCCAGGCAAGACGAGGTATTGTTCGGAATGTTGCCCACATAGCTGTGGAAATCCGAATACTGAAGCTCGATGTCGACGTTATTGAACTTGGTTGGGCCCGAAGCCTCACTATAGACCGTCGTTGTCCGGTCAATGCTGTAATACATCGTCTCCTGCTTCCCGCCCTTGATGGATGCACCCACCAGTTCGGCACTCTCAGGCAGCTGGGACGAGTTGTTGATGATAAAGTCCCGGACATAGTGATAGTACGTGTCGACGTCATCCTTGTTGAACAGATCGGTCTCGTTGTCCGGGAAGCTGTCGATCTTGACGGAAAAATCGGGGTCAGCATTGCCGTCTGTATCAAACCAGAACACGACGTTCGAGATATCCTGCTTCCATTCCGGGAAGAAATCGTCGTCGGTGGTCGTGCCAAACCGCTCGCCGCCCAAGTATTCGAACATCACCGAGCCTGGGTTGGTTTGACCTGCAAACGGGATAACGCTGACCGAGGTCGCGCACTCGGTGCCTGGGTCGTTGTTATGCTCCAGAGTTTTTGTGACAAATGCTTTGGCTGCGGTCTGCATTTGGGTCAGGCGTTGATTGTTCCCCATACTGCCTGAGATGTCCAAAACCATGGAAATCTCGGTGCACGGTGCCGCCTCATGCGCGGCGGAATTCACGCCCAATGAAATCGTCTCAACACCGCTCAACCGCATGAAATTGGTGTCAAAACCAGATGTCAGGCTGGCACGGACAGTGCGGTCCAGATATTTGTCTTCAACAGAAATCGAACTTGCGTACTCGCCCAAACCGGATGCCGCCAGATGTGCTTCGACAACTTGGGCAGGATCGAGGGTTTGCTCAAGGCTCGCGGCAGAGAGGACAGCGTTGTCCAGAGCCCACTGCAATTTCGCGCGGTCGCGCTCATAGTTCATTACATCGACGGCAATACCCGCCGCAGCCAATAATAGAAAAAAGGCAAACAACGCGAAAATCGTCAAACCACCTTCTTCGCGTTTCGCAAACCAACCAACATCCGCAACCGAATTTCGGAGAGTTTTTGAAACGGCTTTCTTCCGTGAATTCAGATTAAACATTTCTTTCTCCAGACATCCTTATTCGCGAATAAGATGCCCAAAGAAGTTGTCTCTATTTTGCCGTAATGTTGCTATTTGGGTTACCGGAGGTGAACCCATTTTTAACTCAAAATGAACGCGCGGGTGACGTGGAAAACACGGAACTGTCACGAATTCGAATAAAAATATTTAAAATCAATATGATATCACACATCCGTGAAAACGACACTTTGCACGAGGACCACTGACCGAAAATTAACAGACCGAGTGACCTTTGGTAACCTTGCCACATTCCCTTATTTTTAGGCCTCCGAGTCGCGAGCCTGGAAATTTCATCGCGGACACCTCACGTCAGGACTTGCCGTCCAACAGTTCCACTCGGCCAACACACACGCCTAAAATTACCGTGAAAATTGGCCTCTCAGTACTCGTCTTCATACGGAAAACCGGACCAGCGCATGGCTTCTTCCTCGGCCCGGGACAGGTCCAGTTTCTCCATCCCCATGTGCAAATGATCCAGAAGTTTTCCGCACAAAATTGACATATTCAACGCAAAATCCGCGCGGTTGACCGCCGCCGTCACAACATCCTCAGGCGCATTTTCCAGGACATCCACGGTGGCCCGCACATCATGAGAAATAACCCATTCTGCACAGGCCTGCCCTCCGATGACCAAGCTGGAGACACGTTCCAACTCTCGACCGGTCCGTTCATCATACCATTGATAAAGCGGCAGGACCGCAGCAATTGCCGCGCCTATGACCGTGCCTTTTTCAATGATGTCCAAAGTTATCCGCATATGCCCCACTCCAAGCTATCAGAATGAGCCAAGACTACTTAAGAAAAGCCGTTTGCCCTAATTGCACCCAACCGACGCAATCTAAGGTCTTTTCCAGCCCGTCGGAATAACGATACGACACTTCAGCCCGCCCAGGCTCGTTGAACGGCCAAGGTCGAGTTTTGCCCCATACGCGTTCAGCAGATCGACCGCAATCGCAAGACCAAGCCCGCTGCCGGCAACCGATGTGTCCAACCGCCCGCCCGAGCGCAGGGCCTCGCGCCGGTTGTCCTCGGGGATGCCCGGCCCATCATCCTCGATTAGAACCTCGACGTTGCCTTTTCTAACCTGCGCCACAACCCGAACAGTCTTCTGGCACCATTTAACGGCGTTATCCATCAGGTTGCCCAGAACCTCTTCGATATCCTGAGGGTCCATGCGCACCCATAATCCGGTTTCGCGAGTGACTTGAAATTGTTTGCCTTCCCGTTCGGTCATTCTCGAGAACAAGCGCGCAAGACGGTCGACCGAATTTGAAAGATCCGTACGGGAATGGGTCAGTTCGGCCGTATTCATCGCACGCATCCGCGCCAGTGAGCGGCTGAGCTGCGCATCGATCCGGTCCAGTGCCTCTTGCGCCGTGTCTGTCGTGGCACCTTGTTCGGAAAGACTGGTTAGTTCATTGCGCAATATGGCCGTCGGAGTCTTGAGGGCATGAGCTAGATCAGCGGTCTGCCGTCGCGACCCGAAGACGATGTCCCGGTTGCGTCGCGACAATTGATTGAGATCCTCAACCAGCGGCGAGACTTCTTCGGGGTAGTCATCCGGCTTCAACCCCTCATCCGTGTCCCAGCGATGGGACACATCTGTGCGTAGTTTGCGCAGCGGCCCCAGAATAGCCGACATCAAGAATAGCGACCCAGCCACCCCGATGAGACCGACAAGCGTAAAGACCGGCAGAAGGTTCCGCTGGGCCGCGCGCCGTTCGCCCATCAATTCCTCGCGGCTTTCAGCCACGCTGACACCCCAGACCGTTCCGTCTTCGTAAGAAATTTCCTGGTAGATACTGCGCACGGCCTCATTTTCGGGGCCTTGCGTGTTCCAAAAGGTAGGCGCGTTGGGAAGGCCCCGGGGCTCGGCCAGCGTTTCATCGAATAACGAGGCCGAGGTATATACCGACCCATCGCTACCGGTGACCTGCCAATAGCGCCCGGAAAACGGTGTGCCATAAGCCGGGTCGAACATTAGGTTGCCAAGCGCATCGGGATTGTCTGTCGTGACGCTCAACCCTACCACAAGCTGGGTGTGGCGATCCCGCAGCGCGGTGTCAAACTGGTCGGAGACCCTTGAGTTGATGTAGGAAAACACTGCCAGAGTCCCCACGCCAACCGACACCGCCCCAGAAGCGATCCCCCCCAGCAATGCGCGCTGACGCAGGGAAAGCATCAGTCCGTGTCAATCATATAGCCGCGTCCACGTACCGTCTTGATCAGGTCCGATCCCAGCTTTTTGCGCAGGCGTGTAATGAAAACCGCAATAGTGTTGGAATCCCGATCACCGTCATATTCATAGATATGCTCAGAGAGTTCGGTGCGTGAGATCAGCCGTCCGCGATTGTGCGACAGATATGTCAGAACCGCGATTTCCTGCGCGGTCAGGTCCACCGGCACATCCTTGACCGTCACCCGCCCGTTCTTTGTGTCCAACGCCACATCGCCCATTTCGATGACAGCGCTCAGCTGTCCGCTTTGCCGGCGCAATATCGCGCGCACCCGCGCGGCCAGTTCAGGCATATGGAAGGGCTTTATCATATAGTCATCCGCGCCTGCATCCAGCCCGTCGACCCGATCGCTCCACCCATCGCGCGCAGTCAGGATGAGAACCGGCGTCGAAACCCCGGCCTCACGCCATTCCCGCAAAACTGTGATACCATCGCGTTCAGGCAGGCCGATATCGAGAATGATCATATCGTAAGGCTCGGTCGACCCCAGATGCAGGGCCTCCAAGCCGTTTTGAGCGGTGTCCACGACCCGCCCTTCAGCATTCAGCAATCTCTTGATTTGAGCGCTCAGATGCGGCTCATCTTCTGCCAGAAGTACTCTCATAACGCGAATTTACAGCTTTTCAGTTGCGTATTCATCTAGTTTTTCTTGCCGCCGCCATTTCCGCCGCCGCCACCGTTGCCGCCGCCACCGCCGTTGCCACCACTGTTGCCACCGCCGTTGCCACCACTGTTGCCGCCGCCATTGTTGCCTGAATTTCCGCGGTTCCCGTTATTGCCATTGTTGCCGTTATTGGACTTGGCATTGGAAGCACCGTTGGACTTGGCCGTTGCAGAATTGCCCGGTGAAGTCTTCGCTGCCTCTTTGATCTGCCGCCCGATACTGGACCCGTTTGAAATAACCGCGCCCGTCTGAGCATCGACGATCACGCTGATGATCCGGCCGTTCGGCTTTTTGACCAGAATGCGGTAGTAAACCTTGTCATCCTTGAATGCGCGCGCATCCACGGGGGTGCCGCCAAAGACCTTCTCAACGCCCTTGATGACTTTCTTCAGGCGAATCGCCCCGCCTACAAGCGTCGCTTGCCGCAATTCGGACTGCTTGAGTTCGCGCACAGCAGAATGCCCTTCTCCAGTCAGGAGAAGGGACGCCACAAATGCCGTCGCCAAAAGCTGTCTCATCACTGTCAACTCGTTCTCGCGCGAAGCGGTCTAAAGCCTAATTTATTCTATGTGAACCAGTGATGAACAAACGGTTTTTCGTGTGTTCAGGGTGCATCAGTTCAAATGAGGTCGTGGGGTGATTCTGTCGCGCGTTTGTCGTGCCGGAAAACATGGATGCAAACACATGACCCGTGAGGACTGATATGAAGACCAAAACCAACATCCTGCTGAAAGCTACGGCAGTCGCAGTCGCTTTGGTCGGCTCCACCGCAATCGTGACGACACTTGCTGTCCCTGACGCGGCCTATGCCAAAAATGGCAATGGTGGCGGCAACGGGAATGGTGGCGGCAACGGGAATGGCGGCGGCAACGGGAATGGTGGCGATAAAGGCGGCAATGGCAACGCCAACAAAGGTGATGGCGCAAAAGCCAAAGGCAATGCCGGTCGCGGCAAAACTAAGTCCGGCAGCTCCGGGAAAAAATCCGGTGGCGGTTTTTCCCTGAAAGAGCTGTTCAACGGGAACAAGTCGAAAAAGAAATCCGCCCGCGTGGCCAGCACGACGACCTCAACCACCGAGGTAGAGGAATCCGTCCGACCAAAGGGCCGCAAGAAGGGCAACAAGGCTTCGGCTGAATTTGGTGCGCACCCGTCCGAGTTGGGCGCGTTGAACGCCGCCAACGCCAGCGAGACGGCCCTGCAAAACGCATCGCCGAATTCACGTGTGGGTCGCATCGCCACCTACCGTGACACGGTTCTGGCCGGTCAGGCACTGAGCGAGGAACTGGAAGAAGCCCAGGAATTCCTGGATGGCTTGGAACCTCCTGCTCGCCCCACCGAAGACATTGAGAACGACCTGACCGATGCTCAGCAACAAGTTGAGGAAGATCAAGCGCTTGTGGATGATCTGACCGAGCAACTTGAAAATGCCCCGGACGACGAAAAGGAAGCGCTTGAAAATGAGCTTATGGAAGCTGAAGAGGCGCTTGAAGCCTCGCAGATGGCCGCGTCCGAACTTGAAACAGAACTCGCAGACGCCGAGGAATATGAAGACGCTGTCGAAACGGTCGACACCCTGACGGAACAGGTCGAGGCTCAGCCCGAACTGGAACGTGAAGCGTTGGAGGCTGCGGCGAACAAACCCGTCACGGATGAGGTCGAAGCGACCGTAAGGGCAATGTTGGGTCTCGACCCGGTTGAGGAACCTTTTGAAGAAGAAGAGGTATCCGAAGTCGAATAAGACCCAATCACCGATCTCGGTGCCCTTACACTCACGGAGGCATGGGGGGCCGGGCCAGCCATTTCATCCACCTACATGAGCCTTTGGCTGGCCCGGAACAAATTCACAGAACCCCACGACGTTCTGCCCAGTACCAGGTATCGCGCACCTTTTCTCACTCTAGCCGCGATAAAAAGCCCGCTCTATTTTGAGCGGGCTTTCCCTTTTCACCGTACCTATTCCGTATGTCTTGTCCTGATGCGTTCTACTTTGTCGGAACGCTTCTTTTTGCCTCGATAAGCCGCATCTCATCGATGATAGAAGACAGTGTAATGTTAATCGGAGGAAAGCGGTTTCCGCGCGTCTTATCGCACGGTGTTTTTCCGTCACGCTGAACCAAATTCCGGGACCGATTAGCAGCGGTGGTCCGAGGTCCGGCAATCAGGATGGCAGACTTTGTCATGCGTTTCCCCTTTGCATGAATTCGGGTAAATACTCACTTTCGTTAAGAATCGATGCCGCGATTATGCAGATTTCCGTTGAACACACAGCAAATACATTGTTCAGCTTGCGTTAATGTTGTCGCGAAAATCGCAACAAAACCAAATAGGGCGCGCGAATCGCCTCGGGTCAGATCCTTGTGTTTTCGAGCCATTCATCCGTTCTCCACCCCTGTGAACCCAAGCCCGAGTTGACAGTCGGCAGCGTCTCGGATAACACCCGCCGCAACATCCGGAAGCGTCTGATCTTCCGGTCCCTTGAGTCGTTCAGGGATCGCCCCCCACCAGCGAGTTTCGCCCGTGGGGGCGTTTGTGCATTTAACCGACGCATCCTATCTAGGAGGCGCCACCAGATAACCGGCTAAGGAGGCCGAAGGCATGTTTGAAAATCTATCCGAACGCCTTTCCGGCGTCTTTGACCGGCTGACCAAACAGGGCGCGCTGTCCGAAGAAGACGTGAAAACCGCCCTGCGTGAGGTTCGCGTGGCCCTGCTTGAGGCCGACGTCTCGCTGCCCGTCGCCCGTGCTTTCGTCAAGAAGGTGCAGGAACAGGCGACCGGTCAGGCCGTCACCAAGTCGATCACCCCCGGCCAGCAGGTCGTCAAGATCGTGCATGACGCGCTGGTTGACACGCTGCGCGGTGAAGAAGACCCCGGCAAGCTGAAGATCGACAACCCGCCTGCGCCGATCCTGATGGTCGGTCTGCAAGGCTCGGGTAAGACGACCACGACCGGTAAGCTGGCGAAACGCCTGAAAGAGAAAGAGGGCAAGAAGGTCCTCATGGCCTCGCTGGACGTCTATCGCCCGGCGGCGATGGATCAGCTGGCCGTTCTGGGGACGCAGGTAGGCGTCGACACGCTGCCGATCGTGCCCGGTCAGAAGCCGGTTGATATCGCCAAGCGCGCCAAACAGCAGGCGACTTTGGGCGGCTATGACGTCTACATGCTCGACACCGCGGGCCGCCTGCATATCGACGAAGTCCTGATGGACGAGGTCGAGCAGGTCCGCAACGTGGTTGACCCGCGCGAGACCCTGCTGGTCGTCGACGGCCTGACTGGTCAGGTTGCCGTGGAAGTGGCTGAGGAGTTCGACGCCAAGGTAGGCATCTCGGGCGTGGTCCTGACCCGTATGGACGGTGACGGGCGCGGTGGTGCGGCGCTGTCGATGCGCGCAGTCACCGGCAAGCCCATCCGGTTTGTCGGGCTGGGCGAGAAGATGGACGCGCTTGAGACTTTCGAGCCGGACCGGATCGCTGGTCGTATTCTGGGCATGGGCGACATCGTTGCTCTGGTCGAAAAAGCCCAGGAAACGATGGAGATCGAACAGACCGAGCGCATGATGAAGCGCATGGTCAAAGGTCAGTTCAACATGAACGACCTGAAAATGCAGCTGGAGCAGATGATCCAGATGGGCGGTATGCAGGGCATGATGGGTATGATGCCCGGCATGGGTAAAATGGCCAAGCAGATGGATCAGGCCGGTCTGGACGACAAGATCCTGCGCCAGCAGATCGCCATGATCCAGTCGATGACCAAACGTGAGCGTGCCAACCCTCAGCTGTTGCAGGCCAGCCGCAAGAAGCGCATCGCCGCCGGTTCGGGGATGGAGGTCAGCGACCTCAACAAACTGCTCAAGATGCACCGGCAGATGTCGGACATGATGAAAAAGATGGGCAAAATGGGCAAAGGCAAGATGCTGAAACAGGCCATGAAGGGCATGTTCGGCAAAGGCGGCCCCTCGCCCGAAGACATGGCCGCAGGCATGGACCCCAAGGCGCTGGAACAGGCCGCAAAGGCCATGGGCAAAATGCCCGGTGGCATGCTTGGCATGGGCGGCGGCATGGCTCTGCCTCCGGGCCTCAGCGGGTTCGGTAAGAAAAAGTGAACCTGATCGCCGATCATATCCCCCGGCTTGAGACCGAGCGCCTGATTATGCGCGCGCCCTCCGAGGCTGATCTGGATGCGGATGCCGCGTTCTTCGCCAGCGAAGCGTCGCAGTTCGTTGGCGGCCCGTTGCGGCGGGATGAGACATGGCGGCTTGTCGCCAGCATCCTTGGCCATTGGGCGATCCGGGGCTATGGGTTCTGGAGCGTTGAGCAAATAGACACCGGCACCTATGTGGGCCGTGTCGGCCTGTGGTTTCCCGAAGGCTGGCCCGAGCCGGAAATCGGCTGGACCCTGATGAACCACGCCACCGGCAAAGGCTACGCAACCGAGGCCGCAATGGCCGCGCGCGCTCACGCCTATGACGTATTGGGCTGGGACACCGCGATTTCGCTGATCGACCCCGACAATCGCGCCAGCAAGGCCGTGGCCAACCGGTTGGGGGCCACGCTCGACTATCACTATGACCACCCGAAATTCGGCATGACAGAAGTTTGGCGGCACCCCGCCCCCGCCGATCTGGTGAATGGCGGCATGGAGGCTTACGCATGACCGACCCCGTAGCACAGGCTGCCGCGTTGCTGAAAGAACATCGCGAAAGCATCGACCGGCTGGACGCGATCCTTGTCTACACGCTGGGCGAGCGGTTCAAGCACACGCAGGCCGTTGGCAAGCTCAAGGCGCAACACGACCTTCCCCCGTCCGATCCCTCGCGCGAGGCTGCGCAGATCGCTCGGCTTGAAGACCTGGCGAAAGAGGCCGATCTGGACCCCGACTTCGCCAAGGCTTTCCTGAATTTCATCATTCAGGAAGTCATCCGACACCACCGGAAACATCAGGAATGACCCGTCGTTTCCACCCATAGAATACCCGGTCCTTGACCGGTCACGCCATCTTAAGGAGATACCACCATGGCAATGAAAATTCGTCTCGCCCGCGGCGGCTCGAAAAAACGTCCGTTCTATCGCATCGTTGCGGCTGACAGCCGTATGCCCCGCGATGGCCGTTTCATCGAGAAACTGGGCACCTACAACCCGCTGCTGCCCAAAGACAGCGAAGAGCGCGTGAAAATGAACATGGAGCGCATCCAGTACTGGCTGGATCAGGGCGCTCAGCCCACCGATCGGATCGCTCGTATGCTGGAAGCTGCTGGCGCCCGCGACAAGGCCGAGCGCAACAACCCCAACAAGGGCACCCCGGGCAAGAAAGCCCAGGAACGAGCCGAAGAAAAAGCAGCCAAGGCTGCTGAGGCGGCAGAAGCTGCTGCTGCTCCGGCTGAAGAAGCGGCTGCAGAAGAATAAGCAGGAAAGCGCGTGCGGGATCAGACTTTCACCGACGATTTTCGCGCGCAGTTTGACCTGTTGCTGCGACTCCGGCGCGATGTGCGTCGGTTTCGCACCGACGCGATTGACGAGGCAGTGCTGACGCGCTGCCTAGACGCGTTTCGGCTGGCCCCTTCGGTGGGGCTCAGCGAACCCTGGCGCGTGATCCGCGTCGAAAGCCAGCCCGCGCGCGACGCGGCGCTGCGAAATTTTCAAACCGCCAATGCGCAGGCATTGGGCGGGTATTCCGACGAAAAGGCGCAGCTCTACAGCCGCCTGAAACTGTCGGGGATGCAAGAGGCCCCGGTGCAACTGGCCGTGTTCTGCGACGACACCACCGACAAGGGGCAAGGTCTGGGCGCAGGCACGATGCCCGAGATGCGGCGCTATTCCGTGGTCTCGGCCATCACCCTGTTCTGGCTGACCTTGCGGGCCGAGGGTCTGGGGCTGGGTTGGGTGTCCATTCTGGACCCTGACCAGATGGCGCGCGATCTGGACGTGCCCGAGGATTGGCGCCTGATCGGCTATTTCTGCGTTGGCATGCCGGAAACGCAATCGGACTCGCCTGAACTGGAACAGGTCGGCTGGGAATGCCGCAACGACAGCTTGCCGATCGAGGTACGATAGGCGCATGTTTGGACTGTTACGCCTTCCCATCCTGCTGATGATCGCCTTTATTGTGGGCGTGTTCTTCGAACGCTCGAACCAACGCGAGGCGTGCGAAGGCATCGGGCAATGGGATGACGGGCTTTGTGTGACGGATGGGGCAAATGAGTGATCTGATCTGCGTCGGCAGCATTGCGGGATCATATGGCGTGCGCGGTGAGGTGCGGCTGAAAAGCTATTGCGCCATCCCCGAGGATATCGAAGCCTATTCCCCCCTGACTGATGAGGCCGGTGGAGAACGCTATCCACTGATCCTGACCCGGTCGATCAAGAACGGCTTTGCGGCGCGTTTGGGAGGAGTTGAAACCAAAGAACAGGCCGATGCACTGAAAGGTCTGCGACTGTTTGCGCGGCGCGATCAACTGCCCTCGTTACCCGATGATGAGTTCTATCACACTGACCTGATCGGGCTTGAGGTCTATGACACAGGCGGCACCCTGCTGGGCCGTGTGAAGTCTGTGCAAAACCACGGCGCTGCCGACCTGCTGGAACTGCACGGGCCGGGGCTGAAGGCCACCGTTCTGCTGCCCTTCACGCTTGAGGCCGTCCCCACGGTCGATCTGGATCAAGGCCGCATCATCGCCGACCCGCCCGAAGGGCTGATCTGATGCGCCGCGTCCTGCTGCATCTTGGCCTGCACAAGACCGGCACCACTGCGGCACAGTCTTTCCTTTATGAAAACCGCGAGCTGATTTGGCCCCATTTCGCGTTGGTCCTGCCATATCGCACGCGCAACTCGGGCCTGTCGCGGGCAGCGACCAACCATTCCGTTTATGGCACCGTTGGAACCTTGTCCGAATTCGGTCACCAGATGCGCGACTTCCTCGACACGCTGGATTTCGGGGAAAAGCGCGGGATGATCCTCAGCGAGGAAAACTTCGCGGGTCTCCGCCCCAGTCGCAATCTGGAACAGGGCTACGCGGCGGCTCCCGATCTGGCCGCCTGTCTTGTGGATTCGATCCACCAGAGGTTTTCCGGGCAAGAGATCGAGATCAAGCTCTACCTGTCTTTGCGCCAACGGGGCAGTTGGTTGCGCAGCCTGTGGGCGCATGATTTGCAACGAATGCGGCAGGTGCAGGATTTCGACACGTTCCGCGACAGCATCGACCATTTGCCCTCGTTGCAAGAGACCGTGGACCAGATCCGTGACAAGCTGCCCTCCGTCACCGTGACCACGGAATGGCTCGAGGAACTGCAATTGCGTCAATTCGGGCCGGGTGCGCCTTTTGCCGAGTATCTGGACTTGCCCTATGACAAGGCGCAACAGCTGGTTTCGCCGTCCAAATCGAATACTCGTTTGCCCGAGGACGTTTTGGCCGAATTGCTGGACCTGAACAGATCACGGCTGGACGAAGCCGCCTTGGTCGCGCAAAAGGCCGCCGTAGTTGAACGGGCGCAGCAGGCGCTGATGGGTGCGACATGACCGAAAAACCGTCGAAATCTCATGGGCGCAAGGCGATCCGCCCGACGCTGAAACCGCGTGAGTTGCTGACCCCAACGCCCGACCTGCACGGAGTGTGGAAGGCTAAGATCATCACTCTGTTCCCTTCAGCTTTTCCCGGTGTGTTGGGCGAAAGCCTGACGGGCAAGGCACTGCAAGAGGGCCTCTGGCAGTTGGAAACCGTCGATCTGCGCCAGTTCGGCGTCGGTAAGCACCGCAATGTGGACGACACGCCTGCCGGTGGCGGCGCGGGCATGGTGCTGCGCGCCGATGTACTGGGCGAGGCGATTGAACACACGATGGCGGGGGTGCGCGGTAACTGGCCGCTGATCTACCTCAGCCCGCGTGGCCGCCGGATGGATCAGCTCATGATGCAGAATCTGGCGCGCTGCGACGGTATGACCCTGTTATGTGGCCGGTTCGAAGGCGTCGATGAGAGGGTGCTGGAGCATTACGGCGTACAAGAGGTCAGTCTAGGCGATTTCGTCATGACCGGCGGCGAGATTGCCGCGCAGGCTTTGATCGACGCCACCGTAAGGCTGATCCCCGGCGTATTGGGCAATCAGGCCTCGGCTGAGGAAGAGAGCTTTTCCTCGGGCCTGCTGGAACACCCGCAATACACACGCCCCGCCGACTGGAAGGGCCGCCCGATCCCGGACATTCTGATGTCTGGCCATCACGGGCGCATTGCCAACTGGCGGCATGAGATGTCCGAGCGGATCACACAGGAACGCCGCCCCGACCTGTGGGACGCCTACTCCAAAGCCAAGTCCGAAGACTAGCCGTTCTTCCATCGCGCCCAGATCTCGGGCGGGCCGTTGAAGGTGTTGATGTCCACTAGTCCCTGCACACCGGGTACCAAACCAGTGCCGGTATATTGCCAGAACCGCCAAACCGCCTTGGGATAGACGTTGCGGGGGTGGCCTGCCACTGACCTCAGCCAGAACTCGGTCTTGGGAAGGCGCGCTATGTCGGTGTCGCCGTAGAAATCCACGGTGGTGTAGACAATCGGACGCCGCCCGTAGTGACGTTCTAGAATATCCAGAAACCGCCTTGCCTCGGCCCGGACAGTCGCGCCATCGGGGCGTAGGGTGCAGGTCTTGGAATGCGGCGTCCACTCCATATCCAGAACATGCGGCAGGTCCGATCCTTTAGGGACATTCTGGATGAACCAACGGGCTTGTTCGCGCGCAGGACGACAGAAATAGTAGTAGTGATAAGCCCCCCAAGGCACCCCGGCGGCTTTCGCCCCGCTACTGTGGCTTGCAAACATCGGATCGGCAACGTCACCACCTTCTGTCGCCTTGATAAAGACAAAGCTGACCCCCGAAGCCTTGGCCTTGTGCCAGTCAATCGGCCCCTGCCAACGCGACACGTCCAGACCGTGCACCGGATAGTGGCCAGGATGGCGCCCCTCCCACGGGTGCGGATCAGCATCGCCAAAAGCAGGGAAAATCACCGAAGGTGAGGTCGTGTCCAAAAACGCGTTGGCCTCAACCTGTTGCGGCGGCGGACTGCTGCGACCGCAGGACAGGATGGCAAAAGCCGCGACGGCAAGCATCAATGCAGTGCGCATGTTCTGTTCCTGTATGAAATGACTGCTCTTGTAATTGCCCTCAGAATGCCTGATCGATGGATCAAAGCAATGATGCTGTTTTGAGGCGGCGGAATCCCACCGTTTCACAGCATTTTGGGCTTGATCCCCGCACATAATGCCTTTAAACGACCGCAATCCGGTGCCGCGTCATGCGACTCCGGTGTTTTGGTTTGGTCCATGTCGTGACGCCCGGCTTTCTTCGGCCACGGCGCGGCGGAACAAACTGGACTAAGGAACATTCGATCTGACCTCTGGCGGGCTGCATGCAGGACCCGGTGAAGACCAAGAGCTCTCAGCCCGTGCCCAAACTTCGTGGACCAACCACGAGCAGATAGGAGTGAATGCGATGGACCTGATCGCACAGCTTGAGGCGGAACAGATTGCCGCCCTGGGGAAAGACATCCCCGATTTCAAAGCCGGTGACACTATCCGTGTTGGCTTTAAAGTAACCGAAGGGTCGCGTACCCGTGTGCAGAACTACGAAGGCGTCTGCATCGCGCGCAAAGGTGGCAGCGGCATCGCCGGTTCGTTCACCGTCCGCAAAATCTCGTTCGGCGAAGGCGTGGAGCGTGTATTCCCGCTGCACTCGACCAATATCGACAGCATCACCGTTGTCCGCCGTGGCCGCGTCCGTCGCGCCAAACTGTACTATCTGCGCTCGCGTCGTGGTAAATCCGCGCGTATCGCCGAAGTCACCAACTACAAGCCCAAGGCTGGCGCCGAGGCGTAAGGAGCGGAAAGATGAAAAAAGACATCCATCCCGACTACCACTTCATCGACGTCAAACTGACCGATGGCACCGTGATTCAGATGAAATCCACCTGGGGCAGCGAAGGCGACCAGTTGGCCCTGGAGATCGACCCCTCCGTGCACCCCGCATGGACCGGTGGCGGCGCGCGCCTGATGGACGCCGGCGGCCGCGTGTCGAAGTTCAAGAAGAAATACGAAGGTCTGGGCTTCTAAGCCTGACCCGGATCAGATCCGAAAGGCCGTCCCTTGGGGCGGCCTTTTTCTTTGGGCTGGCGCAATCAGATCCAATAGGATAGCGCCACAGGCAGAACCAGAATGGTTGCCAGGGTCGAGACAAGAATGAAACCAGCCACGTCAGGGCCGTATTCCGGCAGATGCTGGTCGACAAACAAATAGGTCGCCACCGAGGACGGCATCAGGCAGCACAGGATCACCGCGCCACGCTCGCCCCCCGTAAACCCAAAGACCCAGACGAGGCTCGTTGAGATGGCAAACGCCATACCCAGATGCAATGCGGTCAGGCTCACCGCACGCCCCAGACTTTGCACCCTTAGGCTGGCCAGCGTATGGCCCAGCGTCAGCAGCATCAGCGGGATCGACAGCCCACCGAGGATGTCAAAGGACTTCGCCACGGGTTGCGGCAGGCTGTACCCGGTCGTCATCAGGATCAGTGAGATGACGACTGCATAAATAACCGGAGAGGTGAGAAGCTTTCTGGCCGAGAACTCTCCGGCCGGGATCCACATTCCCAGGGTAAAAACGCTGATCAAAACGACGACTACAAAACCCATCGTATAGGCCATCCCGGCATCGCCCAGCGCCAGCAGAGTAATAGGCAGGCCGATATTGCCTACATTCCCATGCATCAATGGCGTCAAGAACGCCCGAACCGGTAAGCGCATCGCCTTCAGCGCGACAAAGCCCAAAACGCCAAACGCCGCAATCGCCAACGCTGCGGCGGCCATGACGTCCAGAAAGGTGCCAACCGCGATCTGGGTCGTCGAAAGATGCGAGATGATCAGGGTCGGATACCCAACGCGCGAAACCACCCCTCCGATGACCTTGTTGTCAAAGGGCGCTTTGGTCAGCGCCAACACGTACCCGATCCCGGCGCAGATCAGAACCGGCAGGACCACGTTCAGGACATTCAGGAAAAGTTGCTCCAATTCACGCCCTTCCAGCGTAGCTCTTCAAGCAAGAGTGAAATAGAGGACCGCTTTTGGCAACCGCCCCCTCGGCCCAGGGTCTGAGTTTTCGCAACAGCGCCCTAGAATGGCGTTTCGGGTCCTTTCCTTCCTTCGCTCCACAACATATAGTGGCACGCAACAAACTGTGGTCAAACACGGCGGGACTTGGGAATACAGGCATGGCACATATTATCGTAGTGGGGAACGAGAAGGGCGGCGCAGGCAAATCGACCGTCTCGATGCATGTGGCCACTGCATTGGCCCGGCTGGGTCACAAGGTCAGCACGCTAGATCTAGACCTGCGGCAGCGCAGTCTGGGACGGTATTTCGAAAACCGGGCCAATTTCCTGAAAAACTCGGACCTGACCCTGCCGACCCCGCGCCACCACGACCTGCCCGAGATTGACGCAAGTAAGCTGAAGCCCGGCGAGAATATCTATGACCATCGCCTCTCGGCCGCGGTGGCCGAATTGGAAAGCGATAGTGACTTCATCCTGATCGACTGCCCCGGCTCGCATACCCGCCTCAGCCAGGTGGCACATTCGCTGGCTGATACGCTTGTCACGCCGCTGAACGACAGTTTCATCGACTTTGACCTGCTGGCGCGGATCGATTCCAAGGGTGAGAAAATCCTTGGTCCTTCGGTCTATTCCGAGATGGTCTGGAATGCCCGCCAGTTGCGCGCGCAGGCCGGGTTGAAACCGATCGACTGGGTCGTCGTGCGCAACCGTGTCGGTACACAGCGTATGGTAAATAAGGAAAAGATGCAGCGCGCGATCGAGATGCTGTCGCAGCGCATCGGGTTCCGCGTCGCTTCGGGATTTTCCGAGCGTGTGATCTTCCGCGAGCTATTCCCCCGTGGCCTGACCCTGCTGGACCTAAAGGATATCGGGGTCAAACAACTCAACATCTCGAACATCGCCGCGCGACAGGAATTGCGCGACATGATGAAAGAGTTGAACCTGCCGGGTGTTGAGATCGACTTTTAGGTCGCTGTCGCAAGTCCGCTATGCGGGACGAAGCTGATTTTTCCGTCAAGGCAACTGAGAGAAACTGGCCCGTCCGAAGACAGGCCAGCAGCCTGAGAAGTCAGTTTAAGGACTTCCAGAAGACGATTTTGTCATCTCCTGTCGCCCAAAAATCCCTGATACGGGCTTCCTCGATGTAGCCATTCTTTCGGTAGAATTCGCGAGTCTGCTTGAACTCTTCCGTGCCTGACGTGTCAACTATTAGGATACGCTGCCCACGCTCTTTAAGCTCGGTCTCCAGATGCCTTGAGACTGCACTACCTAAACCGCCTCCTTGCTGCGTGGGCAAAACTGCAATGGCGAGCATATTCCATGCCCCTTCTGCAAGCTCTTCTGGAACTGCGTAGCAAAAACCAACTGGGTTTCCGTCCACTTCGCATGTTAGCCAAATTTCAGAGCTTTCTTCATCGGATAGAAAACTGTTCACCATGTCAGGCAGCATCTCACTTGGGAAAAGTTCGGTGCCGTTAAGTACTTCCTGTAAAGCGGCGACATCGTCGCGCATTGTTGGTCGTATTTTCATTGGTCCTTCGTCTTTCGTTGTATCGCCAAACGAGCAAAAACTATCGATATGGCGGACGCAGAACCCGTGCCATTGTCATTCACAGTTATGGTTGTTTCGACTGTTCACGAGCCATACGTCATTGGAAGCCTGAGAAATTATAAACAGGCTTTATTTGGCTTAGTCGTCCTTCCGTTCAGGACTCAGCGGTTTCCCGCAATCGCAAACATAAAATCTCCATCGCCCTGCGAGCATGCCGAGCGTGCAACTGGGGTATCACTGCGACGACTTACGTGCAAGGACAGGTGTATTGCCGCACCCCAATACCTAACCCCCCGCCCGATAGACCGTAAACAACTCTTTCGGTTCGGGCACACCGCGCAGCATGTAGCGCCCGACCGAGATCAGGTCTTGCCCACAAGGCTGTGCCGCCTGCGCAACATCGTCCGAGATCAGGATGCGCTGGCCCAATGAACGGTGCATCCCAGCAATCCGCGCGGTCTGGTTTACCGCTGGGCCGATGACAGTGAAGTCCAGACGGCTTTCGGACCCGATATTGCCATAGAGGATTTCCCCCGAATGCAGCGCCAGCGTGAAATTCGCCACGGGTAGACCTTCGGCTTTTCGCGCGGCGTTCAGATCTTCAATACGCGATTGCAGCATTGGAACGGCCTTCAGCGCGGCCCTTGCATCCTCATCAATATCCCCGACATCGAACATGGCCATCAGCCCGTCGCCCATGAATTTCAGGATATTCCCGTCATTGTCATGGACCACCCCAACCGCCACCGCCAGATAGTCGTTCAGCATGTCGATGATCTCGTTGCCGGGCAACTCTTCGGACAGGCTGGTAAATCCCTCAAGATCGAAGTTCCAGATCACCGCGTCGATCTGCTGCAACGACCCGCGTCGGATCTCGCCCGACAACACACGACGGCCTGCATCGCGCCCCAGATAGACGCGCATCAGGTCCTTGGATATCCGCGCGTTCGAGGCTGATTTCAACGCCAACCCCAGATGCGGCAAGGCCGTATTGATCAGGTCCAGATCGCTGTCCTGAAAACCGTCAGGCGCGTTGCTGGTCCAGGACAGCAAGACCCCATCTACCGCCTTTTTCGCATCGAGTGGCATGTTGTTGGTCGGCATGTCAAAGGGCACACTGGTGGCGTAATAGTCGGTCGCACCGACCTCGCGCAGGTCGTTGATCAGGGGATATCGGCTGGGTTCGTTCTGATCGACGATCCGTTCATGCACGAAATCGAGGTCTTCGTTGAGGATCGCGTATAAAGGGCTGTTCTGCCAATCCTCACTGACATCTTCCGAGTATTTGAATTTCTGATAATCGCCGCCCTGCCCCTGATACCAGCTATAGCCGGTGCCGCCATAGACCGGGTGCAGAGCCGATTGGGCAGCATGAAACCGCATCAAAGGCACGCCAAGTTCAACCAGCCGGGTACAATACCCGTCCAGCAATTCTTCTTTGTCCGCACCTTCAAGGCCGCGGGCAACAATCCAGTTGATCAAATCCGTTGATTTCGCCGCGTTCTTTTCCGGGGCTGTCATTCTTTGTTTCCTATGTCCGCTCTGAACGTCATCTGGGGTCAATGGATGACAATTACCAGAGTTCACCTCATCTCGGCCAGTTTCTGCAACATCTTGCGCAGCAGGGCGGCTTCATCCTCATCAAACATTGCGGCCAGTTTGGCATCATATTGCCGGGCTATGCCGCAGAGCTCTCGGTAGGCAGCCTTGCCCGTTGGGGTCAGTTTCAGATGCTCGACCCGGCGGTCGCTTTCGTTGGGCGTGCGTGTCAGGAATCGGCGGAGTTCAAGCTTGCTGACCGCCCGACTGATCTTGGTCTTGTGGATACGCGCTCTTTCCCCGATCTCTTTCGCGGTTATCTCACCATAATTTCCCAGATGAAACAGCACACGCCATTCCGTGCGCAACATCCCGTAGCGGTCCTTGTAGGCACGCTGAAATTCCAACGAGCTTTCCTCGGCTGCGCGGTTCAGCAGATAGGGCAGGAAATCCTGCAAATCAAACGCATCATTTTTTGCGGTGTCTGTCTTTGTCATGCTTGTTAGTTACAAAATCAACTATTATCCCACAAGCAGCAAAACAGGAGGAGTACGGGATGAACCGTCCGGCTGATCCGCATCAGATGACCCAGGCCAGCAGCTCTGTTGGCACACACGAAGGCTATATGCCTGGCTGGGCAAACGACTTTGAAACAGAAGCTTTGCCCGGCGCGCTGCCGCAAGGGATGAACAGCCCGCAACGCTGCAATTATGGCCTCTATGGCGAACAGCTGAGCGGTACGGCGTTCACCGCCAATCCGCCGGAACGGACGTGGTGCTATCGCATCCGCCCCTCAGTCAAGCATTCGCATCGATATGAGAAAATCGACCTGCCTTATTGGAAATCGGCCCCCTGCGTTGACCCGGATGTCGTCAGCTTGGGTCAATACCGCTGGGACGCGGTTGCCCATTCCGGTGACGGCCTGACCTGGCTGACTGGCATGCGCACCATGACCACGGCGGGGGATGTCAATACGCAGGTGGGCATGGCCAGCCATATCTATCTGGTGACGGACTCCATGGTGGATGACTATTTCTTCTCGGCCGATTCCGAGCTGTTGGTGGTCCCTCAGGAAGGCCGTTTACGCTTTGCCACCGAGCTTGGGATCATTGACGTTGAACCCAAGGAGATCGCCATCATCCCACGCGGTCTGGTCTACCGGGTCGAGGTTCTGGAAGGCCCTGCTCGCGGCTTCGTCTGCGAGAACTACGGGCAGAAATTCGAACTGCCGGGCCGAGGTCCGATCGGCGCAAACTGCATGGCCAACCCGCGCGACTTCAAGGCGCCCGTGGCGGCGTTCGAAGACCGCGAGGTCCCCTCGACTGTCACCGTCAAGTGGTGCGGCCAGTTTCATACCACCAAGATCGGGCAAAGCCCGCTGGATGTGGTCGCCTGGCATGGCAACTACGCGCCTTACAAATATGACCTGAGCACCTATTGCCCGGTCGGTGCGATCCTGTTCGACCACCCCGATCCGTCGATCTTTACTGTCTTAACAGCGCCTTCGGGCCAGCCCGGCACGGCCAATATCGACTTCGTCCTGTTCCGCGAACGCTGGATGGTGGCAGAAGACACGTTCCGCCCGCCCTGGTACCACAAAAACATCATGTCCGAGCTGATGGGCAATATCTACGGCCAGTATGACGCCAAGCCACAGGGATTTGTTCCCGGAGGGATGAGCCTGCACAATATGATGCTGCCCCACGGGCCGGACCGCGAGGCGTTTGACAAAGCGTCAAATTCCAACCTCGGCCCGGACAAATTGGACAACACCATGTCCTTCATGTTTGAAACCCGTTTTCCGCAGCACCTGACGGCATTCGCCGCCAATGAGGCCCCCTTGCAGGATGATTACATTGACTGCTGGACCTCGCTTGAGAAAAAGTTCGACGGAACACCCGGCAAAAAATAAACACCTCGCGGGTCCAAGATTTTTCGACGAAAAATCTCGACCTGCACAAAAGATCTGGAAAAAGAATGTCATTGATGAATTCCTGGGTGGCTTCGGCCAACGCCGCCAACCATCCGTTCCCACTGAACAACTTGCCTTACGGTGTGTTTTCCACCGAAGACGGTGAACCGCGCTGCGGAGTGGCGATCGGGGACATGATCCTCGACATCACCACGGCCGAGGCCGAAGGCCTGATCGTCCTGACGGATGAGCCCTTGTTTGACCTGCCCTTTTGGAACCCGCTGATGGAGCAAGGCCCGGCCGTCTGGGCTGCCCTGCGCGCGCGCCTGACCAGTCTTCTGGCCGACGGATCGGAAGAACAAGGGCAAGTCGAACCCCTACTCGTGGCTCGAAGCGATGCCGAGATGCATCTGCCTTTTGCGGTCAGCGAATACACCGATTTCTACGCAGGTCGCCACCACGCGCAGAATGTTGGCACCATGTTTCGTGGCCCTGACAATGCCTTGCCACCCAACTGGCTGCACATTCCCATTGGCTACAACGGCCGCGCCTCGTCCGTTGTTGTGTCCGGTACAGATATCCGTCGCCCGTGGGGCCAGTTGAAATCTCCCGATCACGACCGCCCGGCCTTCCTGCCCAGCCGCCGCTTTGACATTGAGCTTGAGATGGGCGCCATCGTGGGCACGCCATCGGAAGGCCCTATCTCGGTGCAGGAGGCGGACGACAACATCTTTGGTTATGTTCTGCTAAACGATTGGTCCGCCCGCGACATACAGGCCTGGGAATATCAGCCACTGGGTCCGTTCCAGGCCAAGGCCACAGCCACCTCGATCAGCCCCTGGATCGTGACCAAAGCGGCGCTGGAGCCGTTCCGCTGTGACACCCCAGCCCGCGATCATGAGCTGCTGGATCACCTCAAGGATTGCGGACCCATGCTCTATGACATCGACCTTTCCGTGACGATGGCCCCCGCTGGCAAGCCCGCCACCACGATCGCGCGTACGAATTACAACCAGATGTACTATTCTGCAGCCCAACAACTGGCCCATCACACGACCTCGGGCTGCCCGATGAACACCGGCGACCTACTGGGATCGGGCACGATATCTGGCCCCACAAAACCCGAGCGCGGCTCACTTCTGGAACTCAGCTGGGGCGGTAAGGAACCCCTGACCCTCGACACTGGCGAGACCCGTAGCTTTATCGAGGACGGCGACACTCTGACCCTAACCGGATCCGCCATAGGCGACGGCTACACAATCGGCTTCGGAGATTGCACCGGCACCCTTCTGTCCGCATTGGACGACCCCTATAAAAGGTGAACCCAGCCCTTCTTCTCGTCAAAAATACGGCCGCCGGAGGCGGTGCAACACCGCAATCCGCACACGGCTCGGAAAAAGGAACCCAACATGGCCAAGGCTTTCGCGTCCCAAGGGGACATGTCCGAAAAAAAGATCAGCTTCACGGAAATCGGCGAAGGGCTCTATGCCTTCACCGCCGAGGGCGATCCCAATTCCGGCGTCATCATCGGCGATGACAGCGTCATGATTATCGAGGCCCAGGCCACCCCCCGTCTGGCGCAGAAGGTCATCGACTGCGTCCGCTCGGTCACCGACAAACCGATCACCCATGTGGCGTTGACCCACTACCACGCCGTGCGCGTGCTTGGGGCCAGCGCCTTCGGAGCGCAGCAAATCCTGATGTCGGATATGGCCCGCGCTATGGTCGTGGAACGCGGACAAGAGGATTGGGACAGCGAATTCCAACGCTTTCCCCGCCTTTTTGAGGGGCATGAAAGCATCCCCGGCCTGACGTGGCCCACCACCACCTTCAGCGATACGATGACGGTCTATCTGGGCAACCGCCGGGTCGACCTGATGCATCTGGGCCGCGCCCATACGGCGGGTGATATCGTCATCCATGTGGCTGATCAGAATGTCATGTTCACAGGCGACATCGTCGAATACCACTCGGCCTGCTACTGCGGCGACGGGCACTTCGGCGACTGGGGCGATACGCTGGATGCGATCAAATGGTTCGACGTGGACGCCATCGCGCCGGGACGCGGAGACGCTCTGATCGGTAAGAACATGGTCAATGCCGCCATCGAAAACACCCGCGATTTCGTCGACAGCACCTACCTTCCTGCTGCAAAGGTCGCGGCGCGTGGAGGATCGCTTAAAGAAGCGTGGGACGCCGTACGTGCCGAGTGTGATCCGAAATTTGCCGATTACGCGATTTATGAACACTGCCTGCCCTTCAACGTCGCCCGCGCCTATGACGAAGCCCGCGGTATTGACACGCCGCGCATATGGACCGCCCAACGGGATCTGGAGATGTGGGAGGCCCTGCAAGCCTAGGGACATAGCGTCGCATTTGATCCAGATCGTTTTGCGGCCGGAGTTTCGATGGAACCATTCGGGAAGACCCTCTGGCCCAGTCCCGCCAGAGACACGGAGTTTCGCGCCAAGGCACCGGGGAGAGAGCCTATGAACAAGATCTTCGAAACACCCCTTTATGCGTATGATCGCAGCCCGGATCAGGACACTGCAACGCCTGTGCGCCACAAGGTGATCGTTGTGGGCGCCGGTCCCGTTGGCCTGAGCGCCGCCATCGATCTGGCGCAGCAAGGGGTCGAGGTCGTGGTGCTGGATGACAATGACAAGGTCAGTTTCGGCAGCCGCGCGATCTGCTTTTCACAACGTACATTGGATATTGCCGACCGGCTGGGCTGTGGCAAACCGATGGCAGAAACCGGGGTTCAATGGGAAGCAGGCAAGGTCTTTTTCGACGACCGCAAAGTTTATGAGTTCGACTTGCTGCCCGAAAAAGGCTTTGCCAACCCCGCCTTCGTGAACCTGCAACAATATCATCTTGAGAAAATTCTGGTCGACCGTGTCCGCGCTTTGCAGGCCGAAGGCGCACCGATCGAAATTCGCGGCCGCAACAAGGTCGAGGCGATCGGCACCCATGACGATCACGTCAAGCTTGAGGTCGAGACGCCAGAGGGCCCCTATAACGTCGAAGCCGACTGGCTGATTGCGTGCGATGGCGCGCATTCTCCCACCCGCCGGATGCTGGGGCTGGATTTCGAAGGCCGCGTGTTCGAGGACAACTTCCTGATCGCCGATGTGGTGATGGAGGCTGATTTCCCGACCGAGCGCTGGTTCTGGTTCGATCCACCTTTCAACCGGGGTCAATCCGCGCTGCTGCACAAACAGCCCGACAATGTCTGGCGCATCGATCTGCAACTGGGATGGGACATCGACAAAGAGCGCGAGAAACGCCCCGAAAACGTTATCCCGCGCCTCAAGGCAATGCTGGGCGAGGATGTGGCGTTCGAACTTGAATGGGTGTCGATCTACACGTTTCAATGCCGCCGGATGGAACGGTTCCGCTATGGCCGTGTGCTCTTTGCAGGGGACAGCGCCCATCAGGTCAGCCCGTTTGGCGCGCGCGGGGCGAATTCGGGAATTCAGGACATCGACAATCTGTGCTGGAAGTTGAAGCTGGTCATCGACGGTCGGGCACCCGAGCTGCTATTGGACAGCTATAGCCGCGAGCGCGTGCAGGCAGCGGATGAGAATATCCAGAACTCCACCCGCTCGACCGATTTCATCACGCCGAAATCCGAGATGTCGCGCCTGATGCGCGATGCAGTTCTAGACCTGAGCGAGCACTACGAATTCGCACGCCCGCTGGTCAATTCCGGGCGGCTGAGCACGCCGTGTACCTACGAGGGATCGTCGCTCAGTTCGGCTGATGCGCTTAGCGGGCCGGACCTGACCTGCCCCGGCGCGGCCTGCCCTGATGCGCCATTGGGCGACGAATTCTTGTTGTCAAAACTGGCGGGCAAATTCACTTTGCTGACCATCGACGCTGACGCTCCTGACCGGATCGAAGAAGACGGAGTCGAGGCCACACGACTCGCACTTTCGGTCAAGGATGACCTGACGCTTGAGCTGAAGCGCCGCTATCTGGGCGATGCGACCAGTGCCGTCTATCTGATCCGCCCAGACCAACATGTGGCGGCGCGGCGGGACAATTTCGAAGAAAACGCGTTCCGGCAGGCGATGCGCCGGGCCACAGGAAAGGAGTAAGCAGGATGGCTGATCTGATCCTCACCCCCAATTTCGACAGCGCAGACGACTTCTATGCGCAGTTGTTAGCCTCGCATGAAGGGCTGGGAAAGGACCAAAGCGACGCGTTGAATGCGCGGCTGATCTTGGTTCTGGCCAACCACATCGGTGATGCCGAGGTGTTGTCACAAGCTTTGAAAACGGCCACGCTGCCTGGGGATTGATCTAGTAGGGAGATCCGGATGAGTGTGATCCTATATGATTATTGGCGGTCTTCGGCCAGTTATCGGGTGCGTATCGCGCTGAACCTCGCCGGGATTTCGTATCAGGCAGTTTCGGTCGACCTGGTGGCGGGCGATCACAGGTCCGACGTGCATCTGGCCCGCAATCCGCAAGGCCTGGTGCCTGTTCTTGAGATAGACGGGCTGCGTCTGACCCAGTCGCTGGCGATCATCGAGTATCTGGACCAGACCCGCGGTATGGGATTATTGCCAGCCGAGCCAGCGGCCCGCGCGCAGGCGCTGGCATTGGCGCAATCCATCGCCGTGGACTTGCATCCGGTCTGCAACCTGTCGGTCGCGCGCCACGCAACGGCCTTAAGTGGCAGCGCCGAAGGCATGCCGGGCGATTGGATGCGCCATTTCATCCGTCCCGGCCTGCTGGCGTTCGAAGCATTGCTGAACGGCTTCGAACAAGCCCCCTATTGTACCGGCACTCAGCCCGGTTTGGCCGATCTGTGTCTAATCCCGCAGATGTACAATGCGCGACGCTGGCAGGTCGACCTGACCGAGTTGCCCCGTATCCTGGGTGTCGACACTGCTTGCGCAGACCTGCCTGCTTTTGCTCAAGCTCACCCGGATCGGCACGCGACTGACTGACTGCACAGGGTCTGTGTACCCACGCGGATAGGGAAACGCCCGGCGTTGGTCTATTTTAGTCGTCTCAGCAAGGATGGAGACCCCTATGCCCGAAATCACCGGCTATCACGCCCATGTCTATTTCGATGCTCATTCTCAAACAGTCGCGCAACAGCTTTGCGAAAAGGCGGGCCGCTTGTTCCCTGTTGAGGTCGGCCGAATGCACGCCAAGAACGTTGGCCCACATCCGCGCTGGAGCTGTCAGCTGGCATTTGCGCCCGACGCGTTTGATCAGGTTATTCCATGGCTGATGCTGAACCGAAAAGGGCTCACCATATTTACGCATCCCGAAACTGGCCAGCATCTTGAGGATCACCGGGATCGTGCCATCTGGATGGGCGAAATGCTGGCGTTGGACCTGACGATCTTTGATCGAACGGGCACTTAGCCCAGAGCCTTGGCCTGATCTCGCAGCTTGAACTTTTGTACCTTTCCCGTCGAAGTTTTGGGCAGCGGCCCGAACACAACCGTTTTGGGTGCCTTGAAATGGGCCATGTGATCGCGACAGAAGGCGATAATCTCGGCCGCGTTTGCCTGCGCGTCGGGTTTGAGTTCGACAAAGGCACAAGGTGTTTCACCCCATTTCTCGTCGGGGCGTGCAACCACGGCAGCCTCCATCACAGCGGGGTGTTTGTAGAGGATATCCTCGACCTCGACCGATGAGATATTCTCGCCTCCCGAAATGATGATGTCCTTGGACCGATCCTTGAGCGCGATATAGCCGTCGGGGTGCATCACCCCCAGGTCACCCGAGGCAAACCAACCGCCGTTGAACGCCTTGTCGGTGGCATCGGGGTTCTTGAGATAGCCCTTCATCACCACATTGCCCTGCATGAAGATCTCGCCCATGGTCTCCCCGTCGGAAGGGACCGGCTCCAGCGTTTCAGGGTCGGCCACCATCAGACCGGACAGTGCCGTGTAGCGCACCCCCTGCCGGACCTTCAGCGCAGCGCGCTCATCGGCCGGTTTTTCGTTCCACTCATCTTTCCAGGCGCAGACGACCGATGGACCGTAGGTTTCGGTCAGGCCGTAGACATGTGTAACCTCGATCCCCATCCCTTCCATATTCGCAATCACGGCGGCAGGGGGCGGGGCGCCTGCGGTCATCACCTTGATCTTCTGGTCGAAATCCTTGAGTGCCTCGGGTGCGTTGGCCAGCATGTTCAGCACGATGGGAGCGCCGCAGAAATGGGTGACTTTTTCGTCGCGGAAGGCGGCATAGATCGGTTCGGCCCGCACCGCGCGCAAACAGACCGAGACGCCTGCATTGGCCGCCATCGCCCAAGGGAAACACCAGCCGTTGCAGTGGAACATCGGCAACGTCCACAGATAGGTCGAATGCTTGGGTATGTCCCAATCCAGCAGGTCCGACTGTGCGTTCAGGGCCGCACCCCTGTGGTGATAGACAACCCCCTTGGGGTTGCCCGTGGTACCAGAGGTATAGTTCAGCGTGATCGCGTCCCATTCGTCACCCGGCAGAGACCACGCGTATTCGGGATCCCCCTCGGCCAGCAGAGCGTCATAGGTCAGCGCACCCAGCTTCTCGCCCCCCTCATAGCTGTCATCTTCGATATCAATGATCAGCAGATCGTGATCGACCTGCGTCAGCGCCTCTTTCACGACGCCCGAGAACTCGGGATCGACCAGCAGTACTTTGGATTCCGCGTGGTTCAGGATGAAGGCAATGATCGGGGCATCCAGCCTTGTGTTGATGGCGTTCAGAACGGCGCCGGTCATGGGGACACCGAAATGCGCCTCGTACATCTCTGGGATGTTAGCCGCGATGATTGATACGGTGTCGCCCTTGCCAATCCCCCGCGCAACCAAAGCACCGGCCATTCGGCGACAGCGCGCGTAGGTTTCCGCCCAGCTATAACGTCGCGCGCCGTAAACGACGGACGGGTAGTCTGGGTAGATCTGAGCCGTGCGGTCGATGAAGCTCAGCGGTGACAGGGGCGTGTAGTTCGCCCTGCCCTTGTCCAAATGACGCTCATAGATATTTGCCGCGGTCATCAGCGCATCCTCCCTCAGTATCTGTCGCGCGACTTGATCACAAAGACGCGCGCCTGACAAACCCGTATGAATACGACATAGACTGGCAATACGCGATAGTGCAATCTGGCCCTATCTACCGGTGGTCTTTCGCGGTGATCTGAGCCATCGAATAGTCAAGGGCCGGGGCTCCTGCTCCGCCGCTTACGCACCCACACTTTGCGAAAGGACATGTCATGGACGGCACGTTCAACGAAAACGATCTTTCCCGCGTGGTCGAGGCCGACCGCGCCCATATCTGGCACCACCTGATCCAGCATAAACCGTTTGAAACCAACGACCCGCGCATCATTGTCGAGGGCAAGGGAATGCGCGTTTGGGACCAGAACGGCAAGGAACATCTGGATGCCGTATCCGGCGGGGTCTGGACGGTCAACGTGGGCTATGGCCGCGAATCGATCTGCAAGGCGGTCTACGACCAGCTGATGAAGCTGTGCTATTTCGCCAACTCGGCCGGATCGATTCCGGGCTCGATCTTTGCGGAAAAGCTGATCAGCAAGATGCCGGGAATGAGCCGTGTCTACTATATGAACTCAGGTTCTGAGGCGAATGAGAAAGCCTTCAAAATGGTCCGTCAGATCGCCCACAAGAAATACGGCGGCAAGAAGACCAAGATCCTGTACCGCGACCGCGACTACCACGGCTCGACCCTGGCGGCGATGTCGGCGGGCGGTCAGGACGAGCGCAACGCGCAATACGGCCCCTTTGCCCCCGATTTCGTGCGCGTGCCCCATTGCATGGAATACCGCAAGCACGAGTTGGACGGCGCCCCCGAAGAGAATTTCGGCGAATGGGCAGCTGATCAGATCGAAGAGGTCATCTTGCGCGAAGGCCCCGACACAGTCGGTGCCTTGTGCTTGGAACCAGTCACCGCTGGTGGTGGTGTGATTGAGGCCCCCGAAGGCTATTGGCAGCGCGTGCAGGAGATCTGCGAAAAGTACGACATCTTGCTGCATATCGACGAGGTTGTCTGTGGCATTGGTCGTACCGGCACATGGTTTGGCTATCAGCAATTTGGCGTGAAGCCTGACTTTGTGACCATGGCCAAGGGTGTCGCCTCGGGCTATGCGGCGATTGCCTGCATGGTCACGACCGAGGAAATCTTTGATATGTTCAAGGACAACGCCGACGACCCGATGAACTATTTCCGCGATATCTCGACCTTTGGCGGCTGCACCGCTGGTCCGGCGGCAGCGATCGAAAACATGCGGATCATCGAGGATGAGAACCTGCTGCAAAACTGCACCGACATGGGCGCGCGTATGATGGGCAACCTGCAGGGGCTGATGGAAAAGCACAAGGTCATCGGCGACGTGCGCGGCAAGGGCCTGTTCCTTGGTGCTGAGCTGGTCTCGGACCGCGCAAGCCGCGAGCCGGTGAACGAAAAGATGGCACAAGCAGTTGTGGCCGACTGCATGGCGCAGGGGGTGATCATCGGCGTCACCAACCGTTCGGTGCCGGGTAAGAACAACACGCTATGTTTCTCGCCAGCGCTGATCGCGACAGCGGATGATATCGACCAGATCACCGATGCCGTCGATGGTGCGCTGGAGCGTGTGTTTGGCTGATACTTCCCAACTGGCTTTGCCTTTCGAAACACCAAAACCGGCGCGCCCTGCGCCGGTTTTTTTTGGATTGAATAGCAGGCCGCCCTGTATCGGTATTCGATCGGTTCGGCTATCGACAAGTAGGCACGACTACTTCAACATCCAAAGGATGCTACCAACTGAATTTTTGCCGCCTCAATCATTCTACCCGCCGAGTTGCATACAGTTTCTCGGTGATCCAAACAAAAATGTTGAAACCGTCGCGGACTTCTTTGAACTCATCAGTTCACGCCTCGGGCGCGGAACAAAGTGGTTCTTCCGAGGGAAAGCCAAGTTTATGAAACCCCCTCGTTGCCCGTATTTGCGCGAGACTATGTACAAACTTCTAAAAACAAATCGCCCATTAAGGAGGTGGACGACCTCGAACTAGTAGAGCCTTTAGGTCAGGACATAAATGGCCAGCCCGTATTACTTTCCTGCCTAACTCAGCAAGAACTGGACGAAATAACGCGATTTCAGAGCAGCGCACCGCATGACGAATACTTTGAAAAGCTTGTCGGAAATAATCCCGATCACCCCGGTTGGTTCGGTTATGCCCAACACTATGGCGCGGAAACGCGTCTAGTAGATGTTTCAACGGACCCGCTTGTAGCACTCTACTTTGCAACTGACCAATCGCGAAAGTGCGACGGGCGCGTCTGGATGTACCCCGCGCCACCAAACATTCACGGATCTCAGCCACCAAGAACACTGCATGATGCGTTCGAACCTGCGATTGCAGACAAACAAGGCCTCGCCTTTGCTCAAGCTGGTCAACTACAAACATATCAAAAGCGAACGACAAGCGATTTGTTAATCAATTCAACGTTTCTGTTTGACTTCGAGGCACCAAATAAACGGGTCGTCGCGCAAAAAGGAAAGTTTCTTTGGTCGGGTAGCCCTCTGCACCCTCTGACACAAGGCGGCATCGGTGTAAGTATTCCCGAAAGCAGCAAGAAAAGTATTCGCAACACACTTTCTGCCATCAGCATTGATGAGACTGGGTTAAAACTATCCTAGCTACAGGGACGAGACAGTATCCTAGATTGAACTCGCACGAACAAAAAAGCCGCCCCAAATGGGACGGCCTTTCATTCACTGTCTCTGTAGCAGAGGATCAGGCAGCCAGAGCGGCCTGAGCTTTTGCGACGATCGCGCCGAACGCTTCCGGTTCGTGCACGGCCAGGTCAGCCAGAACTTTGCGGTCCACTTCGATACCGGCCAGGTTCAGGCCGTTGATGAAGCGGGAATAGGTCAGAGCCTCGTCATGCGAACGGACAGCAGCATTGATACGCTGGATCCACAGCGCGCGGAAGTTGCGCTTGCGGTTCTTGCGGTCGCGGGTTGCATACTGGTTGGCCTTGTCGACGGCCTGACGGGCAACCTTGAAGGTGCTCTTGCGGCGGCCATAGTAACCTTTGGCGGCCTTGATGACCTTCTTGTGACGGGCGTGAGTTACGGTTCCACCTTTAACGCGGGACATATCTTAATCTCCTCTTAGCGGTCGTAGGGCATGTAGCCCTTGACGATCTTGGCGTCGGGGGCGGACAGGGTGGTGTTGCCGCGGGCGTCGCGGATGAACTTCTTGGTCCGCTTGATCATGCCGTGCCGTTTGCCGGCCTGGCCAGCAAGGACCTTACCGGTCGCGGTCACCTTAAAGCGCTTCTTGGCGCTCGACTTGGTCTTCATCTTAGGCATTTCCGTCTCCTATTCTCGGGTTCGGTTTCAGACGCGACTCGGCATGCCATCTCGGCCGGTCACGCAACAGATGCGCCGTTTACGCAAGTTCGATCATACTGGCAAGGGGGTTTGGACCAGAATCTGCTTATTTTGCGGCTGGTCAGGCACCGGGGCGACGCAGGCCGCCCCGGTGAAAGGATTTAGTGACCGAACTTGCGGATTTCGCCGCTTTTCAGCCGGGCCGCATAGCTCGCCAGCTCCTGACGTACAATCTTCATCAGGAAATACAGCGCGAAGACGTTCACAACCGCCATGGCAAAGATCGCCGCGTCCGAGAAGTCGATGACTGGTCCAAGATTGGCCGCCGCACCGATCACCACAAACACACAGAAGATGATCTTGAAGATCAGCTCTTTAGTGTGGCCTTCGCCGAACAGATAGGTCCAGGCCTTAAGGCCATAGTAGGACCAGCTGATCATGGTCGAGAAAGCAAACAGCACCACCGCAATGGCCAGAATGAACGGGAACCAGCCAAACGCACTGCCGAACGCCGCTGAGGTCAGGCTGACGCCGGTATTGCCATCGACCGTGGCAATCGCATTGCCCGCTTCGTTCAGCATGTAGTTGCCGGTTGCCGGATCGACGATCAGCTGCTGAGTGATAATGATCACAAGCGCAGTCATGGTACAGATCACGACTGTATCGATGAATGGCTCGAGCAGTGACACAAAGCCCTCTGTGATCGGTTCCTTGGTCCGCACAGCCGAGTGCGCAATCGCCGCAGAACCCACGCCTGCTTCGTTCGAGAACGCCGCACGCCGGAAGCCCTGGATCAGCGCGCCGACCATGCCGCCAGCCACGCCGAGACCGGTGAAGGCACCTGCGAAGATCTGACCAAAAGCCCAGCCGATCTGATCCGCGTGCATGATGATGATGACCAACGCGGCCAATACATACATGACACCCATGAAGGGCACGACCTTCTCGGTTACGCTGGCGATGGATTTCAGGCCGCCTACGATCACGGCAAAGACGATACCCGCAAAGACCAGACCTGTGATCCAACCCGGATAGTCTCCGACAATGCCCGCGATCTGCTGGTGCGCCTGATTGGCCTGGAACATATTGCCCCCACCCAGCGCGCCAAGAATACAGAAGATCGAGAACAGAACGGCCAGAATCTTACCGCCCGGCAAGCCCAGTTCACTGAACCCCTTGGACATGTAATACATCGGACCGCCCGAAACGGTACCGTCCTCGTATTCGTTGCGGTACTTCACACCCAGCGTACATTCGGTGAATTTCGAGGCCATTCCCAGCAGACCTGCGACGATCATCCAGAACGTAGCACCCGGCCCGCCGATACCGATGGCCACCGCCACGCCGGCGATGTTTCCAAGGCCGACTGTACCCGACAGCGCCGTTGCAAGCGCCTGAAAGTGGCTGACCTCGCCTGCATCATTGGGGTCGGAGTAGTCGCCTTTGACAAGGCTGATCGCGTGGCTGAAGAAGCGCAATTGCACGAAGGCAAAATAAACTGTGAACACCGTGGCGGCGATCACCAACCAACCTACGATCCACGGGAAACCGGTTCCCGGAAACGGTGCGAAGATGAAGCTGACGAAGGGGCCGGTGAAATCGGCGAACGCCTGATTGATCTTTTCGTCGAGACCCGGAGCCTCTTGCGCCAGGGCAGGACCAGCGGCAAAGGCTCCAGCGGCGAAAGCGCCAAATTGTTTGAGCATTCTCATTCTTGTCTCTCCCCTCAGTTCACGACCGTGACCGGCACATCGGCATGCATGACCAGATTTTGGGTCGAGCTGCCAAACAGGCGTTTCTTGAACCCATCGGCGGAGGCGCGTCCTACGATGATCTGTGTGCCGCCGTTTTCGACGGTGATCTTGTTGAGCGTTTCTGCAACGTCGCCGTGACGCACGATACCATGTGCCTCGAACCCGGCGGCTTTGAGCGCATCGACCGCAGGCGCGATGATACGCGTCGTGGCCAGTTCAACCTCTTCCTCGCGGCGCTTGTGACGCAGGGCGTTTTCTTCCGGTGTCTGAAATGTAAACGGGGACCATTCGATGACATAAACCACCAGCAATTCACACGTCCCGATCCGCTCAGCCAAATCTTTGGCAAATGCGATCGCGCGTTCTCCGGTTTCTGTCCCGTCCAGTCCGATGACAATCTTGGTTGTCATGGTGTTCCTCCAATTTTGTTGATTATACCGAGGCCCGTGCCCCCGGCCGGGCAGTCGGAGTCTGGAACTTTTTAAATTGACCGCCCACGCGAACCAGTATCCGAGAAAAACACCAAAAAATAGAGGGGAAACTGAAAGTTTCCCCTCCTATTTTTCTATATATATGTTTTTTATATTCTTTTTTTGCCCAAAATTAAGGCAAACCACCTATCACCCGGGATCCGTGTTATAGATCAAACGCTCATCACACGGTGCAATCCGCAGAATATTAGTCGTGCCCGGAACGTTGAATGGCACCCCTGCGGTGACCACGATCTGGTCGGTTTCAGCTGCGAACCCACCCGACCGAGCGGCGCGGGCCGCGTTCACAACCGCGCCTTTGAACCGCTCCAATTCTGGTGTCATGACGCAGTGGCAGCCCCAGCTAAGGCACAAGCGGCGGGCCGTGCCCTTCGCAGGGGTCATGGCGATGATTGGCACTCCAGGACGCTCGCGCGCTGTCAACAAGGCCGTGGTCCCGCTTTGAGTAAAACAGCAGATCGCTTTGATATCCGTCTTTTCCGCAATCTCGCGGGCCGCCGCCACGATACCGTCTGCAATTGTCGTGCCTTTCGCGGTCCGCGATGACGCTATGATCTGGGTATAGGTCGGGTCGGCCTCAACCTCGATGGCGACCTTGTTCATGGTCTGGACCGCTTCGACCGGGTAAGAGCCCGCCGCCGATTCCGCACTGAGCATGATGGCGTCAGTGCCCTCATATATCGCCGTCGCCACGTCCGAGACCTCGGCCCGCGTGGGCATCGGGCTTTCGATCATGCTTTCCAGCATCTGCGTGGCCACGATCACTGGTTTGGCCGCGCCCCGGCACTTGCGCACCAAACGTTTCTGGATCGGCGGCACGGCAGAAACCGGCAGTTCGACCCCCAGATCGCCGCGCGCGACCATGATCCCGTCAGACGCATCGAGGATGTCGTCAAACGCCTCAACCGCCGCTGGCTTTTCGATCTTCGACAGGATCGAAGCGCGCCCATCCGCCAGCCCGCGGGCTTCGAACACATCCTTGGCACGCTGCACAAAGCTCAGCGCCAACCAGTCGACACCCAATTGGCAGACAAATTCCAGATCGTCACGGTCCTTCGCCGAAAGGGCCGCCAGCGGCAGCACCACATCGGGCACGTTCACCCCTTTACGGTTCGAGATCGTGCCCCCGACCTCAACCGTGCAATTGGCGAAATCCTGACCGCAATCCTGTACGATCAGGCGGATTTTACCGTCATTGACCAGCAGACGCGCGCCCGGTTCCAGCGCCGCGAAAATCTCGGGGTGCGGCAGGCAAACGCGGTTGATATCCCCAGCCTCGGGGTCAAGGTCCAGCCGGAAGGCCGCGCCCTCTTCCAATTCCTCAGAGTCGTTGGCGAAGACGCCGACACGCAGTTTCGGTCCTTGCAAATCGGCCAGAATGGCGATCGGGCTGTCCAGATCCTTTTCAACCTGACGGATGATCCTGTGCCGCTCGCGGATTTCATCATGGCTACCGTGGCTCATGTTTAGGCGGAACACATCCGCCCCGGCCTCGTGCAGAGCTCGGATCATGTCATAGTCATTCGACGCCGGACCCAGCGTCGCCACGATTTTCACATTTCTCAGGCGTCGCATTGGTGGTGCTCTCCTCACGTTTTCTTTAGGTGTCGCGTAAATGTTACCGCAAACATCACTTCAAGCTGCTTATTGCGCAATTCCCTTTTCAAAGCAACTGCCCTACACCTGCGACAAACAAGATGACAGGCTTATGACGTATTCTCCGTTTTTTATCCACGGCGCTGATCGCCCGTCGCGCTGGCTAATCACATGTGACCATGCCACCAACACCGTCCCGCCCGACATCAACGGCGGCGACCTTGGCCTGCCGCGCGAAGATATGGAGCGCCACATCGCCTATGACGTGGGTGCCTATGAGGTTTCGAAACATCTTGGGGAAATCCTGAACGCGCCCGTGGTGGCTGCCAATTTCTCGCGCCTGGTGATCGACCCGAACCGGGGCGAGGATGACCCGACCCTGCTGATGAAGCTTTATGACGGGTCGATCATCCCAGGCAATCGTTACGCCGACGCGGCCGAGCGGGAGCGGCGGCTAAACATGTGTTACCGCCCGTATCACAACGCTTTGGCCGAGCTGGCCGCCTTGCCTCATGCGGTGATCATCTCAATGCACTCCTTCACCCGTCAGTTGCGAGGGCGCGAGCCGCGTCCGTGGCATGTTGGCGTGCTGCACACCCCGGACGTGCGTTTTTCGCGCCCGCTGGTCGACCGGCTTGAGGCCGAAGGAGACCTGTGCGTCGGCGTCAACGAGCCCTATACCGGTGTTCTGCCCGGCGATGCGATTGATAAACATTGCACCGCCTTTGGCCGCCCCAATGCCCTGATCGAGCTGCGCAATGATCTGATCGCCGATCACGCGGGACAAAGGGCTTGGGCGGAACGTTTGGCCGTTGTGTTACAGGACGCGCTGGATACTAGCGACCTTTGATCACACGTCATTGTGAGGATACCACCTGATCCCCATATATTCGTCGAAAGGGGATCGCCATGACCCAGGAATTCGCAACCTCTGTTTTTGGTTGGATGGCCGCGCTGAACATCGCGGTGCTGTTGTTTACAGCATTAATGGTCCTGTTGCTGCAGGAGCAGATTGCGGGCATTCACAGCAAGTTATTCCAGATGGAGCGGTCGGAAGTGAAACGAGCGTATTTCCGGTATCTGGCCAACTACAAGGTCCTTACATTGATCTTTTGCATCGTGCCTTGGCTGGCCTTGAAACTGGCCTGACATCCTGTTTGTTGAAACATCGCCTCTGGGCCGCTAGGTCAAGGACAACGATACTGTCATCCGGAGTCAGCACATGGACAAGCAAACCGAAATCGAACTTCAGGCCGCAGCCTTCCGCCGGTTGCAAAAGCACCTGATGGAAGACCGCACCGACGTGCAGAACATCGACATGATGAATCTGGCCGGGTTCTGCCGCAACTGCCTGTCGCGCTGGTATCAGGAAGCGGCTAATGAAAAAGGCATCGAGATGGGCAAGGACGAAGCCCGTCAAATTTTCTACGGCATGACCATGGATGAGTGGAAAGCCAATTATCAGACCGAAGCCAGCCCCGAAAAACAGGCCGCCTTCGAGGTCGCCTTTGACGAAAACGTCACCAAAAAAGGTTGAACGCTGAAATCAAAAAGGCCCGCCGGTTTGGCGGGCCTTTTGCTTAGATCGCCGCCTTGCGGCTTTCATCCAGATAAATCTCACGCAGACGCTTGGCAATCGGCCCTGGCGTGCCATCGCCCAGAGAAACCCCATCAATCTCAACCACAGGCATCACAAAGGCACTGGCCGAGGTGGTGAAGGCTTCATCCGCCGCTTTCGCCTCATCGATCGTAAACAAGCGTTCTTCGACTTCCATCTGCGCCTCGGCAGCCATACGCAACACAGCCTTGCGGGTGATGCCGTGCAGGATGTCATTGGACAGCGGGCGGGTGACGATCTTGCCGCTCTTGACGAAATAGGCGTTGTTGCTTGTGCCTTCGGTGACATAGCCATCCTCAACCATCCAAGCGTCATCGCATCCGGCTGCTTTGGCCATCATCTTGCCCATCGACGGGTAAAGCAGTTGCACAGTCTTGATGTCACGGCGGCCCCAACGAATGTCGTCGATCGAGATGATCTTGGCCCCCTTCTGCGCAGCCGGGCTGTCGGCCAGGCCAGGCTTATTCTGCGTAAACAAAACCAGCGTCGGCTTGGTGTCAGCCGCAGGGAATACAAAATCCCGGTCCCCGTCGCTGCCACGCGAGACCTGCAGATAGATCAGACCTTCTTCGATTCCGTTCAGCTCAACCAGTTTGCGGTGAATTGCCAGAAGTTCATCCTTGCTGCAGGGCTCGGCCATCTGCAGCTCGTCCAGCGAGCGTTTCAGACGCACCGCGTGGCCTTCAAAGTCGATCAGCTTGCCGTCCAGCACGCTGGTCACCTCATAAACGGCGTCGGCCATTAGGAAACCACGGTCAAAGATCGAGACCTTGGCCTCGATTTCGGGCAGGTACTCTCCGTTCACGTAAACGGTGCGGGTCATGTCACTCTCCTCAGCCCCAGAGGTCCACGCTAGGCGGATGCACTCCGGCGTCATCAAAAATCAGCGGGTTGGTGCGGTCTTCGGCTAGAAGAAGCGGGCCGTCAAGGTCCGTTACTATCGCACCCTGCGCCAACAAGGTCGCAGGGGCCATTGCAAGCGAGCTCCCGACCATGCAACCGACCATGACCTTGTAGCCCTCGGCCAGCGCTTGTTCGCGCAATGCCAACGCCTCGGTCAGGCCTCCGGTTTTGTCGAGCTTGATGTTGACCACGTCGTATTTGCCCTTGAGGCCGGGCAAGCTGGAGCGATCATGACAGGACTCGTCGGCACAAACGGGCACCGGGCGCTCCATCCCGATCAGCGCGTCATCTTCACCGGCAGGCAGAGGCTGCTCAACCAGCGCCACACCCAATCGCACCAGATGCGGGGCAAGGTCGGCATAAACGGCGGCCGACCAACCCTCATTCGCATCGACGATGATCTGCGCGTTCGGCGCGCCCGCGCGCACAGCTTCAAGCCGGGGCATGTCGTCCGGCGTGCCCAGCTTGATCTTAAGAAGCGGGCGATGCGCATTGGCGGCAGCTTGCGCCTGCATCGCCTCTGGCGTGTCCAGCGACAAGGTATAGGCGGTGATCTCGGGGTCCGGAACTGGCAAACCGGCCAAGTCCCACGCCCGTTTGCCGGCACGCTTGCATTCCAGATCCCACAGCGCACAGTCTACGGCATTTCGCGCCGCCCCAGCGGGCAGCAGGTCCATAAGCGATTGCCGGGTGATGTCTGCAGGCAGACCCGCGATCTCGGCTTCAACCGACTCCAGCGTTTCATCATAGCGCGCGTAGGGCACGCATTCTCCCCAGCCCTGATGCACCCCGTCCGAGATCCGAACGGTCAGCACCTTGGCCTCGGTCCGCGACCCGCGCGAGATGGTGAACACCTGCGCCAACCGAAACACATCCCGCGAAATGTCTATCCGCATCACACACCTTTCCCCAGCAGAGCGACCAAAATTTTTCGACGAAAAATCTTTGCCAGACCGTGTTACAGCGCCGCCAGTGCGTCAACCAGCTTACCCGCGCCAAAGCGGTACGGGTCAGTGGCGGGCAACCCTAACTCGGCCTCAACCTCGGCGATATAGGCGCGCGCGTCGTCTTCGCTCAGGTTCTGGGTGTTAATCGACACACCGACAACCTGACAGGCCGGGTTGGCAATCCGCGCCAGCGGTAGTGCCGCGTCACGCAGATCCGGCAGCGACGGCAGGGAATACTCGGGCAAGCCACGCATATGCGTCCGCGTAGGCTCGTGGCACAGGATCAGCGCATCGGGCTGACCGCCGTGGATCAGCGCCATAGTCACACCGGAATAGGACACATGATACAGTGACCCCTGCCCTTCGATGTGATCCCAGTGATCGGCGTCATTCTCGGGCGTCAGGTATTCGACCGCACCGGCCATGAAATCGGCCACGACCGCGTCCAGCGGAACCCCCTGACCAGTGATCAGAATCCCCGTCTGCCCCGTGGCGCGGAAAGTGGATTTCATGCCCCGCTTGCGCATCTCGGCATCCATCGACATGGCTGTATACATCTTACCCGCCGAACAATCGGTCCCGACGGCCAGACACCGCTTGCCGCTGCGCTTTTTACCATTGGCAATCGGATAGCCAACAGTCGGCACACGTACGTCGTGCAACGTGCAGCCATGGGTTTGCGCCGCGGCCACCAGATCGCCCTCATCGCGCAACAGGTTATGTAGGCCCGAAGCCAGATCAAACCCCATCTCAAGCGCCTCGATCAACACTTTCTTCCACGCTGCACTGATCACACCGCCCCGGTTGGCAACGCCAATGACTAGCGTTTTCGCGCCGGCGGCTTTGGCCTCGGCCAGAGTCAGGTCGGTCATACCCAGATCGGCCTTGCAACCCTCCATCCGGTACTGGCCCACGGCGTTCTCGGGACGCCAGTCCCGGATGCCGATGGCGACTTTTGCGGCCAACTGGTCGGGCGCATCGCCCAAAAACAACAGATACGGTGTCTCGATCATTGCGGTGCACTCCTTTGATTCCGACGCAGGCTAGTGGAGCCGGCAGGCGAGAGTTTCGCGAATCCTTCTGTCAACGTCAGTTGGGTTGGGAGAATTTTGCGCATTTTGCCGAAAATGCGCAAAAACTTTTCAAGTTTCCAAAGTGATTAAACTTTAACCGCCTTCGACGCAGCGTATTTTGGGGAATGCTGCGAATGCATTGCCGCGCCTGCACAAAGACGCTTGCGCAGCGTTGCGCAATTTAATACCAGATAAGCCAACAAAATCGCAATTTCCTTTCCCGCACGAGGTCCAGATGAGCTTTCGCCTTCAACCCGCCGCCCCTGCCCGCCCGAACCGTTGTCAGCTGTTTGGTCCCGGTTCGAACACCAAGCTGTTCCCGAAAATGGCCGCCTCGGCCGCCGACGTGATCAACTTGGACCTTGAGGATTCCGTTGCACCCACGGACAAGGATGTGGCCCGAGCCAATGTGATCGAGGCGCTGAACACAATCGACTGGGGCGGCAAATACATGTCCGTCCGCATCAACAGCCTCGACACGCCCTACTGGTATCGCGACGTGGTTGATCTGCTGGAACAGGTCGGCGACCGTCTGGACCAAATCATGATACCCAAGGTGGGTTGTGCGGAGGACGTCTATGCCGTTGACACGCTGGTCACGGCGATCGAGCGCGCCAAGGGCCGCACCAAGCCCATCAGCTTTGAGGTCATCATCGAATCCGCCGCTGGTATCGCCCATGTCGAAGCCATCGCGGCCTCATCCCCGCGCCTGCAGGCCATGAGCCTTGGGGCAGCAGACTTTGCGGCCTCGATGGGGATGCAAACCACCGGTATCGGCGGCACGCAGGAAAACTATTACATGCTGCGCGAGGGCGAAATGCACTGGTCCGATCCGTGGCATTGGGCACAGGCGGCCATCGTCGCCGCCTGCCGCACCCATGGCGTGCTGCCGGTCGACGGCCCGTTCGGCGATTTCTCGGATGATGAGGGCTATATCGCACAGGCCAAACGCTCGGCCACGCTGGGCATGGTGGGCAAATGGGCGATCCACCCCAAGCAGATCTCGCTGGCCAATCAGGTCTTCACCCCTTCGGACGAGGCGGTTACAGAGGCGCGCGAGATCCTGGCGGCAATGGAACAGGCCAAGGCCAATGGCGAAGGCGCAACCGTTTACAAAGGACGTCTGGTCGATATCGCCTCGATCAAGCAGGCCGAGGTAATCGTGGCACAGGCTGAGCTGATCGCTGCAAATGGCTGACGAAAAAGGCGCCCCGCGGGGCGCCTTTCTTACCTTCCGAACACGTTGTTTGGCGTCCAGGTGAACCGCTCGCCCTGCTTGCCCCATTTCATCATCAGGCAAGAGGTTCCGTATTTCTGGAAATACTTGATGTTGAGCGGATACCAACCGGCCTTGGGCACCTCAACCTCTGTGCGTTGATTGGCTTCACAGCCCTGTCGACCATTCACATAGCCGATCTGCTGACCGCCGACCCAAGCGTCAATGCCGTCATTGGACCATGTTTCCAATTCATAGATACCAGGCGAATCGAACTTGATATAACCGGTGACTTCAGCCGCCACATTGAACGCCTGATTGTAAGTCAGAACCGGGTCCCCTTCATTCGTGTCGCGATAGTCGAGCCCAATTAAAGGCGGGCCAGGCTCGGCCTTTTTCAACAAAAACTCAACTTTTGACAGGTTCTGGATTTTGCGCGGCGGGTTTCCCTCCCACGCATATTTCACATTCAAACCCGCTTTTGGGCTTGGCTGAGGATTGGCAGGTTGCAATTTCAGCGGCGCGGACACAGCCATCCCGGCGATCATCGCCAGGGTCACGGCCAGCGCTCCGGTCTGAGCGAATTTCATGGTCTTCTCCCTGAGTGTGGTCCCATTGGGGTTAATCCCCATTTTGGTCAGGACATTGGATAAACACTAGGATGTGAGAATTAACCTCGCAAGACAGTTAAAATTCACATTTGCGCTGTTAGGCACGCAAATCCTTGGGCGAATCCATCACCACATAGGACGTGATCGAGGTCACATGCGGCAATGTACCCAGCACTTCGGTGTGGAACGTTTTATACGAGGCAAGGTCCGCGCACTCCACCCGCAGCAGGTATTCAATCGTTCCGGTAATGTTGTGACACTCCACCACTTCAGGTGCACGCTGCAAAGCGCGTTCGAACCCTTCTTGTGCAGCTTTGGTATGCTCGCCCAGACCCACGCCGATATAGGCGACGAACCCAACACCCAACGCCGCCGGATTAAGAACCGCCCGATAGCCTTGGATGACACCCACGCGTTCCAACTCCTGCACCCGCCTCAGACAGGCCGAGGGAGACAGGCCAACCCGGTCGGCAAGCTCCAGATTGCTGATGCGCCCGTCGCGTGACAGCTCGCGCAATAAATGTTGGTTTATTTGGTCAATCTTCGCCATTAATTGCGAAACTTAGAAAAACTTGCGCGATTTCGCAATTTCATTTGCTGTGGATCGGACAATTATCCTGCAATGACCTATGATCTGCTTTTCGCATTGATGATGTTTGCCTTCGTCTCGTCCATCACGCCAGGGCCGAATAACCTGATGCTGATGGCCTCGGGTGCGAATTTCGGGTTTCGCCGCACCGTCCCGCATATGCTGGGCATCGGGATCGGGTTCACCGTTATGGTTCTATTGGTGGGGGCCGGTCTGGCGCAGGTCTTTATGCGGGTCCCCCTGCTGTATAGCGCACTGAAAATTCTGTCCGTCGCCTATCTACTTTGGCTTGCATGGAAAATCGCTTACGCCGCGCCAGCGACCAGGGGCGAAATCGCAGGAACGCCCATGACATTTGGGCAAGCCGCCGCTTTCCAGTGGGTCAACCCCAAAGCGTGGACAATGGCCTTGACGGCGACGACGGTCTACACGCCCAACCACACGATGGGCGCGATCATCACTGTTGCTTTGGTGTTTGGTGCGGTGAACCTGCCCTCGGTCAGCACATGGACAGTACTGGGACAGCAGATGGCCCGGCTGCTGACAAACGCACGAAGGCTGGTGGTGTTCAACTGGACAATGGCCGCGCTTTTGGTCCTGTCTCTCTACCCGATCCTGTGGCCGGGCTAGACAGCCTTTTGGTGCGGAAAACTGCTGTTGAGTTGCATCCCTCGCGACGTCAGGTCATATAGCAATGAATTTCCGCGTTGAGAGGCGTCATGACCCAATATCTGGATTTCGAAAAACCCCTGGCCGAGATCGAAGGCAAGGCCGAGGAATTGCGCGCCTTGGCCCGCGCCAACGAAGAGATGGACGTGGCCGAAGAAGCCGCCGCGCTGGACGCCAAGGCTGTCAAACTGCTGGATGAGCTGTACAGCGATCTGACCCCCTGGCGGAAATGCCAGGTGGCGCGTCACCCCGAACGCCCCCATTGTCAGGACTATGTCAAAGAATTGTTTACGGAATTCACCCCTCTGGCGGGCGACCGGAACTTTGCCGACGACCTGGCCGTGATCGGCGGGCTGGCCCGCTTCAACGACCAGCCTGTCATGGTGATCGGTCACGAAAAGGGGTCCGACACCAAATCGCGGATCGAACGGAATTTCGGTATGGCGCGCCCCGAGGGCTATCGCAAAGCCGTGCGCCTGATGGAGATGGCGGGGCGTTTTGGCCTGCCGGTGATCACCCTGATCGACACCGCTGGCGCCTACCCCGGCAAAGGGGCCGAGGAACGGGGCCAGTCCGAGGCTATCGCGCGGTCGACCGAGATGTGCTTGAAGATCGGCGTACCGCTGGTCTCGGTCATCATCGGCGAAGGTGGATCGGGCGGTGCGGTTGCCTTTGCGACGGCCAACAAGGTGGCGATGCTGGAACACTCGGTCTATTCGGTGATCTCGCCCGAGGGCTGCGCCTCGATCCTTTGGAAGGACGCTGAAAAGATGCGCGAAGCGGCCGAGGCACTGCGCCTGACGGCGCAGGATCTGTATAAGCTGGGCGTATGCGACCGGATCATCTCGGAACCCAAGGGCGGTGCCCACCGCGATCGTCCGGCCACCGTGGAATCGGTGCGCGCAGCCATCACGGACATGCTGAAAGAGCTGGACGGCAAGGATGCCGCCGCGCTGCTTCAGCACCGCCGCCAGAAATTCCTGGATATCGGCGCGAAAGGGCTAGCCGCGTAGGCTTAGGGTCAGGACCCACTAATCTTGCGCCACTGGTTTGACTGATTTTGGTTCTGACAAGGCACATTCTTGCTGGAATAGTGGTTCTATTTCTAAAGGATGTAACGCAGTTCAGAGGCAAAATCAGTCAAATCCTTCGGACGCATGAACCGCTGCAAAGCAGCGGCTTTGATCGCTTGGAACTGACACCGCCAGTCCCGGCGCGCCCAAAAACCATTGCTTTTTTTTGCCGTTCGCGCGCCAGTGGTGCAAGATTAGTGGCTCCTGACCCTAGCCCCCCAACCGACGCAGCAACGCGACCGAGGGCGTGCCCGTCACCGGCAGGCCGTTGGCGCGTTGATAGGCGCTGATGGCGGTTTTGGTGTTATTTCCAACCACTCCATCCGCGCCCTGCGTGTCATAGCCCGCCGCGGTCAGGCGACGCTGCAACTCTTTCCGATCCTCCAAAGTCAGACCTGTCTTGTCCGGGCCGAATGAGGCCTGAAAGGGTGCGCCGCCGGCAATCCGGTCGGACAGGTGCCCAACACCGATCGCGTAGCTATCCGAGTTGTTATAGCGCTTGATCACCTGAAAATTGCGGAACACAGCAATGCGCGGCCCCGGCACCTGCGGTTGCAGCACCGCGACTGGCGTGCCGGACACAGTCCCAACCTCTCCCCCCCAAGGCTGGCCACGCACCCAACCCGAACGGGCAAGGTAGGCTGCGGTCGAAGCCAATGAGTCTGCCGGGTCATCAGACCAGATATCACGCCGTCCATCGCCGGTATGATCCACCGCGAAGGCCAGATACGAGGTCGGAATAAACTGCGTGTGCCCCATCGCCCCGGCCCAACTGCCGGTCATGCTGGCAGGGGTCGTGTCGCCCTCCTGTATGATCTGAAGCGCCGCGATCAATTGCTTTTCAAAAAAGGCGCCCCGCCGCCCGTCATAAGCCAGCGTTGACGTCGCCGAGATCACGGGTATATCGCCTCGCCGCGCGCCATAGCGGCTCTCCAGCCCCCAAACCGCGACCACAACCTCTTTGTCGACACCATATTGCGATTCAATCTGCGACAAGGTTCCGGCGTGACGCACCATCATTTGCTTGCCGGTCTCGATCCGTTCGTCCGAGGCGGCGATGGCCAGATAATCCTCAAGCGAGCGCTTGAATTCGACCTGATTGCGATCACGCTCGATCACGCCCGGCAAATAGCCCGCCCCCTGAAAGGCCCGATCGAGTGTGCTTTGCGAGATGCCCTGCGCCGCAGCGCGGTTTTTGAAGCTTGCGACCCAAGCGTCCCAACCTGCATTCGGAACAGCGCGCATCCGCGATGCGGGGGCGGTTGTCTGCGCCCCTTCCGTGCAAGCTGTCAAAAAGGACGCCCCGAGGCCGATGGAAAATACCCGACGATTGATCATGGCTGAAATCTGCTCTTGTTTTGATTGGAACCAGACTACAGCAGCGGCCGGACCCAAGCCAGCAAAGTGTCATCCATTCGCCCAGCAACAGGCCCTTCGGCGGTAAGCCGCCTAGCTGACCAGCATCCGCAGCCCCTGGGTCACGTCCGACCGCACAGCTAGACGCAATCCCGGCTCGTCCCCTGCTTTCAGCGCGGCGATAATCAGCTTGTGGTAATGCGGCGGCTCGGTCCGGCGCAAACGCCCATAAAGCGCGCGCATAGTCGGCCCCAACTGCAACCAGACCGTCTCGGCAATCGCCAGCATCGCCGGCGCTTGCGCCCGCAGATAAAGCGTGCGGTGAAACTCCAGATTGGTGCGAATATAGCCCACCGCGTCCCTTTTCGTGACCATTTCGGCCACGGTCATGTTGATGCTCTGCAACCGGTCGATCAGGGCAATATGGGCACGCGGCAAGGCGCGGCTAGCCAATTCGACCTCTAGCAGTGCGCGCAGGGCGGCAAGTTCTTCGATCCGGTCATTGGTCAACTCAGGCGTCGAAACGCGCCCGGACGAGGACAGGAACAGCGCCCCTTCGGCTGCCAACCGCCGCACCGCCTCGCGGGCGGGCGTCATGGATACACCAAACTCTTTGCCGATCCCACGCAAGGTCAGCGCGTGGCCCGGTGCAATCTCGCCATGCATGATCCGCGCGCGCAGCGCCCGATAGATCCGGTCATGTGTCGCGGTCTGCGAGTCGGAGGAACGAGGGCTCTGCATGTGCCCATGTGATCACATCCAGTCCCGCCGTCAACTCGGCGGGCTATCAAATCTATAGTGATGAAGCTGCGCCCCGTTGTCGCGCAGCCAGCGCCTTTGATCCCGGTAGTCGCCGAAAATCCTTTCCACCTGCGCCCAGAACGCTGGAGAATGGTTCATCTCGACCAAATGTGCCACCTCGTGCGCGGCGACATAATGCAGGATCTCGGACGGGGCGAGGATCAGACGCCAGGAAAACATCAACCCGCCCGCCGAACTGCATGAGCCCCACCGCGACCGCGTGTCCCGGATGGTCAGGCTAGAATAGTCCCGCCCCAGCATTGCCGCATAATCATCACAGGCCTCAGTCAGCCGGTCGCGTGCCAATTCCTTGAGGAACCGAGCCAGCCTGCGCCCCTCCGACCCTTTGGGCACCGCGATCTCACCGCCCACCAAGGCAACGCGACGCCCCTGTGCCTCAACGATTCGCCGGTCAACCCCTTCCACCGGTATGCTCTGACCGATCTGAACCTGTTCGGGGTCAGGACGGTCTTGCAGGTGCTGCCTGATCCAATCCTCCTTGGCGCGCGCAAAACTCAGCGCTTCGGCCTCGGGCACCCCTTGCGGGTAGGTCAGCGTAACCCGCCCGTCCAGTTGGGAAATCCGCAGGCTGATCCGCCGCGCACGCGCCGATTTTCGCAACGTCAACGGGACCCGAGGCGTTCCCGGTAAGGCGTGATCCCCCATGGGTCGGTTTCTCCTGCTCAAAGGCTTTGACAGTGCCCGCTGCATGTGGCACGTGACCGGAATCGTTATTACGACTCACCTGATATCAAGGGGATTTCACATGCCCAAGGAAGAATGGGGCGTAAAGCGCGTTTGCCCGACAACCGGCAAGCGGTTTTACGACCTGAACAAGGACCCGATCGTCAGCCCCTATACCGGCGAGATCGTGGAACTGGACACCGGCAAAAGCCGGATGATTGCTGCTGACGCGGAAGATGCGGCATCGGCCAAAGCGCGCGAGAAAGCGTCGGACGAAGACCTGGTTCTGGACGATGACGACAATGTCGATGTCGATCTGGACGATGACCTGCTGGATGATGATGACGACAGCAATGATGATGTTTCGCTGGACGACATCACCGACATGTCGTCGGAAGACGAAAACTGATCCCGTTCAGAGGCGACCCTGCGTCGCCTCGAACCATCCCGGATATTGGGGCGAAAGTTTTTTCCAGAATTCCTTTTTTGGACTTGCACTCATCGCCGCCGTCTCATAAACGTCCGCCCACTGCCTAAGCAGTACCTTGATGGGGCCTTAGCTCAGTTGGGAGAGCGCTTGCATGGCATGCAAGAGGTCAGGGGTTCGACTCCCCTAGGCTCCACCAAAACCTAACAATACAACGAGATAGCAAGCATTAGAGCGGTGTGACACACAGGTGTGACACAAAATGAAGCTGTATGCGTATCTTTCACTGTCCAGACACGGCATCTATTACTTTCGTTGGCCCCTACCCGACACGACACCAAAACCACACACTAGTCCAAACATCGCACGCAGAACCCTACGTGTGTCGTTGCATACGAGATGCCCTAAAGAGGCTGGTACTCTGGCACGGCGTCTTGCAGTGTGCGGCGATACAATAACAAAGCACATAGAAGCATCGGGCATGAACCACGGCGAACTGCGTACAAAGGTACATGAGCACTTCACGGAAGTACTGAAGAAGGCAAAGGCACGTATCCCTCCCTCAGTTGAGCAAATAAACCGAGCGGACAGATTGCAAAAACGTGATCTGTCTGCCGCTGCACGGTTATAGATTGGATTAGATACAAGATGTGTATCCGAGCCTAATAGGTATGTCTGATATATACATTTAGTACTGATACTTAGATGCACTCTTAAGTATCACATGCTTAGTATAATCCTTACTGTATTACCTGAATATGCATATTAATGCTCTCGATAGCCGATACTAGATGCTGATAACTATTACCAATATGTATATACTAAAGATGTACATAATATGGTTTGGTAAATAGCAAAGTTTAGTACTAAGTTACCTATGCAGTGCAAATCAGCCAACATAAACCGAATAGGTTAGCGATAGTAATCACTATGTTAATGCACCTTGTATTAACACAGTACGGTCATTAACCGTATCTATTTATCTTTTAATAGCTTCGACACTGCACTCGGTTAAATTCTGTAGTTGAAAACCCACGAGCGAAAGCAGCCTCACAACCAAGTCAAAGAGACTGCATCAGGTACAGAACAGCACGTTGACACTGACTTGTTCTATAACTGGAATGCAATTGAGAGACCTTCCGTCGTGAGACGAACTGTATGGCGTTGTCACGGGCGCTCCCGTGCAGTAGCGTCCAGCCCCATGGTCATCCGGCGATAGTCACTTGTGCTATTTGTTAGCGTTCTAATCATCCTGACCAGCCTTGGCAGCGTCGCTCACGCTCTATCAAATGGTTGCGCTGGCCTTCACTGTCAGGACCATATGCATCCTGCTGAACACTCTGCAGTGGAAAAGAGCAGCGGGGACATCTCGGCTCCAAGTAATCACCAAGACCCAGAGAGTTCAGGAACTGGAGAGTGCAATCCCTTTCCTGCCGAGTATCCGACAGGTTTGTGCCCGCATTTCGCAACCCGGATTGCAGGGTCCGAACCGACATTCCCAATGCTGCCGCTGTTTCCGGAATACCAAATTCGTAATCTGCAAAGTCAAAAGGCCGCTAAAAGCCGACCTTGTGTGCCTATAGTGAGATGAAAAGCTTGGCTGCTAAAATCACCGACATACGATGCTGGCTAAAGATATATGTACTGAATGGAGTTAAAGATGTGCTTTTCAGCTACGGCAAGTTTTGTCGCGGGGGGAATATTGTCCGTTGCCGGTGCAGCTACCATGATTTCTGCATACAGACAGAAGTTGGGGCGTGGCCTAATATTCCTGTCATCTTTTCCGTTAGTTTTCGGTTTACAACAAAGCCTTGAGGGTTTGGTCTGGCTCGGGATATCCGACCAATTGTCTTTGAGACTTTTAACGATAGTAAACTATGGCTTCATTTTTTTCGCGTTTTTCTATTGGCCTGTTGCTGGCCCAACTGCAGGTTTTCTGATCGAAAAGCGAAAGTGGCGTAAGCACTTATTCGGTGGACTTATCATTGGTGGCTTGGCTGTGGGAACTTACCTTATGTTGAACGCAATCAATCACCCCGTACCTCCCACCTCTAGCGATGAATGGGGAGGGCATATTTTGTACCTACAAGGTATGACCCTTATCCCAAACATCCAATACATTTACTTCTTTACTGCATGCACTGCGCTAGCAGCCTCATCGAACCCCACCGCTTTCAAGTTTGGCCTAGCGCTTACAGCGTCGTTTCTCGTCACGCTCTTCGGTTATGAATTGTTTGTTCTACCTTCGGTGTGGTGTTTCTTCGCTGCGCTTTGCAGCATCGTCATTTCATATGACGTTCTTCGAGGTAAGACTGTACAATACTTAGAGAAGCAGAGTGATGATCTTCGGGCCATTGTCTGACGGACGTATCACGGGTGCTGTCAGACTAGTTCGAACCAGTCTCAGTTTGCTGCGGAAACTGCGAACCTATCCGGTGATCACGTACATTCGTGAAATTAAACGTGCCAACGGGATAAATTGAGGACAGAACCATGAAAAAGATCATAGTGCTCGCACTCATGGCTGCCCTTCCCAGCGGCGTACTGGCGCATTCCAAGGTCGAAGAAACAACCCCTGCCAACGGAGCCACAATAACCAATGTACCCGCTGAAATTGGCCTCAACTTCTCTAAGGACATCCGGCTGACACGGATAGAGATGGCCCATGAAGAACACTCGGCAGTAAGCCTAGATTTGGGCGACCAGACAAGTTTTGGTCAAGAGTTCACGATCCCGCTGCCGAGCAATGGAACAGGCACCTATGTCATCGAATGGCGTGGTTTAGGTGAAGACGGCCATGCGATGCAGGGCGAGTTTTCCTTTACAGTCGAATGAGCATGCCAGACATTTGGGGTATTGCCACGATCCTCGCAAAGCTGGGGCTCTACATCGGCTTTGCGGGGTCCACCGGGCTTGTAATTGTTAGTTGCCTCTATTCCGGCGTTGTCGCACCGATAAACCTCGGGATAAAGCGCCAAGCCAGGGCCTTAGGGTGGCTCGCTCTCGCCGCAACGGTTGTTGGTTTCATGCTTCGTGGAGCCGCCTTAACAGGCGGAGTTGACGGCATGGTCGATCCAGAGATGCTTGGTCTGCTTTGGCAGACATCCGTGGGCGACGCCCTTGTCTACCGCCTTATCGGCGCAGTGATGATCCTTGTGGGGCTGTCTGTTCCTCGCTTTGGTCAATGGATCGCATTGTTGGGTGGCACGGTGGCTTTGTGGTCCTTTGCTCAGATCGGGCACGTGCCCGAACTAGAGAGTTTTGGCGTCCAACTCTTGCTCCTGTTGCACCTGCTATGCGCAGCCTTCTGGGTGGGCATCTTTAGCCCGCTGCGGAGTATGGCTCTCAAGCCTGAACACCTTACAGATGCTGCCGAACTTGGTCATAGGTTTGGGCAAACTGCCGCATTCGTTGTACCGGCCTTGATCGGTGCGGGCCTATGGATGGCTTGGTTACTTGTCGGCAATCTCCAAGGGCTCTTGTTCACCGTCTACGGGCAGGCACTGTTGTTCAAAGTGTTCCTTGTGGGGCTGCTGTTGATCCTCGCCGCCGCGAACAAGCTCCGATTTGTTCCGTCCATGCAAAGTGGAGAGGCTAAAGCAGCACAACACCTCGCTCGGTCTATCGAGGTCGAGGCAATAGTCGTAATAGTGGTTTTGGCGACAACGGCGACACTCACCAGCGTACTAACACTTCCGAGTTAAGGTAGGTAGAGATGAACAAACACCTGTGTGCACTCGCTATATGCAGTATTGGTACTAGCGTTGCTGCAGATCATGAGTTGTTAGATAGAGACCTAGCGAATGGGCAGGAACTCTACGCAGAACAGTGTGCCTCATGCCATGGAGCTAATCTGGAAGGCCAACCCAACTGGCAAACACCCAGTGTTGACGGAGTGTTACCTGCACCACCACATGACGTGACAGGGCACACATGGCACCATGATAACCAGCTATTGTTTGAGTATACCAAACAAGGTGGAGCAGACGCATTGGCAGCACGCGGTATCAAAGACTTCAACAGTGGCATGCCTGGCTTTGAAGGCACCCTGACTGACGAAGACATATGGGACGTGCTGGCCTACATACGCTCCAGGCGCGCAGGCTAACACCCGGTTTGCGTAACTGCGCGCATCGCCTTTTCAGGGCGTGCGACGGCCGCGCTCAGGGCGGCAGGGTGAGACACCTATTCGAAGATAGGAGCGATCATTCAAACAGGGCACCACTTCCTGTTCGACCACCATCGATATGGGAGAACGAAATGGCGGACTTGGAAGCGAAAATTGAGCACGCTCGACAGCGGCTCAGGGATCTTCAGGCACAGGCGCAAAAACAGAAGCGCCGCAACGAGACGCGAAGGAAAATCATCTACGGCGCCGCTTTGCAAGAACACCTCGGGCAATTGGAAGCCTCGAAGAGGGAGGCCACCTTGGCATGGTTACACAAGAGAATTACTCGGCCCACCGACCGGCGTTTTTTGGGGCTGCCAGATGCCTTGAAAAACGGCGATCCTGAAAAGAAAGCTTGAACCCTATTTGCACCCGCTACTTTTTCCAGGCATCGAATTCGGCAGGTAGGAGACTGTAAACTTGTTCCTTGCTCATCGAATGCATGTCGAAATTCATTTGCAACTGTTTCGCCACCTTGGTCGCCAAGCGTCTGGCGCTGCCAGGGGTTTCTTTGCCAAGCGCCTTTTTCTTCATAGCTCCGCTGTCGGCATCCAAGTACATTTCGACCGACACCTCCAACAAAGCCGGTGTTGTCAGGAAATCCTTGTCGGAGGTATAGAGCTGCTCGATTGCATCGGAGTGCTCATACATGGGCCGAGACAAGAACAGGCGCGCAGCAGTCTCTCCCAGTTGCCTGTGAAGCCAGAACGAAATGAAAGCCAGATGCCTGTAGTAACGGAACTTGTTGTAGGCGAGAGGAATATACCGATAGGTACTCCATAGATCATGTGAGTCTCCCCGACTGGATCGCTTCAGCAATTGAGGGAGATAGACCGCCGATATCCAAGCCCATAGTCCCACATTCGAATACTGGACCTTGGACAATTCGGCAGGAAGTGTCTCGTGAAGATAGTGGCCGAATTCGTACCTTGAATCGAAGACCATGGAGTCATCGATTGGGTCAGCTCCAGGCACCTCTCGAACCAATTCTGAAGCCCCAGCGATTTTTTCAACCATGGAAAAGAAATCTTCGGAAACCTTCGCTGGCTGCGAAGATTTCACCTTTGCCCTCTCCGCATCCATCAGTTCCTGAAAGGCGGTTGCACCATCCGAATTGAACTCGCAAAGCGTTCTCTCCATTACAAAATCTCCTCGATCAGGGTTTTGCCGTCCCGCCATTTCTGACTGGTGAACGCAGCAACGATCTGTTCGACGAGGTCGAGCCTATCAATGTTGTCTGCATCGTTGAGATGGGCAGCTTCTTCTCCCTCGAGGGGTATTGCGAGCCGTTGCTGAATAAAGCTCACCCACTTTGCCAATAGAGAATCCTCGTCAATGTCCTTGATGCTGTCAAATCTCAGAAGAATTCCTGTGGCGACACTTCTCACGATCTCGGGGAAGACATGTGCGGCGAACAGTGGATCGTCGACGAATTTGTGGAAATAGTCGGCGTGCACGAACACCTCGAAGTCTCCTTGCCCATCCCAGCCGACTTGCCAAATGCGATCCCCAATGCTTGTTGAGGGCTTGGGATGGAAGATACCCTGGTTCTGTTCTCCTGAGCCTTCGTCCCCGCTGCCGGTATGGAGCCTTACACGCCCACCTGTCGCGGCGAGGATCTTCCCTGAAGCATCTATAGAACGTGAAATCACCTTCAGGCGAAATTCCAAGTTTGCTCCATCCGGGATCTCATCCAACTCGATTTCATCCTCGGACCTGTATTCCGGAAGCACATGTCGACGAATGTCGCCAAGCGCGAAGACATCGAGAACAAACTCCTTGGGTTCTTCTTTGTCGAGCTTGCACTCTTTCTCGATCGCGGCCCTGTCGAATTTTGCATGTATTCGGACAGTTTCCCCTTGGCGGTCAAGGAGTTGTAAAGAGAAAAGCTCGCTTTTCTGTTTGATCCGAGCTCGACCAGTGAAATTATGCGTGTCGTTGAATTCAAGCTGAATGGTCATCGGCTAACCTCATCACAATTTAATTCTCGGATGGATCAGCAAGTCCCGGTTTCCATCGAAACCTTTTGCTGAAACCCGAAACTCCGGCTGGAGCAACTCAACGGTGAAGGTATTCTCCGACGCCGAAACAATTTTTGCTGCCCCTTTTGGCGAAATCTCGATTGGAATGGTCTTTCCAAATTGGAAATCAATTTTGCTGTAGTCCCGCCATGATCTGCTTTTTCCGAGAGCCGATACATATGCCGCTTTCACGGAAACTTCGACCGGGAAGGCAACTTCCTCTTCTTCGAACAGTTCGGCAATGTTCCCAACCGGGAGCAGGTCGAAACCCGGGTTCTCTGTATCCCTTTCGACCCGAATGGCAGGCGACCTCTTCACTGGGGGGATGTCATCCGGTTCCTCCGACTTTTTCCGCTTCTGTCCACGTTTCTTCTTGGAACCAATCCCCATCGGTTCCATTACAGAGAAGATATCATCTGCGAAATTCTCGTATGTGTTCGCATCCTCATCTTCCCGAGAAAGGATGCGATACATGTATGCTGGGAGATCCATCACAAACCGCAGCGCCCAATCGGATGTGAAGCTTTTTTGTTCATTGAACCGATTCAGGAACCACCTCGTATGCGCCGGCTCTTCGGCTTCCTTGAGGTAGTCCGACATATCTCGATCTTCAGCGATCAAGAAGCAGGTGACATTCTTTGCCGGGATGTTTGAGGGTTGCCTCGATATGATGATCTGGTTCCGGATGAATTGCGCATTATCGGTCAGCTTGTAGTCATCTTTTTTGAAATATACTTCGACCAAACCGACTTGCTGCTCTCCATCAACGGTCTCGAATTTCAGGCTGAAACTGAACCCAACCAATTGACCTTTCTCGAATGCAGAAAACATCCTTCCAAGGTTGTCTTCCGAAAAACAATCCTTGGTAACTGCCCCCCGGGTGTCTCCATGGGCTGTGTGTGTCATGATCGGCTCATTACCAGCAAACCAGTTTGGCTTCCCGCCGGTCTTGAGTTCAAGGATCTCCCGCACAATTCCGACGCGGTGTTCAGTGTCCGAAACAGCTTTCCTGAGCCGCTCCCCTTTATCTGCAATATGCGTGATCACTTCTGATAGGTTTTCCGCGCACACCGTCGTCGTCTCACCGGAAAGGCGATCGACGACTTCGACAACAAGATCACCCTTCAGGATGGGCCAGTAGTAATCGCGTACCGTCGCAAGGAGAAGCCCACCGCTGTCGACTGAACTGGGAATGCCCGGGATGAAGACCGACAAGCCGCTCTCGTCACGCTTCAAGGAGAACTCGGACAGGAACCTCTCAACGTCAGTAGTTTCCTCGATTGGCATGAACTTTTCATTGCCGCCTTCATGAACCGATTGGCCAAATCGGCCGTAGCCGAGATAACTGCTTCCGTTCACTCGATGATAGGGCAAGTTCGCAAAGCCAAGAAGATACCTCTTCTGATCATCGCTGCGCTTTGTCACCGCCAAAAACAGCGACATCCCGGAAATACGAGTAAGAGTGGTTTTGCCAACGCCGTGACTGCCGCTGGATCCTTTACCCTTGCCACTGATCCCATCGTTCCACCAGAAGCCGACGAAGTTGGATCCCGAATGAGCGTTGCTCTTGTCAGTTTCGCCGATAAGGCCCTTGGTGCCTTCATCTTCGATAATCAAACAGCGAAGCTCCCTTCCGGCAAAGCTCTCCGCGAATTTTCCCAGATCGATGCTCGACAGGTGGTTGTCAACGGTCTCTCCTGCTTGACCAGTCCGGAGGAATGGCTCGAGGGTTTCCCATGGGAACGAGGCCAACGAAAGACGCACTCTGACCGGCTTCGTCGGATCAAGAGCTGCGTCCAATGAGTTCTGGACGGCTTCTCGAACCAGAGCCGTCGAAGCATCCTGATCGTTGAAGAACTCATTCAGTTTCGAACTTGAATTGCTGTGCTCTGGGCCGGCCTTTGGAAAACTCCACATCACATCTTCCTAATTTACAATTTGAAATCTTGGGCCGAGGCGCGGGTCTGTGCAAAACGCCCCTTCAATGCTCTCATTTCATCGTCGAGCGCCTTCATGATTTTCCGAACATCACCATCATCGAACGAGTAGTTGTTCCTGTTCGAGAGGTTTCCGATGAGGCGGAGATCCTTGATCGCCTTGTTCACGCGCTTCTCGGCGAGTTCCTCAAATTTCTGTCGCTTGTCTCGTTCAACCATCGGCCGTCACCTCCAATTCGCGTGGCGCTCGACTCATATAGTTACTCAATATTGAAAATATCAACTACATATGAAAAATGTAGTTACCATTTTCGAACTGAACACTATTTTCGACCTAAGTGACTACCCCTTCGTCGCTTGTTTCAACATGCTGGAAACCGCGCTTGCGATCTGAAATGCCAGATACGGAGGCACTGCATTGCCCACCTGATGGTACTGGGCCGTTCTGCCCCCATGGAAGAAATAGTTATCAGGGAACGTCTGCAACCTGGCTGCCTCTCGGACCGTCAAGGATCGACACTGTGTAGGGTCAGGATGAATGAAATAATGCCCATCCTTTGAAATATGACTCGTCACCGTGGTAGAAGGGCGGCTACCTACCTGAGTCCGGAATCGATCAGCAAAGTGCCCTGTTCCACGGTTCTTATGATCAGGTTGCAGAAAATCAGGGAACTCAGACAATTTCGGAGCCTTCTGATGCTCCTCTGCAAAGATGGAAGAGAACAGGTAACGCCCGAGATCGCCGGTGATGTGCCCTCTGGTTTCATGATGAAGGACGGCCTCCAGTTTTTCGTCCAATAGCCATTCTTCCAGATCCTTCGGAAGCTGATGACCATCAGAGTAGGCTCGCGCCTGTCGTGCCAATGGAAGCTCATTTGTCTTGGCAATTCGTCGGGCACGTTTCCTGACTTCTTCAGGCACATCCCTTGCCTCTGAGATCTCCTTTGCCTGGCCTCGAACTGCATCGATCCAAGCTTCCAGTTGATCACCTCGGCTCAGCCCGCTCCGAACACGTGGGATCCCGGAGAGCGCTCTTTCAACGGTCGTTTGCCGATCTCGGCGCACAAGGAGGGGTTCCTCCCCGAAGTCCAAATTTTCAGAGATATCTTTCCGCACGCCGACCACGATCACCCTGTGCCGGGCTTGCGGTACACCGTGATCTTCTGCGCGGAGAATGAAGTCTCGCGCCGGAGGGTGCCCCACCCCGAGATGTGGCGCAGCAGTCAGCGGAATCAGGGTGTAACCTCTTCCAGCCCCAGCAAGATCATCCAACACTCGATGGAAGATTCCCCCGCCATCAACCTTGCTCGACAGCATTCCCTTGACGTTTTCCATCACGAAGGCTACCGGTTCGAGACGCTCCAAGATGTTCACGTATTCTTTATAGAGATAATGCCGGTGATCGTTTTCGAGGACATAGTCCTCTTTGCCCTTGTTGCGCGATCTGCCAGCCAGTGAGTAGGCTTGGCAGGGCGGACCACCAATCAGGATAGTGTTTCCTTGGTAGTCTGCGCGAACCTTGTCGAGAACCCCTGCAATTTCGTCAAAAACACCGGCATCCCCCAGAACCAATTGCCGGACTTCCTGCTCTGCGTGTTTCCATTCTTCCGGATAGAGTTCCGACCAGTTGGGAAATTCCAGACCCCCATTCAGTGCCGCATAGTACTCCTTTGGAAACTCTTCGCCAAAGCGGCGCAGAAAGGAGCGCAGACGCAATGTCTGCACGGCGTTGGTCTCCATTTCCACAGACAGATGGATTTTCATGCTGATGTCGCCATCACGGCCTGCCTGAGTAAACCCCTCGCCAAGCCCTCCCGGCCCCGCAAACAGGTCGATTATTGCGAATTCACTGCTCATCTACGTCCCTTCTTTGTATTATTCTTTTATCTTCAAGAGCATGATGTGCGCCAGGGCAAACCTGTCACGGCGAGAATGGGATCACATGGCAGACATAGTAACACCCGAAGTGCGCTCCAGGATGATGTCGCGCATTCGTGGTCGAAATACCAGGCCGGAGGTAGTTCTGCGAAAGGCCCTTCATCGCAGAGGATTTCGATTTCGACTGAATGCCAAAAAGTTGCCTGGTTCACCGGACATCGTGCTGCCGAGGTGGAAAACCGTTCTGTTTGTTCATGGTTGCTACTGGCACCGCCACCCAGGGTGCCGGAAAGCCACAACTCCTTCCAGCAACGTCGAATTCTGGGCAAAAAAATTTCGCCAGAATGTGGAAAGAGATGCGCGCAACATCCGCGACCTTCAGGAGGCCGGATGGCGTGTGGGTGTAGTCTGGGAGTGTGCCATAGGCAGCGAGCCACCGCCCGGTTTGATTATTAAGGTGGAAGAGTTCATTGAGGGTGGGCAGCCTGCCCGGATGGATTTCGAGTGACGTGCGACGTCCTTGGCGTTGGCCTCAAAAAAATCAGAGTGTGTGGAGCAGAATGTGGAGCAAATTGTGTAGCAAGCCAGGGCAATCCACACCTTCCCAACAGTAGATCAACACGCTTTATTGTTATAAAGCAATGATATATATTATTTTTCCTGCGGGGAAAGTGGTGCCCGGGGGCGGAATCGAACCACCGACACGAGGATTTTCAATCCGGCGCTAATTCTAGCAAATCAAACACTTACAAAACCGGGGTGCGTCAAACCCCCGACGAAACATCAAAGACTTACCGCGAAAGTGTCAAACCGGCTGAAGCCGAACTGACAAACGAAAACCCCGGCGCGACGGCAATCGCAACCGGGGTTAAAGACGTTATGGAAGGCGTCTGTTCTTACAGTGAACATATCGCGGCTTTCCCCATATTGGCAATGCATTGGGGGGTGCTGCTGTGAATATTTCGACGCAAATCCCCGACAATATCAAACGTGTTTGCCGCTCGATCGGATACGCCGCTTGGCTGGATGGCACTGACGCATGGTTCGGCCTTACGGTAATCCTGCGAGCACGTCTGGATGCGCGGCAGCGCGTGGCCCTGGCATTCGTGGCTCTCAAGGCTCTGGACCGTGACGACGCGGTAAATGCGGCTGAGGCGGCGCTAGGCACTGGTGCGGGACGGCCCCCTGCCCCGTTCTTTAACTTCATGGATGAGGCAGCGTTCTGGGCGGATTATGCCGACCCGGAAGAACTATACGCTTATTGCCTTGCCAGCTTTAAGCGCATGAAATCCGCGCGGCAGGCAGCATTCCTTGAACATGTGCAAAGGAGGCAAGCGGCGTGATGCGTGATTTTGCTGACATGGCGTTGAAACTGGATGCACACGGCGCCGAGTTTCCCAATGAACGGTCGGATCGTTTGCCTACAGAGTTCGTCTGGCGCGACCCTTCCACTATTCCGCCCCGTCCTTGGCTCTACGGGCAACACCTGATCCGCAAACAGATATCGGTGACGGTCGCACCCGGCGGCGTCGGGAAATCGTCTTTGACGATCTGCGAAGGGCTGACAATGGCCTCCGGCCGCGACCTACTGGGTGATTGGACCGCATCAGACCTAAATGTCTGGATATACAACCTGGAAGACACCCGAGACGAGATGAACCGGCGCATCATCGCGGCCATGCAACATCACAACGTCGCCTCCGAGGAAATCTCAGGGCGTCTATTTGTGGACACGGGCCGGGAACGCGAACTCAGTACCGCCATTCAAACTCGTGAAGGCGTCCAGATCGTCAAGCCGGAAATGGAGGCCTTAGCCCAAGAGATCGAAGCGCGCGAAATCGATGTTCTGATTATCGACCCGTTCGTGTCGTCGCATCAGGTGGGCGAGAACGACAACGGCGCAATCGACCTTGTGGCAAAGGAATGGGCGCGGCTGGCAGACCGTTGCAATTGTGCAATCGAACTTGTGCACCACACTCGCAAAACCAACGGTGAAGAAGCAACAACCGAAAGTGGGCGAGGTGCAACCGCGCTTTTGGCAGCGGCGCGTTCCGGTCGGGTGCTTAACAAGATGACAGAGAGCATGAAGGCTGAAGCGGGTGTGAAAGAGGACCCGTCTACCTACTTTGCAGTGACCCGCGACAAGGCAAACCTTGCCCCCACTGCTGGTCGTGTCTGGCGGCGCTTAGCTTCAGTCCACTTGTCAAACGGTGACAGCGTAGGCGTAGTCGAAGTCTGGAATTGGCCCGGTACCTTTGATGGAATTTCATTGGCCGACCTTCTTGCTGTGCAGAAAGCTCTGGATGGAAAAGGACTACGGTATTCAGACCAGGCTCGTGAGGACTGGGCAGGCCTGACTATTGCGGAAGTCTTGGCACTTGATGCCTGTTCAGACCGCATACGCATCAAAAAAATGATCGAGGCATGGTTGAAATCTGGTGCCTTGAAGAAGGTCAAATTGTTGGATGCAAAACGTATGGAACGCCCGTGTTTGGAGGTAGGTGAATGGGCAAACACATAAGTGCGACACCCACCCCGAAAGCGGAGGTGTGGTGGGGTGTGGCAAACATGCAGAAAACAGTCGCCACACCACCGCCCCCCTAAAGGGGGCGGGCGGTGGTGTGGCGTGCCGCACCTCCATTGAGCGAGATACGGTGCAGTACTCAATGATATTTGTGAGAACCGAACACCAAACACTACGCGCATCATGGGGTTTGCCGAGTATGTTAACAATTGTTGGGGTTTTTGATGGGGCGACCGACAAAGCTAGAAGTTGAGTTACGCTCGCTCTTTCAAAGCGATCCCATTGATTGGCGTGAAATTCGGTCACGTTGGCGACCATGCCCAGCAGAGGCGCACAAGCATCCAGACTATCGTAGGGATTGCTCACAGTGCCACGGTGTAAATTGCAAACGGATGGCTGAGCTGGGCTTGAATGATGCCAGGGAACCCTTGCCTAAGACAGAGCGCCCAACATGCGGCGCTAGGACCCGAGCCGGTGGCCAATGCCAAGCCCGGGTAGTACCTGGAAAACGGCGTTGCAGGTTGCATGGCGGCCTCAGCACCGGCCCAAAGGGGAAGCGAAAAGCTAGAGCCAAAGTTGAAACAGAGGATGACTAAAGGGAGGCGGTGCAATACCTCCGTTGCACTGCCGGTGGAGCACGCAATCCGTACCCATCAGATTCCACAACATCGCTCACAATGGCGATGCCCCACGAGGCATCACCCAGACTGCGAAGAGAAGCGTGACCCGGATGAGCGACAGTGATCCGATACAATGAAAGAAAACGAGCTTGACCCAAACGCCCAATTAGAGAAGCGGACATTTCAGATCTGCGGTTCGAATAGAGAGCCGAACTTTGTTGCGCGCACAGACCAAATTGAACGCCGGCAAGTAAGCCGACATTCAAAGGGTAGGTGTCTCAGGATCTTAGCTGCGCTAACGCAAGTCGGTTCTACATCCAATCCAAACAGAAATTAGAGAACTATCGATCGGGAGATTCATCGCGGAGAAGATTGTAGACTCTAGTAACTCAAGGTTTATAGAGCCAATATTGGCACCTGAAGCAAGCGAGAAGACTATGTGGTTGCCTAGTCTTCGCTTGGCCTACAGTGTTGTTGGGAAACACTCCCACCGAAAAAGGAGCACCTATGTCTCGACTTTCAGGACGCAAAGACTTTGCCACCGAAGTCTGCGAGGAGGCTGGGCTACTTGCCAAAAAGTTCTTTGCAGATCGGGTCAATCTTATAGTTGATCAAAAAGGCGCTCAGGACTGGGTGAGCGAGGCGGACAAGAACGTCGAGACTTTCATTCGTCAAAGGATAGCGGAGGCGTGGCCCAACGATGGCGTATACGGTGAAGAGCATGGCGCGGTAGCGGGAGAGAGTGGCTTTGACTGGGTTATTGATCCAATTGATGGGACCACGAATTTCGTGAACGGTATTCCTGCATGGACCATTGTTCTGGCTGGTGTCACCGAGGGCCAAACGGAAATTGGTGTGATCCACGATCCAAACTTGGATGAAACTTTTGTCGCAACTCGCGGAGAAAGTGCGACACTTAACGGATCACCGATAAGCGTCGCGTTAGGAGTGCCGTTGCAAGATGGAACAGTGGCTGTGGGATACTCGAACCGGATTGAGAGCCATCATGTCTTACCTGTTATCGAGGATCTGATCGAGCACGGGGCGATGTTTCACAGAAACGCCAGCGGAGCGCTTTCATTGGCTTACGTCGCTGCCGGGCGCCTTTTGGGTTACGTGGAGGAGCACATGAATGCATGGGATTGTCTGGCTGGGCAATTGCTGGTCTCGGAAGCGGGCGGCGTTGTCGAGGATCAGGACGCCGATGAGATGATCCGAGACGGCGGGCGCGTGATCGTGGGGACACCAGATGTGTTCGAGACGTTGCGTGAGATCGCAGAGAACGCTTGGAACGCTTAGCTCCTACGTCAAAGAGACCCAACATGAATCAGGCTTGAGCGTAGCTAAATCTGCCTGCCAGAAATGGCCTTGTGAGGGTTGGTCGTGCTTGCGGTCTATCGAACAATTCGAGAGTGCGCACCAAAGCAATGTGCCCACTGCTCCGTGCGTTACAATTGCAAGATCCCCGGCATTATGCGACCGGATAATCTTAGTGACTGTCCGAAGAATGCGTATCTGTGCTTCGATCGCTGGTTCCCAACCGCGATAGCTACTTTCCGGCTGAGCAAAGAAAGCATCGGCCGCGGCTTCGAAATCTTTCAGCGGCAAGTAACCGGTTGCGCTGCGGTCATTCTCACCAAGATCCAAGTTGCATTTCACTGATAGCTTTCGTGGTGCAGCAAGAATCTCGCCTGTTTCACGGGCCTTCCGCTCGTCGCTGGTCCATATCTGAGTGACGGCGGACAAGATTCCACTGGATGCAAATTCAGTAGCCCGCTTGCGGCCCACAGCATTCAAGCCCCACTCAGTTATCGGGACGGCCGGATCGATAGAGACCTCGGGGTGAGTGATGATAATGAGTTTCGGCATTTAATCCGGCAGAAGAACGGGCCCTTTGTCAGCAAAACCCATTTTGATTTCGGCGCCGGGATCAAGCGGCGCATCGACGTCGTCATGTACGGCAAAAACCTGACCGAATGTACCGATCAGCGTATATTCCATTCGAACGCCAACATAGGTCGCCTTCGCCACCTTGGCTGTTATGCCTTGGTCTGAGCCGATAACCAAACGCGAGGGCCGCACTGCAATGGTTGCGTTTCCTTCGGACAAACCGCGACGTGGCAGCGTATGTCGGTAGCCTTCTATTTCTATCGTTGCCACGTCGCCATTGATATCGACGATTTGGCAATCCAATAGGTTTGCCTCACCTATGAAATCGGCGACAAAACGATCGTTCGGGGCATCGTAAAGCTGGCGTGGTGTGCCCATTTGGGCGATCGCTGCGTTGCGCATGACGACAATCTCATCAGAGACTGCCAGTGCCTCCTCCTGATCGTGGGTCACGTAAACAACTGTCAAACCAAGATCTTGCTGGATTGCCCGAATATCCTCTCGCACCTGACGGCGAAGCTTGGCATCGAGATTGGACAACGGCTCGTCGAACAACAGAACCTGAGGCTCAAGAACCAGCGCGCGGGCGACGGCAACACGCTGTTGTTGGCCCCCTGACAGTTCCGAGGGAAGACGGTTGTCGAACCCCTGCAGGCCAACCAGTTCCAATCCATGCATAGCGCGGCTGCGGGCTTCGTCCTTTGCAAAGCCTGAGAATGTGAGGCCATACATCACGTTTTCCAGCACGCTCATGTGAGGGAAAAGCGCGTATGACTGGAAAACCATGGATACGTCGCGGTCGGTGGCAGGCAAGTTGGTCACGTCCTGATCACCAATTAGGATCTTGCCCGAGCTTGCCATTTCCAACCCGGCAATCATGCGCAGAGTCGTTGTTTTCCCACAGCCTGACGGACCAAGCAGTGTGACGAGTTTTCCTGCATCGACATGCAGGTTGATTTTGTCGACGGCGACGACGTCTTTACCGAATACTTTCGACACGTTCTCAAAGCGCACCGGGGCGGCCTTGGAACCGATTTTGGCGTCGGTCATCGCGATGCCTCCGTTCCGTGTTGCGTGCGTCGACCAATCTGGACCCGGCCAACGAGTAGTTGCAGTAAACCGACCGCCGCGAGCATCACAAAAATCAGCGTCGTCGAATAGGCGATCGCAAGGCCATAGTCATTATTCTCGACCCGACCGATAATGTAGCTGGTCGCCATGTCATATTCTGCGCTGACCAGAAAGATGACAGCCGAGATCGCGGTCATGGCACGGACAAAACTGTAAACAAGCGCAGCAAGTATCGCAGGGCGCAATAGCGGCAGGATGACGTTTCGGAACGTCTGCCACGAGTTTGCACCAAGGGTCAGCGACGATTCATCAAGGCTGCGGTCAAGCTGCGACATGCTCGCGATCCCCGCACGAACGCCAACCGGCATATTACGGAAGATAAAGCTGACAACGAGAATGACACCAGTACCCGTGATTTCAATTGGCGGAACGTTGAAGGCTAGGATGTAGCTGACGCCTATCACTGTTCCGGGGATAGCGAAGGATAACATTGTTCCAAATTCGAAAGCGTTCTTGCCTGCAAAACTTTGCCTGGTCAGCAGATAAGCGGTCACCAGACCTACGGCGGCAGTCAATGGGGCAGCAATGGCCGCGATCGTTATGGTGGTCCAGAAACTGTCCCAAGCGGCTCCGGTCCAGCGAATGCTATCTTCTTCGAAACGTGCGGAGAATGCGGTGACATAGTGTTTGATAGTTAGCGAGTTATCGACACCCCACAACTCGACGACACTGCCGTAAATGATCATCGCATAAACAACAATTGTGAACAGCGCCCAGCCCAGAGCGATGAGTAGTACCGGAACTGAAAGACCAATTGGCATCAGAGGATGAACGCCGGCATCCCCTTTGCCGGTGACGGTTGTGTAGCTTTTCTTCCCCAGCCAGACACGCTGCGCATAAAAGGCGGAAAGAGTAAAGAACAGCAGCACCATGGCCAGAACTGCGGCCCTGCCTTGATCGTATTGAGCGCCAACGATGGCAAAGAATATTTCGGTCGAAAGCACGTCGAAATTGCCGCCCAATACAAGTGGGTTGCCAAAATCGGCCATGCTTTCGATGAAGCCCAGAAGAAATGCGTTTGCAAGCCCGGGCCGCATCAGGGGCAAGGAAACCGTCTTGAATGTCTGCCATCTGCTGGCACGGAGCGTTTGAGCCGCTTCTTCCATCGACGGAGAGACGCCTTCAACCACACCTATCAGAACAAGAAACGCAATTGGCGTGAACGCGAGTGTCTGTGCGATCAGGATGCCTGGCATTCCGTACAGCCAGCGTGTCGGCTGGGTGCCGAGAAGTTCGGCAATGAACCGGGTGACCGACCCAGAAAGGCCAAAAAGCAAGATCAGCGCCAGGCCGATCACGAATGGCGGGGTGATTATTGGCAGAACGGTCAGAGCCCGCAGCGCGCGTTTATGGCGAAAACCTGAGCGCGTCACGACCAGTGCAAAGCAAAGCCCCAGGACCGTGGTGATGACACCAACGAGGATGGCAAGGAACAGTGAATTCCAGGCGGCGCCACAACGCGCTCCCTGAAAACACCCCAGCCCCCACAGTCGATCATCGAAAAACTTCGAGAAGAATACCGCGATAGAATAGGCGCCATCTTCGGTGACGAAGGCAGCGAAAAGCATCTTGGCGATGGGGAAAAAGACGAAGGCTGTGACAATTGTAATCACGCCGCCGATGGCGCTGACGACGAAGACGTCGCCGTTAATGGCACCTCTTGCCGCGATCCCCTGTGTAAGCAGGAACAGAAAGCTTGAGGCACATATCATTGCGCCATAGCCCATTCCAAACTGACGGTCGCCAAGTTCGCCAAACATCGCCTCCAACCAATGGAAGTTGAAGCCTCTGATGCCAATGCTGAACCCCTGAGCGATCAGCCAGCCGAAGCCAAGCGCCCCTGACAGGATCAGTATTCTGGCGTAAAGTGGATCAGATTTGGGGCGCTTCAACACCAATAGCGGCAGGACGAGTGCGATCAGGAGCGGAGCGAGCCAAAATTTTTCACCCTGCCCAATCAGAAACGCCGCAGGGGCAAAATCCTCATCGAATGGGTAGCCGTCCAAAAGCCACTCGAACGACCAAAGGCCACCGTCGACCATATACCAAGGCAACAGGCAGAATCCGACCCACCCGGCCGCGATCCAGAAGATCAGGACCGGATGGGTCGTTTTTGAAGTCCGGTCAGTCATTTACTGCGGCAGAGTCGAAACCTCTTCGTCCCATTTCTGCAACAGACGCTTCCGTTCGTCTGAGGAACCATACTTTTTGAAGTCATAGTCAATCAGCTTGATCTGACTCATGTCAGGCGCGCTATCCGAAGTTTCTGCGCCTTTATTCGATGGCACTTGAAACGCGTTGACCTGAAGAGCAAGGTTCTGGGCTTCGGGTGACAGTGCCCAGTCATAGAACTTTTTCGCTTCTTCTTCGTTGCGGGCTCCTTCAATAATCGACATCGAGCCAATTTCGTATCCTGTGCCCTCGCACGGTGCGACGACCTTAATCGGGAATCCTGAAACGGCCTGCTTCACAGCGTCATGCATAAAGACGATACCGATGGTGTTCTCACCGCGACCAGCGGCTTTGATGGGCGCAGAGCCAGACTTGGTATATTGGTTGATGTTCGAATGCAGACCTTTCATGAACTCAAAGCCTTCATCTTCGCCGAAGATCTGCACCATCGACGCTAGCGTGGTATAGGCCGTACCTGATGAGTTCGGGTTCGCCATCTGAACGTGGCCCTTGTATTCGGGCTTCAGCAGGTCTTTCCAGCAGGCAGGTTCGGGCAGGTTATTGGCAGCGACAAGATCGGCGTTGTAGCCATAGCCGAGTGCGCCTGAATAGATGCCAATCGTCTTGTTACCCGCGCTTTCTGCCTGGGATATCGCCCAATCATGAAGTTGGTCACGCATTGGCGAAATGTATTCCATCGTCAGGCCCTCTTCGGCAGCCTGCAAATGCGGATCACCGGTACCGCCCCACCAAACGTCCCCTTTCGGGTTCGAGCTTTCGGCGCGGATTTGTGCAAAGGTTTCACCTGACGACTTCCGGGTCATGTTGACGTCGATGCCAGTCGCATCTTCAAAGCTTCGCGCCATGAGTTGGCACCAGTCTTCCTGTGCCGAACAATAGAAAGTCAATTTATCGGCCTGTGCCGCCGACAGTGACGCAGCCAGGGCAATCACCGATCCAACCGCAGTGGATGTCAATTTCCTCATATTTTTCCTCCCTATGAGCGTAATGCGTCCGGGTTTCCCGGTTCTTTCATGCCCTTCCTCATGCAGCCTTTCGAAGTTTCTTTATGACAATTTTGACTTCTGGATCGTCCGCTAGATTATGCAGCAAATCTGACAGGTCTCTTTCTTGAACCAGCTTTGCGGCCTTTGCCGGTGAGAACCAATGACGCGTTCGTTCACCTTCTTCCTTCCAGCGTCGCTTCAACTTTTCGACGACCAGAGGATAAAGGGTAACGCGGCAGCGAACGCTGTTTCGCCCCTTGTATCGTTTATCATAGAAAAAATGACCGATCGGCCGTTTCGATATGGTGCCGACTGCGCCTGCTTCTTCTTGAGCTTCTATTTCTGCGGCATGCCAAGGTTTTTTGCCGTCCATTAGCCATCCTTTTGGGATAACCCACCGGCCGGTATCCCGCGAAGTGACCATAAGAACGCGCAATTTGCCAGTCTTATCCCAGCGCATCGGAAGCGCCGCAATCTGATCTGCCGTTTCGCTGTCGCCCATGCCACCCCTCAATGCCACACGATCAAGAACCAAAAGGAAGCTGTCTGATTGGCAGGTTGGCCGGTTAACGCTTTGCCTTGGCTCGTATTCTGAATTTGATCAACCTGTGCATCTTCGCTTTGCGCTTCGAATTACTTGTGTTCGCTCGAATTCTCACAACCTTCTGAGGGTTATGCAACAAAAAATATTGCAATATGACCGAAAGCCCACAAAAGTAGGTTGAGAAGCCTAGTCGGGTCGTCGGATGTCCAAAACAAAAACGCGCGGCAAAATGTCTGAAAAGAACCAGAGCCGGGTAAAGAAGTCCGACCGGCGCCAACAGATATTGTTGGAGCTGAAGCTGCGCCCGCACGTTCGCATCAACGAACTGGCACAGCGGTTCAACGTCTCCAACGAAACGGTACGTAGAGATTTCGATGCTCTGTCGAACGACGGCTTGATAGCGCGCGCACACGGGGGGGCATCAGCCGCTGCGCAAGGGCACTATCCGGGTTTGGATGAACGAACAAACGATCAAGTTGAGGAACGCGAACGGATAGGTGCAATTGCGGCAGAACTGATCCAGAGCGGTGAAACCGTCATGATCGATTCCGGCTCGACCACAATCGAAATGGCACGTGTACTGGCTTACATTGGTACTCCCTGCACGGTAATCACCAATTCCATTCCCATAGCTATGACCCTTGGCCATGGGGCCGCACAAGTCCTGTTATGCCCGGGGGAATATCTGGCAACTGAGTCTGCAACTATCGGAACCGAGACGCTGGAATTTCTGTCCCGTTTCAACGTCGACAGGTGCATGATCGGTGCCTCTGGGTTGTCGACAGAAGGTCCTTCAGAAACAGTGCGGGGCTTTGCGGAAGTAAAGAGGGTGATGCTGACGCGTGCCGAGAAACGGCACCTTCTTGTTGATTCCGGGAAATTCGGCCGGAAAGGCTTGTCTCAAGTAGGAGACCTTAACGACTTGGATTCCATTGTCACCGACAAAAAACCAACAGGAGAATTGCGCAACGCTTTTGAGGGCGTAGAGGTCGACGTTCTCGTCGCCGAGTAAACATAAAATGATTGATTCACAGCGGACAAAAAGCACCGCACATGACTGGGAGGAAAACATGAAGATCGATATCAAACTATTGCTTGGGGCATCTGCAATCGCACTCATGTCGATGAGTGGAATAGCGTCGGCGCAGGATTGTCCACGCGGTGACTTGGATGAGCGTTTTTGTGATGCCGACGGGGATTTGATCGCGGATATCCCTACAGATCCTTCCGAGCAAATAGATCCAGACACCTTGATCTTTGCTTACACGCCGGTTGAAGACCCCGCCGTATACAAAACTGCGTGGTCAGACTTTCTCGACCATTTGAAAGCAGAAACGGGCAAGGACGTTGTCTTTTTCCCAGTCCAGAACAACGCAGCTCAGATCGAGGCGATGCGCTCAGGGCGCCTGCATATTGCGGGATTCAACACCGGTTCCAACCCACTTGCGGTAAACTGCGCAGGGTTCCGCCCGTTCACAATCATGGCTTCGAAGGACGGAAATTTTGGTTACGAGATGGAAATCATCACCTATCCGGGTTCTGGCATCGAAAAGGTTGAAGATATCAAGGGAAAGCAACTGGCTTTTACATCCCCCACATCGAACTCGGGATTCAAGGCTCCTTCTGCGATCCTGAAAAGCGACTTTGATCTTCTGCCCGAACGCGATTTTGAGCCCGTCTATTCGGGCAAACATGACAACTCGATCTTAGGTGTTGCCAACAAAGACTACTTAGCGGCCTCAATCGCGAACTCGGTTAAATCGCGGATGATCTCTCGTGACGTGATCAATGAGGATGATGTCATTACGATTTATAAGTCGCAGACTTTCCCGACCACTGGGTTTGGCACCGTCTACAACCTGACACCCGAGCTGCAGGAAAAGATCCGCAATGCCTTCTTCAATTTCGATTGGGAGGGGACGACACTTGAAGCTGAGTTCTCAAAATCAAACGAAGGCCAATTCCTGGAGATGACTTATCAGGAATTCTGGGAAGTCATTCGTAAAATCGACGCAGCAAATGGCGTTTCCTACGCCTGCCAATAACCTTTCACTAATCCGGCGGGCCTGAATGGGCCCGCCGTTCACCCTAATCTGGGGCATTTCATGCTGCGTCTTCAAAAGCTGACGAAAACATACAAGACCGGGGATCAGGCGCTGAAGGCAATCGATCTTGAGGTTCCAAAAGGACAGGTTCTTGCGTTGATTGGGCCCTCGGGCGCGGGCAAATCGACGATGATCCGCTGTGTCAACCGGTTGGTTGAACCTACAAGCGGCGGTGTCCTTTTGGATGATGTGGACCTGACCAAACTCGGATCGGGGGCACTACGGAAGGCACGCCGCGAAATGGGCATGATCTTTCAGGAATATGCCTTGGTCGAACGCCTGACAGTGATGGAAAATGTATTGTCCGGCAGGCTGGGTTATGTGGGGTTCTGGCGCAGCTTTCTACGGCGCTATCCTCAGTCGGATGTGGACGAAGCCTTCCGGCTACTCGATCGGGTGGGGCTGTTGCACATGGCGGATAAACGGGCGGACGAACTCTCTGGCGGTCAGCGCCAAAGGGTCGGCATCTGCCGGGCACTGATACAGAACCCAAAGCTGCTGTTGGTCGATGAACCAACTGCATCGCTGGACCCAAAGACCAGCCGTCAAATTATGCGTCTCATCACCGAGTTATGTCAGGAACGCGGATTGGCAGCCATTATCAATATCCATGACGTGGCGCTCGCTCAGATGTTTGTTCCCCGTGTCGTAGGACTCCGATTCGGCGAAATTGTGTATGATGGGCTTCCTACAGGCCTTACCCCTGAGAAGCTGACCGAGATTTATGGGGAAGAAGACTGGGAAGCAACCATCGAAAAAGTTGACGAAGATGACGATGTCGAGGCTGCAGAATGAGCCATCGAGAGTTAGACGACATGCTGGGAAAAGGCTGGCGTAAGCCTGCCTTTGTCAAAAATCCATTACTCCGCTGGGCATTGCTCCTTGGCTTTTTCGCCTACCTGATCGCGGCGTTCATGACCATCGAAGTTGATTGGGGTCGTGTCTATGAAGGGTTGGATCGGGGTTGGGCGTTTGTGCTTGCGTTCACCAGCCCAGACTTCATTTCACGGTGGACCGATATTTGGAGCGGCCTTCTGGAAAGTATCGTGATGACCGTGGCCGCGTCGGTCGTGGGCATCCTGATTTCGATCCCGATTGGGTTGGGGGCTGCCCGCAATATCGCGCCATTGCCAATCTACATGATTTGCCGAGGCATTGTCGCGATAAGTCGGGCATTGCAAGAGATTATCGTTGCCATTTTGCTTGTGGCTATCTTTGGCTTTGGCCCGCTGGCCGGATTTCTGACGCTTTCTTTCGCCACAATCGGATTTCTCTCAAAACTTCTGGCCGAAGATATCGAAGCCATGGACAAGGTTCAGGCCGAGGCGATTAAGGCCTCTGGAGCGCGTTGGCCACAATGGATCAACTATGGAGTTCAGCCCCAAGTTATGCCGCGACTTGTGGGCCTTTCCATGTATCGGATCGACATCAATTTCAGAGAAAGCGCGATCCTCGGGCTCGTGGGGGCTGGTGGAATTGGTGCAACTTTGAACACCGCATTCGACCGCTATGAATACGACACTGCGGCAGCCATTCTCATTCTTATCATCGGCATCGTGATGGCACTTGAATACCTTTCGGGAATTATTCGAGCGAGGGTTCAGTAATGCCGATACTTGAACGCGACGATGCGCAAATCTGGCGTCGCCGGACAACGGGTCAGAGCTTGGTCCGTTGGTTCGGTTGGTTGCTGGGCGTGGCAATCTTTGTTTACTGCTGGCAGCTGATCTCGGAATCGACGACTTGGTTTTTCGTCTGGGATGCGCCCCGCATCGCCAACGATATTTGGACCCGTGCAACGCCTCCTAAATGGGATTACATCACCCAGTTAGGTCGCCCGATTTGGGACACGCTAAACATTGCTACCTTGGGGACCATAATTGCACTGTGCATGGCAGTGCCAGTTGCCTTTTTGGCGGCCCGCAACACCACACCATCGGCCTTGTTCATCCGTCCGATTGCCTTGTTGGTCATTGTCTCGACCCGCTCTATAAACTCGTTGATCTGGGCGCTTCTTTTGATCGCGATTATTGGTCCCGGCGTATTTGCTGGTGTCATAGCAATCGCCATTCGTTCAATCGGGTTTTGCGCAAAACTTCTTTACGAAGCGATCGAGGAAATTGATCACACCCAGGTCGAAGCAATCACGGCAACCGGTGCTTCACGCTGGCAGGTCATGGCCTATGGGATCGTACCGCAAATCCTACCCGCTTTCGCGGGCATTGCCGTCTTCCGTTGGGATATCAACATCCGCGAATCCACGGTGCTCGGGCTGGTTGGAGCCGGGGGTATCGGGTTGCAATTGTCGGCCTCGCTCAACGTACTGGCTTGGCCGCAAGTTAGTCTGATCCTGATTGTAATTCTGGTCGCGGTTATGATCAGCGAATGGGTTTCGGCGAAAGTAAGAGGGGCCATCATTTGACCGGTTTCTCTGCGCAAGAGGCTTTTGACGCCTACGAGGCTGTAAGACATCGCCTTCCGCAACCCAGATCAACTGAAGTGAGCTATCGTCAGGCGGACACGCTAGAGGACATAGCTCACGAGTTTGACGTGTTCCTCCTCGATGCCTTCGGGGTTCTCAATATTGGTGATACGGCAATCCCAGAAACACCAGATCGGGTCAGGTCGCTGACAGCCGCCGGCAAACGTGTTCTGGTCGTATCGAATGCTGCAGGGTTTCCCCACACAACTCTTATGGAGAAATACTATGGGCTTGGCTACAACTTCGCGCCACAAGACGTGATCACCAGTCGGGCCACGTTGTTGTCTGAGCTAAACGGCCAAAATGAGTTGCATTGGGGATTGATGGCAACTCCAAGTGCCGGCCTTCGCGATCTGGAGGAGTTGAAGCTATCCTACCTGGAGGATGACCCGAAGCCCTACGAAACCGTCGACGGATTTTTGATGATTGGGTCAGCTGTTTGGAATGAAGCGCGACAAGCCATGTTAGAGGCCGCTTTGCTGCAACGTCCCCGCCCGGTATTGGTCGGCAATCCTGACATTGTCGCTCCGCGCGAGTATGGTTTCTCCAAAGAACCCGGTCTTTACGCGCACCGGCTAGCAGACCGGACAGGCGTCACCCCTCAGTTCTTTGGAAAACCTTTCGCCAACATCTATAATCTTGCATTCAATCGTCTGGGGCACATCGACAAGTCCCGGGTTCTGATGGTTGGCGACAGCCTGCACACCGACATTCTAGGTGCACGAAATGCAGGCATAGCTTCCGCGCTCATCTCTGGATTCGGTTTCTTCGCAGGGCATGATGTTGAAGCAGCGATCATGAAGGCAGGGATAGTGCCAAGCTTTGTTGTAAACCGACCTTGATATTAGGGCGTTCCGCTTGGACACGTCTTTCTGTTAACTCGAACGTCGGGTGAATCAGCGTTGCGCAGATCCCGACCATGTGAACGAAGCTCCGCGTGTGAACAGCAGCTTTGGAAAACCCTCCGCAACAATTTAACTCTAAACTCATGTCCGGCTTGGGCCGCATTCCGAACTATGCAAAGCCCGCTTTCTGCGCATAGCCGTCGTCGGTTGATCGCGCCGCATCGTTCACTGAGGGCTCGAAACGGTCATACGCTGCGCTGCTCACGAACGTCGGGTAAGCTGATGACACCTGCCATTTTGCTCCTTGATAGAGTCAGTTGGTCGACATGGTGTCGGTGCCTGGAGAGGGAGGGAAGGATGGAGGACAATCGATGTCCATTATTCAACTTCCTGCCATCACACCGAAGCGCCCGCCGTGGAACAAAGGTCGCCTTATAGGCCAGAAACGCCCGCTTCTCGCGAAGCAGGTCTGGGCCATCCGCGCCCGGCTTGAACTCTCGGACAATCTCAGGGATTTGGCACTCTTTAATCTTGCGATCGATAGCAAGCTGCGAGGCTGCGATCTCGTTCGATTGAACGTAGCCGATCTTGTTACTGGTGATCGTGTCCGCGAACGCGTGACAGTTGTCCAGAGCAAAACAAAACGGCCGGTCCAATTCGAGGTCTCGGAAAATACCCGCCAGTCCGTGTGGACCTGGATATGTCGCCCGGAGATGCTTGGACGCACTTTCCTTTTCCCAAGCCGCTTCCACGAAAGGCCGCATATATCGACACGACAGTACGCGCGTCTGGTCCTCGATTGGGTGTCGGCGATTGGTTTGGAGCCGAGCGGTTACGGCACGCATTCGCTGAGACGCACAAAAGCGGCACTGATCTACCGGAAAACAGGCAATCTACGCGCGGTGCAGCTTTTGCTTGGCCACACCAAGGTTGACAGCACAGTTCGATATCTTGGCGTTGAATTAGAAGACGCGCTGAGTATCGCAGAAAAGATCGACGTGTGAAGATTGAGCGGGCGGCAAGAGTCGCCCGCTTTTCGTGACTGGCGATTGTCGCATGAGTGTTGACCATCCACTGGGCTTCTGAGCCGAGACGAGCGTCACCATCGTTGTCGATTGAGTTGAAGCTCCCGCCCGGATCGCCGGGCTCAGGTCAGTAGCTGGGGCGTCATCACTCCCATGTGACTGCTTGTGCGAAGTAAGCAGTCACTCCTGTAAAGTGCGGCGAACGTCCTCTTCGAGCCCAAAGCAGACGCCCGATTTTGGACTGAAGCAATTTGGTTGTATCATAGAATGCATCAGAAAATCGGGGAAGACTGTGCGCTTAGGATTGTTGCTGCCATTGAGTTTTGTATTTGCGTCGATTTGCTGCGGCGCAGCTTCAGCTGGTTCATCCGGAGAGAGAAAGTTCTATTATCCGAACACAGAGCCGCTCGGTGAAGCAGAGATGCGAGTTATCTCGCTGGGAACTGGAACACCTAATTTTCGACATTCCCAAGCGTCAGCGTCGTGGTTGGTTGAACTTGGCAATGGCGACAAGTTCCTATTCGATGTCGGAACCGGTTCGTTAGCAAATTTGGCCGCATTGGAAATCCCATACACTTATCTCGACAAAGTGTTCATTAGCCACCTGCACGTAGATCATATTGGAGACCTCGATGCACTTTTTGTGGGCGGCTGGGTGTCAAACCGAACGGTTCCACTACGGGTTTGGGGGCCAAGTGGCTTAGAGCCAGAATACGGGACCGCAACAGCCATGGATGGCCTCCAGAAAATGTTGGCTTGGGACGTGGCAGGACGGCGCGGGAATATGCCGTCGGCAGGTGGACACCTGTCGGTGACTGAGTTCGACTATTCTCAGACACAAGTAGTTTATGAAAGCGATGGTGTTGTTATTCGATCTTGGCCCGCGATTCACGGCATAGACGGTTCAGTTTCCTACAGCTTGGAGTGGAAAGGACTTAAATTCGTCTATTCTGGTGACACCAACCCGAACAAGTGGTTCGTGGAAAACGCTAAAGAAGCTGATCTTGTCATTCACGAATGCTACTTAACGATCCAACAATTCATCGATATCAAAAACTACGACCCTGAACGCGCCAGACTAGTGGCAACGGTGGTTCACACGCCACCAAACGCGTGCGGAAAACTATTCTCGATGATCGAGCCGCGGCACGCGATTGCCTACCATACATTTGCCGATTTCGATATTGCTCCTGACACAATTGCAGCAATCCGAAAGACCTATGACGGACCGCTCACTTTGGCTCGGGACATGCTCGTTTGGAATGTTTCGGAAGATGCCGTAGGTGTTCGAGAGATCGTTGGATCAGACAATCCATTGCCTGTTGACCCTCCAACTCCTGCGGGCCCACCTGACCCCAGCGAAAGGACAGAGTTGTCAGATTGGCTTAATGCAGGTCGCCTAGATCTTAGCGGAGACTAGTCCGCACTGCGCTACAGTGAATTTAGCGGCTGCTTTGTCCGCAAGGCAGACATTTAGTTGCGTTCAAGGAACATCTGCATCAAGCTGGCGGGATACTTTTTGACTGTAAAAGTTGTCTCCGTGTGGCTACGCGGAAATTTAGTAAACAGCAACTTACGCTCAAGGATCATGGGCTCCAATTTAGCTGCCGCCTCGCAATACGGCCCCAAAATCTGCGAATCTAGGTACTGAAAACCAATTTAAAAGTTAGAGATTCAATGCTTGCACTGGACATTGCCTTTCTGAACAGGAAAGCATCTCAATAAATACTGTTTGCGAAAGCGGTCCTCGCTGTTGCAACTTCAAACACGGCCGGGCAAATGCATCCGGTGTCAGTAGAAAACAACATGGGGGGAACTTATGACGTATAAATCGATTGCCATTGCCGCATCCATCGGGATGCTGGCCACAGGCGCATTCGCTGAGACCAAGATCGGTATGATTACTACTCTGTCTGGTGGCGGAGCCGGCTTGGGGATCGATGTGCGCGACGGTTTCATGCTGGGCATCAAGCAATCCGGGCGGGATGACATCGAAGTTGTCATCGAAGATGATCAGCGAAAACCCGATGTCGCCGTGCAGCTTGCTGACAAGATGATCCAATCCGAGAAAGTGGATATCCTGACGGGCATTATCTGGTCGAACCTCGCAATGGCGGTTGTTCCAGCGGCAACGGCCCAAGGTAAGTTCTATTTGTCGCCGAACGCGGGACCGTCGGCGCTGGCCGGTCAGGGCTGTCATGAAAATTACTTCAACGTCGCCTGGCAGAACGACAACCTGCACGAAGCAGCCGGCGCCTATGCCAATACAGCAGGGTACGGCAACAGCTTCATCCTCGCCCCGAACTATCCGGCAGGTAAGGACGCATTGACTGGGTACAAGCGGTTCTTCCAAGGCAATCTTGCCGGTGAGATTTATACAGAGCTTGGCCAAACGGATTATGCGGCCGAGATTGCTCAAATCCGTGCGTCTGGCGCAGACAGTGTCTTTTTCTTCCTTCCCGGTGGAATGGGGATTTCGTTTCTCAAGCAATACGCGGACAGCGGGGTTGATCTGCCCGTGGTGGGTCCGGCGTTTTCGTTTGATCAGGGCATTCTTCAAGCCGTCGGGCCCGCAGCACTTGGGATTGTTAATACCAGCCAATGGAACAAGGATATCAACAATCCAACAAATTCCGCATTCGTAGAAAGCTTTGTAGCCGAGTACGGGCGGCTTCCGTCTCTCTACGCAAGCCAGGGCTTTGACACGGCGCAGTTGATTGTTTCGGCGCTGGGATCGGCTGATGTCTCGGATCAAGACGCGTTCCGCGATGCATTGCGCGCCGCCGAGTTTGACAGCACGCGAGGCGACTTCGCATTTGGTCCAAACCACCATCCGATTCAGACTATCTATGCGCGCGAAGTCATTCAGGAAGGTGATGTATTCACCAACCGGATCATTGGTGTGGCGTTGGATAACCACTCGGACGCCTACGCGGCAGACTGTAAAATGTAATCGGAGGGCCGCGCCCAACTCCAGAGCGGCGGCCCGTTTTTGCTCGAACCGTGACTTTAATCCTTATTGCCGAGCAGATTCTGAATGGAATACAGTTCGGTTTCATGCTCTTTCTCATGGCAGCCGGCTTGACGCTGATCTTCGGCGTGATGGGCCTGATTAATCTTGCGCACGGATCGCTCTACATGGTCGGTGCTTTTGCGGCTGCGGCGGCCGCTGCGGCGACGGGGTCTTTCCTAGTGGCTGTTGCAGCCGCCATTGCTGCGGCGGCTATGGCCGGGGTCATCGTCGAATTGGCAGTCATTCGTCGGCTCTATGTCCGCGATCATCTCGAGCAAGTGCTTGCGACTTTTGCGCTGATACTGATTTTCTCCGAGGGTACGCGATGGATCTTCGGTTCATTCCCGCTGTTTCTCGATATTCCGAGCTATCTGTCCGGTCCCGTTTCATTGCCAGGCGGCATTCAGTATCCGCTATATCGCCTCGTACTCATCCTTGTAGGGCTTTTGGTGGCGGTTGGACTGTGGCTTTTCATCTCACGGACCCGCATTGGCATTCAGATTCGTGCCGGAGAAAATGACCGCGAAATGATTGCAGCACTCGGCGTTGATATTGGCAGCTTGTACACGTTTGTCTTCGCGCTCGGAGCGGCGCTCGCCGGATTAGCGGGCGCACTTGTAGGTGCCATCCAATCGGTCCAGATCGGAATGGGAGAGCCGATCCTGATCCTTGCTTTCGTCGTCATAGTGATCGGGGGCATCGGGTCCATTCGGGGGGCGCTTATCGGCAGTTTGCTGGTTGGACTGACCGATACCCTGGGCGGCATCTTCCTGCCAGAACTGTTCAAACTGCTCGTGGCGCCGGATGTTGCGACGTCGACTGGGTCGGCATTGGCTTCGATGTCAATTTACGTTCTTATGGCTGGCGTGCTGATCTGGAGACCCACCGGGTTGTTCGGGGCGCGCGCATGATCTCGGAAAAAGCACTAAACGCCATTCTCATGAGCCTGCTTTTTTGCGTGCCGCTTTGGGCTTGGGTCTCGGACGAACCCTTCACAATTACATTGGCGACCCGCGCGGTCATCTTCGCTCTGGCTGCGGTTGGTCTCAATGTCGCGCTTGGGCTAGGAGGACTCGTGAGCCTCGGACACGCGGTCTTCTTTGGGATTGGCGGCTATGCGATGGGTATTCTGGCGTTTCACGCGCAGACGTATTCGCCATTGATGGAATGGCCGTTCACGATTTCTGGAACCAAGCTCATGCCTGTGATCTGGTTGATGGCAATACTGTTTTCAGGTGCTGCCGCCTTTATTATCGGGCTTCTGTCGCTTCGAACTACCGGCGTTTATTTCATCATGATCACTCTGGCCTTCGGGCAGATGTTTTTTTTCTTCGCAATCAGCTGGCCCGCCTATGGCGGAGAAGACGGCCTTTCTATCTACATTCGAAATTCGTTCCCGGGGATGAACACGCTTGATCCCATTCAGTTCTTCGGAATCTGTTTTGCAATTCTGAGCCTAGTCCTTTGGCTAAACGTTCGGCTCGTAAAATCGCCCTTTGGGCTTGCGTTAAACGCTGCGCGGCAAAGTTCCGAGCGGGTGGAGGCCGTCGGGCTTGATCCGTTTCGGCTGAGACTCATCGCATTGGTGATTTCTGGCATGATCTGTGGGCTGGCGGGGGCGCTTTTTGCCGATCTTAATCGCTTCGTCAGTCCGACGATGTTCAGCTGGCAGATGTCGGGTGAACTGATCGTTTTCATAGTCCTCGGAGGGCTGGGCCGGACGTTTGGGCCGGTCGCGGGCGCGACTCTGTTCGTCGTACTCGAGCATGCGCTTGGAGGCATTGGCGAATACTTCCTATTCTTTCTTGGTTTGCTTTTGTTGGTGGTCGTCCTTTTCGCCCGCGGCGGCCTTTACGGCGTCATAACGGGAAGGGCCGACCGATGATGCGGCCCGTGTTGCAAGTTGAAGGTCTCACTCGACGCTTTGGCGCCCTGATTGCAAACGACGACGTGACGTTGGACCTGAGGCCCCGAGAAGTTCACGCCGTGATCGGCCCGAACGGGGCTGGTAAATCAACACTCATTGCTCAGATCTGCGGCGGCCTGAAGTCTGACGCGGGCTCGATTCGCCTTCTGGGCCAGGATATCACGCACGAGACTACGAAAAACCGGGCAAGGCTGGGGCTCGGACGCACCTTCCAGATTTCCTCTCTTGCGTCAGAGGACACCGTTTTGCAGAATGCCATGCTGGGCGCGCTTGGGGCCAAAAGCCGACCCTGGCAATTCTTCCTACCCGTTCTTGGCGACAAAAACCTGCGCGATCACGCAGAGAATGCTTTGCGTCGCGTGGACCTGATCGACTTTGCAGACAAGCGAACAGGTGAACTCAGCCATGGTCAGCGCCGCCAACTGGAAGTCGCAGTTGCGCTGACCCTTGAACCAAAGGTGTTCATACTGGACGAGCCAATGGCCGGTTTAAGCGCGGAAGGCACGCAGCTACTCACGGACCTGCTGCGCGACTTGCGAAATCAGGCCCCAATACTGCTTGTGGAACATGACATGGATGTCGTCTTCAAATTGGCTGACCGAATTACGGTTCTTGATTACGGGCGTGTGATTGCCACCGGTTCAGTCGAAGATATTCGCAAAAATCCAATAGTTCAGCGCGCTTATCTTGGAGAGAACCTATGAGCCTTCTTTCCATCTCCGGCCTAGTCGCAAGCTATGGCAAAAGCCAAGCCCTCTTTGGCGTTGATCTGACGATCGAAGCGGGCCAAGTCGTCGCTCTTATGGGGCGTAATGGCATGGGCAAGACAACCACCGTACGCGCTATTTGCAGAATGATCGGAAGCAAAGGCTCTATGGTTTTTGCCGGCACCGACATTCGCAGACTGGCGAGCCACCAAGTGGCAAGGTTGGGCATCGGCCTTGTCCCCGAAGGCCGACGCGCATTTCGCGATCTGACGGTGCGTGAGAATCTCATAGCTGTGTCCCGGCCTGGCCATTGGGATATAGACAAGGTCGTTGCGCTTTTCCCGCGTCTCAGCGAACGCGCCGACCAGCTTGCGGGCTCATTGTCAGGCGGGGAGCAGCAAATGCTGGTCATCGGGCGCGCGTTAGTTACCAATCCGCGCTTGCTCATTTTGGATGAGGCAACTGAGGGGCTTGCGCCAAACATCAGGCGTGAAATCTGGGTGACCGTGGAGCAATTAAAACGTGAATCTGGTCTTTCAATTCTGGTAATCGACAAATCGCTTAGCGAATTGCGAGCGGTCTGTGATCGAGCGACAATCCTTGAACGAGGCAGATCGATCTGGTCAGGCGCAATGGGCGATCTGGATAGTGAAGTCAGCCATCGGCATCTCGGCGTCTAGTTGGTACAAATACCCAAGCCTTGATGGCTAACACGCGGCCACCAAATCATTTTTGATGGCTCGACGCGAAATCAGAACAGTTGTCAAAAAGCGAACCGCATTACTTTCGTCGGGATGAGATGGCTGCTTTGTCCGCAGAGCGGTCATTGCTGCACCGTGCATCACTGTCGACAGTGCGCAGAATGCTGACTTTTCAAACTTCGGCGGACCATCATAGCAATCGTTTACCGAGACCTTTTGGAGCAACCGCTACTAGGAACCGGCTGGACAGGCTATTGATAATAACTTGCTGTCCTGTCGAAATCTCGCGCCAGTTGCAGGTCGCTTTGATTTCAAAGTCAGGCGATGGTCACTGTCCCGAATTGGTTTTCGCGATACTGCAAAGCAGATCGACATGTTTGTCCAACCATTCTTCGTTCAGCGCCTCGTGACGTATGAGCTTGCGGAAATAAGGTACTGCGACGGCTAGTTCTAAAAGCTGTTCAACCGGAACATCTGCGGCAATCTCACCTCGGTCTATTGCGGCTGCAAATACTGCTTCAACACTTGCGAACCTGTCTTTCATGAATTCAGTGATCACCAACCGCGCTTCTGCATCGGTGGACGCAGCAGCGACTACCTGAGGTGCAATTTGACCCCATGGTGTGTCATTCAAGGCTCCCATCAGTACGCTGAGTAACCAACGCAGGTCAGATCGCAGCGGGCCATCGGTTTTGGGCGGTATGTTCGGTGGTGTTGCGATGCGCCGGAATGCTGCATCACGCAGACTACGCGCATCTGGCCAGTGCCTGTAAAGTGTACTGCGCGAAATGCCCGTTGCCTTTGAAACTGCGCCATGAGTTACGTGCAGCACGCCTTCATCCATAAGTATCTTTTGCGCCGCATCAAGCGCCGCCTGTCGTGTGGCGATCAGCCTAGGATCTTCTTTCAATCACCTCTCCTATAGAACATTTTGTTGCATAGTAGAACATTTTGCTCTAAAAGCTTGGTCGGTCAAAACCTAAATCCCACAAACAAGTCTTGTCAAAACGGGAGCGTATCAATGTTCAAAGTGGCAGCAACCCCGCTGGCGGTAATCTTATCGATGGGCGCGACAACCGCATTGTCCGAGAGTGGCACCTACGAGCTGGATCCTGGACACAGCCAGGTATTGTTCAGCTACGACCACATCGGGTTCTCAGAAACATATGGCATGTTCTCAGGTTTTAGCGGCGAGATAGAGTTCAACGAAGATGATCCGTCTGCGTCGTCTGTCACAGTGTCTATGCCTGTAAAATCCATGATCACGGGCTGGGGTGCCCGTTTGCAACACTTCATGTCCGATGACTTTTTCAGCGCGAACGACGGTGACGTGGTCACATTCGCCTCAACCAGCATTGAAGTGACCGGGGACAATTCCGCGGATATTTCTGGCGACTTGACCATGAATGGCGTCACCAAGCCTGTTGTTCTGGAAACAACGCTCAACAAGTCAGCGCCATACCCGTTTGGCCCAAAAGTGGGCACGCCGACCTTGGGGCTGGCTGCCACGGCGACTATCGTACGGTCTGAATTCGGACTTGGGGCCTTTGCACCTGCTGTGAGCGACGAGATAGAGCTCTTGATCAATATCGAAGCGTTAAAAGCTGAATGATGCGTGCAGGGGCACCGATACGGCGCTGAGCACTCAATCTTTGATATTGGCGGATGGTCAATACGATGAATGTACACCTGAGAACATTGGCGGTTTCTGTGACGGTAGTGACATTGATGTGCTCGATGGCGTCCGCGCAAGAGCGCTCCTTGCCGGAGCGCATCTCGCCCCGTCCCGAAACGACAAGCGGCGTGCCGCAAACTCAGATTGGTGTCGAAATTAATGCCGATTTGGCCCAGCTATTGCTGGAGCGAGTTGCGCAATTCCCAGGGGTCACACTTGGCCCCACACGCATATCATTACCTGGCGCGATTGGCTTTCAGCTTGATCCCGATATGTTGTTGTCCCAACCGAACTCTATCGTCGGTGGGTTTGAGTTTGCGCACATGCATCCTGATGGCAGCTTGCACGCCTCGCTCGACCCAGAAATGGCGCGAAGGGCAATTGAGGCTGGCTGGGCCGTAGCTCACCCCTGGGCCAAGCAACGTCCTGGGTGGAGCGGTTTTGTCATGATCTATACTCCAACCACACCCGAAGAACTGGATGTCGTCATCGATCTGGTTGAAAGCTCGTACACCTTCATCACCGGCATCGCTCTGGGCTAAGCTCGAATTGCGCGAAAGTGTGCGGGGACGCCTGTTTCCTGTAAGAGAGCAGTTTCAGCCACCTTGTTTCTCGCAGTGATTTATTTCTTGAATTGTCACTGTGGCGAAGCGCTCGATACCTTAAAGCCATTCACATTCATGGTGGCTGCAGTCCGCTTGTTAGATTTTGCAAAGCTCAGAGTGGAAGTTCCGCTTCGGCCTGCCGTCGGTCACAGATGAGAAGAGCTACGGACTGACACCTTTAGAATTGATATTTCGAAGTGAACCTTAGTTAGCAACGCGAATGCGTTAGTCATTCACCTTTATTCTGGGTTTCGCCAGCCAATTAGACATTTTGCTCGGCTGTCTGTTTCAACGCAAGTTTGGGAACTTGCAGGCTTAGCAAAATGCCCAGGCACAAGTTTTGGTCACAAAAACCTATTCGTCTGTTAATTTTGGTTCAGAGGAATTGGTTTAGCTAAAAGGATCACATCGACTGATGAAGCGGAAAATTGCTGCGATCCTAAGCCTTGATGTCGTCGATTATGCCAAGCGCATGTCACAGGATGCTGAGACCACGCTGAACACTCTACAACGCATTTTGGACGATGTGATCAGACCGGTGGTCCATGAAAACAAAGGACGAATATTCAAGCTGATGGGAGATGGTGCTTTGGTTGAGTTTGTTGCAGCCACAGACGCAATTAATGCTGCCAGTCAGATTTTCAATCAGATGAGAGATGAAGACGTAAAACTTCGAGGAGGTCTCCACGTTGGCGACGTAATGCCAAATGGTACAGACTTGTTCGGAGAGGCCGTTAATGTTGCGTCTCGCCTTCAGTCCAGTGCCCATATTGGAAGTTGTCTCGTCAGCAAGACAGCTGCCGAAGTTGCGGGAACTTCGCTGGCAGTAGCGTTGCGACCAGAAAGCTCGATACGGCTGAAGGGAATTCCAAATCCAGTGGAAGCCTACTCTATTGATTTGGATGGTGACAAAAGACGCGCAAAGAACAAGCTGCTGGCTAACTCTCAAGACGTCCGCTTTGCAAAATCAAAAGACGGTACAACGCTTGCCTGGACATCGACTGGAAGCGGTAGAAAGTTACTGGTCACACCAAACTGGCTTAGGCATCTGGAATACGATTGGACGATGAACACCATCGCCGGATGGTTACCTCTTCTTTCTGAGAACCACTGCCTTTATCGGTTTGATGGTAGAAACAATGGCTTGTCCCAGAGGGGCGTGCAGGATGTATCTCTAAATCGCATCGTCGAAGATGTTGAGGCCGTACTGGACGCGGCTGGGATCGAAAAAGTTCCATTGTTTGGCATTTCTTTTGGGGCAACCATTGCGGCGGCTTTTGCTGCACACAATCCTGACCGTGTTTCGGGGTTGGTTCTACTCGGTGGATTTGCACAAGGACTTGCGGTTCGTTCACAGCCCGGAATTGCTGCGCTTGGGCAAGCAATGATGGATATGAGTCTTGAAGGCTGGAACGATGAATACCCTTCTGCAAGAGACTTGATGGCCCAATCATTTGCTCCAACCGCAAGTCCGCATGACCAGCGCACTTATGCAGAATTTATGAAAGTGGCAATGGACCATCAGGATTGGCTTAAGATTGGACCACTGGTCGCAGGGGTGGACGTAACTGATCTACTTCTGCGGATCACCTGTCCGGCTCTGGTTATGCACGCTAATCGAGACAGGATGCACAGTGTTGAACAAGGTAGGATATTCGCCGCCGGCATCGAGAATGCGCGCTTTATTGGCCTTGAGACAGCAAACAATACGATGCCAGAGTATGATCCTGCCTGGCCTAAAGCCCTAGTGGAAATAGAGCGTTTTTTGAATTCAATTTGAGCAGTGTACGTTGTTCATCGCCAAAACTTTATTATTCATAGGTAAGAGGATGCCGTGCGCCCTTCGATTTTCGATACTGGAATTTGTAAACTATAGGCTTCTCGTCATCGACCGCTTTGTCTTGATCTCGGAAATTGCAAAGTCTTGTTAAGAATGTCCGGTTTGGGCAGACTGCGGTCCTTTGGAGTAAGAATGCGGATGGTTGCACAGTCCGCGTAGCAGTCATTCAAGCCGAGTGTTGCGAATAGCTGCTTTGAGCCCAAAGCAGAAACTGCGAGCAATATGTTTTTCAACCAGTTGATTGGCTTCGGCGATCTCGGTGTGACCGGCGACGCATTGGTCCAAACCCGCATATTCAGGCACCTGTGACATCGCTGACGTCGTCAGCGAGGCCCAGTAAATATCGGTGTCCATCGCGAGATTGCCATGATTTCACGTATTCTTTTTCGGCAGGATGAACCTCTGCGCTCTCTTCAGTCTCAACCGGTTCCGTCTGATAACCGGCGCCCTTGCGGGGCGCCGGCAAGAAACGTTCCGGTTCGGTTCGGTCAGTCGCCGACTACGGAGGTCATCTGTTCGATCACCTGATCGAGCGAGAAGCTCGCCGCCTTCTGGCGTGGCGGGAATTCCTGGAAGGTGGCCAGGAAGTTTGCCACGTATTGCTGCGCAGGCACCAAGAAGAACACGCGGTCAATCATCCAGTCATAGTAGCTGTTCGACGTCCGGTAGGACCGCTCGAACGGATCGCGCCGCAGGTTGAAGATCAGCGGCACACGCAGGGGGGTGAAGGGCTCCTGCCAAGCGCGAAGCGTGGTGTAGCGTTCCTGTTCCATGAAGATGAACTTCCAGTCGCCGTAACGCAGCGCCGTCAGGTCGCCGTCGTCCGAGAAGTAGAAGATCTCCCGACGATCGCTTTTGTCGGTCTGCCCTGTCAGAAGCGGCAAGATGTCGTAGCCATCAAGATGCACCTTATATTCGCGACCTATTGCCTGCACACCGCCTTCTTTCAACTCTTCCTTGATGTTGGGGCGTCCCGCGGCGGCCAGGAAGGTGGGCAGCCAGTCCATGTGGTGCACGATCTCGTTGGTGATCGAGCCTGCTGCAATCTTGCCGGGCCAGCGCACCATCGAGGGCACCCGCCAGCCGCCTTCCCAGTTGGTATTCTTCTCGCCGAAGAACGGGGTCGCGGCGGCATCCGGCCACGTGTTGTAGTGCGGGCCGTTATCGGTCGAGTAGTGAACGATCGTGTTGTCCGTGATGCCGAGTTCGTCCAATAAGTCCAATAGTTTTCCGACATGCATGTCATGCTCGATCATGGCTGCGCTGTATTCGTCGAGGCGGCGGCCGGCGATTTCGCTGGCTTGCTCCAGCATCCCGTCCTTGAGATGCGTGCGGAAGTGCATTCGCGTGCCGCTCCACCAGACGTAGAAGGGCTGGCCCTGATCATGCGCGCGCTTGATGAAGTCAATGGCCGCTGCAATGGTCTCCTCGTCAACAGTTTCCATCCGCTTCTTGGTGAGCGGCCCAGTATCTCCGATTTCGCCGTCTGCCGTCGACTTGATCACACCGCGCGGGCCAAAAGCTTCGCGGAACGTCTGGCCGTTCTCAAGAACCGCGTCGCCCGGATAATCCGAGTTCTCAGGCTCTTCCTCAGCGTTCAGATGGTAGAGATTGCCAAAAAACTCGTCAAAGCCATGGTTTGTCGGCAGATGCTCGTCCCGGTCGCCAAGGTGGTTCTTGCCGAACTGGCCCGTCACGTACCCCTCTGCCTTGAGGAGGCCGGCGATGGTCGGGTCTTCCTCGCGCATGCCAAGCTCGGCGCCTGGCAAGCCGACCTTGGAAAGTCCGGTGCGGAATACAGACTGCCCCATGATGTAGGACGACCGGCCGGCGGTGCAGGACTGCTCCCCGTAATAGTCGGTGAACATCATGCCCTCATTCGCGACACGGTCGATGTTTGGGGTCTGGTAGCCCATCAGGCCGCGTGTATAGGCCGAGATGTTCGCGACACCGACATCGTCGCCCCATATGACGAGGATGTTCGGTTTGTCCGCCGACTGCGCGATAGCCGCGACGGAAGACAGGCCAAGTGCAGCTGTCACTGCGACAAGAAGGGCCAGTAGCTTGCGTGGGTTCATAATTGTTACCTCCGTTATCGATTGGTTTACCCTTAAATGGAAAACGCGCACGATAAACACTACCAGCCGCCCGCAAATACGTAACTCGCAATTTGCCGCAAGAGCAGATTCCGGTGCGTGACCTCAGAACGGGTTCAGCGGAGGAAGCGCAGCTCCGGCGCGCGCCAGAGCGCGCGGCGCCCGGTCTTGAGGCTGCGCAAAAGAATAATCGGATCTATTACTTGCGCTTTGGGCAAGTGTGTCCGCTTAGCAGACATTGAACGGAATCCTATGAATATCCACGTCAAGCCCAAAGCGACCATTGCTGAACCACGAGCCAAGGTCGGCTTGTCGGTAAGTAGGCAGAGACCAATGTATGACCTATGCCTCATCCCCTTTTGGGAAGGCTGATTTTCGCCGCCCTTCGACGCCCAGATTGAACCAATAATGCTAAGAGCTTTGGGGCGCCGGAAGCGGTGGGACGAGTTGTTTCATGGGTGGCGATATAACAATCACAAGATACGCCTGATGAAGCCGCGCTGTGGACACCTATTCTTCGACAATTCCCACAGTAAGACCTTCCGTGAATCTTAGAGCTACTCTGTCTCCCGGGCTAAGTTGCTCAACAAACTCACGGCCAACTTCTGTTTCAACCTCGATCATTTGTTCTGTGCCGCTGCTGTCCGTCACAGTAGCGATTGAATTCGCGGCGTCGAAGGAAACAAAAGTCAGAATTAACGTGACCATCGTTCCAGCGGCTACGCCCGGTGTTGATCCCTCTGCCGCCC
>NZ_JBQGAD010000010.1:0-152469 GCF_056542685.1 Ruegeria sp. AB6 | reverse complement strand
ATGGCGACCGCAACCTCGTCTGCACATGCCCTCCAATGGACGCGTACGCGGAAGCGGCGGAATAAACAGAAAACCCCCGCCTTGGCGGGGGTTTTTCTTAGGGAACGAAGCCTTTCGGTACCCCGAATGGTGGAGAGTCCACGCCGGATCCCGTCAGTGCGTTGAGGAATGCCACGAGACTTGCGATGTCAGCTTCGGACAATTCCAATGGCGTGATGTCCATCTTGCCGCGCACACGCGCCATTTCCATCCGGTCGTCCCAGACGACGAAATCGGCTTTGTGCAACCAAGGAACGTTCGGCAGGTTAGCCATATCACGGGTCCATTGTGACAGGCTGCGTTCTGGATTCAGGTGGTGGCGTATCATGCTTTCTAGGTCCGGAAATGCTCCATTATGCCCATAGGGCGCCGTCAGAGCGACGTTTCGCAACATCGGAGTGCGAAAGCGGTAAGCATCTTCCAAGCGGTCGCTTTCCCCCATGCGGCCAACGTCACGCACATAGGGGTCCCATTGCCGCGTGCGGCCCGGCCCAAAAGGGGGCAGGGCCAAGGCGTGAAATTCCTGATCTGACATTAGTGGCCCTGAATGACAGGTCGAACACTGCGCCTTACCGTAGAACAAGCCCATCCCGTCTTTCTGCTCTGCAGTTAGGGCTGAGGAGTCCCCCGCGAGGTATTGGTCGAACGCGCTGTCGGTGCTGCGCCATTCAACCGCCATGAACGCGGCCAAGGCGTTGGCGATCTGGGTGATTGTGATGTCCTCGGTCGTGTTGACCTCATCAAAAGCGGCAACTATGGCCGGGCCATAGCGCGGATCGGTGCGCACGCGCTTGGCAAGGATCGGCCAGCCCAGATCAATCCTGTCGGCAACCGCTCCGGTCACCTGATTTTCGCCGACATTGCCGGCCATTTCGAATTGCGAGGTCAGCGGGAACAGCGCCTGTGCGGCGAGCAGCGAGTTCAGCCCCTCAGGCAACCATTCCTGGGCCGGAGAATTGAATCCGTTGCCGTAGACATCCGAGATACTCAGGCGGCCATCGTGGAATACGGTGTGAATCTCTTTCGCGCCAAGGTTCCACAGCCCCGGAGAATTGCGCGGGATGCGCTTGCGGATCTTTTCTGCGCCCACGCCGGGCATGCGGTCCGGTCCCAGACCCTGTCCGCCTTCACCGATCCCCAAAGACAACCCGTCCGACGTGCCGAAATCGGGGTGATGGCAGTGGGCGCAGGATATGTTCTGATTGCCCGACAGGATCGGGTCGTAAAACAGTTGATGACCGATGGCAGCCTGTTCCATATCAAAGAGGATAAAGTCATCATCGGTCAGTGGGCGCGGCAAATCCTGAGCCGCAGCCGCCCCGACGAAAAGGAAGAAAACCCAATGCGCCAGCTTGTATTTGCCCTTTGCTTTCTTGCCACCCCGGCGCTGGCCGAACTGGAACAGGCGCGTGACATGATGGAGGCCGGGGAGTTCGAGGCCGCGCGTGAGGAACTGATGCCAGCCGCGCGGTCCGGCAATGCCGAGGCCGAGGAACTGATCGGCGTCATGTACGGCCTTGGGCTGGGGGTCGAGCAGGATTACGAGCGGGCGTTTGATTGGTATCTGCGTGCTTCGATGAAGGGACATCCGGGGGCGCAATCGGGCGTCGGTTGGTATTATGAGCTGGGTCTGGGCATGCCCGCGCCCGATCTGGTGCGGGCGTATATGTGGTACACGCTCAGCGCGATTGGCGGTGATCCCGATGCGGCGATCAGCCTTGAGGAAGTGGTCAAGAAAATGTCGCCGGAGCAGATTGAAAGAGCGCATGTTCTGGTCAACGACTACAAAGGGTGGATGTACCCGTTTCGGTAAGGGCCGGACGAAGCGCCCGGCCCCTTTCGCTTAGTTCAGATCCGCATCGCGAGAGGCGTTGATGTCAGCCTCTGCTGCAGCAACCGCTTCGGTCAGGGCGTTGAACACCTCATCCCCACGGGCCACGTTGGACTGGAACCAGTCATAAACCGGCGTTGCGGCCTCTTTGAACGCAGCTTTCTGGTCGGGTGTCGGCACATAGAGATCCCCGCCACCGGCGACGAAATCTTCATAGGCCTGGATCGACTTGCGCTTGGGCGAGGCAAAGGTGGCCTGCTGCAGAGCATAGAACCCGTCGACCACCACGCGGCGCAGATCCTCGGGCATCTCCTGGAACTTGGCGTTATTCATCCACCACAGCGCACCCATATAGGCGTGGCCGTCCAGCGTGACGTATTGCAGGCCCGCATCCGGGAATTTCATGCCCATGATGTCGGTGATGCCGTTCTTGGACCCTTCAACAACGCCGGTCTGGAAGCTGGTGAACAGCTCAGGCCACGGGATCGGGGTAGGCGATGCACCAAGTGCCTTGACTAGCTCTTGAGGCAGGTCTGCGACCACGGTGCGGATTTTCAGACCTTCCATATCGGCAGGTTCGGCGATGCGACGCTGGGTGTTGGCGAAGTTGCGCCAGCCGCCGGTGTTTCCGATGGTCATCAGACGGATCGCGCCACCAGAATCCTCGAGCGCCATGTCGCGGACCTTGCGGGTGAAATCCCCAGACAGAACATGCTCGGCCACGCGGTCATCGGCCATCAGGTAGGGCAGATCGAGGACCTGCACGTAGGGGAAGATGCCCGACGCGCCGCCCGAGGTAGAGATGTAGATGTCGATCGTGCCGTCAGCCACGCCTTGCAGGCACTCGGCCCCGTTCGAGCACAGCTGCGTCCCGATGAACAGTTCCACCTCGATGGCGCCGTTCGAGGCAGCCTCAACATAGTTCTTGAAGACGATCAGACCATCATAGTCTTCGTCGTTTTCGTTTGAGTTCGCTGTGGCGCGCAGGGTGTAATCAGCAGCCGTTGCAGCTAGTGCGGATGCCGCCACCAGCGAGGTGGCCACCGCAGCGGTTTTGATGAAGTCTCTGAGCATTCGTTTCCTCCCTGTGATACTCAGTTCAGTTTGCAAATCCCGTTATCCTCGGGATCGTCATGGATAGTGCGGGGACATAGGTGATCAGGAAGATCACTATGATTTCGACAGCCAGAAACGGCAGGATCGCCTTGGCAATGGTTTCGACCTTTTCGCGCGATACAGCGGCGGCCACGAACAGGACCAACCCCATGGGCGGAGTGGCCAGGCCGACGGTCAGGTTGACACTCATGATAATAGCAAAATGGATCGGGTCTACGCCGAGGCTTGTGAAAATGGGCGCAAGGATGGGGCCAAGGATGATGATCGCGGGGCCTGCATCCAGAAACATGCCGACGACGAACAGCAGCAGGTTGATCAGGAACAGCAGGATCAGCGGATTTTCCGACAGGCCAAGGATCAGTGCCGCCAGTTGTTCAGGCGCGTGGCTAAGGCTGACCACGGTCTTGAATGCCATCGCAGCGCCCACCAGCAGCAAAACCACCGCGGAGGTCAGACCCGCATTGCTGAGGATCTCGGGCACTTCTTTCAGGGTCAGCGTGCGCAGGACGAAGAAGCCGATGATGAATGCATAGCCTACAGCGACCGCAGCAGCCTCGGTCGGGGTGAAGATGCCGCCGAGGATGCCCCCCAGAATGATGACGGGGGTCAGCAGCGGGAAGAACGCTTTGAGGCTTGCCTGACGACGCTCGGACCATGTGTATTTGCGGCTGGCGACGGGGAAGTCGTATTTGTCGGCCATGACTTTGATCATCAGCATCAGGCCGACGCCAACCATCACGCCTGGAACAATGCCTGCCAAAAACAGGGCGGCCACGCTTTCACCCATCACATAGGCATAGATGATCATGATGCCCGAGGGCGGAATGATTGGCCCGATCACCGAACTGGCCGCTGTGATCGCAGCGGCGAAGCGGCGGGTATAGCCCTGTTTCTCCATCGCCGGGATCAGCATCGAGCCCAGTGCCGAAGTATCGGCGACCGCCGAGCCCGACAGGCCGGCAAACAGGATCGAACTCAGGACATTCACATGGGCCAGACCGCCGCGCAGGTGCCCCATCAGGGCCTGAGAGAACTCGACCAGACGAATGGTGATGCCACCACGGTTCATCAACTCTCCGGCCAGCATGAAGAAGGGGATCGCCATCAACGGGAAGCTGTCCATACCGTTATAGACGTTCCGGTACAGCAGCGTGATGTCGTTGGTTTGGCCGTTCAGCCAAAGCAAAATGCCGGGCGCGGCCAGAAGTGCGAAAAAGACCGGCAGGCCGATCATCAGGAAAATCAAGAAGGTGGGCAGGAACCAGATCAGCATCTATTCAGCCCCCACCGGTGCATCTGCGATTTCGGGTAGCAGGTCTCCGCCGCCCATCATCTTGACGATCGACCGCAGGATAAGCTCGATATTGACGACCAGCAGCAGGAATACCCCCACCAGCAACGATGCCATCATCCAGCTGCGCGGGACGCGGTACCACTCGTCAAAGCCCAGCGAGGTCGGAACATATAGCGCCGCCGTGGCGAAGCGCCCGCCAAAGCCCGTAACCTCGGACCAGCCGATATTCACTGCGACGGCCAACACCACCAGCGAGACGAAGAGTAGAAACAGCATCAGAAGCTGGCCAATAACGCGCGGCAGCATCATGGGCAGCATATCAATGGCGACAAACCCGCCGCGCCGAAACGCGGTAGGGGCCATCAGCCCGGTCATCCACAACATGCAGAAGCGCGCGGCTTCGTCCGGCCAGGGCAGGGCGTTGCCTAAAACGTATCGGAAGAACACCTGAATCAGGATTGCGATCACCATCAATGCAATCGCAACGACACCAACCGCGCGGCCCAAACGCAGCACGGTTTCGTTCACGAATGCAATCGGCGCAAGCGCCGTTGCCAGTCCGCCCATGCGGATCCTCCCTTGTTCAGCCGCAGGTTTGTCCCGCGGTCGTCAAATCGCGCTTAGTGCTGCGCAAATTGGCCGAGTTTCCCGGCGTAGAATGTCAGCGCGTCTCCGTCCGCCATGCTGACTTTTAGGACTTTGCCCACCACGATCACATGATCACCTGCATCGTGATAGGCGTGCTGTTCACACTCAAACCGCGCCAGACAATCCGGCAGCAGAGGTGTTCCGTTCCCGCAGCGGTCGTGGTCGATATCCCGCAGGGCGAACGCGTCTTTAGAGCAGCCAAAACACAGATCGGCCTGCTCCGACGATAGCACGTGCACGCTGAAATGGCGCGCCTTGTGGAAATAGGGGAACCGGCGCGAATTTCGGTCTCCGGCCCACATCACCAGCGGGGGGTCCAGCGACAGCGATGAAAAGCTGTTGGCGGTGATGCAGACCGGACCATCGTCGCTGTCACAGGTGACAATGGTGACGCCGGTTGCAAACTTGCCGAAAGCGTCCCGCAGGGTGCGGGTGTCGTCCTTGTGTGGGATGAAAGTGTGGCTCATATCCTTTGAGATTGCGTTCATCATGGTACCTCATGCCCCAGCGCCGCCTCATACAGGCGGAACCAGCTTTCGCGATCCAGATTGACTTTTAAAGCGTCCGAAAGGGTTTTGATCCGGCCCAGATTGTTCGTGCCCATTACCGGAAGGATTCCTGCCGGATGCGCCAACAAAAAGGCAACAGCCACCGCCGCGCGATCTACGCCGAATTCAGCGGCAATCTCATCGGCCACGACACCGACCGGAGGGTTTCCAGCCATCAGCAACCCGCCCCCCAAAGGCGACCACGCCATTACGCGTTGGTTATGCTGTTGATGAAAAGCCAGATCGCCATTGCTGAATGGGTCGATCCGGCCCAGAGACAGCTCGATCTGGTTCGTGACCAGACGCGTGTTCATGGCCGATTGCAGCAGGCTCCAGTCCCACGGGCGGAAATTCGACACGCCGACAGCGCGCACCTTGCCGCTGGCGACCGCCTCATCCAGCGCGGCGCCGGTCTCAACGTGGTCCATGAACGGATCAGGACGGTGAATCAGCAGCAGGTCGATGTGGTCGATGGCCATCTCGGTCAGAGAAGTATCGACAGATTTCAGAATATGCGCGCGCGAGGTGTCGTAGTACTTGACCTTCGCGTCCGAATACCGTCCGCAGGGCGCGACGATATCGCATTTGGTGACGATCTCCATCTTTGACCGCAGGGTCGGATTGGCGCGCAGGGCGGCACCCAGAATGCCTTCGGCCGTGTAGTCGCCGTAGATATCCGCCTGATCGAAACTGGTGATCCCCTGATCCAGACAAGCCTGTATCTTGGCCTCGACATGCGCGGCCGAGGTGTCATCGTCATCCCCGATACGCCACATGCCATAAACGATGCGGCTCAGTTCCAGCGTGTTGGATAGTTTCACACGGTGCATCAGCGGCGAACTCCGGTGCCCAGCGGGGTGGCCGGGGTTTTTGCAGGCACGCGCCCGTATTTTTCGGGCAGCGAGCAGGTTTTCAGATTAGGCAGGACGCGGGCCCCGAAATGCTTGGCCTCATCCATGTGCGGATAGCCTGAGAAGATGAAAGCGCGGATACCCATCTTTTGATATTCTTCGATCTTGGACATCACCTGATCGGTCGATCCGACCAAAGCTGCCCCACAGCCTGAGCGCGCGCGGCCAACACCTGTCCACAGGCCCGGTTCTACATAGCCATACTCATCCGCCAGATCGCGGTTCTTGGCCTGATGCGCCACGCCCAGAGAGGTCGAATCCAGCGCCCGTTCCCGGATCGCACGGCCATATTCGTCATCCAGCTTCGAAACGATGTAGTCCGCATATTCCTGCGCTTCAGCCTCGGTATCGCGGACGATCATGTGAACGCGCAGGCCGTAGTCCAACGTGCGGTTGTAGTTTTCAGCCACGGCGTGAACGGCCTTCATCCGCTCGGCCAGTTGATCCTTGGTTTCGGGCCACATCAGGTAGACGTCGCAATGCTCGCCACAAAGGTCCAAAGCGGACGGAGAATAGCCTCCAAAATACAGTAGTGGACCGCCGGTCTGATAAGGCTTGGCCGGATCGGTGGTCAGGCCCGAGAAGTTATAGACCTCACCCGCATGGTTGATCTCATCCTGTGTCCAGGCTTGCTTGAGGATCTCGACCACCTCGCGGGACCGCTGATAGCGGAACGCGCTGTCGGCCTTTTCGCCGGGGAAATCGGACGAGATGATATTCACCGTCAGCCGCCCTTGCAGCATGTGATCCAGCGTCGCAATGGTGCGGGCCAGCATGATCGGCTGCATCTCGCCACAACGCACAGCAGCCAGCAGGTTTATCCGGTCCGTGATCGGCGCGCAGCCTGCCACGAAACTCAGCGTATCCTGACCGACCTGATAAGAAGACGGGCACAGGATGTTTCGGAACCCTTGCGCCTCGGCCTCGCGGACGATGCCGGAACAATGCTCCCAACTCGACCGGAGGTCACCATCCGGGACACCCAGAAACTGATAATCGTCTGAGCACAACGCGGCGAACCACGAAACCTCGGCCGCATCCAGATCGGGGGATGTGATGGGGACGATGGTCATTTGATTCGTTCTCCGTGCATCTTTTGACTTTCCTCTTGCGTAGCAATCACTTTGATGTAGATCAATAGTGTATCAATTTTTTCTGCGACTCGGTGAAGCACTCCGAAAATGACTGCCAACAGCCGCAACCCCAACGCGCTGCCGATCTATGTGCAGATCGCCGAGCTTCTTATCCGCGACATTGCCGCGGGTCGGCTGATCGACGGCGAGCGTTTGCCGCCCGAACGGGACATGGCTGCGAATCTCAATGTCTCGGTCGGGACGCTGCGAAAATCGCTGGCGGAGCTTGAGAAAAAAGGGATGTTGGAGCGTATCCAAGGCTCGGGCAATTACATCCGCGAGACCGGGACGCAGAACAGCGTTTATGCGATGTTCCGGCTGGAACTACCCGAGGGCGGGGGCCTGCCGCGCGCGGATATCCTGTCGGTGGATCATCTGGAAAAGCCCTCCGATCTGCCGGAATTCGGTACATCGCCCAAGGGGTCGCGGGTGCGCCGGATGCGCTATTTGAATGACACAATCATCGCGGTCGAGGAAATCTGGCTGGATGATTCCGCCGGAAAGGTCGATCAGGCGCTGCTTTCGGATTCGCTTTATCGCTATTACCAACAGCAGCTTGGGTTCTGGATCACGCGGGCCGAGGATCGGGTTTCGGTCCGTGCGCTGCCCCAGTGGACGCCTGAGACCTTCACCAAACCCGCTGGCGAAACGGCCGGTTATATTGAGCGGTTCAGCTGGTCCGAGGGGCCAGAACCGGTCGAGTTTTCAAAAACGTGGTTCGACCCGGATCGGGCCACCTATGTCCAACGTCTGAAGTAGAAGGAAAAACGCATGACCCGGACCATCCATTACGGGCTGATCGGTTGCGGCATGATGGGGCAGGAACACCTGCAAAATATCGCGTTGCTGGAAGGTACGCGCGTCTCAGCGATCTTTGAGCCCGACGCCGCGATGGCCAAGGCGGCGCAGACGATTGTACCGGATGCGCAGATGGTGGGTTCGGTCGAAGATCTGCTGGCCGTAGATGATCTGGACTGCATCGTGATTGCCAGCCCTAATCATTTGCACGTGGATCAGATCAAGCAGATCGCGAGGGTGCGGCCCTTGCCTTTGCTGGTCGAGAAACCTCTGTTCACCGACCCTGCAGATGCGGCGCGGCTTGACGCCATCCAGCGCGACTACCCTCATCCGATCTGGGTGGCGATGGAGTATCGCTATATGCCGCCCATCGCGGCCTTAATTGAAGGGGCGCAGGTGACTGGCGGCGTTAAAATGCTGACCATCAAAGAGCACCGCTTTCCCTTTCTGGAAAAGGTCGGCAACTGGAATCGCTTCAACCGTAATACGGGCGGAACCTTTGTCGAGAAATGCTGTCATTTCTTCGACCTCATGCGCCTGATCCTGCAATCAGACCCTGTGCGCGTGACAGCCAGCGGGGGGCAGGCAGTCAATCATTTGGACGAGGCATATAACGGAGAAACACCCGACATTCTGGACCATGGCTATGTCATGGTCGACTTCGCCTCGGGCGCGCGAGCAATGCTGGAGCTGTGTATGTTCGCCGAAGGCGCGCGGTATCAGGAGGAGATCTCGGCCGTCGGGCCGGACGCGAAGATCGAGGCGCTGGTGCCCGGACCGGGCCGTTTCTGGCCCGAGCATCTTGGCGATGCACCGGTGCCGCAACTGATTGTCAGCCCGCGCCATCCCAAAGGGCCGGTTGCCAAGGATATTCCGGTCGATCCAACGTTATTGGCTGCGGGTGACCATAACGGGTCTACTTTCTATCAGCATCAAGGATTCCTAGCCGTCCTGCGTGGTGATAAACCCGCCCCCGAGGTGACTCTGCAGGACGGGATGTGGGCTGTGCGCATGGGTCTGGCTGCGCAACAGGCGCTGGAGACCGGAGAGGCGGTTTGGCTCTAGAATTACTGAGCGGCCTCTTTCTGATGTGTCGACGCCAACAGGCTCGCCAGTTCCGGGCGGCATGAGCCGCAATTGGTTCCGGCCTGCAACGCCTCACCAATGGCTTCGACGCTCATCAGCCCTTTGGTCTCAATAGCGGTCAGGATGGTGTTCACGCCTACGTCGAAACAGGAACACAGAACAGGGCCGGGATCGGGCCGGTCCGCAGGGGCCCAGCCTGACAGCAGGTCGGGCACCTGTGGCAGAGTCGCCAGATAGTCGCGCATCACCGCCACGGGCTCGGGAGAGATGAACAAGGCAGCGACCAATCGTCCGTCTTCGTAAAACGCCAGCCGCGCCATGCCGCGCGCTGGGTCTTCGACGATCGTTATCTGCGCCTCGGGCAATCCGAAAAGATCACGCGCGGCGGTTTGCCAGTTATCTATTCTATCTATCCCGGCCAACTCCGCGCGATAGCCGAGTTTTGTGGGGGTCTGCGCCCAATATTCGCACGAAGGCCGCATTTCGCGATCTGACACCACAAACCCATACCATTTGGCGTCAAAGCGGGTGACGCTCACCACGGACGCTTTGCTTTCGGGCTGTCCCGAAACCGGGTCCGTCGCCGCAGCGACCACGGCGTCGATTCGGGCCGCAAGGGCGGTTTCTCCGGTCCAGTGGATCGGCGCAAAGACCTGTCCTTGTGTGACATCGCGTGTGATCCGCGCCCGCAGGATGGATGCGCCATGCGGGCTGCGGACCTGCACCAGATCGGCGGGGTTAATGCCCTTGTCGCGGGCGTCATCGGGGTGAATGTCCAAAAACGGCTCGGGCAGATGCGCGGACAGGCGCGCCGACAGACCGGTACGGGTCATCGTGTGCCACTGATCGCGCAGCCGACCGGTGTTCAGCCAGAATGGATAACGCGGTTCTGTTTTGGCCGCAGGCGCGCGCCATGTAACTGGTAAAAGCCGCGCCTTGCCGTCGGGGTGATAGAATTGCCCATCCGCAAAGAACCGCCCGCCCTGCCGTGTGGCGGTGACAGGCCAGCGCGTTGGCTGAAGAGCGTCATAACCCGCTGTATCCAGATCGCTGAGGCCCGAGATATCGAAATCGCGTCCAAACTTGGCGGCAATGCCGGACAAGGTTGCATACTCACGAAAAATCTCTCCGGGAGTTTGATAATCGAAGGCCGAGGCCCATCCCATCCGTCGTCCGACCTCGGCCAGAATGTCCCAATCGGCGCGCGCTTGTCCTGGTGCGGGCAGGACCGAACGTTGTCGGCTGATCGTGCGGTCGGAATTGGTGACTGTGCCGTCTTTCTCGGCCCACGCAGCGGCGGGCAACAGAACATCGGCCAGCCGCGCCGTATCGGTGCGGGCAGTGATGTCCGAGACCACAGTGAACGGGCAGGCGGCGATGGCGTCGCGCACCGCGTCAGCCTCGGGCATGGACACCACCGGGTTCGTGTGGATCACCCACAGCGCCTTGACCCGCCCGTCGCCTACCGCGCGGAACAGGTCCACGGCCTTGAGGCCCTGGGCCTCGGGCATGGCCGGGGCCGACCAGAAATCGCGCACGGCGGCGCGGTGATCGGCGTTTTCGATATCCAGATGACAGGCGAGCATATTGGCCAGACCGCCGACCTCGCGCCCACCCATCGCGTTGGGCTGACCGGTGACCGACAGAGGCCCGCAGCCGGGCTTGCCGATCCGCCCCGTGGCCAGATGGCTGTTCAGGATCGCGTTGACCTTGTCGCTGCCCGAACTGGATTGGTTCACGCCCTGACTGAAGATCGTCACGACCTTCTCAGTGCCCATCCACATCTGGCAGAACTGCGCGATATCGTCTGGGTTCAACCCCGTGACCGAGACATCATCGGCTTGCGCACTGTCCAACGCCTCATGAATACCGGTGGTGTGGGTCAGGAAACCCGCATCCACCAAACCGGCAGCATCGATTTGGGTCAGCAGGTGATTGAACAGCGCCACATCGCTGCCCGCAGCAAGCGGCAGGTGCAGATCGGCACTGTCACAGGACGCCGTGCGGCGCGGGTCGACCACGATGATCTTGGTTCCGCGCGCCTGCCGCGCCGCCATCAGGCGTTGATACAGAACCGGGTGGCACCACGCCAGGTTGGATCCGACCAGCACAACCAGATCGGCCTCGTCCAGATCCTCATAGGTGCCGGGCACGGTGTCAGTGCCAAAGGCGCGTTTGTGGCCGGCGACCGTCGAGGCCATGCACAGCCGCGAATTCGTGTCGATATTGGCCGAGCCGATGAAGCCTTTCATCAGCTTGTTGGCGACATAGTAATCCTCGGTCAGCAATTGCCCCGAGACATAAAAGGCCACCGCATCCGGCCCGTGCTCGGCAATCGTTTCGCGGAACCGGTCTGCGACCAGTTGCAGTGCGTCGTCCCAGCCAGTCTCTCTGCCCGCAACCACGGGCGCTAGCAGCCGTTGCGATAGACCCACTGTTTCTGCCAAAGCCGAGCCTTTGGAACACAGCCGCCCCTGATTGGCCGGGTGATCCGGGTCGCCGGTGACGGTCAGGCCACCTGCGCCATCCGGTTGCAGCAGAACACCGCAGCCCACCCCACAATAAGGGCAGGTTGAGCGTGTGGTGCAGGCACTCAGGTCTATCACGCGGCGCTCCTTTGCCCCAGCGAGGTGCTGTCCAGCAGGATGCGATCGCCGTCCAACTGCACCGGGTAGGTAGCGATCTGGCCTTCATCCGCGCCTTGTGCCTGCCCGGAATTCAGGTCGAACACCCAGTTATGCAGCGGACAGGTGACGGATTGGCCATGCACGATGCCTTCAGACAAAGGCCCGCCCTTGTGGGGGCAAGTGTCTGAGGCCGCAAAGACCTCATCCTTGGCAGTGCGGAACAGGGCGATGCAGCCGACTGGCGTTTTCACCACGCGCGCTCCGCGCAGGGGGATGTCGTCGATATGTCCGATGTCGATCCAGCTCATTCTGCGGCCTCCAATGTCAGATCGGCCAGTGGCGCAAAACGCGGGGCCTCTTTGGCCTGCTCGGCCCATGGGTCTTTGCGGTAGATGGATTGGCTGAGTTCAAACCGTTCAACCAGCGCGCGGCGGTTGTCGAGATCGTCCACCACGGTTTCCTTGATCCAGTCGAGGCCGACCTTCGCCATCCATTTATACAGACGGTCCAGATATTTGCCGCCCTCGCGATAGGCCTGAGTGACGGCCATGACGACCTCAATCGCCTCGTCCTCGGTGGGAACCTGCGCCAGCAGTTCGGTTTCCTTTACGTCCATGCCAGCCGCGCCGCCGATGCTGATCTGGAAGCCCGAGTCCACGCAGACCACACCGATATCCTTGCAGGTCGCCTCGGCGCAGTTGCGTGGGCAGCCCGAGACCGCCAGCTTCAGCTTGTGCGGCGTCCACGAGCCCCACAAGATTTTCTCAAGCTTGACGCCCAGCCCCGTGCTGTCCTGCGTGCCGAACCGGCAGTGATCGGTACCGACACAGGTTTTCACCGTGCGCAGACCTTTGGAATACGCGTGGCCTGAGACCAGCCCGGCCTTGTTCAGATCGGACCAGATATAGGGCAGATCCGCGCCTTTCACGCCCAGCAGGTCGATACGCTGACCGCCGGTGACTTTGACCGTGGGCACATCGTATTTCTCGGCCGCGTCGGCAATTGCGCGCAGTTCCGCCGGGTTGGTGATGCCGCCCCACATGCGGGGCACAACGCTGAAAGTTCCGTCTTTCTGGATGTTGGCGTGTTTGCGTTCGTTGACGAAGCGGCTTTGCGGGTCGTCCTGATACTCCACCGGCCAGTCAGCCAGCAGGTAGTAGTTGATCGCCGGGCGGCAGACATGACAGCCGTTGCGCGTTTTCCAGCCCAGCTCCTGCCAGACGGCTTCCTGACTTTTCAACTCTTGCGATTTGATCAGGCGGCGGACGTCCTCGTGGGTCAGGTCGCAGCAGCCGCAGACAGGTTGCGCCGTGGGCATCTGGAAGTCATCGCCCAGCGTGACCTGCAGCAGTTGCTCGACCAGCCCTGTGCATGTCCCGCAAGAGGCGCTGGCCTTGGTGGTCGCGCGGATCGCGCCCAGATCGGTTGCGCCATCTGCAATGGCAGCGGTGATGTCGGATTTGAAAACGCCGTTGCAGCCACAGATTTCCGCCTCAGGCGGCAATGCTGCAACGGCTGAGAGAGGGTCCGCAGAGCCGCCCCCCTGATAGGCCGGGCCGAAGATCAGCGTCTCACGCATCTCGGATACGTCCTCGCCATTGCGGATCAGGCCGAAGAACCAGTTGCTGTCACCGGTGTCGCCATACATGACCGCGCCGACCAGCTTGTCACCTTCCAGCACCAGCCGTTTGTAAACGCCGCGCGCCGGGTCGCGGAACACGATGTCTTCGCGGGTCTCGCCCTCGGCAAAATCTCCGGCGCTGAACAAATCACAGCCGGTGACCTTCAGCTTGGTCGAGAGCGAACGTTGTTTGAACGCTGCGTCCTCGCCCAGCAGGGTCTGCGCCAGCACCTTGGCCTGATCGTAGAGCGGCGCGACAAGGCCAAAGATCTCGCCCTGATGTTCGACGCATTCTCCGACCGCATAGATATCGGCATCCGAGGTGATCATCTGGTCATCCACATGAATACCCCGCCCCACGGCAAGGCCCGTTTCCTGCGCCAGCGCGGTGTTGGGGCGGATGCCCACAGCCATCACCAACAGGTCGCAGGGCAATTCCGTGCCGTCCTCCAACAGCAGCGCCCGGGCCTTGCCATCCTTGCCCGCGATCTCGGTCGATTTGGCATTCAGCAGAACGGTGATGCCTTTTTCTTCCAGAGATTTCTTCAGCAGATACCCTGCGGCAGGGTCCAGCTGACGTTCCATCAGGTGGCCCATGATATGCACCACGGTCACGTCAGCCCCGCGCGCGGCCATGCCTGCGGCGGCCTCAAGCCCCAGCAAGCCGCCGCCGATCACGACGACCTTGTTGCCCGCGCCCATGCCCATCATCTGTTCGGTGTCTTCCAGATCGCGATAGGCGATCACACCGTCCAGATCATGTCCCGGCATCGGGATCATGAAGGGGTTCGATCCGGTGCCGAAGATCAGCTTGTCGTAAGGCACATGGCCGTACTCGCCTTCGACCACCTTCGGATCACGGTCAATTTTGACCACTTTCTCGCCGAATCGACAGGCGATGCCGCGCTCCGCGTACCAAGTGTCGTCATGGGTGACGATCTCTTCATAGGTCTGATCACCGGCCAGCACAGGGCTCAGCATGATGCGGTTATAATTCCCGCGTGGTTCGGCGTTGAACAGGGTGATGTCGAACGCATCGGGGGCAGCGTCGGTCAGGTGCTCCAGCACCCGGCCCGAGGCCATGCCGGCTCCGATGACAACCAATTTCTGTTTCATATCAGTTCACTCCGCGGCAATGGCTTTGGGGGCAGGGGATTTAGGCTTGGGTTTGGCCCCATGCTCGTATTCCTCAAGGAAATCCAACACCTCTTGCCGGTATTCGTAGTAATCAGGATGGGCCAGCAGCGCCTTGCGGGTGCGCGGGCGCGGCAGGTCGACATTGGTGATCTTGCCGATCGTGGCCTGCGGGCCGTTCGTCATCATCACCACGCGGTCAGCTAGCAGGATCGCCTCGTCCACATCATGGGTGACGCAGATGGTGGTGACTTTGGTGCGCGACCAGACCTCCATCAGAACCTCCTGCAGCTCCCACCGGGTGAGGCTGTCGAGCATCCCGAAAGGTTCATCCAACAGCAGCAGTTTTGGCGAAAGGGCAAAGGCACGGGCGATGCCAACACGCTGGCGCATCCCGTTCGACATATCAGCGGCGGATTTGTTCATCGCGTCGGCCAGACCGACCCGTTCGAGATAATACTCCACCACATCCTGCCGCTCGGCCTGGCTGGCGCGCGGATACACGCGGTCCACACCGACCGAGACGTTTTCCTTGGCGGTCAGCCACGGAAACAGCGAGGGTGACTGGAACACAACGGCACGTTCCGGATCAGCGCCTTCGACGTGGCGGCCATCCAGCTTGATCGCACCCTTGGAGATTTCGTTCAGACCGGCGGCCATGGTCAGCACCGTGGACTTGCCACAGCCCGAGTGACCGATCAACGAGATGAATTCGCCTCGGTTGAGTTTCAGGTTGAAATCCTCGACCACGGTCAGCGGGCCTTTGGGCGTGGGGTAGACCTTGTGCAACTGGCTGAAATCCAGATAGCGCTCGTCGATCAGACCCGACTGCGCTTCTTTCACCGCTGCGGGGACACCGTGGATCGGGGTCACGTCGGGCAAGGTCTTGGTGCCTTCGACCTTGGCCTCGATACCCACATCCATCAGGTATTTCGTGACCTCGCCACGCAGAGACTTGAACGTCTCGTCATGGTTCATGGCGGACCGGTCGCGTGGGCGGGGGATCGAGACCTTGAACTCGGTCCCCAACGTGCCATCGGGGTTCAGCGGGATGATGCGGTCGGCCAGCAGGATCGCTTCGTCCACGTCATTGGTGATCAGGACACAGGTCTTGCGGTCTGCCTCCCAGATCTTTTCGATCTCTTCCGCCAGATTGCCACGGGTCAGCGCATCCAGCGCCGACAGGGGCTCGTCCAGCAGCAGAACTTCGGGGTCCATCGCCAGCGCGCGGGCCACGTTCACCCGCTGGCGCATCCCACCCGACAGCTCGGCGGGGCGACGGGTCGCCGCGTGGCTGAGGCCCACCATGCGAATGTAATGGGCTACCTTTTCCTCTTTCTCGGCCTTGGGCATCTTGGGGAACACCGCGTCCACGGCCAGCCGCACATTGCCCGTGACCGTCAGCCACGGCATCAGCGAGTAGTTCTGGAAGATCACCCCCCGCTCCGGCGCGGGGCCGGTGATGGCCTTGTCGCGAAAGGTGACGTTGCCCTTGGAGGGGAATTCGATCCCCGCCATCAGGTTGATCAGCGTGGTTTTGCCGGTGCCGGAAAAGCCCAGCAGTACCACGAATTCACCTTCCTGAACCGAGAGGTTGATGTCTTTCAGCACATCCGTCGCAGCGGTGCCGGTGCCAAAAGATTTGCTGACATTCTTGAAGTCGATCACAGCCATTTGGGTCACCGGTTGTTGGAGAAGGTAAACAGCGACTGCAGCGCATACATCACGCGATCCAGCAGGAAGCCAATGATGCCGATGGTAAAGACGGCAACCATTATCTTGGCGAGTGAGCTGGACGAGCCGTTCTGGAACTCATCCCAAACAAACTTGCCCAGACCGGGGTTCTGCGCCAGCATTTCAGCCGCGATCAGAACCATCCAGCCAACGCCAAGCGACAGACGCAGGCCGGTGAAGATCAGCGGCAGGGCCGAGGGCAGCACCAGCTTGGTGATCTTGGTATAGGTGTTCATTTTCAGAACCTTGGAGACGTTCACCAAATCTTTGTCGATCGACGCCACACCCAGCGAGGTGTTGATCAGCGTGGGCCACAACGAACACAGCGTCACGGTAATGGCCGAGATCAGGAAGGATTTTGCGAACCAGCCGTCATTGGTGACGTAAACGGCCGACACGATCATGGTCACAATCGGCAGCCAGGCCAGCGGCGAGACCGGTTTGAAAATTTGGATAAGCGGGTTCAGCGCGGCGTTTGCGGTTGGCGACAGGCCTGCAGCGATGCCCAGCGGAACGGCGACGATGGTTGCGATCAGAAAGCCGAAGAACACGGTTTTGATCGAGGTCCAGATTTGGTTGTAGTAACTCGGCGCGCCGGTATAGGCGACCTCTTTGACCTTTTCGGGCTGGCCCGCGTCGATGAACTTCTGGTTGCGCTTTTCAACCATCGCCTCGAACTTGGCCTTTTTGGCGGCCTTGGCCTGTGCGTCCTTATGCAGGCTAATGGCTTCGGACCAGACCTGCGCCGGACCAGGCACTGCGCCCAGCGAGGTTTGCACCTTGGGTGCCAACGTGCCCCAGAGAACCAGAAAGGCACAGATGGCCAGCAATGGTACGACCAGCAGGCGCCAAATCTCGCCCATCTGGGCGCGCGGGTTGTCGCCTGCACCGGCCTTCAGGATGGGGGTGATCCAGGCCAAGCCCAAAACCTGAAACCATTTGTCGGCGGCGTTGATCCGGGTGAACAGGCGGGCGCGTCGGGCCTCGCGTTCAGCATCAGCGGATAGCGTATCGTGGTCGATGGCTGTCATCTTGCGGTCTCCTGGCCCGGTCGTTCAGCGCCGGACGGGGGTGGAATTCTGTGAGAGAGAAGGAAGCCCCCCAGCCACCAAGGGCCGGGAGGCAGTGGAGTTAACCCTGAACTTCGGTGCCGACGACGACCTGTTCGCCTTTCAGGCCAATCGGCAGGCTTTGCAGATAGGCGTTGGGCGTGCGGGCGTCATAGGGAATGCCGTCGATGATATCCTCGGCGGGCGTGGGGGCCTTGTAGCCGTCGCTCTCCCACGGGAAGTCGGCCTCATTCGCCAGACCCTCATCCACCAGCATTTTCGCGGCTTCCAGATAGATGTCCGGACGATAGACCGACTTGGCGACCTCGTCATACCACGCATCGGTCTGCGGCTCGGCGATCTGGCCCCAGCGGCGCATCTGGGTCAGGTACCAGATGGCGTCCGAATAGAACGGGTAGGTCGCGTTATAGCGGAAGAAGACGTTGAAATCGGGCACTTCACGTTTGTCGCCCTTTTCATATTCGAACGTGCCCGTCATCGAGTTCGCGATCACGTCGTAGTCCGCACCCACATATTCCGGCTGGCTCAGCATCTCGACCGCGGCGGGGCGGTTGGCGTTGTCGTTTTCATCCAGCCACATCGCAGCGCGGATCAGGGCTTTGGTCACGGCGCGGGTGGTGTTGGGATACTGCTCGGCGAACTCGGCATTGATGCCAAAGACCTTTTCGGGGTTGTTCTTCCACAGTTCATAATCGGTGATGACCGGCACGCCGATGCCTTTGAACACGGCCTGCTGGTTCCAAGGCTCACCCACGCAATAGCCATAAATTGTGCCCGCTTCCAACGTGGCCGGCATCTGCGGCGGAGGCGTCACCGACAGGAACACATCCGCGCCGATCTGGCCGGTCACATTCTCGGGGCTGTAGTAACCGGGATGCAGACCACCCGCCGCCAGCCAGTAACGCAGTTCGTAATTGTGGGTCGAAACCGGGAAAACCATGCCCATGTTAAAGGGCTTGCCTTCGGATTTGTATTTCTCGACCACCGGGGCCAGCGCCTCGGCCGAAATCGGGTGCTGCGGGCGGCCGTCATCCATTTTCGGGATGTTGGGCTTCATCTCTTCCCAGACCTCGTTCGACACGGTGATGCCGTTGCCGTTCAGGTCCATCGAGAAGGGGGTGATGATATGCGCCTCGGTGCCATACCCGATAGTTGCGGCCAGCGGCTGACCGGCCAGCATGTGCGCGCCGTCCAGCTGTCCGTCGATCACACCGTCCAGCAGCACTTTCCAGTTGGCCTGCGCTTCGAGCGTTACGAACAGGCCCTCATCCAGGAAGTACCCATTCTCATAGGCCACAGCCAGCGGGGCCATGTCGGTCAGTTTGATAAAGCCAAAGGTCAGCTCGTCCTTTTCCAGCTCCAGCGTTTCGGCCAGCGCGGGGTTGATCAGGGCGGTGGTGGCGACAAGGCCTGCAAGCAATTTCTTCATGTGGGTCTGTCCCTTTCTTGGTCCCGGTCAGCCGGGTGGGTGAAAAACAAAAAGCCGCTGCACGCTCTGACCGGGAGGATTGGCCAGAGAGTGAGCGGCTTTGCTCAGTCGTTCCCAAACTTTGGGAGGAATTCTTGCGGCACACGCCTTTGCGTGCCGATGAGTTCAGAGTGGTAAATGCACCGTTGCCGATCAAGCGATTTTGCTGCGACGCGGCGTTAAATGCTGCAATCGCGCGGTGCGACGCGCGCGTCTGCCTAATTCTTGGGCGTCAGATATCCTGAGGGTCAAAAATGCGCCCATCCAAGAACGCATCCCGCTTCAGCGACAGCTGCCCGTTATGGGACGCAACCGGTGTGGTTTCACGAATCGCGCCCTCAAGTTTTTCCGAGGCTCCGGGCAGATCCGCCCCCAACCCTGCCAGTTGATTGCGGTAGATATCGCTGCGAAACACGCTGCCCGCTTGGGCCAGCGCCAGATGCGGGTCCAGACCGTATCGTTGCGCCAGACGGTGGGCGATCCACTTGGCCTGACTGCGCCATGGGAAGTTTGCGGCCCCGTCGTGGAACTCGATAAATCCCGGCACCTCGCGCTGTTCGGCGTGGCCTGTGATGGTAAAGCGCCCCGAAAGCGCCCGGTCGATCAGTTCCGAAGGCAGGTTCAGATAGGTGTCTCGGGCAAGGATTTCAGCGGCGGCGGTGTGGCTGCCCGGCTGGCCCAGCCAGCGCCCGGCGCGCCAGACGGCTCGCATCAGCTTGCCCAGCAGGTGCGGCTCGGTATCCGCCCAGTCGGTGCGCACGGCCAGCACCTTTTCCGGCGCAAAGGCCCAGATCGCCTGACCGGGCAGCAGTAACGCCCCCGCCTGCGATTCCACGGCGACCGAGCCCCAGGGCTCGCCCACACAGAACGCATCCACATCGCCGTCGGCCAAAGCCTGCGCCATCAGGGGTGGCGGGATGGTGCGCACCTCGACCCCGATTTTGGACAGTTCGGTAGCCTCAAGCCAGCAATGCAGCAGTTCCACATGCAGCGAGAACGGGAAGGGCACGCCGAAGACCAATGGCCCATCCGCGACCGAGGCCAGCGCGGCGGCGGCCTTGAAGGGGTCGCGAAAGTCGAACTCATAGCCCGAGTCGCGTAGGCGGGTTTCCAAAGCGCGGCTAACGCCGATCACGTCGCCATTCACCGACAGGACCGAGACTGCAGACAAGGGCTGTGTCACCCCACCCAGCCCCAAAGCCATTGCAACAGGGACCGGCGACAACAGCTGCGCCGCGTCCACCCGCCCAAAGGCCAACATATCGCGCACCGACGACCATGAGGGCGCGGTGATCAGGTCCAGCTCGACGCCTTCGGCGCGGGCCAAGCCCATTTCATGCGCCACGATCAAGGGGGCGGCGTCCACCAGCGGAACGTAGGCGACGGGCAGGGTCACAGCGTTCATGACAACAACCCCGAGGCCGTGACCAGCGCCTCGGCCACATCGGCGACGCGGCGGCCCTGATCCATCGCGGCTTTGCGCAGCAGGGCATAGGCCTCTTCTTCCTCGACCCCGCGCGCCTTCATCAGCAGGCCCTTAGCGCGGTCGATCACCTTGCGTTCTTCCAACGCACGTTTGGTCTCGGCCAGTTCGCGGCGCATTTGGCGCACGATCTGAAACCGCGCGATGGCCGCATCCAGCACGGGCTTCAGCCGGTCCGGTTGCATCCCATCGACCACATAGGCCGACAGTCCGGCCTCGATTGCGGTCGAAGCCAAATCGCCTGCCGCGCCCGAGACGAACATGGCCACTGGGCGTTCCAGTGGCCCGGATGCAAGGGTCAGTTCCTCAAGCATGTCGCGGGTCGGGTTGTCGATGTCGATCAGCACCACATCGGGCACCAGCGCGGCGATCTTGCGCGCAAGGCTCGAGACATTGCCGATCACATGCACATCATAAGCCCCAGACGCCTTGAGCGCATCGACGATGGCAATCGCGCGCTCGCGGTCTTCTTCTACAACGACAATGGTCAGGGTGTCAGGCATGGCACCTTTTCACTGCGCCGATGTCTGATCACAAGGGTTCCCGGCCTATTCCGTCACGATCCGCGCGTGACTGCCCAAAAAACAATCAACTGCTCACCGAGTCGCGTTAACGGACTGCAAATCTTTCGCCTATCGGAAACTCATGACCGCGGATGGGGTGAAATTGAATGTCGTTTTTCGACTTCGAAGAGTCTTTTCCGCTTGCTGCGACGCGGCAGGCTTTCTAGGTGTGGCGGCGGGACACCCCTCCCCAACGAGGGGCGTGTATCTGGAAGGGTAATACAGATGAGCACAAATACACCGGCAACGCGGCCGGCGAATCCGCGTTTTTCCTCTGGCCCCTGCGCCAAACCCCCCACATTCGAGCTGAACAAGCTGGCCGACGCTGCGTTGGGCCGGTCGCACCGTGCGGCGGTGGGCAAGGACAAGCTGAAGGCGGCCATCGAAGGCACGCGTGAGGTGCTGGGCATTCCGGCGGATTACAAGATCGGCATCGTTCCCGCCTCGGACACCGGCGCGGTTGAGATGGCGCTGTGGTCGCTGTTGGGCGAACGCAAGGTCGAGATGCTGGCCTGGGAAAGCTTTGGTGCCGGTTGGGTCACGGACGTGGTCAAGCAATTGAAGATCGACGCCGAGGTGAAAACCGCCGAGTATGGGCAGATCGTTGATCTGGCCTCGGTCGATTTCGCCAATGATGTGGTGTTTACGTGGAACGGCACGACCTCGGGCGTGCGGGTTCCCAATGGCGACTGGATCGCGGATGACCGTCAGGGTCTGACGATCTGTGATGCGACTTCGGCTGCATTTGCGATGGACCTGCCGTGGGACAAGCTGGATGTGACCACGTTCAGCTGGCAAAAAGTGCTGGGTGGTGAAGCAGCGCACGGGATGCTGATCCTCAGCCCGCGCGCGGTTGAGCGGCTGGAAAGCTACACCCCCGCATGGCCGCTGCCCAAGATTTTCCGCCTGACCAAAGACGGCAAGCTGATCGACGGTATCTTTACCGGGGCCACGATCAACACGCCTTCGATGCTGGCGGTCGAGGACTACCTGTTTGCGCTGGACTGGGCGCGCTCGGTCGGTGGGTTGCAGGGCCTGATTGCCCGCGCAGATGCCAATGCTGGAGCGGTTCATGCCTTTTGCGATCAAAACGACTGGATCGCCAATCTGGCCGAGGATGCGGCGACGCAATCGAATACGTCAGTCTGCCTGAAATTCACCGATCCGCGCATTCAGGATGGGACGACATTCGCCAAGGCCGTAGCCAAACGGCTGGAGGTCGAGAATATCGCGCTGGATATCGGTGCATATCGCGATGCCCCCGCGGGCCTGCGCATCTGGTGTGGCGGCACGGTCGAGACCTCGGACATTCAGGCCATGCTACCGTGGCTGGCCTGGGCCTTTGAGGCCGAGATCGCTGCGCAATCGGCAGCCGCCTGACAAGATTTTTCGACGAAAAATCTGGGCCCGTCTGTGGCCCGGATACTTTCCCAAAGTTTAAGGACCAGAAATATGGCCCCCAAAGTACTCGTATCTGACAAGCTCAGCGAAACCGCCGTGCAGATTTTCCGCGATCGCGGCATCGACGTGGATTTCATGCCCGATCTGGGCAAGGACAAGGATAAACTGGCCGAGGTGATCGGTCAGTATGACGGCCTCGCTATCCGTTCCGCCACAAAGGTCACGCCGACCCTGCTGGAGAAAGCCGACAATCTGAAAGTGATCGGCCGCGCTGGGATTGGCACCGACAATGTCGACAAGGAAGCGGCCAGCAAAAAGGGTGTTATCGTGATGAACACGCCGTTCGGCAACATGATCACAACGGCCGAACACGCCATTGCGATGATGTTCGCCGTGGCGCGGCAAATCCCCGAGGCCAGCACCTCGACCCATGCGGGCAAGTGGGAAAAGTCCAAATTCATGGGGATTGAGCTGACCAACAAGACTCTCGGCGTCATTGGCGCAGGCAACATCGGCGGCATCGTCTGCGAACGCGCGCTGGGCCTGAAGATGAAGGTCGTCGCCTATGATCCCTATCTCAGCGAAGAGAAAGCCGCCAAGATGGGCGTTGAAAAGGTCGAGTTGGATGACCTGCTGGCCCGCGCGGATTTCATCACGCTGCATGTTCCGCTGACCGATCAGACCCGCAACATCCTGAGCCGTGAGAATCTGGCCAAGACCAAGAGAGGCGTGCGCATCGTCAATTGTGCCCGCGGCGGTTTGGTCGACGAAGACGCGCTGGCCGAGATGCTGCAATCGGGCCATGTGGCCGGTGCCGCCTTTGACGTGTTCAGCGAGGAACCGGCCAAGGAAAACGCTCTGTTCAACTTGCCCAACGTCGTCTGCACACCGCATCTGGGGGCAGCTACGACCGAGGCGCAGGAAAACGTGGCGCTGCAGGTGGCCGAGCAAATCTCGAACTACCTGCTGACCGGGGCGGTTGAAAACGCGCTGAACATGCCGTCCGTGACCGCCGAAGAGGCCAAAGTCATGGGGCCGTGGATTAAGCTGGCCGGGCATCTGGGCAGCTTCATTGGGCAGATGACGGATGAGCCGATCAAGGCGATCAACATCCTCTATGACGGTGTCGCCGCTGAGATGAACCTGGCCGCGTTGAATTGTTCTGTCGTTGCGGGGATCATGAAAAAGGTCAATCCCGATGTGAACATGGTGTCTGCGCCGGTGATCGCGAAAGAGCGCGGAGTTAAAATCTCGACCACCAATCAGGACAAGACCGGCGTTTTCGATGGCTATGTGAAGGTCACTGTTGTCACCAGCAAGCGTGAGCGTTCGATCGCTGGGACTGTATTCAGCGATGGCAAGCCGCGGTTCATTCAGATCAAAGGCATCAATATTGATGCCGAGGTCGGGGCGCATATGCTCTATACCACCAACGAAGACGTGCCGGGCATCATCGGTACGCTGGGTCAGACCATGGGCGAGAACGACGTGAACATCGCGAACTTTACCCTTGGCCGGTCCGAAGCGGGCGGCGAAGCGATCGCGCTGCTGTATGTGGATGAACCTGTCCCGGCCGAGGCCCGCGCAAAGTTGGCCGAAACGGGGCTGTTTACCCAGATCAAACCTTTGGAATTTGACGTGGCCTAGTAGGCAGTGTTGAATTTCTGAGACTATCCCAACCCGCGCCACCTAAGGCGCGGGTATTTTCTTTGTCAGGGGCGGTTTTCGCGTCACAAGCAAAGTGATTTTCGACCCGAGGTTTTTCATGACGTCTGCCATTTACGCCATTGGCGATATTCACGGCCAGCTTGAGATGTTGCAAACCGCCCTGCTCCGGATTGAGGCGGATGGAGGCCCAGATGCGCGAGTCGTGTTTCTGGGGGATTACGTGGATCGTGGGCCGAACAGTCGCGGGGTGCTTGACCTGTTGATCGAAGGTCAGCGTGCAGGACGCAACTGGGTCATGGTGCGGGGTAATCACGACCGGATGATGGCGCGGTTCGTGCAGGATTGCGAGGTCGCCGACAGCCATCTGCCCGTTGCGCTCAGCTGGTTGCATCCGCGTTTGGGCGGGCGCGAGACGTTGGCCTCTTACGGTGTGGATGTCACCGACAATGACCGTATCATCTATGTTCATCAACGCGCGGTCGAGGCTGTTCCACCGCAGCATCTGGATTTCCTCAATGCTCTGCCGAACTATCACCAAGAGGGCGAAATGCTGTTCGTTCACGCGGGTATCCGACCGGGCCTTCCGCTGGAGCAGCAATCCGAGAATGACCTGATCTGGATTCGCAACGAGTTTCTGATCGAAGCCGCGCCGCATCCGTGGCTGATTGTCCATGGCCATACACCCGTCGATCAGGCCGAGCATTGCGGCAACCGTGTCAATCTGGATGCAGGCGCAGGCTATGGCCGTCCATTGGCCACGGCGGTGTTTGAGGGGCGTAAGTGCTGGCTTTTGACCCCGACGGGACGCGTGCCGCTTAGGTAAACAGCTCGGCGAAACGCGCGCGCAGGGCGTTTTTCTGAACCTTGCCCATCGTGTTACGCGGCAGCTCGTCCAGAACGATCAGTTTGCGGGGATGTTTGAAACGCGCCAGTTCGGCCTGCGCACGGGCCATGATCGCGTCCAGATCAGGGGTCGCGCCGGGTTCCGCCACCAGCAGGCCCACGGGGGTTTCGCCGAAATCCGGATGCGGTACGCCGATCACCGCGCTTTCCAACACGCCGGGCTGGTCGTCCAGCAGCGTCTCAAGTTCCTTGGGATAGATGTTGAACCCGCCCGAGATGATCAGATCCTTTCCGCGTCCGACGATATGGACATAGCCATCGGCGTCCACTCGACCCAGATCGCCGGTGATGAAAAACCCATCCTCGCGCAGCTCGGCGGCGGTTTTCTCGGGCATTTGCCAATAGCCTTGGAAGACGTTCGGGCCGCGGACTTCGATCATGCCGATCTCGCCCTGCGGCAGGGTCTCGCCGCTGTCGGGGTCGGTCACTTTCAATTCGACGTCGGGCAGGGGGAAGCCAACCGTGCCCGCGCGGCGCTCGCCGTCATAGGGGTTTGAGGTGTTCATGTTGGTCTCGGTCATGCCGTATCGTTCAAGGACGCGGTGGCCGGTGCGTGTTTCGAACCGCTCATGGGTTTCCGCCAGCAAGGGGGCCGAGCCCGAGATGAACAGTCGCATATGCTGAGCCAGATCACCGGTGAACCGATCATCCCCCAACAGGCGGGTGTAGAAAGTCGGCACCCCCATCATTGAGGTCGCTTGTGGCATCAGGCGCAGCATGTCATCCAGATCGAACTTCGGCAGAAAGATCATCGACCCGCCCGAGGCCAGCACCACATTCGTCGCCACAAACAGCCCATGTGTATGGAAAATGGGCAAGGCATGCAGCAGCACGTCATCGGCTGTGAACCGCCACTCCTGCACCAATGTTTCCGCATTCGATAGTAGGTTGGCTTGAGACAGCATCGCGCCTTTGGACCGCCCGGTGGTGCCGGAGGTATATAGGAAGGCGGCCAGATCGTCCTCGGTCCGGCGCGCGGGCTCGAACGCGGGCAACATCCCCAAGGCACGCCGCATCAAACTGCCCGAGCCATCGGCGTTCAGCGTCTCGAGCCGAGCTTCGTGCATCTTGGCCAGCGGTGTCAGGGCGCTTTGGTTCGCGTCGTCGCACACAACCAGCGATGCGCCGCTGTTTTCGATGAAATAGGTTAGCTCGTTGACGGTGTAGGCGGTGTTCAGGGGCAAAAAGACCAACCCGGCCTGCGCGCAGGCGGCATAGAGTGCCAAGGCCTCGGGCGATTTTTCGATCTGAACGGCAACCCGGTCGCCCGGTTCCAATCCATAGCCGTTCAGCGTGTTGGCCAGCCGCGCTGCCATGTCCAGAAACGCGGCGTGTGTTATGACTTTGCCATCCGGAAGATGCAGAAACGGCGTGTCCTTACCTGCGTGAATGCCAAACAAGCGGTCGTATAGCGGGTTTGCCATTCTGTCTGCCTTTTCCAATGGAACTGTTGCCTGCGAATCTGGCGTGGATTGGCACAGTGGTAAAGCCCAATTTGACGCGTTCAGAACTGGGTGGTCATCCGGTATCCGGCGCCGAAATACATTTTGGCGTAGGTGACGGGTTGCCCCTCCAACCATGTGATGCGTTCACCAGTAAACACCGGCTCACCTTCAGGCAGGTCCAGAAAACGGGCGACGGTCGCGTCAGCCCGGCTGGCCAGAAAGCTGAGTTCCACATTGGTGAAGGGTACAGTCTGGATCAGCCACTCATTTGGGCCGATTGCCGAAAAATCCGCCTGCGCCACTTGCGGCACGCTGTCTACTACGATCCAGCGGTCTTCGTATTGAAACGGGGTATTGCCCGAAAAATGCATGCACCGCACATGCACGGTGCTTTGACTGGGCCGCAAAACAAGACGCGCTGTCAGCCAATCCGGGGCGACAGCCGTCTCGGCTGAGACCAGTGCATAGCGATAGGTGCCACCGGTCGCTTCGACCTCGTCCCGGACCATTGGTATGCTGAACCGGGCCTGCCGCTGAGGCGCGCTGAGCACACGGGTGCCAGCCTTGCGGCGGCGTTCCAGATAGCCTTCATCCGCCAGTTCCCGCAAGGCGCGGTTGACGGTTGTGCGGGTACAGGAGAATTCAGCTGCCAAATCCTGTTCGTTGGGCAACAACGAGTCGGGCTGCCATTCGCCCGAGCGGATGCGCGCCAAAACAGTTTTCTTGATGTCTTTGTAGCTGGTGGTCTCGGTTGATTGCGGCATGTACCCTCGGCTTTCGGATGCGTTCTAGACCGCGGACAAAAGATCGGCAATTCCTACCCTGTAGGCAGAAATGATCTGGTCGCGGTTCACGTGGCGGCCTTGCCGCACCATATGCCGCCCGGCAGACCACAGATCGGTCACGACCCCGTCATGGGCGGCAAAGCACAACCCGTCCAACAACTGATCGTCGGTCAATGCGCAAAGGGTCGGGTGGGTGCGGTCGATGGCGACCATATCAGCCAGCTTGCCCACCGCAATCTGCCCTGCATCCCGCGATAGGGCCTGCGCGCCGCCTTCAGCTGCGCCGGTATAAAGTGCGTGGCCCACCGATCCTGCCTGTTTGACCAGAACCGTGCGTTCCCGGTCGCGAAGACGTTGGGAATATTCCAGCATCCGCAATTCCTCGGACAGGGAAATCCGGACATTCGAATCCGACCCGACCCCAAACCATCCGCCCGCCAGCATATAAACCGCGCCGTTGAAGATCCCATCACCCAGATTGGCCTCGGTGATCGGGCAGAGCCCGGCAACAGCGCCCGAGCGCGCCATGGCCTGCGTTTCCGCGTCGGTCATATGAGTCGCATGGATCAGGCACCAGCGGTCATTCACATCGGCATTGTCCAAAAGCCACGACACGGGCGTCGCGCCCAATGCGGTCTGCACATCTCGCACCTCCTGCGTTTGTTCGGCGATGTGGATATGTACCGGGCCCTGCGGTGCCGCTTGCAACAGGGTCTGCAAGTCCGAAGGAGAAGTTGCACGCAGGGAATGGGGCGCAATGCCCACAAGGCTGTCGGGATGCGGGGCCCCTCTACGGCAATCTTCGACCAGACTCAGATAGGCGTCCACGCTATGACCGAACCGCAACTGCCCGCCCGCCAGCGGCTCTTGCTGAACGCCGCCATAGGTGTAAAGCACCGGCAGATGAGTCAGGCCTATGCCGGTCTGTTGCGCAGCGGCAAATATACGTTGGTTCAGTTCCGAGCGGGTCTCGTAGGGCTGCCCGCCGGGTTGGTGATGGACATAGTGAAATTCACCGACCGAGGCATAGCCTGCCTCTTGCATCTCCATGAAAACCAAAGCTGCGATGGCTTCGATCTGGTCGGGCGTCAACCGATCCAGAAAGCGGTACATCAGGTTGCGCCATGTCCAGAAGCTTTCCCGCCCGTCGGCGCGGGTTTCGGTCATTCCGGCCATGGCCCGTTGAAAGCTGTGGCTGTGCAAGTTGGCCAAAGCGGGCATCAGAACGTCCACCTGATCGTCCTGCGGCTGAGGCCGCGCGCCGGTTTCGATCCGACTGATCCGGCCTTCTTTCACCTCGACCCTAAGGTCCGAGACCCAGTCAGAGCCGATCAGGGCGGTTTTGGCGTGCACAGTCATTGGGATTCCATTTTGTGTAGACTTTAATATTTTATACGTATACTTAAAAAGCGACAAGAAAGGGAGCCCAAAAGAATCCTCATGGCAAAAAAATCGGTTCTTCTAAGTGCGCATATGGCAACCATGGTCGAGGGCACGGAGCCGTATGGCCTGTGCCAGAACGCAGCAATCGCTGTCGACGGGGGGCAGATCGTCTGGGTGGGCGCTCGGGCGGATATGCCCTCGGATTATGCGGATTGGCCGGTTCAGGATTTTGGCGACCGGCTGTTCACGCCAGCGCTAATTGATGCGCACACGCATGTGGTGTTCGGTGGCAACCGCGCCGCCGAGTTCGAGATGCGCCTGAACGGGGCCAGCTATGAGGAGATCGCCCGCGCCGGAGGAGGGATTCTGTCCACCGTGACCGCCACGCGTTCAGCCAGCCAAGAGGCGCTGCTGGCAGATGCCCTGACGCGCGTGGATGCACTGCTGGCCGAGGGGGTCAGTTGTATCGAGGTCAAGTCCGGCTATGGCTTGGATGTCGCGACCGAGCTTAAGATGCTACGTGTTGCACGGCGGATCGGGCAGGCCCGGCCGGTGCGGGTCAAGACCAGCTTTCTGGGCGCACACGCCGCGCCGCCGGATTACCGCGCTGATCCCGACGCCTACTTGACCGAGGTTTGCATTCCCGCCCTGCGCAAGGCCCATGCCGAAGGTCTGGTCGATGCGGTGGATGGGTTCTGTGAGGGCATAGCTTTCAACCCGACCCAGATCGCCAGGGTGTTCGATGTGGCGCGGGAGCTTGGTTTGCCCGTCAAACTGCACGCCGAGCAACTCTCCAATCTGGGCGGCGCCAAATTGGCCGCAGCCTATGGGGCGCTGTCGGCGGATCATGTGGAATATCTGGATGGCGATGGCGTCTTGGCCATGGCGGAAGCGGGTACGGTTGCGGTTCTTCTGCCCGGCGCGTTCTATACCTTGCGGGAGACCCAGAAGCCTCCGGTCCAACTGCTGCGTGACCGAGATGTTCCGATTGCGCTGGCGACGGATTGCAATCCGGGCTCGTCACCTTTGGCCTCGCTTTTGCTGACTATGAACATGGCCTGCACCCTGTTCCGCTTGACACCGGAAGAGGCGTTGGCCGGTGTAACCCGAAACGCTGCGCGCGCTTTGGGGCTGGCGGATACCGGGCAAATTGCGCCGGACCTGCGGGCTGATCTTGCGGTCTGGGATGTTTCTCATCCGGCGGAACTGGCTTATCGCATTGGCTTCAACCCCTTGCACGCGCGCCTGTTCGGAGGATCGGAATGACCGAGCTGACCCTGACCCCCGGCGCGGTCACTCTGACCGATTTGGCGCACGTGTATTGGCAGGATGCCGCCGTGGCGTTGGACCCCGCATGCAAGCCTGCGGTCGAGGCCGCAGCCCACCGCGTGCAGGCCGCCGCGCAAGGCGCAGACCCTGTTTATGGCGTCAATACTGGCTTCGGCAAACTGGCCAGCCACAAAATCGCGGCGCAGGATACATCTACCCTGCAACGCAACCTGATCCTCAGCCATTGCTGCGGGGTTGGCCCTGCAATCTCACGCCGCGTGACCCGGTTGATGATGACGCTCAAGCTGTTGTCCTTTGGCCGTGGGGCCTCGGGCGTGCGGTGGGACTTGATCGAGCTGCTCCAGCAAATGCTGGCACGTGGTGTGACACCTGTCATCCCGGCGCAGGGATCGGTCGGGGCATCGGGCGATCTGGCCCCTTTGGCCCATATGACCGCCGTGCTGATCGGTGCAGGTGAGGCCGAAGTGTACGGGACGGTCCTGCCGGGGCTTGATGCGCTCAAAAAAGTCGGGTTAGAGCCGATTCAACTCGGTCCGAAAGAGGGGCTGGCATTTATTAATGGGACCCAGTTCTCGACAGCATTTGCGCTGACAGGGCTGTTTCAGGCCTGGCGTGCAGCGCAAAACGCTTTGGTGGTGTCTGCCCTGTCGACCGACGCGATCATGGGTTCGACCGCGCCGTTGCGCCCCGAAATCCACACTTTGCGTGGCCATCGCGGCCAGACTGAGGCGGCCAGCGCCATGCGTGCGGTTCTGGACGGGTCGGAAATTCGCGAAAGTCACCGTGATGGCGATACGCGGGTTCAGGACCCTTATTGCATCCGTTGCCAGCCGCAAGTCACGGGCGCGGCCATGGATGTGATGCGCCAAGCGGCGGCCACGCTTGAAGTCGAAGCCAACGCCGCCACCGACAACCCGCTGGTTCTGGAGGACGCGATTGTCTCGGGCGGGAATTTTCACGCCGAGCCCGTGGGCTTTGCCGCCGACATGATCGCGTTGGCCCTGTCCGAGATCGGAGCCATCGCGCAACGGCGCATCGCCCTGATGGTGGACCCGGCGCTTAGTTTTGATCTGCCGCCCTTCCTGACGCCCGAACCGGGGCTGAACTCGGGCCTGATGATCGCCGAAGTGACAACGGCGGCGCTGATGAGCGAGAACAAGCATCTGGCCAACCCTTGCGTGACGGATAGCACGCCGACCTCGGCCAATCAGGAGGATCACGTCTCGATGGCGGCCCATGGCGCGCGACGGCTGACGCGGATGGTCGAAAACCTGAATTATATTCTTGGGGTCGAGATGCTGTGTGCAGCCCAAGGCGTGGAATTCCGCGCCCCCCTGACAACAAGCGCCCCGTTGCAGCAGGCCGTAGCCCGGCTGCGATCCGATATCCCGGCGCTGTCCGAGGATCGCTATCTGGCGCCAGAGCTTGAACAGGCGAAGGTGCTGATTGCCGATGGGTGCGTGTTGGATGCGGTCAAACTGTCCATGCCGGAGTTGTTCTGATGCAGGTGGTCTCGGTCCGGTCCGGTGACAGCCCGATTGTGCTGGGTCAGCCTCATGGTGGAACCCATGTGCCCGATGACATCGCAGCGCGGTTAAACGACATTGGCCGGGGGATTGCGGACACAGATTGGCACATAAACAGACTCTATGACGGGGCATTTACCGATGCGACGGTGGTGCAGTCCCATATCCATCGCTATGTCATCGACGCAAATCGCGACCCCGACGGGGTGTCGCTCTATCCCGGTCAGAACACGACGACGCTGGTTCCGCTGACCGATTTTGACGGCCAACCGATCTGGGCCGATGGGCAAGAGCCCTCAGCGGATGAAATCGAATCCCGGCGTCACGCCTATCATGCGCCTTATCACGCCGCGCTGCTGCAAGAACTACACCGCGTGCGCGAGCGTCATGGGGTGGCGATCCTGTTCGATTGCCACTCTATCCGGTCCCGAATTCCGTTTCTGTTCGAAGGGGAATTACCCGTTTTCAACACCGGCACGAATGACGGTCAAAGTTGCGCACGCGTCATCGAACAGGCCGTGCAAGGGGTGGCTGAGGGTGCCGAAAGGATGCCCGCGGTGCTGAACGGACGCTTTCGCGGTGGTTGGACAACCCGCCACTATGGGCAGCCAGACCAGAATATCCACGCGATCCAGATGGAGTTGGCGCAGCGCTCCTACATGGACGAGATGCCGCCATGGACGTGGCGCGAGGGCCGGGCTGCGGCCTTACGGCCTTATCTCACCGACATGCTCACCCGCCTCAATGACCTCACCCGATCGGGTGCACTGACCAATCAAGGAGCCCAGACATGAGCGATCCACGCAAAAACACCCGTGATATCTATCCGCCCACTGGCCGCGAGCTGAACGCCAAAAGCTGGGTGACCGAGGCACCTTTGCGGATGCTGATGAACAACCTGCACCCGGACGTGGCCGAGAATCCGCATGAGTTGGTGGTTTATGGCGGGATCGGGCGCGCAGCCCGTACATGGCAGGATTTCGACACTATTGTGGAGGGTTTGAAGGATCTGGAAGAGGACGAGACTCTGATTGTACAGTCCGGCAAGCCCGTGGCCATCATCCGCACCCACAAGGATGCACCGCGCGTTCTGATCGCCAATTCAAACATCGTGCCACATTGGGCCAACTGGGATCACTTCAACGAACTCGATAAGAAGGGTCTGATGATGTACGGTCAGATGACGGCCGGTTCGTGGATCTATATCGGCACGCAGGGCATTGTTCAGGGCACGTATGAGACCTTTGCCGAGGCCGGACGCCAGCACTACGGCGGCGACCTGACCGGCAAGTGGATTCTGACCGGCGGCTTGGGTGGTATGGGCGGCGCGCAGCCTCTGGCGGCCGTCTTTGCCGGGGCTTGTTGTCTGGCGGTAGAATGCAACCTCGACAGCATCGACTTCCGCCTGCGCACCAAATACCTGGATGAAAAGGCCGAGACGCTGGACGAAGCGCTTGAGATGATCGACCGCTGGACCAAAGCTGGTGAGGCGAAATCCGTGGGTCTACTGGGTAATGCCGCCGAGGTTTTCCCCGAGATCTACCGCCGCATGGCCGAGGGGGGCATGCGCCCCGATATCGTCACCGATCAGACCAGCGCCCATGACCCGATCAATGGATACCTACCTATCGGCTGGTCCATGGCACAGTGGCGGGAAAAGCGTGAAACAGACCCTAAGTCGGTGGAAAAAGCCGCGCGTGCGTCGATGAAACAGCATGTGGCGGCGATGGTTGATTTCTGGAACGCGGGCGTGCCGACGCTGGACTACGGCAACAACATCCGTCAGGTGGCGCAGGATGAAGGGCTGGAAAACGCCTTTGCCTTCCCCGGCTTCGTCCCCGCCTATATCCGTCCGCTGTTCTGCAAAGGGATCGGCCCGTTCCGCTGGTGCGCCCTTTCCGGCGACCCCGAAGATATCTACAAAACCGACGCCAAGATGAAAGAGCTGTTCCCCGAGAACGAGCACCTGCACCGCTGGCTCGACATGGCGCAGGACCGCATCGCGTTTCAGGGTTTGCCCGCGCGCATCTGCTGGATCGGGCTTGGGGATCGGCATCGTGCTGGGCTGGCCTTCAATGAGATGGTGGCCAATGGTGAGTTGAAGGCCCCAGTCGTGATCGGGAGGGATCACTTGGACAGCGGTTCTGTTGCCAGCCCGAACCGCGAGACCGAGGCGATGCTGGATGGCTCGGATGCGGTCAGCGACTGGCCTTTGCTGAATGCGTTGATCAACACGGCCAGCGGGGCGACATGGGTGTCGCTGCACCATGGCGGCGGCGTTGGCATGGGCTTCAGTCAGCACGCGGGTGTGGTGATCTGCGCTGATGGGACCGAGGACGCCGCGCGGCGGCTAGAGCGGGTGTTGTGGAACGACCCGGCCTCGGGCGTGTGGCGTCATGCGGATGCGGGCTATGAGGCGGCGAAGGATTGCGCCCGTGCGCATGGGCTGCGGCTGCCGGGTATTCTGGGCTAGGGCGCATCTGTCCTCTGGTGAAAATGCTGCACCTGCGATATCCCGCAGGTAAGCTTGCCGGAGATTGAAGATGTACGTTGCCACCCTTTTGACCAACCCCGACAAAAACGCGCTGGAACAGACATTGGTCGACTCCCTGCGTAATGCCTGGGGCGGTGGCGGTGTGCAGTGGTTGAGCCCGGATGAAGCGGCAGAGTTTTCTCTGGCGGGCCTGCCGGACAATCAGTGGGGCGTGTGGGCCGATTTGCAGAACATGGGCGTCGATCTGGTGGTTCAACCTGCCGAGGGGCGGCGCAAGAAGATGCTGTTGGCCGATATGGACAGCACCATGATTCAGCAGGAATGCATCGACGAACTGGCCGATGAGGCCGGCGTCGGCGAGCGCGTCAAGGACATCACCGCGCGCGCCATGAACGGCGAGCTGGACTTCGAGGGCGCTCTGACCGAGCGTGTTGGCTTGCTGAAAGGTTTGGACGAGGCCGTGATCGACAAGGTGCTGGCCGAGCGAATTACCCTGATGCCCGGCGGCAAGGAACTGGTTGGCACGATGCGGGCGAATGGGGGTTATGCCGCGCTGGTTTCGGGAGGGTTCACGGCGTTTACGGCCAAGGTTGGGGCTGAACTGGGCTTTGATGAGAACCGCGCCAACACGCTGCTCGCCGAAGGCGGTAAGCTGACCGGCGATGTCGCGCGCCCCATTCTGGGTCGTCAGGCCAAGGTGGATGCTTTGGAGCAGATCACTGCGCGGTTGGGTCTGTTCGAATCGGATGTGATCGCCGTGGGCGATGGCGCGAATGATCTGGGGATGCTGGGTCGGGCCGGAACCGGGGTGGCGCTGCACGCCAAGCCCTCGGTCGCGGAACAATGCGAGGTGCGGGTAAACCACGGAGATCTAACGGCTTTGTTGTTCCTGCAAGGCTATGCACGATCTGAGTTCGTGGCCGGTTAAAACAGCGCGGCTTTCTTTTATTTAACAAAAATGTTAAATAGTGGTCATGAACACCCTTCTGACCACATTTTCCGCGTTGTCTGACGCCACACGGTTCTCGATCGTCGAACAGCTTATGCAGGATGGCGAATTGCCCGCCGGAGACCTGATCGAAGGGCGCGGCATGTCCGGCGCCGCGATCTCGCGCCATTTGAAACTGCTGCGCGAGGCGGGGCTGATAAATCAGCGCGTGCAGGGCAGCCAGCGGATGTATTCGATCCGCCCCGAGGGGCTGCGCGCGATAGCGGAGTGGACCATCTCGAAACGTCAATTCTGGGAAAGCAGCCTGGACCGTCTGGGTGATGCAATCGAAAAGGAGACCTCATGGCCGATTTGAAACTGGAGCGCGCTTACCCGCTTGCACCGGACGATCTGTATGCGTGGATCAGCACCCCCGACAAGCTTCTGCAGTGGTGGGGACCCGAAGGGATGCATGTGCCCGAGCACAACCTGGATTTCTCTCGCACGGGTCCGTGGTATTCGGTGATGCAAAATGACGAAGGGCAGCGGTTTAAGGTTTCGGGTCATGTGACGCATGTCGATCCGCCCAAATCGGTTGGGTTCACATGGGGCTGGCATGACGATCAGGACCAGCGCGGAGCCGAAAGCCATGTGATGTTGGCGGTCGAGGCAGCAGAAGAGGGTGCAAAGTTGATCATCGACCACCGCGAGTTGGGCGATGACGAAATCGCAGCGAACCACACCAAAGGCTGGACGTCGACGCTGAACAAGCTGGCCGCACAGCTGGCCTAGTTTTTCATCACGAAGGCATAAGGGAGGAAATAAATGCCACAGTTTCTATTTGTCTATCACGGTGGTCATACCCCGACCGACCCCGCTGAAATCGAAGCGACCATGGCCGCCTGGGGCGCTTGGTTTGGCGGAATGGGCGAGGCACTGGACATCCCCGGAAACCCGGTTGGCCAGTCTTACACCGTCAGCAGCAGCGGTGTTGTTGACAATGGCGGCGCCAATCCGGCCTCGGGCTTTACAGTTGTCAAAGCCGACAGCATGGATGCTGCGACCGAGATGGCCAAGGGTTGCCCGATGGTTGTCAACGGGTCCGGCTCGGTCGAAGTGGCCGAGATTCACGAGATTGAGATGTAGCCTTTAGCTGGGGAACCCCGGCGCGGGTTTGATCACGCCGCATTCCAGCCCTCGACGGCTGTATTGCGTGGCGTTCAGAAATTTGCGGGTGGCCGGGTGGTCGGCCTCCAGCACGCCCAAGCTGACCAGAATCGCGGCAATGGCGCATTCGCTGGCGCGGGTGGTGCCGTCGGTGATCTTCAATGCCACGCCCATGCGTTTTTCGGGTAGGATTGCGATGAACACAGCCTCGGCACCGGTTTTGATGGCAACGCGACCACCCATGGCGCGCATCAGTTCGGTGCAGGCGCGGGTTTCACCGGCGACCAGCTCGGGATGTTTCATCATTGCGGCCGTCAGCTGTTGCGCCGCGTCGCTGGCCCGGTCCGACCGATCCGCGGCGCTGGCAAACCACGCCATCGAACGCGCCAACCCGACCAGCGAGGTCGCAAAGTTCGGGGCCGAGCAGCCGTCGATGCCGTAGGCGGGGCTGGTCTCGCCCGTTGTTTCCTCAAGCGCGGACAGGCAGGCCTGTTGTACGGGGTGGTCGATTTCCAGATATTCCGGTCCGGCGCCCATATGCTGAGCAACGGTCAGAAACCCGCAATGCTTGCCCGAACAGTTATTGTGAATCTGACATGGCGTGTCATCGGCTAAAATTAACCCGTCGCGCGCAGCCATGTCCTGTGGCTCTTGCGGGCCGCAGCGCAGATCGGATTCGGCCAGACCCAGATGATCCAACCAAGCCGAGACGCGATCCGTGTGGATATGTGCACCGCTGTGCGAGGCGCAGGCCAGCGCCAGATGTTCCGAATTCAGCCCGTATTTCGCCGCAGCACCCGAGGTGATCAGCGGCAATCCCTGGATCATCTTGGCCGAGGATCGCGGATAGATCACAGCGTTCGGATTCCCCCAACTTTTAACGATCTGGCCGGTATCGTCGCAGATCACCGCATGCCCAAGATGTAGGCTTTCCAACAGGGGTCCGCGCCACAGTTCTGTCATTGGTACGGCTTGTGTCATTAGAACATTCCTTAACATGCGCAAAATTCTGCCAATCGCTCTTTCGCCTGTGGCGAAACCTGCGTTACAGTGTGTATGTCGGCAATCATCGGAAGACGCAACGTACAGACGGATCAGGCAGGGTCCGCACGCATTTCCGGTGGGTATGAGGTAATGGGTCGAGCTAGGAGGCTGGACGATGGGATCAAAGCTTGTCCGCGTGATCGCGGGCCTGTGCATAGCAGGATTGGCAACAACGGCAACTGCACAACAGGCGACGAGCACGAACAGGGTGGCAGCCAAAACGGACTGGAGCGTCTTCGTCGAGGATGACCCGACTGAATGCTGGAGCGTTTCCGCCCCCAAGGAAACCGTGAACACCCGCGGTGGGCGGGTCGTGTCGGTACGGCGCAGCGACATTCTGCTGTTCGTGTTCTACCGCCCCAACGCCGAGGTCAAAGGGCAGGTGACGTTCACGGGCGGCTATCCATTTGCACCGGGATCGACTGTCAATCTTGATATCGACGGCACCAAGTTCGAGCTGATCACCGAAGGTGAATGGGCGTGGCCCGCAACCGAAGGTGAAGACCTGAAGGTGGTCGCAGCCATGAAGCGCGGGACCGAGGCCGTCCTGACGGCGCGCTCGGAGCGTGGGACGCAGACCAAGGACACGTTCTCGCTGCTGGGGTTCACCGCTGCGATTGAAGACGCCGAGACGCGCTGCACCAACTAGACTGGGCATTTGCCTGATCGCTGCCCCGCCAGTCTGGCGGGGTTTTTGCGTTGTGGCAGGGCATTGTGCAGCGTTCTGGAGGCGGCATTCGTATTCGAAATTTGATTCCAGTCAAAGAAATGAATGCAAATATCTGCATGTATAAGGCTCTGAACTAGGGAAGGAGCCCGACATGCAAACGAAATCACTCACCGCTCTCTTGATGATGGTCGCCCTTATCCTGAGTGCTTGCGAGAAAGAGGCCGATACATATCCGATCACGGGCGAGCAATGCGGGCCGGATGATCCGGTTCAAACGCTGGACGCAACGGATTGCAATATCGTGCCACCGGGCATTTGACGCATGCGGGTCCCATCGTGGCACGGCCATGTCGTCGTGTCTGGGGCTTCGACGCTTTGGGGTAAAACCGGGCCTGTGCTAGTATTGGGCAACCAATAGGGGGCTGCCCGATGCGCTTTGCATTTTTGATTTTGTTTCTGTCTTCCGCTGCCAGTGCTGATCCAACTCTAGAATGTCTGGATGCTGGTTCTCAGATAGAGATTGGCGCATGCGTGGGCGCGATGGAGGACCGCGTCAATCAGGCGATAGATGCAAGTTACGACATTGCCATGCAATCGGCCAAAGAACTGGATGATGTTACCGGACGTGTTGTGGCAGTGCCCGCGTTGGACAGCGCGCAGACCGCGTGGCTGGCTTACCGCGATGCCCAATGCGAGGCTGTTGGCGCGTCGTTCGGTGGTGGGTCAGGTACCGGCATTGGCATTGCCGCCTGTCGGGTAGAGTTGGGCCGGGCACGTGTGGACGAATTGCTGCGCTACGCGAATTAAACGCGACGATTTCTTTTGATCTTTGCGCTAGGTCCTATATAGAGGCGCATCCCAAGCCAGAATCCGTTGAGATAGCCCCATGTCGCCCAAAGCGCCGATCACTCAAGACGTCATGACCATCCCCCGCAAGCTGCCCGAGGGGAAGGTTAACCTTGTCGGTCTGACTCGCGACCAATTGCGCACGACGCTGGTCGCACATGGCACGCCCGAGAAACAGGCCAAGATGCGCACCGGGCAGATCTGGCAGTGGATCTATCAATGGGGTGTTCGCGATTTTGCGCAGATGACGAACCTCGCCAAAGCCTATCGGGCCCAACTGGCCGAGAGCTTTGTGATCGAAATTCCCGAGGTCGTAACACGGCAGGTGTCCGAGGATGGCACCCGAAAATACCTGTGCCGCATCGCCGGCGGGCACGAGGTTGAGGTAGTCTATATCCCCGAGGACGATCGCGGCACGCTGTGTATTTCCTCGCAAGTGGGCTGCACGCTGACCTGTTCTTTCTGCCATACAGGCACACAGAAACTGGTGCGCAATCTGACCGCGGCCGAGATCGTGGGTCAGGTGATGATGGCTCGCGATGATCTGGACGAATGGCCCACCCCCGGTGCGCCCAAAGACGAAACACGCCTGCTGTCGAACATCGTTTTGATGGGCATGGGCGAGCCGCTTTACAATTTCGACAACGTGCGCGACGCGATGAAGATCGCCATGGACCCTGAGGGAATTTCCCTGTCCCGCCGTCGGATTACGCTTTCGACCAGCGGTGTGGTGCCCGAGATTGCCCGCACGGCGGAAGAAATCGGCTGCCTGCTGGCGATCTCGTTCCACGCCACTACGGATGAGACCCGCGACGTGCTGGTGCCGATCAACAAGCGCTGGAATATCGAAGAGCTGCTACACGCACTGGCCAGCTATCCCAAGGCGTCTAATTCGGAGCGGATCACGTTCGAATACGTGATGCTGGATGGCGTCAATGACAGCGACGCCGACGCGCATAGGTTGATTGACCATATCAAGCGCCACAACATCCCGGCCAAGATCAACCTGATCCCGTTCAACGAATGGCCAGGCGCGCCTTATAAGCGCAGCTCGAACAACCGGATCCGGGCGTTTGCGAATATCATCTATCAGGCGGGTTATGCCTCCCCCATCCGCAAAACGCGGGGCGAGGACATCATGGCAGCCTGTGGTCAGTTGAAATCCGCAACCGAGCGTGCGCGCAAGTCGCGCAAGCAAATTGCAGCCGAAGCGGGCCTCGACGGATAGTAAGCATAAAATTTGATCGCCCCGTAAACAGATTTAATGCGTCTGCGTCTGTCTATTGCATGCTTTTTTTGGTATGTTTGCCAGGTCAAAACTTGGGTACTGCGCTCACATCCATGCACAATGGGGTGAGAGTCGAGTGCCCCGTGATGGCGAGAAGACCCATGGCCGCTATCTAATAGCCACTCACAAGACGTGCGGCGTTTCTGTGAACCGAATTGAACAGATAGGCCATATGAATGTTTGTGCAATTGATACGACAAAACCGCAAAATTCTATTGGGGTTAGGATTGGCAGGCTTGGTGGCGACCGGAGTCGCGGCCCAGTCGAATGGTGAAAACGCGCATCTTGCGATCGAAAACCCGGCGGATCTAACCAAGGAAGAGGCGCTGAGTATCTATGCCTCATTACAGCGCCGGATGGCGCGGGGATACGCCGCCGCGCAGATGGATGAGCTGCGAAATTATCAGAACTGGCCTTTGTTCAACGATGCGCCCTATATCTCGGAAACCCATGGCAGGCGGTTCGTAAACAGCTATGCCAACCGGATGGCGCACAATTACGGCACGCTGCAACCGGGTGAAAAGCTGCCTTTGGGGTCGGTGTTGGCCAAGGACAGCATGACTGTCACGGATGAGGGCAACACCCATCCCGGCGCCTTGTTCGTGATGGAGAAACTGGCCGAAGGCGCCAGCCCGGATACGGCAGATTGGCGCTATATCATGGTGATGCCGGACGGGTCGGTCTTTGGCGACACGATGGGCGACCGCGCCAGCGCCGTGTCTTATTGCCACGATTGTCACGAGGCCGTGGCGGATAGGGACTATACATTCTACGTGCCCGAAGAATATCTGGTGCAGAACTGAGCTTTCCTATCGCCCGAACCGGGCGGTGCCGATCACGTCGATCAGGCTTTGCCTGACGGGTTCGGGCTGCGATTCGACGGCGTTCAGCACCTCGCGCAGTTCGGCGCGCAACCCGTGCATCTGGTCGATCAGCGAGATCATCATCGATAGTGCATCTGCTTCCATCTCGTACTGGTCGTGTAACTCGCAGGCCAGCTCTAGTCGGGCCACGTCAAGGCTATGATAGACCAGCCCTTGTTCGGTGCTTTCAGGGATCACGATTTCGGCGGCCAGATACTCGGTCAACCGGGCTGAGGTCAGGCGAGTCACGGTTGCGATCACTTCGGATTCGGTCAGGGTGCGGGTCATGACGGCATTCCTTTGCGAGGATCATAGCGGTGTGTGTCACGCCACGTTTCCATGAAAGCCTTTAGGTCATCGTCGATCTGGTCCGGCATGGCGACGGTCAATTCGATCAGTTGGTCGCCCCGGTCGGAAGAACCGCGTTTTTTCACCCCTTTGCCCCGCAGCCGCAGGGTTTTGCCGCTGCTGGTACCCGGCGGCACGCTGACATTGACGCCGCCGTCAATAGTTGGCGCGGGGACTTTGCCGCCCAGAACAGCCTCGTCAATGGTGATGGGCAGGGTGATGTGGATGTCATCACCCTGACGTTCAAACACCGGATGAGGTGCGACTGTTACCGTGACCAGAGCATCGCCCGCAGGTCCCTCGCCAAACCCGGGATCCCCCTTGCCGCGCAGGCGGATGGTTTGGCCGTCTGTAATGCCTGCCGGGATCTTAACCTCGATCCGGTCGCCGTCAGGCAATGTCAGTTTCTGGCTGGCGCCAAACACAGCGTCCAGAAAGCTGATCTGCAGGCTGTAGCTGCGGTTATGCCCCGGCGCATGGAACCCCTGACTGCGTTGACCATAGTTGGCGCGCCCGCGCATGAATTCGGCGAAGATGTCCGACATATCGTCCGGGTCTGCCGCGCGCCCGCGATAGGGGTTTCCGGCAGCCTCGGCATAGTCACGATAGTATTGTTGTTGCGGACGCTCCTGGCCCGAGGCGTCAATCTCACCCCGATCGTATTGCGCCCGTTTCTCGGCGTCGCTGGCATCCTTGGCAACACCTAAAACGGTATAGGGATCGTCGCTCATCTCACCTCTCGTCGGTGGGGGTCTGACCTTGATACTTGGGTTTTATCATGCGATTTCAAAGACCCAAAAGGAAGAGGCTTTTGAAACACCTCGCTAAATCGCTTAATCCTGCTAATATCTGCATGTTTTGAATTGATTGCTGACGGAGACTTTAATGACGCGCAGACTAAAGTCCATTCTGGCCCTGCTGGCCGGGAATGCCATCGGGTTGCTACTGGCTGCGATCCTACTACCAGAATTTGCGATCCGGCCGATCTCGTTCATCGTGGTGGTGATCGTTTTCACGCTTATTCAATGGGTCGCCGAGCCACTTATCCTGAAACTGGGCGCAAAGCGCGCGCCTGCGATCAAGGGTGGCATCGCGCTGATCGTGACCTTTGTCGGCTTGTTGCTAACTGATCTGATCACAAACGGCCTGTCTGTGGGCGGGATTTCCAACCTGCTGGCCTCAACCCTGCTGGTCTGGCTGGGGGCGTTGATCGCCAGCATCGTGCTGCCGATCTACGTGTTCACGGAACTACGCGAGCCCAAGAAGTAATCACAACGCGTTAAGGCTGTCGTTGATCGTCTGCCACAATTCCTCGACCGGTTCACACCCGACCGATAGGCGGATGAAGGCCGGGTCTACATCGTCACCCCAGCGCGCGCGGCGTTCGGCCGAGCTGTGGACGCCGCCAAAAGATGTGGCGGGCCGCAACATGGGACAGGCGTTGATGAAAGTTTCGGCCTTGTCTTCGCTGTCCAGCGTGATCGAAAGCAGAAACCCGAACCGCGCAGTCTGCGCTTTGGCCAAAGCGTGCGCGGGATCAGAGGGCAAGCCGGGGTAACGAATGGCCTTCACCGCGGGGTGATCCGCCAGCCGTTCTGCCAGTACCTGCGCCGAGGCGCACATCCGGTCGAACCGCACATCCAGCGTTTCCAACCCGCGATGCAGCAGCCATGCCTCATGCGGGCCGGGGATCGCGCCTGAGACCTTGCGCCATTCCTCAACCCTCTCCATGATCTGCGAATTGCGGCTGGAGACATGGCCCATCAGCAGGTCGGAATGCCCGCCCATCGCCTTGGTGTCTGAGGCCACTACCACATCCACACCCAGATCCAGCGGGCGCTGGCCCAGCGGGGTCATGGTGGTGTTGTCAGCAATCGTGATCCCTCCGGCTGCGCGGACGGATTGTGCAATCGCGGGCAGGTCCATCATGTCCAGACCAGGGTTCGAAGGGCTTTCGACAAAGACCACATCGAACCCGTCAAACCCGCCCTCAGTGAAACCGGTCGTGGGGCGTTCGGTGACCGACACGCCCAGACCCGACAGGAACCGATCCGCCAGCACGCGGGTGACGTAGTAGCCGTCGGACGGGATCAGGATACGCGACCCGGCCTTGATGGTGGTAAACAAAGCGGCCGAGATCGCCCCCATGCCTGAAGGGAACACGAGGCAAGGCGCGTCCTCCAGATGGGCCAGAACATGTTCCAGATGCACCCATGTAGGGTTGTCGACGCGGCCATAGGTCGGCAGGCCGTCCGGCGCGCCGGGCAGGTGGTACATGCTGCTTTGGGTCAGCGGCAACGCCACAGGGTCGCCTGCATTCAGGGCATTGCCGCGCAGGTGCAGCATCTCTCCGGGTTTCGGGGCCATCGTTCAGCGCCCCGGAATGTCGTCGCGGGGCGGGGCGGGTTCCCAGTTCTCGATGATCTCGACCGCCTCTTGCGCGGTGTCGACGAAACGGAACAGGTCCAGATCTTCGTCCGAGATGGTGCCCGCATCTGCCAACGCCTCCCAGTTGATCACCTTTTCCCAGAACTCTCGGCCAAACAGCAGGAAGGGCACGCGGTCCATCCGGCCGGTCTGGATCAAAGTCAGAGATTCAAACAGCTCATCCATGGTGCCAAAGCCGCCGGGGAAGATGGTGATGGCACGAGCGCGCATCAGGAAATGCATCTTGCGGATGGCGAAATAGTGGAAGTTGAAGCTGAGTTCGGGCGTCACATAAAGGTTCGGCGCCTGTTCATGCGGCAGCACGATATTCAGCCCGATGGAACAGCCACCCGCGTCTTGCGCGCCGCGATTGCCAGCCTCCATCACGCCGGGGCCGCCGCCGGTGACGATCACGTTCTCGCGGCAGCCTGTCTGGTTCGACTTCTCGGTCATCAACCGGGCAAATTCACGTGCTTCGTCATAATACTCAGACAAGTCAGCCAGAGTTTTCGTGCGCGCAGTGTGTTTTTGCGACGGTTCCGGGATGCGCGCGCCGCCGAACATGACGATGGTCGAGGTGATCTCGCGTTCGGACATGATCATCTCGGGCTTGAGAAGTTCCAGTTGCAGGCGTACCGGGCGCAGCTCATCGCGGCATAGAAACTCGTCATCGGCAAAGGCAAGACGATAGGCGGGCGAGCGTGTCTGCGGCGTGTCCGGCACCTCGCTCGCGGTCGAGCGGTCGGTCTGCGCGTCGCGAAACGGGCTGTGGCGGTCTTCTCTCATATGTGAGGTTTCCCTGCTTGCGTGTTTGCAAAACAGCTATAGGGTTCGCGGTCAGAGCGCCAGTCACGGAAGTACAAGAATGAATTGGAAGAACGAAATTTCAGCAGCCGCAGACCGGATCGCTGGGTACGCACAGGTTACACCCGTGATGGAGAGCCGCGTTCCGGGCTACCCGATTGAGTTGAAGCTGGAGCATATGCAGCACACTGGCAGCTTCAAAGCGCGCGGGGCGTTTAATACGTTGCTAAGCATGGATGTTCCCGCGGCCGGTGTCGTGGCCGCATCGGGTGGCAATCACGGGGCAGCGGCGGCCTATGCGGCGCAGACGCTGGGCTATCCGGCCAAGATTTTCGTACCTGAACTGGCGGGTCCGTCCAAAATCGCATTGATCGAACAAACCGGAGCGGACCTGAGCGTTGTGTCCGGGGAATATGCGAACGCGCTTACGGCGGCGCAGGATCATGAGGCGCAGACCGGCGCAATGCAGATCCACGCCTATGACGCGCCGGGCACCGTCGCCGGGCAGGGCACGTGTTTCGCCGAATGGGAGGCGCAAGGTCTTCAAGCCGACACAGTTTTGGTCGCCGTTGGTGGTGGAGGGCTGATCGCCGGGGCGCTGGCGTGGTTGCAGGGTGCGCGCAAGGTCGTGGCGGTCGAGCCCGAGACCTCATGCGCTTTGAATGCCGCGTTGCAGGCTGGGGAGCCGGTCGATGTCTCGGTCTCGGGCATTGCTGCCAATGCGTTGGGCGCGCGGCGGATCGGGTCGATTTGTTTTGGTCTGGCGCAGGGCATGACCTCGGTCCTGGTCAGCGACGCGGCCATTGCCGATGCGCAAAAGCGCCTTTGGCAAGCGCATCGGATTCTGGTCGAACCGGCAGGTGCTGCGGCTTTGGCGGCGTTGACCTCTGGCGCGTATAAGCTCGCGCCGGGGGAAAAAGTGGCCGTGCTGGTGTGCGGGGGCAATATCTCACCCGACCCGCTGATGGGCTGAGAATGCGGCTTGTGATCTGCAGGGTCGGATTTTATCTATAATCCATGAGCGCGACCATTGCCGACACCATTTACGACAACCTAAGCCAGCAGATCATAACTGGCGCACTGACCGCCGGGGAAAAGCTGCGTCAGGATCATATTGCACGGGCCTTTGACACCAGTCATGTGCCGGTGCGCGAGGCCTTGCTACGGTTGCAGGCCCATGGGCTGGCCAAAAGCGAACCCCGTCGTGGAATGCGCGTAACAGCGCTGGACCCGGTTGAGATGCGCGAAGTGATCGAGATGCGCGTCGCGCTGGAGCCTCTGGCGCTGCAATACGCGGTACAGAACCTGACACCTAATGCCCTGGTACGTGCAGAAGAGGCGCGACTTGCCTGTGATGCGGCTGAAACCATGCCGGAATGGGAAGCCAGGAACCGCGCCTTTCATCGTGCCATTCTGACGCCCTGCGGGTTGCCGCGTTTGCTGCGTACAATCGACGACCTGCACATTGCCAGTGCGCGGTATCTGTTCGCGCATTGGCAGCCGAAATGGGTGCAGCGGGTCGACAACGACCACGCCGCGCTGATGCAGGCGATGCAAAAGAAAGACACCGCCGGAGCGGTTGCCATCCTTGTGCGTCACATTCGGCGGGCCAGTTAGACGACCCGCAAAACACCGCAGTATCTATGTCCTGCCGTAAACGCGCCCGCCTTCGTCGCATTGCGTCATTGTTTTCGGCTGCGTATAGGCAACACCAACGTGAACAGATTCGTCAGGGAGCCCCGAAATGTCCAACGCGCAACTGGAAGCCGCCATCGAAGCCGCATGGGAGGCACGCGATACCATTACCCCCGCCACCACCGGCGAAACACGCGAGGCCATCGAAGACACGCTGAACGCGCTGGACAGTGGCACGCTGCGGGTGGCCGAAAAGCTGGACAGTGGCGACTGGCACGTGAACCAGTGGGCCAAGAAAGCGGTCGTGCTGGGCTTCCGCATCAAGGACATGGAAATCCAGACCGGTGGTCCGCAGGCCGGTGGCTGGTGGGACAAGGTGGACAGCAAGTTCGCCGGTTGGGGTGAGAACCAGTGGAAAGCCGCAGGCTTCCGCGCCGTGCCCAACTGTGTGGTCCGCAAATCGGCCTATATCGCGCCCGGCGCGGTTCTGATGCCTTCGTTCGTGAACCTCGGCGCTTACGTTGACGAAGGCACCATGGTCGACACATGGGCCACGGTCGGATCCTGCGCGCAGATCGGCAAGAACGTCCACCTGTCGGGCGGCGTCGGCATTGGCGGCGTGTTGGAGCCGATGCAGGCCGGCCCGACCATCATCGAAGACAACTGCTTTATCGGCGCGCGCTCGGAAGTGGTCGAGGGCTGCATCGTCCGCGAAGGCTCTGTTCTGGGGATGGGCGTGTTCATCGGCAAGTCGACCAAGATCGTCGACCGCGAAACCGGTGAGGTCACCTATGGCGAGGTTCCGCCCTATTCGGTGGTTGTTGCAGGCTCGATGCCGACCAAGAACAACATCAGCCTTTATTGCGCGGTGATCGTGAAGCGGGTGGACGAAAAGACCCGCTCGAAAACCGGGATCAATGAACTGCTGCGCGACTAAACCCCGCGCCAGTCGAATACAGGCCGCAGCCCCGTGCTGCGGCCTTTTTTGTTACCCTTTGACCGGATAGCGGTCGGCTTCTTCGAACACGTCGATCACCCGCGACCCGGCTTTGATCTTGCCGCCATGTTCCACACCTGAAGGGATCGAGTAACTGTCGCCGGGCCGGTAGATGCGTGTCTCATCCCCGATGGTCAGTTCGATCTCGCCTTCAATGACCGTGCCCCATTGCGCCTTGTGCGAATGCATGGGCAGTTCGAAGTCTTGCAAAAAGGTAAAAAATGCCACCAAACCGACGTCCGAGCGGATCACGGCGGATTGTACCACGTCCTCGGGGAACGGGACGTCGAGGCTGGGAAAATTGGTAATGAAATCTGGATAGGTCATATGGCCCCCTCTTGGCTGATGGCGTCACTATGGCCAGATGCCCGCTCTCATGCAATCGCTTGACCGGACAGGGGCGCGCGGCTATGGCCCCCAACATGGAAAAGCAAAAGAAACCCTCCCGTCAGCAAGTTTACACCCTGCTTGTGCAGATCGGCCGCAAAGAAGGCGATGGCCTGCCCGAAGGCGCGACCGGGGCGGCGTTGATGTGCTTTGCCAGCGGCGTGGATGAGGCCGAGGCGGTGCGCGAAACCGTAGCAATCCTGAAACAGGCCGACACTGCGCCTTTGGACGTGACCGGCTATGGCACATTGGCCGAGCGCGAAGCGCAGGGCCATGACATCGACCCGGATGAGCGCGCCCTGATGCAGCGCGCGCTGGACGAGAACGCGGTCATTGTTGCGCAGATGACGCCGTTTTTCGGGAATGAAGACGCGGTCTAGTTCCGCGCGCCGAACCACTTTCGGTAAATCTCGTCATAGGTGCCGTCTTCGCGCAGGGCCAGCAGTGCCTGATTGACGTCTTCCACCAAGGGCGAGCCGGTCGGGAAAACGATCCCGTAGTTTTCGCGCAGGAAAATACCGCCGGTCATCGAAGCGAACCTCCGACCCTGATGCGTCGCATAGTAGGACAGGATCGGGGCATCAAACACGACGGCGTCCAGATCCTCGGCTTCGAACGCGGCCAGTAAGGGATCAAGACTGTCATAGCCTGCAAACTCGATCTCGCGCCGGTTCAGGAAACTGGCAGCGGTCGAGCCCGAGATCGTGCCGACCTGCTTGCCATAAAGGTCATTGACCGAATTCACGTTGCCGCTGATCGCATCCACCGTCATGACCGAGGTGATGCGCGCGGTGAACACCGAAACGATGAACAGGGACGACACCACCAGCACCACGCCCAGCAGGCGGCCAAAGGGGGTGCGCGGCATCCGTTCCTCGAACCCGCCATTCACGACCAGATTAAGCGCCCACCAGAAGGACGGAAACCATGCCTCGTCCAGCTTGCGGTCGAAATAGGGCTGCGAGCGGCGCTCGAACACCCACATCAGCATCCCTCCGCCCAGCAGGATGGCAAAGGCCAGCCCGATGGCGATGAACAGCTCAACCGACAGCAAGGCTTGCAGCAGAGATGGGCGTCGCACCGCGTCCGAGGGAACCATGATCTGCAAACCGGCCTCGAAAATCGGTTGGCTGAAATCCATCTGCGTTTCACGCGCGGCGGTGATCGAGATATTGGCGATGGCCAGATCAGACGTGCCGTCTTGCACCGCAACCAGCATGTCGCCGAAGCCGTCCACGCGGTCGATCTCGTAATCCCAGCTCAGGGCCTCGGCCAAAGCGGCCAGCAGGTCCATCGAGAATCCCACATCCGCCCCATCCTCGACATATGAGAACGGAGGACGGGTCACGGTGGTGACCGACAATGTCTGCGCCTGGCTTTGCTGTGCGAGAACCGCGAAAGTCAGGCAGATCCATGTGACAAGAATGCGAGTCATCAAAATTACCTGTTTCGCGGCCCTGTAACGCGAATTTATCGTGCGGGACAAGGTGGTCGCTGGGTCACACCTGATGTTTTGTTGGGGTATCACCCCGAGAGTTCTGTCAAAAAACGAGGTGAAGTGGCCGACTCAGGGGTTGGCAATTGGGCCAATTCGTTGAATCTGTGCGCGAACCTGCGTTTGAGGAATGGGAAAGGGGCAAAGATGACAGACCCGGTAGAGTTGACGGCGGAGCTGATCCGTTGCCCATCGGTCACACCCGAGGAGGGCGGAGCGCTGGTTCTGCTGGAAAATCTGCTGTCCGGCGCAGGCTTTGACTGTACCCGCGTTGATCGCGGTGGGGTCAGCAACCTATTCGCCCGTTGGGGCGACAAGGCGCATCCGCGTAGTTTTGGTTTTAACGGCCATACCGATGTTGTTCCCGTCGGCGATGAGGCCGCATGGACCACGCCGCCCTTCGGGGCGCAGGTGAAAGACGGCGTGATGTATGGCCGTGGCACCACGGATATGAAGTCCGGCGTGGCGGCCTTCGCTGCTGCTGCGGTTGATTTCGTGCGCGACACACCCCCTAATGGGGCCGTGATCCTGACCATCACCGGGGATGAGGAAGGCGATGCGCTGGACGGCACCACCGCCCTGCTGGACTATATGGACAGCGCCGGGGAAAAGATGTCGGTCTGTCTGGTGGGCGAGCCGACCTGCCCCAACACAATGGGCGAGATGATGAAGATCGGGCGGCGTGGCTCGATGAACATCTGGTTCACCGTGACCGGGGTACAGGGTCACGCGGCCTATCCGCACCGCGCCAAGAACCCGATGCCCGCAATGGCGCGGCTGATGGATCGGTTGGCCAGCCACGAGCTGGATCAGGGTACAGACCATTTCGACGCTTCAACACTGGCCGTGGTGACGATCGACACGGGCAACCCTGCAACCAACGTGATCCCCGCGCAATCTACAGGGGCGGTGAATATCCGGTTCAACGATTTGCATTCCGGGGCCAGCCTCAGCGATTGGTTGCGGGCCGAGGCCGCTGCAGTGGCCGATGAGTTCGGGGTTGAGATCGACCTGCGCATCAAGATCTCGGGCGAGAGCTTTTTGACCCCGCCGGGCCCCCTGTCCGCACTGGTCGCCAAGGCGGTTGAGGCGGAAACCGGTGTGGTGCCCGAGATGTCGACCACGGGCGGCACCTCGGATGCGCGATTTGTAAAGAACCACTGCCCGGTGGTGGAATTCGGCCTTGTGGGCCGCACCATGCATCAGGTGGATGAATGCGTCGAGGTGGCACAGATCGAACAGCTCAAGGCCATCTACACGCGCATCCTGCGGGACTATTTCGCCTGACATGCAGCGCACTCTCGTGATCCTGGTGAAAGAGCCGCGCCCCGGTCGGGTGAAAACCCGGCTGGGTCGGGATATCGGCATGGTTGGTGCAGCGTGGTGGTTTCGCCATCAGACCCGAAACCTGATCCGGCGGCTGCGCGACCCGCGCTGGCAGATCGTGCTGGCGGTTTCGCCCGACCGCGAAGGGCTGACCAGCCGCATCTGGCCCACCGACCTGCCGCGCGCAGCGCAAGGGCGGGGAGATCTGGGTGACCGGATGGGGCGAATGTTGCGCAGGATGCCAAAAGGACCCGTCTGTCTGATCGGGGCGGATATTCCGGGCATCACGCGTAGCCATATTGCCCGCGCGTTCACAGCGCTTGGCGGAGCGCAGATGGTGTTCGGCCCTGCGCCCGATGGCGGGTATTGGCTGGTGGGCGCGCAAAGAAACGGTGCGCTGCCCGACGGTCTATTTGGCAATGTGCGCTGGTCCACCGAACATGCACTGGCGGATACGCTGGCATCGATCCCCGGCGCGCGGGTGTCGCTGCTGGACCCGTTGCGTGATGTGGACACGGTGGCGGATCTGAAACCCTGAACCGTTTTTGGTCATGACGCCGTCGCACGCCCGTGTTACGCCAAATATATGAGTCGCATACCCACCAAGCAGGAGGTCCTTGACTGGATCTCGGCGAACCCCACCCTGACTTCGAAACGCGATATCGCCAAAGCCTTTGGGATCAAGGGTGCGGCGCGGATCGACCTGAAACGCATCCTGCGCGAGCTTGAGGCCGAGGGCCATCTGGAAAAACGCAAGCGCAGCTATGGCGACCCTGATCGTCTGCCACCGGTCAGTGTGTTGCAGGTCAAGGCTCCGAACGAGGATGGCGACCTGTTTGCGCGCCCGCTGGAGTGGCATGGCGAAGGGGTCGAGCCTATCGTTCTGCTGATTACCCGCGCCAGTGACCCGGCTCTGGGCGAGGGCGACCGGATTTTGGCCCGCCTGACCGTGGTGCATGAGGAAGACCACAACTACGAAGCCCGCCTGATCCGTCGCATCGGCACCAACCCGCGCAAGATCGTCGGCATTTTCCGCAAAGGGGCCGAGGGCGGGCGGATCGTACCCATCGACAAAGCGGGCCAGAATGAATGGCTTGTTCCCGATGGCGCTGTGTTGGGCGCAAAGGACGGTGAGTTGGTCGAGGCCGAACAGGCCGGGCCCAAGAACCGCATGGGCCTGCCCCGCGCCCGCATCGTTGAACGGTTGGGCGACCCCACCGCGCCCAAGGCGGTCTCGCTGATTGCTATCCACCAGCATGGTATCCCTGACGACTTCCCGGACAAGGTGATCGCCGAGGCCGACAAGGCCAAACCCGTCGGTCTGAAGGGCCGCGAAGACCTGCGGGATATGCCGCTGCTGACCATCGACCCCTCGGATGCGCGGGATCATGACGACGCGTGCTATGCGCATGCGGACGATGATCCGAAGAACCCCGGCGGTCACGTGATCTGGGTCGCCATCGCCGATGTCGCCGCCTATGTGCAACCCGGCACTGCACTGGATCGCGAGGCACGCAAGCGCGGCAATTCCAGCTATTTCCCAGACCGCGTGGTACCGATGCTGCCTGACCGTCTGTCGGGCGATCTGTGTTCACTGCATGAAGGCGTACCGCGCGCCTGTATCGCCGTTCGGATGCAGATCGACGCCGAGGGCAACAAGATCGGCCACCGTTTCGTGCGCGGGCTGATGCGCTCGGCCGCGTCGCTGCACTATGCCGAGGTGCAGGAGGCCATCGACGGTACTCCCAATGACCGCACCGGGCCCCTGTTGGAGACAGTGCTGAAACCTCTCTACGCTGCCTATGCCGCGTTGAAGTCCGCGCGTGCGGTGCGACAGCCATTGGAGCTGGACCTGCCCGAACGCAAGATCGTCCTCAGCGACACCGGTGAAGTGACTAGCGTGGCGTTTCGCGACCGGCTGGATGCTCATAAGCTGATTGAGGAGTTCATGATCCTCGCCAACGTGGCCGCCGCTGAAACGCTGATTGCCAAACGCCGCCCGCTGCTGTTCCGTGTCCACGAAGAACCCGCGCCCGAGAAGTTGGAAAGCCTGCGGGAAACTGCTCAGGCTGCAGGTTTGAACCTTGCGAAAGGGCAGGTGCTGCAAACACGTCACCTCAACGCGCTGCTGAACGCTGCTGCGGGCACTGAAGATGCCGAGTTGATCAACCTGACCACCCTGCGGTCGATGGCGCAGGCCTACTACAACCCAGAGAATTTCGGCCATTTCGGTTTGGCGCTGCGGAATTATGCACATTTCACCTCGCCCATTCGCCGCTATGCGGACCTGATCGTGCATCGGGCGCTGATCTCGGCCCATGGTTGGGGCAAGGATGGGCTGACCGAGGATGAAATCGCGCGACTGGACGAAACCGCCACCCATATCTCGGACACCGAGCGGCGTTCGATGATGGCTGAGCGCGACACAACCGATCGCTATCTGGCGGCTTATTTGAGCGAGCGGGTGGGCAATGAGTTCACCGGCCGCATCAGCGGCATCGCGCGGTTCGGGGCCTTTGTGAAGATGGACGAAACCGGCGCTGATGGGTTGGTGCCCGTGCGATCCTTGGGGCGTGAGTTCTTCCACTTCGACCGCGAAGCCGGTACGCTGATGGGATCAGACACCGGGCTGATTATCGCCATCGGCCAACGCGTCACCGTGCGCCTGACTGAGGCGACGCCGGTTACGGGCGGGCTGGAGCTGGAGCTGCTGTCCATCGACGATCAGACCCTGCCGCGTGGGCGGGGTCCGGTGAAACGCGGCGCGCGGCGAAAGGCGCTCAGCAACAAGCGAAAGAAAGAAAAGATCAAGCGCAAGGTCGAACGCAAGCGCCGGCAGAAGTAGGCGCCCTGGCCGGGCCTCAGGTCACGAACCGGTGCCGTCAGCATGCGTTCGCTGGGCAAAACACGGCGCATCGGTCTTTTGCGCGCTTTGTGAATGTCCCGTTTTGCGCTATTCTTGGCCTTGAGCAGTTATCAGGACATTCGACATGCGTAAAAGCATCAGCGGCGCCGTGACCGTCGCGCTATGGGCGTCCCTTTTGCAGGTATCGCCGGGTCACGCAGAAGACGGGTCAGGGGCTTTTCAGGTGGCCTCGGCGGATGTGACGGTTTCGCTGCGTCCGGCCTTGCGGCCATCGACACAGGAGTATCGGGTGGCAACCGAAGGAAACGCACGCTTTCAGGCATGGTTGGGCGCCTTTCGCAAACGGGCGGTGGAACAGGGGATTTCGGCGGGTACTTTGGACCGGTCACTGACCGGGCTGACCTATGACAAGGACGTCATCAAACGGGACCGCAATCAGGCCGAGTTCTCAAAACCGATCTGGGACTATCTGGATTCCGCTGTGTCGAGCAAACGCATCGCTGGTGGGCGTGCCGGGTTGGATGACTACAGTCAAACCCTGAACAAGATCGAAAAGAAATATGGCGTCGAAAAAGAGGTTGTGACCGCGATCTGGGGGCTTGAGACCTCGTATGGATCGTTCAAAGGCGGGGATCAGACGATCCGCTCGCTGGCGACATTGGCCTTTGACGCCCGCCGCGCGCAGTTTTTCGAGGCGCAGCTGGTTGCGGCTTTGCAGATTGTCGAGGCCGGGGATGTAGCGCCGTCCAATATGGTTGGAAGTTGGGCGGGTGCGATGGGGCATACGCAGTTCATGCCGACCTCGTATCTGGAACATGCGGTGGATTTCGACCGCGATGGTCGCAGGGATATCTGGGCCGATGATCCAACGGATGCACTAGCCTCGGCCGCGTCTTATCTGGCGCGCCATGGGTGGAAAAAGGGTCAGCCCTGGGGGGTCGAAGTGCGGTTGCCTGAAGGGTTCGACTATAGCCAGGCGCGGCGGGATTATACTCTGAAACCATCGCAATGGGCGCGGCAGGGGGTGGTGACACCGCAAGGCCGTGCGGTTCCCAACCATGGTAAGGCCGCGATCCTGCTGCCTGCTGGTGGGCAGGGGGTTGCGTTGATGGTCTTCGACAATTTCCGGGTGATCGAGAAGTACAACAGCGCGGATGCCTATGTGATCGGGGTAGGGCACCTGTCAGACCGTTTGGCGGGTGGCGCGCCGTTTCAAGGCGCGTGGCCACGTGGCGACCGGGTGCTGAGCTTTACCGAGAAGAAAGAGCTTCAGACCCGCTTGACTGAAGCCGGGTTTGATACGCAGGGCGTGGATGGACGCACGGGCCCAAATACGGTCAATGCTGTGCGAGAATATCAGCTCGCGCAGGGGTTGGTGCCGGATGGCTACCCGTCCCTGCGGTTGCTTGAGCGGTTGAGGTAAAGGGGGCGCTGCCCCCGCCGCGGCAGGCCGCGACCCCCCCGAGATATTTTTGGCCAGATGAAGCTGCGCGGATCAATTGGCGGCTCTCATCAATCCCTGTTTGGTGATTTCTGCATGCGCTTCGTCCAGTGATTTGTGGATGCGCAGGAACATTTCGTCGATATCCGCAGGTGTCACAATCAGCGGTGGCGAGATAATCATGCGGTCGCCGACATGGCGCATGATCAGATTGTTGGCAAAGCAGCGCTCGCGGCAGATCAAGCCGATCGTTCCAGCTTCGGATGCGAATTTTGCACGGCTGGATTTGTCCGGGGTTAGGGCGATTGAGCCCATCATGCCGACAATTTTCGCCTCACCCACCAGCGGGTGGCTGGTCAGAGCTTCCCATTTTTTTTTCAGGTAGGGGGCGGCGACGTCGCGGACGTGGTCCACTAAGCGTTCCTCTTCGAGGATGCGCAGGTTTTCCAACGCCACGGCAGCGGCAACAGGGTGACCGGAATAGGTATAGCCGTGGTTGAATTCGGTATCGCCGATAACTTTGGCAATGTCGTCGTTGACGATGGACCCGCCGATGGGGGCGTAGCCCGAGCTGAGGCCCTTGGCGATGGTCATGATGTGCGGGCGGATGCCCATGGTTTGTGAGCCGAACCAGTTTCCGGTGCGACCGAAGCCGCAGATCACCTCATCGGCGATCAGCAGGATTTCGTATTTGTCGCAGATGCGCTGGATTTCCGGCCAATAGGTCTCGGGAGCTACAATCACGCCACCCGCGCCCTGCACGGGTTCGGCGATGAAGGCTGCAACGCGGTTTTCGCCCAACTCCAGAATCGCCTCTTCCAATTCACGCGCACGGGCCAGTCCGAACTCTTCTGGCGCCATGTCGCCGCCTTCAGCCCACCAGTTGGGTTGATTGATATGATGGACATTTGGGATCGGAATGCCACCCTGAGCATGCATCCCAGCCATTCCGCCAAGCGACGCTGAGCCCACGGATGAGCCGTGATAGGCGTTGTGGCGGCTGATGATGATATTCTTGTCAGGCTGGCCTTTTTCGGCCCAATAGGTGCGAACGAGGCGGATATTGGTGTCATTTGCCTCGGACCCGCTGCCCGCAAAAAATACATGGTTCAGATCGCCTGGCGCCAGTTCGGCCAGTTTGTTGGCCAAGGCGATGGCGGGGACATGGGTCGTCTTGAAGAAGGTGTTGTAGTAGGGAAGCTCACGCATTTGGCGGGCGGCGGCATCCGCCAGTTCATCGCGGCCATAGCCGATATTGACGCACCAAAGCCCGGCCATGGCATCCAGAATCTGTTCCCCTTCACTGTCGGACAAATAGATACCTTTGGCGCCGGTAATGACTCGCACACCGTCCTTGCTCAGGTCCGCATTGGTCGAGAAAGGGTGCATATGGTGGGCAGCGTCCAGCGCCTGCAACTCGGCGGTCGGCATGTGGTTGGTGATGGTCGACATCGGGGAATCTCCTGCAAGAGCGGTTGGCGATCACAATATGATCAAATTTTTCCCTGTCAATCGAATCGCATTATTCTAGGACGTCGATAGTGCTCCGGCCATCAGTTCCATCCCTTGTTCGATGTCTTGCGCGGTGGCTTTTGCAACGCGCTGGGGGTCTTGATCACGCAGTGCCGAGACGATGTCCTTATGGCGATCCGGCAGGCTTTGAGTTCCGAACCGGCCGCATACGACTCGTAGGGACGGGCCGAACCGAAGCCACAGACTTTCGGCCAAATCGTTCAGAATCGGGGCGTCGGCATGGGCGTACAGAGTTTGGTGGAACTGGTGGTTCAGGCGCAGATAGCCGCCGACATCTCCGTCCGCGATGGTGCGGTCCAATCGTTGATCGATGCGGGCGAGCGCGTCTATCTCGGCCTTGCTCATGTTAAGGGTTGCACGTCTGGAAAGCTCTGATTCTATTGCAATTCTTGCAAAAATCATTTGCCCGACATCACTGTCCTTCAGCAAAGGTACACTGACCCGACGGTTGCCCTGAAACACCAGTGCGCCGTCCGAGATCAGCCTTCGGATCGCCTCACGTACAGGGGTCATGCCAACTCCAAGCGAATCAGTCAGTCCTTGTATGGTGACAGGCTGTCCGGGCACCAGATCGCCGTACATGATCTGTGCGCGCAGTGTCTGATAGACCTGTTCATGCGCCGGCTGTTTCTGATCCCCGGAGACCTGTGAAACCGCCTTATTTTTGATCAAATCCAAGTGGTTTACCCTATTTTCGACTATGTTGACTTGCCAGGAATCTGACCTCGTGAAACCATACGATGGATCGGGGGAAAACGCAAAACTTGATCAAATCCAAAAAAACGGGAAAATACCCGCACACTTGCAGGGAGAAGAAAATGTCAATCAAAACGCTGACACTGACAGCGGTCATCGCATTGGGGACTTCGGCGGCCTTCGCCGAAGAGGTGCGTGTCTACAATTGGTCGGACTATATCGACGAGGAGCTGCTGGAGAAGTTCGAGGCCGAAACCGGCCTGACGCTGATCTACGATGTGTTCGACAGCAACGAAGTTCTGGAAACCAAAATGCTGGCTGGCGGATCGGGCTATGATGTGGTTGTGCCCTCGGGCACATTCCTTCAACGCCAGATCCAGGCGGGTGCTTTCCAGCCTCTGGATACCTCGCAGTTGGACAACTCGGGCAACCTTTGGGATGTCATTCAGGAACGCACTGCGGGCTATGACCCCGACAACGCCTATTCGATCAACTACATGTGGGGCACCACCGGGATCGGTGTGAATGTCGGCAAAGTGCGTGAGCTGCTGGGCGACGATGTTGCGCTGAATAGCATGGAACTGGTGCTGAAACCTGAGAATATGGAAAAGCTGGCCGGTTGCGGCGTTCATTTCCTGGATGCGCCCGCGGAAATGATTCCGATGACGCTGCAATTTTTGGGCGAAGACCCTGACAGCCATGATCCCAAGGTGATCGGCAAGGTCGAAGAAGTGCTGACCAGCGTGCGCCCCTACATCCAGAAATTCCACAGCTCGGAATACATTAACGCGCTGGCCAATGGCGATATCTGCGTGGCCGTGGGTTGGTCGGGTGATATTCTTCAGGCCCGTGACCGTGCCGCCGAGGCCGACAACGGAGTCGAGATTGAATATCACCCCTTCGCCGAAGGCTCGCTGATGTGGTTCGACCAGATGGCGATTCCGGCGGATGCACCGAACCCGGAAGGTGCGCATAAGTTTCTGAACTTCATCCTGGATGCCAACAACATGGCTGCGGCGTCGAACTATGTGTACTACGCCAATGGCAACAAGGCCTCGCAAGAGTTTCTTGAGGAAGACGTGATCGGCGATCCGGCGATCTATCCGGACGACGCAACGATGCAGAATCTCTACATCACCACGCCCTACCCGGCAAAAACGCAGCGGGTTGTGACCCGTCTGTGGACCAAGATCAAATCGGGTACCTGATCCGATTTCCTAAGGCAGGGCGGGTTTTCCGCCCTGCCGTTTTTCCCAAGATTGCCGAACGGGGGCTGTAGTGAACTCTGACGTCTTTGCGCCGTGGGAAGACCCACAGGCGAAACCCTTGATCCAATTCCAGAATGTCACCAAGCGGTTTGGAGACTTTACGGCAATCGACAACCTGTCTCTGGATATTTTCGAGAAAGAATTTTTCGCTCTTCTGGGGCCTTCGGGCTGCGGCAAGACCACAATGATGCGGATGTTGGCCGGGTTCGAGACGCCCACCGAAGGCCACATCATGTTGGGCGGTCAGGATATCGACCCGATCCCACCGAACAAGCGGGCGGTGAACATGATGTTCCAATCCTATGCACTGTTCCCGCATCTGAGCATCTGGGAAAACATCGCCTTTGGTCTGCGCCGGGACAACATGCCCAAACGCGACCTTGAGGACAGAGTCGAAGAAATGCTGCGCCTGACCCGGCTGACGCAATTCGCGCGTCGTAAACCGCACCAGATCTCGGGCGGGCAGCGGCAGCGGGTCGCTTTAGCACGGTCTTTGGCGAAAGCGCCAAAACTATTGCTGCTGGACGAACCGTTGGGCGCGCTGGACAAGAAGCTGCGGCAGGACACGCAGTTCGAGCTGATGGATATTCAGGAAAAGACCGGCACCACCTTTGTCATCGTGACCCACGATCAGGAGGAAGCTATGACCGTGGCCAGCCGCGTGGCCGTTATGGATCAGGGACAGCTGATGCAAGTCGCCACGCCGGACCGGATTTATGAGAACCCCAACTCGGTCTATGTCGCAGACTTTATTGGCGACGTGAACATCATTGAAGGCCGCGCCACCGCCAATGGTGAAGACACCTATCAGATCGATTGGGCCGAAGGGCAGGCCCCGTTGACCGCGACCTCGGCCAAAGGGTTTGCGCGGGGGCAGGCCTGTCATCTGGCCATCCGCCCCGAGAAGGTAACTATCTCGGCCGACCGCCCGGCGGACGCGATCAATGCGGTGCAAGGCAAAGTGCACGACATCGCCTATTTGGGGAACCTGTCCACCTATCACGTCGAATTGCCCAACGGCACGATCATCAAGGCGCAGACGGCCAATACCCGCCGTATCTCGCGCCGTTCATTCACGTGGGAAGACCCGGTCTGGCTGTCCTGGACAGCAACGGCTGCGGTTCTGCTGGCCGACTGATGCGCCGCGCCTTTCTGATCGCCGTCCCCTATGTCTGGCTGCTGGCGCTGTTCTTGGTGCCGTTCTTCATCGTCCTGAAAATCTCGCTGTCGGATATCGCGCTGGCGATTCCGCCTTATACGCCGACGCTGGACTTTTCGCAGGGCTGGTCGGGCATCAAAGATTTCTTCAGCCAGCTTGACCTGGAAAACTATGTCTGGCTGACCGAGGATGACCTTTACTGGAAAGCCTACCTGTCCAGCGTAAAAATCGCTCTGATTTCGACGTTTTTGACCCTGCTGGTGGGGTATCCGATCGCCTATGGCATGGCCCGCGCGCCTGCCGAGTGGCGCCCGACGCTTATGATGCTGGTGATCCTGCCCTTCTGGACCTCGTTCCTGATCCGCGTTTATGCGTGGATGGGTATCCTGTCGAACGAAGGTTATCTGAACCAGTTGCTGCTGTGGACAGGGCTGATCTCGACCCCGCTGACCATTCTGAACACCAACACTGCCGTCTATATCGGCATCGTCTACACCTATCTGCCGTTCATGATCCTGCCGATCTATTCGGCGCTGGAACGGATGGACGAATCCCTGATCGAGGCCGCCGAAGACCTTGGTTGTTCGCGGGTTCAAGCCTTTTGGCTTGTGACAATCCCGCTGTCGCGCCCCGGTATCATAGCAGGCTGTTTCCTTGTGATGATCCCGGTGATTGGCGAATTCGTCATCCCCTCGCTTCTGGGTGGGTCAGGCACATTGATGATCGGCAAGGTTTTGTGGGAGGAGTTCTTCTCGAACCGCGACTGGCCCGTGGCGAGCGCCGTGGCCGTAGTATTGCTGCTGATCCTTGTGATCCCAATCGTGCTGTTCCAGCGCAACCAGCAGAAACAGACGGAGGCCGAGCAATGAACAGGCTAAGCTGGTTCAACGCGGTCTCGCTGACGCTGGGATTTGCGTTCCTTTATATCCCGATGATCATCCTGATCATCTTTTCCTTCAACGAAAGCAAGCTGGTCACCGTCTGGGCTGGCTTCTCGACCAAATGGTATGGTGAGCTGGTCCAGAACGAGGCGTTTCTGGATGCGGCATGGGTGACAATCCGGGTGGCTGTGTTCTCATCTACGCTGGCGACCATTCTGGGCACCGCCGCCGCCTATGTGCTGGTGCGTGGGGGGCGTTTCTTCGGTCGAACGCTGTTCTCCGGTATGATCTACGCCCCTCTGGTGATGCCCGAGGTAATCACCGGCCTGTCGCTGCTGCTGCTGTTCATCGGCATCGGGCTGGATCGCGGTATCCTGACCATCGTTCTGGCGCATACGACCTTTTCGATGTGTTTCGTCTCGGTCGTTGTCTCGTCGCGTTTGGTGACGTTCGATCAGTCGCTGGAAGAGGCCGCTCTGGACCTTGGTTGTTCGCCCGCGCAAGCGTTTCGCCTAGTGACATTGCCGATCATTGCGCCTGCCGTGATTTCCGGCTGGTTGCTGGCCTTTACCCTGTCGCTGGATGATCTGGTGATTGCGTCCTTTACCTCGGGGCCGTCGGCGACGACCTTGCCGATCAAGATTTTCTCGGCGGTCAGGCTGGGCGTCAGCCCCGAGATCAACGCGCTGTCAACGTTGATGATCGCCGTCGTGACAGTGGGCGTCATTACCGCGTCGCTGGTGACAAAACGCGCCATGATGCGACAAAAGCAGGATGAAATGGCCGCGGCACGGGCCGAATGAAACGGCTGTTTCCGGACTATACCTATGGTCCCGGCCCAAGGCAGGGATGCTGGTGGGACGAAACAATTGCCGCCCCCAATTGGCCGGAACAGTCTGGGGATTTGGTCGTTGACGTAGCCATTGTTGGCGCGGGTTTCACTGGCCTGTCCGCCGCGTTGCATCTGACCAAGGCCGGGGCATCCGTCGCTGTGCTTGAGGCCGAAACGCCCGGCTGGGGGGCGTCTGGCCGAAATGGTGGGTTCTGTTGTCTGGGCGGGTCGAAGCTTAACCCCAAGGCCATGACCCGTCTGTTCGGTGAGGCGGCGACAGCGGGCTATGCGCAGGCCGAGGAAGATGCCGTCCATCTGGTCGCCGATCTTCTGAGCAGTTATGAAATCGACGCCGATACCCATTCCAAAGGTGAAACCCAACTGGCGCACAATGCGCGGGCAATGGAGAGGCTGAGGAAAAGCGCCGAGGCCTTGGGTGTTTTGCACGAAGCTGCAGACCTGCCCGCCTTGGGGTTCGGTGGCGCGTTCCATGGCGGCTATACCACCCCCGTCGGGTTTGGTCTGAACCCAAGGAAGTACCTGTACGGGCTGGCAGACGCCGCCAAAGCGCGCGGCGTCCAGCTCTTTCAGAGAAGCCCGGTGTCAAAAATTGTCAAAACAGCGAACGGCTTTGATGTCCAGACGCCAACTGGCCGGATACAGGCGACAAACGTTCTGATCTGCACCAACGGATATTCCAGCGAGGATGTTCCGGCCTGGATGTCTGGGCGTTATATGCCTGCGCAGTCGACCGTTCTGGTGACGCGGCCTTTGACGCAGGCCGAACTGCAGGCGCAGGGTTGGACTTCGGATCAGATGTCATATGACACCCGGAATTTGTTGCACTATTTCCGCCTGATGCCGGATCGTCGGTTCCTGTTCGGAATGCGCGGCGGCCTTCGGTCCTCGTCGCGTGCCGAGGCCGCCATTCGCCAAAAGGTTCGCCATGACTTTGCGGCGATGTTTCCCGAGTGGCGCGGGGTGGACGTCACTCATATGTGGTCGGGGATGGTGTGCCTGTCCCGCAACCTGATGCCCTATGCCGGTCCGGTGCCAGATCAGCCTGGCATGTTCGCCGGGTTTGCTTATCACGGCAACGGTGTCGCGATGGGAAGCTTTTGCGGACGGGCTCTGGCTCAACTGGCATTGGGGCATAACCCGGACTTGCCAGAGCCGATGACCCGCAGGCCCGGTCGGTTCCCCCTGGGGCGGTGGCGACGCGCCCTGATGCCGCCTGCCTACGCGATGATGGGGCTTGCGGATTTGTAGCGCGGTCAGAGGGACGCGATTTCCAGTTCTAGCCCGGCGGCATAATCGTCGGCCCCGTTCTCGACCCGCCACAAACAATAGGCCGCCATCCGCCATGCATACCAGGGGCGCAGCGCGCTGAAACGCGCGAGGATTTGAGGCTGGTCATAGGAGGTCAGAAACGCCTCCTCCTCCTCGGGCGTCAAAGGTGCCCCGCGATAGAGACGCTGCATAGCTGGGGACAGGAACAAGGCGATATCTTCGCAGGGGTCCCCCAGCGCTGGGCATTGCCAGTCAATCAGCGTCAGACACATATCCGAAACCAGGATGTTTCCGGCTACCGGGTCGCCATGGATGAGGCACGTGTCCGGCGTGGCGGCAACATGGGTCTGCGGGCAAAGCTGTTCCAACCGCTGGCGAACTTGTGTCTTGCACAGACCCAGAATGCGCCGCGTATGATCCCGTAGGTCGTCGCTGCCATTGCATCCGTCGGGTGCGTCGATCCGGATTTCCATACTGTGCAGCCTGCGCAGCAATTGAGCCACCTGCGCGGCCCCGGTTTGCCAGGGCGCACCGGGCGCGTGATCATAGAACACCCAATGCCCATCACTATCCTGCCCCGCCGCCCGCAAGCGCGGGGCAAACCCTGTGGGGGCAAGCTCCGTAAGGCAGAGCGCCTCAAGCCGGGCATCGTTTCGAAACAAAGGATTGCGCAGCCCTGAACGATACAGTTTGAGCACCTTGTCTCTGTCTCCGCCCAGAACCTTCCAGACCTGATTGGTGCGCCCGCCATAAAGGGTCTGAAAACGCGCCCCGGTCTCGACCATACCTGAGCGGCACAGATCTTCCACAAGGCGGGGCGGAGGTGCGTTTGAAGCGGGCAGAGGGATCACCGGGTCAGGAGTTGAGTCGCGCGTTGCACAGCTTTGGCCTGTCCCGGCGCGCAGATCAAGTTCCGGTTCGAACGCCCGAGACCAGACCGGCCGGTATGACCTGCCCGTTTTCGAGGGTCAGCAACACCGTATCCTCGCCCACCTGCGCCTCGATCACTTGCGCGTATGAGGACATGGGCTGCGTCGACAGAACCTCTTCCCCGTCATAGCTTTCCAATGCGGCAGAGTAGGTTCCAGCCGGAAGCGGCGTGCCGTCCTCTTTGGTTCCAGCCCAGACAAACACGGAATCGGTGGTTTGAACGGTGATCCGTTCAACCTCGGCCCCGTCTGCGTCGCGGATAACCAGAACGACACCGTCCGCCGCCGGAGCGGCCTGGCCGTAAAGTGTCACCGGCGCGCCGTCGAACTGGAATGGAGAGGTGCTGCGCACATCCATGCCGACCCAACTGGCCAGCTCTTCCAGATTCATGCTGCTCATCGACAGGGTCAGGGCCGTCAGCAGGTCATTTGTCTGCACCTGTTGTTCCACCATCGAAAACTGCGCCAGTTGCGCGGCGTATTCCGAGGAATCCAACGGCTCCAACGGGTCTTGGTGACGGGCTTGAGCTGTCAGCATCAGCAAAAAGGTCTCAAAATCCGAGGCCAGCGCGGCCGTCTGACCTGAGGACGCCGCCAATGGATTAGCGTTCTGCGTGGTTGAAGCGATAGGAGAGATCATGGGTCACAGCCTTATGTCGATGCGCCCGGACGTGCCAAGGTTGACCGGGCGCTGGAGAGTGGCAGAGGTGAGTTCGGATTGTACCGTCTCAGAAATAGAGTTTTCGCCGGAGTCCGATGAGTCCTGTCCCTTGTCGGCGGAGTTGCCAAGATCGAAAGACAGATCGCCGAAGCCGAGGCTTTTGAACTCGGCCTCAAGCACAGCAAGATGGCGGCGCATCAAGTCCAGCGTCTCGGGACGTTCCGCCGCGATGGTCAGATGCAGCCCATCATCACGCCCATTCAGAACCATCGAGACGCGCCCCAGTTCTTCGGGGTTCAGCGCGATTTCCACCGCACCTGATTGAGGCCGTGCGGTGATCGCTGCCGCCATCTGTCCGGCAATGGCCCGAGCAACCTCGGACCGTGCGGTCGCTGGCAGATTTGCCGTCGCCGTCTCGCGCACCGATGCGGTCGCGCCGGTTTCCTTCACGATCAGGCCGTCCTCTACCTCGGGGAGAGGAGTTGAATCGGTGTGTGCAGCGGCATTTTCGGATACCAGAAGTTGCATCTGCATAAGGTTGGGTACTTGGGTCGGTGCAGCAGGTAGTTTTGGATTTGCAGCCGACTCAACATGTGGCTCCTGGGAAATCGGCGAAGTTAGAACTTCCTTCTTTGCGGAAAACGGCGTTGGAGCCGCAGCGATTGCAAAAGCAGGAACTGACCTGCTCTCTGCTTTTGGCGATGTCGGAAGATTTGGTGAATCCTCAGGCAAGTCATCGTTGAAAACAGGCGACACCTCGGCGCGTCGATCGCCCATATTGCGCTTCGGAGGTTCTGCAAGAGCTTCGTCAGATCGTATGCTATCACCTGTTTCCGCCAAGTTGTGCGGAATCCCAGCGACCGCCGGCGCAGCGTCAGGTCGCGATGGTGGGTGCGATTTGATCGTCTGCGAACCTGTTTCAACAGGCAAACCTTTTTCCACGACTATCTGCAGATCCTTGGCTTCTTCCCCATCCGAGTCGGGCACCGTTTCGGTATCCAGCAGAGAAACAAGATCTTCTGTCGATTCGGATAGGCTCTGCTCGGGCGGCGCCTGATCATCCAGAACGGATTGAAAAGACATATCGGCCTTTTGTCCTGAACCATCGGCAGGTTGGGGAGAAATTTTGGCGTTATTTTGGGCGGGCATCACCGCTGTAAGAGGATTGGGCATTTTGCTCCCACTCAGGTTGTCTGGCCACAAACCTGCCCGCAGGAAGTTACGTTTATTTTAACTGCTTTCCTTTTTGATCGAGAAAGTTCGATGCAAATTTCGGAGAAAGCGATGAAGATTACAGCACCAGCCTTCCCTGCAATGCCCGCGTCCTCGGCGGATAGAATCAAGGCCGCAGCGGTCGAGCTTGAGGCGGCATTCCTGTCGGAAATGCTGAATTCCGCCGGGTTGGGGGAGGCACGCAGTTCGTTCGGAGGCGGTGCGGGCGAAGATCAGTTTTCCTCGTTCCTTGTCCAGCATCAGGCCCGTCAACTGGCCGAAACCGGTGGCGTGGGCCTGTCGGAAATTCTGTTTCAATCAATGATGGAGACAACCAATGATGACCAAACCTGACATGGGGCTTCTTAAGTCTTTGGAAGAGGTTCTGGACCTTGAGCGCAACGCGCTGGTGCAGGGTGATCTGGATCAGCTGACCCAGATGGCGCCCGAGAAGGAAAAGCTTATCGATGCAGTCAATGATTTGCAGGTGCTGGACAGCGAAGATCTGATTCGTCTGCAAGACAAGGTCGCGCGCAATCAGGCGTTGCTTGGCAGTGCAGCGGACGGAATTCGCGCCGTTGCAGACCGCATGGCCGAACTGCGCCGGGTACACGGCGAATTCAGCACCTACGGTGCCGACGGGCAGCGCAGCGATTTTGCCGTGCGCAGCCACGCCAAGCTGGAAAAACGCGCCTAGGTGGCGGTTTGATTCAAATCCAAAATTTCCAGCCTAGGGGCTTTAGCACTCCGTTAGGAGATCAGGGGCCAAGGTGATCGGGCACTTGAAACAGCAAGTGGCGCGAACAGCCGGACGGCGGATCGCACAGATCAGAAAGACGTTAAAGCCCGCAAGTGGTGCGGGGTTGGCACGGGCGAAAAGGGCCCATACGTAAAAAGGAAGACGCTATGTCCAGCATTCTGACCAACAATGGCGCAATGGTTGCGCTGCAGACTCTGAAATCGGTCAACAAAAATCTGGCGATGACCCAGAACGCGATCTCGACCGGTAAAGACGTTGCCACGGCCAAGGACAATTCAGCGGTTTGGGCGATCTCGAAAGTTATGGAATCCGACGTCAAAGGATTCAACGCGATCAAAGACAGCCTCGCTTTGGGCGAATCGACTGTTGCTGTGGCGCGGAATGCTTCGGAAACCGTGACCGATCTTCTGAACCAGATGAAGGGCAAGATCGTCGCAGCGCAAGAAGACAACGTGGATCGGGCCAAGATCAACGATGACGTAACTGCGTTGAAAGATCAGATTTCTTCTGTTGTCAGCGCTGCACAATTCAATGGTCTGAACCTGGTTGACGGTTCGGCCGGTACAGCCTCGATCCTAGCGTCTCTGGATCGCGACTCTGCGGGGAATGTGACCGCATCGTCGATTTCGGTTGCGTCGCAAAACCTGTCGACCGGCGGCTATACCAGTAAGGGTGTTCTGGCGGGTTCGGACAATGTGACCTCTGACAACGATGCGGCGGGTTTCACGATGGACAAGTCCGGCGGCACCGGAGATATCGTGATCGACAGCTCTACCGACAACTTTGCGGCGGGCGACAAAGTGTCAATCACGATTGGCGACAAGGTTGCGTCCTACACCGTTCAAGACGCTGATCTGGACCCCTCGGGGACTTACGATGCGGCTTATACGGATGCCATCGTTGCAGTTGGCCTGAAGAATCAGATCGACTCCCTAGGCATTACCGGCGTCGCGATTGACTACGACTCGGGATCTCCTGGCACGCTGACCTTTGTAACGGGTACCGCAACAGCGGGCGCGGATGCGGACCGTGACGTGACCGTTTCGGCGCAGTTCACCAATGCGAACGCGGGTGGCCTGGGTGCTTTGGCTTCGATAGACGTGTCCACGGATGCAGGCGCACAGGCTGCGCTGGGAACCATCGAATCGCTGATCGACACCGCGATTGATGCTTCAGCAGCCTTCGGTTCGTCGCAAGGCCGGATTGAGACCCAGAAAGAGTTCATCTCGAACCTGGCGGACTCGTTCAAATCCGGTATCGGCTCGCTGGTTGACGCCGACATGGAAGAGACCTCGGCCCGTCTGCAAGCCCTTCAGGTGCAGCAGCAGCTGGCCACCCAGTCGCTGTCGATCGCCAATCAGGCGCCGCAGTCGATCCTGTCGCTGTTCCGTTAATCTTCGGAACTTGGCCGGGGCGTGGAAGCGCGCCCCGGTTCTGACCGCCCTAAGACGGCCCATTGGAAGGATTTCAAGTGATACCGCAAACTCTTGCACAGCGTGCCTACGTACAAACCGCCGCCCCGACGCGCACGCCGCGCGACACCGAATACGAGGCGATTTCCAAGATTACGCATCGCCTCAAGGCAGCAGCAGCTCGTCAGAAATCCGATTTCGGAACCTTTGTTCTGGCGTTGCACGAAAACCGTCGGTTGTGGAACGTCTTGGCCAGTGGCGTCGCGGATTCCGACAATGCGCTGCCCAATGATCTGCGCGCGCGGATTTTTTACCTTGCGGAATTTACCGAGCAACACAGCGGTCAGGTGTTGGGCAACAAGGCGACGGTTGAACCCTTGTTGGAGATCAATATGGCAGTGTTGCGCGGGCTCAGGCAGATGGGGGCAACCTGATGGGTGGGCTGGTGCTGAAACTTGCCCCGAAAGAACGGGTGCTGATCAACGGCGTGGTCGTCGAGAACGGGGACCGGCGCAGCCGGTTTTCAATCATGACGCCGCAAGCCAATGTCCTGCGTTTGCGCGATGCTATTCACCCGGATGAAGTAAACACGCCCGTCCGCCGCGTTTGTTATGCGGCACAGCTGGTGCTGTCGGGCGACATGGAGCGGGATCAGGCGCGCCAACAACTGCTGCGACGTGTCGAGGAGTTGAGCCAGGTGTTCACTGACGCCGATAGCCGAAAGGTGTTGGCTGAGGCCACAGAAGCCCTTTTGGCTGAGCAATTCTACAAGTGCCTCAAGTCCCTGCGTACGTTGTTGCCGCGGGAAGAGCGGTTGATGGCCTATCAGCAATGACCTTTCAGCCCGTCATACCTTCTGGCGGTCTGGTTGGCTGGCGGTTTTTGCAGCGTACTTATGACGCGCAACTCGACAGTTTCGCAACGTCAGCGGTCAATGAACGCGAGACGCGGTATTTTCTGGACAATATCTCCAAAGTGCAGACCGCCGAGGATTTGGTTTCAGATCGACGGTTGCTGCAGGTGGCACTAGGCGCTTTTGGGTTGGAGGACGATATCAACAATCGGTTTTTCATCCAGAAGGTGCTGTCAGACGGCACTTCAGCGGATGACGCCTTGTCAAACCGGCTGTCTGACAAACGGTATCGTGAGTTTTCCGAAGCGTTCGGTCTTGGTCCGGGGGAAATTCGTAGAACCGGCTTGGTCACATTCATGGAGGACATTGCGCGGGACAATGTCGTGTCCCGATTTGAGGTCGCGGTGGGTCAATCTGACGAATCCATGCGTATCTCGCTCTTTGCCCAGCACGCCCTGGCAGATCTGGCGACGCAGGAGGGCAGTGCAGATACCAAGTGGTTTGATTTGATGGGTTTGCCACCGCTGCGCAATATGATGGAAACCGCGCTTGGACTTCCGTCCAGTTTGGGCCAGTTGGATATCGATAAACAGTTGAGCGTGTTCAAAGACAGGCTATCGCGCCTGACGGGCTCGGACGATCTGGCGCAGTTCACGGATGACGGGGCCATAGCCGAACTGACGGACAGGTATCTGGCGCGCAGCCAGATCTCGCAACTACAAAATACGATATCGCCCGCGCAAACGGCTTTGATCCTTTTGGGCGGCTAGGGTCTCGGCGTTCACCGGTCCAATATGTGATCAGCGGCTGTTTTAAGCGCAAAGGATGGCACCGGCTGAGACACATTATGGAGCGCGACATCCCCAAGGGGCAGCGCGTCGGCGCAGGCGGGGACAATGTCAGACGAGACCACGATCCTGTGACCCACGGTCTTACCATATTCCCCCAATCGCGCGGCGATGTTGGCAGCCTGACCGATCACGGTGAAATCAAGCCGTTCGCGGGATCCGACATTGCCATAGGTCACGCGCCCATAGGCGACGCCGATGGAGCAATCGCAATGGGCATCAGAGCCTGAGGCCCGAAACTCACCAAGCTTTTCAACAATACCGATAGCAGAGCGCTGCGCATTGGCACGGGCCGTGATCGAGTTCTCACCTGCGGGGAACACGGCCAAAACAGCGTCGCCGATAAATTTCAAAACCTCGCCGCCATTGTCATGCACGATGCCCGAAACGGTTTCAAAAAACCCATTTAACAGGCTGATATAGCGGGTGCGGCCCAGTTTTTCCTCTAACCGGGTCGAGTTACGTAGATCGCAGAACATGATTGCGGCGTCGATCTCATCCCCGTCGCCGCGTCGGATTTCACCACCCAGAACCCGCGCGCCGGACCGTTTGCCCACATAGGTCTCCAACAAAACCTGCGCATTTTCGCGCTGCATGAACACCTCGTAGAACCGGGCAATCACCGCCGAGCATTCAAAGACAAGACCTAGATTCTCGGTCGTGAACCCATCCGGGTGGTCGCTGGTCAGAGTCAGAACATTGGTGCGGCCATCGGAAAATGGCAGGGGCATGGCGACGTAGTCGGTTGCACCTTTGGCGCGCAAATCCTCGATAATGGGAAAACTGTTATGCGGGTTGTCGTCACTCAGCCGCTGGCGAACTCCGCCCAACCCGTTCGAGACATGTCGCAACGGGCTGTTGATATAGGCCGGATGGTCGTGAATTTCATAGGTTGGCACATTGGTCGAGATCTCATCCTCGCCCTTTTCCCAAATGTAGTGCTTGCCCGCGATCAGCGGATGCAGCGACCAGACCAAAATGCTGAGGCGTTGAATGGCAATGCCGTGCTCCAGCATCTTCTCGGACAGCGCTTTGGTAAAGGCTTCCGAGGTTTCGATTTCCGAGGCGCCGCGCATCAGCCAGTCAATCAAAGGGCCGCTGATATTGCCGTCTTGGGGTTGTTCAAGCGTATTGCCACCCAGATCAAGCCGGTCATAGGCGTTGGGCAGGAACCCGATATGGCCCTGAATGGCCTTGCTTTCGGGCAGCGCGTCCTCATACGCCCAGACCGAGTTCGCAAGGCGCTGATCCCCAAGGACCACGTCATGATAGGTTGCCGTTCCCTTGAACGGGCAGAAGGTTTGCAATTCGGTCTCTTCGCTCAATTCGACAGTCACATCTGCGCGGGGGATGTAGATCGTCGGAGGCAAGCGGGTTTCATACATCACCACGGCGTTGGCACTTTCAGCCAGCAGCACGTCACCACGGTAGATTGCGATCCGACCTTTTAGCCGTTCAACCGAGATGCGATAGCCTGTGGAATGCGGAGTGGTGTGGACGTTCATCATCGACCTCCCTGTCCGGGGTCCTATAAGGATGGGACTTCGGACCGGGAATGCCAAGAGGGACCGCGCACAGTTTTTTGCACATGCGGCGTGCGCGCCAGAGGGGTCAGACCATCTGGATCACGTCTTTTTCGATCGACAGCATATATCCCCGTTTGGCGATATTCTTGACCAGCAACTCACTGACCATCTGATTGCCTAGCGCGTCGCGCAGGCGTTTGATCCGGGTTGCTCCTGCGGCCTCTTCGCAATCGGCGGCGTCCTTGCCCGAGATAACCGCCTCGATCTGGGCACCGGACAGGACCTCGTCATCCAGTCGGGATTCCGCCAGAACCGACAAGGTCTCCATCGCGGCAGGGGTCAGTTTGAAATCCATATTGTTGAGGTAGACGGTGTTTTCTTCGCGGCTGATCAGCAGGGATGTGACCTGAATGCCGGTACGCTCGATCTGGGCCATGCGGCGGTTCAACAGGACCAGCATCACCAGAAACACCAACGCCGTGACCAGCATCGCGCTGGCAAAGACCAACAGCACGAAGATCACCATACGGTAGCTGGACAAAGTGTCGGCAAATGCAGTGCCGGATTGCGCCAGAATCTCCAGCAGGCGGATCTCGGCCTGTGTGGTCAGGTCGCTTTCGACGAACAACCGCTCGACCCGGGCATTGAACGCGTTGGCGTCGGGCAGGGACCAGAACAGGAAGACTGCGGCAGTGATCAGGATCAGGACAATCGCGGCAATGCCAGCACCGACCAACCGTACCCCGGATCGCCGCGCGTCAGTAACGGAGATAGAATTTTCCGGCATCGGCCTTCCTCTTGTCTAACCCTTCCGGTCCGAAAACCGACATCACGTTCAGCAGGGTCCAGCCCGAGGCGCGCAGCCGCTGGGACACCTCTTGCTGCGCCTGACCCTTGTTGCAGGACGACACCTGCATGACGCCGTAATGCAATCGCAACGGATTGTCCTGCTTGGCTTTGTAATCCGCAAAGCAATCCGCCGCAGACGCTGCCGTGCCGAGCGATACCAGGGCCGCAAAGGCCAGAGAAGAGAGGATAGGTTTCATAGGCTGCATCCTGCGCATGGGTAGCCCTGATATTCAATATCCTAAGGGGTTTGCGGGCCCTGATATTCGATAACAATGTCCCGATATTGCTTGTCGGAGGGCGGTGAACCCAGTGTTGACCCAACGAATTCACGAGCCCAGCCGGGTTCGTCGCAACACGGTCAAAAGGACACGCATCATGCACCGGAAATTTATCGCCCTGATCATCGCAACTGCCGTCGCTGTTACGGGTGTTTCAGCCTCGCAGGCGCGGGCTGCGGATGCCAAGGATATTCTGGGCGGTCTGGCCGCCATCGCCATCATCGGCGCGGGCGTTCACTACTATAACAAGGAAAAGGACAAGAAACGCGCCAGCCGTCACCAGACACATATCCAGCCCCATCACCCCGTGCGGCCCCGCCCGCACCATCTGGCGAAATACGATCTGCCGCAGAAATGTCTGCGCACCTTTGATCACTATTCACCCCGTCATCAATTGCTTGGAACCGGGTGCCTCAAGAAACACTACAAATATGCCAATAACCTGCCGCGAGAGTGCAAAGTCGGTTTCTGGAATGGCAAAAAGGTCAAGCGGGCCTATGAACCCGCCTGCCTGCGCCAGCAAGGTTATCGTGTCGTTTACAAGTAACCGTTTTCGAGCAGGAGCGGCGTCGCAGAAGCGCCGCGCAGGAGAGGGTGGCGCAAGCCGCCCTCTCTTTTTTGTTGCGATAAGGTCCGAAACAGGATTTTCCAAAAGGATGACGACACCAACCTACGATATTGAACAGACCGCCATGGCTGACGGGTTTCTTCGGATCGCCGGGGTGGATGAGGTGGGCCGGGGCCCCTTGGCCGGGCCTGTTGTTGCCGCAGCCGTGATTCTGAACCCGGTCGACATACCTCAGGGACTGAATGATTCCAAGAAGCTGACAGCCAAACGTCGCGCGGCTTTGGATGCGGCCATTCGCGAACAGGCTGATTTCGCAGTGGCCGAGGCGACAGTGGCCGAGATAGACGAGCACAACATCTTGCGCGCTTCGCATCTGGCAATGGAGCGCGCGGTGGCTGCTTTGAACCCTCCGCCGGATTATCTGCTGATCGACGGGAACATGGTTCCGCGCGGGCTGACCATCCCTGCGCAAGCGGTTGTCAAAGGAGATGCGCGGTCGGTGTCGATTGCGGCGGCCTCGATCCTTGCGAAAAACTGGCGCGATCAGTTGATGGTGGATTTGGCGCAACAGCATCCCGGCTATGGGTGGGAGTCGAATGCAGGTTATCCGACAAAAATGCATCGCGAAGCGCTGCGAAATCTTGGTGTGACCCCACACCATAGACGTTCGTTTAAACCGGTCCACAATATCTTGTATCAAGAGTAAATCGTAAGTCGCTGATTCAAAAAAGAAATTGACGGCGATTCGTCTTTGACTCATCCTTGTCTCAACCAAATGAGCGCAAAAGCGCCGTGGACACTTGAGGCAGTGATATGACTACGACCACCAAAAAGGGCGCAAAAGCGCTCCCTTTAAACACGATTCTATCCGGGGACTGCATCGATGTGATGAACAGTCTGCCCGAGGCGTCGGTTGACCTGATCTTTGCGGACCCGCCGTATAATTTGCAGCTGAAAGGCCAGTTGCACCGCCCGGATAACTCTCAGGTGGATGCGGTTGATGATCACTGGGATCAGTTTTCCAGCTTCGGGGCCTATGACCAGTTCACTCGCGAATGGCTGAAAGCAGCGCATCGTCTGTTGAAGCCCAATGGGGCGATCTGGGTTATTGGCTCTTATCACAACATCTTCCGGGTTGGCTCGGCCCTTCAGGATGCGGGATACTGGATTCTGAACGACGTGGTTTGGCGCAAATCGAACCCGATGCCTAACTTCCGTGGCAAGCGGTTCACCAATGCGCATGAAACGATGATTTGGGCGTCCAAACGTGAAGGTGCAAAATACACGTTCAATTACGAGGCGCTGAAGGCGCTGAATGAGGGCGTACAGATGCGCAGCGACTGGGTGCTGCCGATTTGCACAGGGCATGAACGTCTGAAAGATGAAAACGGCGATAAGGCGCATCCAACGCAAAAGCCTGAATCGCTGCTGCATCGGGTGCTGGTCGGTTCGACCAATCCGGGCGATGTGGTGCTGGACCCGTTTTTTGGTACGGGCACGACCGGCGCTGTCGCCAAGATGCTGGGCCGCGAGTTCATCGGGATCGAACGCGAGGAAAGTTATCGCAAAGTGGCCGAAAAACGCATCGCCAAGGTTCGCAAATTCGACCGCGAGGCGCTGGAAGTCAGCGCCAGCAAACGCGCCGAGCCGCGCGTGCCCTTTGGCCAGTTGGTCGAACGCGGCATGCTGCGTCCAGGGGAAGAGCTCTATTCCATGAACCAGCGTCACAAGGCCAAGGTGCGCGCCGATGGCACGCTGGTCGGGCAAAATGTCAAAGGCTCGATCCATCAGGTGGGGGCGCATTTGGAAAACGCGCCTTCCTGTAACGGCTGGACCTATTGGTGCTTCAAACGCGACGGCAAGACCGTGCCGATCGACGTGCTGCGTCAGCAAATCCGGGCTGAAATGCACAACTGAATACCGCCGGTGCCTGTGGCCTGACACAAGGCACTAAGCCTTGCCCCGCCGGTCTTCGGCGGGGTCTTTTGTTTTCAACACATTCTCACTTCTATATGACTTCTGCAAAGCCCGCCGCGCATCGAGGGAGCCTCAGCCATGTCGGACACCACAGCCAGTCAATCCCGCTTCAGCCGGTTTTTCGTCACTCGCCCGGATCCGGTCGACTTGGACAACAAATACACCGAGGCCGCGCTAGAGAGACACAAGCGAGAAGGACTGGAGCTGGCGGTACGCGCACGTTGGATCGCCATGGGGTTGACCGGCATTCTGCTGGTATTCCTGAACCCTCATTGGGAGGTGTTGTGGTACCATTTCATCCTGTTGCTGATCTGCGCCAATGGCTGGTTGATCCGACGGGCGGGGCAGGTCGGGCAGTCGCGGACCGAGTTGCTGCTGATCTTTGTGGACCTTCTAATCATGACGCTGGGGATGATCGTCCCGAACCCGTTCAGTGACGATGTGCGCCCGTTGGCGATGCAGTACCGGTTCGACAACTTCCAGTATTTCTTCATCATTCTGGCCGCCGGGACATTGGCTTATTCTTGGCGGACGGTTGTGGCGATCGGGTCCTGGACCGCGATGATGTGGACCGTTGGCTGGATCATTGCATGGTGGGTCGCCACGCCGATCCCCGGTATCAGCGAGCGCGTTGCCGAAGCATTAGCAGAGTACCCGGATGTGGCTGAGTTGATGGACCCAAACAGTTTTATGCCCTCGCAACGCATTCAGCAGGTGGTTGTTTTTATCATGGTCGCGGTCACGCTGGGCATTTCGATGAGGCGGCTGAATCGCTTGCTGATGACAAACGCCGGGCTTGAGCGGGAACGGGCAAACCTGTCGCGCTATTTCTCGCCCAATGTGGTGGATGAGCTGAGCCAGAATGACGAACCGCTGAAGCAGGTGCGAAAAGAGAGTATTGCGGTTCTGTTTATTGATATCGTGGGCTTTACAAAATACGCGGCGGGTCGTGATCCTTATGAAGTGATCGAGGTGCTGCGCGGGTTTCATGCGCGTATGGAAACTGAAGTGTTTCGCCATCATGGCACGTTGGACAAATATCTGGGCGACGGGTTGATGGCGACCTTTGGCACGCCGGTGCCGACGCCTTTGGATGCCAGCAATGCGGTGGCCTGCGCGCGCGACATGACCCGTGTGATCAATCAATGGAATACTGACAGGCGCCGCGCGGGTGAGCCGGAAATCCACGTGGGTATCGGAGTGCACTATGGGCCGGTGGTTTTGGGCGATATCGGCGCGAACCGGTTGGAATTTGCAGTGATCGGAGACGCGGTCAATGTGGCGGCCAAGCTCGAGGCTTTGACCCGAGTCAAAATGGCTCAGGTGATATTGAGCGACGAGGTTTGCAGCCAGCTTACAATGGAAGGACTCAATGCCGCGACCCTGATAGAGGGGTTTGAAAAGCTGCCGGGCCAGTCCGTGCGCGGGGTTGCGCACCCCATGGATATCTGGGTGATGCGGGCGCTCCCGCCGATCTAAATTGCATCATAGATGCAAGGCAGATCGTTGGGCCGGGCAGCGCGCGGGCGCGCGCTGCGGTCACGCTCGAGGCAGCGGGTTTTGCGACTTGTTGTAGGGCTTCCAGTTGCTGACCTCGGGGTAGTAGTGGCGTCTCCAGGCGCGAACGCGCGGATTCATGACGCGCCGCCAAACGGGTGGGATCATGGCGGCGACGGTCATCACAGGGTAACCGTAGGGCAGTTGCGGAGCGGCGTCTTCGGAATGGTGTTGTAAAAGGGGAAAACGGCGATTGGGTTTATAGTGGTGGTCCGAATGCCGTTGCAGATTGATCAGCAGCCAGTTTGACGCTTTTTGTGATGCATTCCAGGAATGATGCGGCTTGACGTGTTCGTATTTCCCATCGCCCAGATGCTTGCGGGTCAGGCCGTAATGTTCGACATAGTTGACCAACTCCAGCTGCCAGATCGCGACACCGGCCTGAAGCAGGAACAGGGCGACGCCGGACCACCCTCCGACCCCAAGGGCCAGCAGCACCATACCGCCTTGCAACACCCAATAGCGCCAGAAGGGGTTCGAAGCGTCCGTCCATGGGCGGTCTTTCCGCGCCAGCTTGTCGCGCTCGGCCTTGAAGGCCGAGGTCAGGCACTGCTGCAGGACGCGGGGATAAAAGCGGTGAAACCCTTCATTATAGCGGGCGGTCACTGGGTCTCGAGGGGTGCCGACATAGCGGTGATGCACCAGCAGATGCTCGGACCGGAAATGCGAATAGAGGACCATGGCCAGAAGAATATCGCCCAGCCAACGCTCGAACCGGCCTTTTTGATGCATCAGTTCGTGGCTGTAGTTGATCCCGATTGTGCCAGAGATGACACCCATGCCGAAGAACAACCCGATCTTGGACGCCAAGGACAGGTGATCAGTGTGGGTGGCAAACCAGATCAGACCGAACAGCGAGATGAACTGCACCGGGACCCAGATATTGGTCAGCAGGATGTACCAGCGCAGGCCTTTGTCGGGGGTGTCGGGGTCCGCGTTGTTCAGCTCCAGCCCGGTCAGCAGGTCCAGTATCGCAAAGGCCCACCAGGTGAAAATCGGCACAAGAAGAACCCACCAGCCACCAAGGGTGGCCGATATCCAGATTATGGGAATCAGCATGAAGGATACCCAGAAGGGCAGCGCTGATTGCCAGCGGGACAGGGTGTCGGATGAAATCATGCGCCAACTCCGAATGACCGCTTCTGGGATGCTCCAGAGGCCTTTTTGAAAAACCTGTTACTGCCCGAGCCAGAGGTCAAGCGCCTTGCGCATCACAGTTGGAAGAACTTTGGGTCGGAACGTGTGTTTGTCCATGATGATCAGGTCATTCGGGGCTAGATCTCCCGGCAGGGGGGCGGTCCAGATGCGCAGAATCAGGTGGAAATGGGTGAAGGTGTGGCGCACCTCGCCGGGCAGTGCCTGCCAATCCGCCGGGAAGGGCGGTGTCTCGGCTGGCGCATCCGACCAATCTGATCCGGGCCAGCCCAACATCCCACCCAGCAGGCCTTTGTCCGGGCGACGCTCAAGCAGCAGCGCGCCATCGTTACGCTGGGCGATATAGACATGGCCATAGCGCGTGGGCTTTGGTTTTTTGGGCGTTTTGCGCGGCAGGTCAGCCTGCGTTCCGGCCTTGCGCGACAGGCAGGGATCGCGCAGCGGGCAAATCCCGCAGGTAGGTGATTTGGGCGTGCAGATCGTGGCCCCCAGATCCATGACAGCCTGCGCGTAGTCTCCGGGTCGTACGTCAGGTGTCAGCGTTGCGGCTTTGTTCTTTAGCGCAGGTTTCGAGCCGGGCAGCGGGTCGTGAATGTTGTAGAGCCGGGCCATGACGCGTTCGACATTCCCATCCAGCACGGTTTCGGGGCGGTCAAAGGCGATGGCCGAGATTGCGGCGGCGGTATAAGGGCCGATGCCGGGCAAGTCCAGCAACGTGTCATAGGTGTCTGGGAAGATGCCGTCGTGATCTTCAGCCACCGCTCGCGCGCATTTCAGCAGGTTGCGAGCGCGGGCGTAGTAGCCCAGCCCGGCCCATTCGCCCATGACCTGATCATCTGGGGCGGCGGCGAGCGCCTGCACCGTGGGCCAGCGCGTTGTGAACCGCATGAAATAGTCTCGCACGGCGGCCACGGTGGTCTGTTGCAGCATTACCTCGGATAGCCAGACGCGATAGGGGTCAGGCCGCACTCCGGCGGCGTGGTCAACGGGGCTGACGCGCCACGGCATCTTGCGGGCGTGGCGGTCGTACCAGTCCAGCAATTCGCTGCTGACGTCAAATTCGCCTGTGTCACGCAATTTTTAATCATCTCCCTGTCGGGTTTCGCTGGCGCCCGGTGTCCTGCCCTCTACAATAGTAGTGCAGGAGTTGGAAACCAGATGCAGCGCAGACGTTCTTCGACCCGCGGGTTCAAACGCACCGCGACATTGCTGAACGACCAGATCAGACGCGCCGGTGAAAGCCGGGGCTTTGCTGTGTCGCGCCTGTTGACCCACTGGGCCGAGATTGTAGGGCAGGATATGGCTGCCATCGCGCGCCCTGTGAATGTGGGCTATGGCAAGGGCGGCATGGGGGCAACGCTGACCGTGCTGACCACTGGCCCGCAAGCCCCGATGCTGGAAATGCAAAAGGAACAGCTGCGCGGCAAGGTGAATGCGGTCTACGGCTATAACGCCATCAGCCGGGTGCGCATTACCCAAACCGCTCCGACAGGATTTGCCGAGGGGCAGGCCAGTTTCGATCACAAAGCGAAGCCGGCGAAACCCATACTGAAACCGGAAATCGCGGCCGAGGCGGACCGGGCAGCGCAAGGCGTCCATGATGGCGATCTGCGTGCAGCCCTTGAACGTCTGGGCCGTAACGTTCTATCCAAACAAAAACGCTGAGAAAGGGCTGATACATGAGCCGTATTGCAACCGGAATCTGCGCGGCCGTCGCCATTGCCGCAGGCAGTTTTTTGCTGTCGTCACCGAACGCGTCGTTTTCGCTGATCGGCAGCGCCGAGGCGCAAGAGGCCGAGCTGGACACCTCGACCATCGTCGAGATGACGCTGGGGGCCGAGGACGCACCGGTCGAGATCATCGAATATGCATCCTACACCTGCCCGCATTGCGCGAATTTCCACAAAGGGCCGTATAAGCAGCTCAAGAAGGATTTCATCGACACTGGCAAGGTCAAGTTCATCTACCGCGAGGTGTATTTCGACCGCTACGGCCTGTGGGCGTCGATGGTGGCGCGTTGCGCCGGTCCTGACAAGTTCTTTGGCATCTCGGATCTGATCTATGAAGGCCAGTCCGAATGGACCCGCGCGGGTGGCCCGGCTGAGATCGTGGATGAGCTGCGCAAGATCGGGCGTCTGGCCGGGATCGACAATGACCAGCTTGAGGCGTGCTTGCAGGATGGCGACCGTGCCCGCACTCTGGTGGCCTGGTATCAGGAAAACGCCGAGCGTGACGGCGTTCAGGCCACTCCGTCCTTCATCGTGAACGGCAAAGCGGTCGAGAACCAGTCCTATGACGCGTTCAAGAAGCTGATCGAAGACGAACTGGGCAGCTAAGCCTATATGGCGACCGGCCCTTTTCGGCTGGTCGCTTTTTAGGGCGATGGGGCAACTTGCAACAGCATTTGTTTGACCCTGTCGCCGTCCGCGACATTTAGGCGAACGGGCAGGGTGATGACCTTGCTGCGGAACGCTGCGGGCAGGCGAACGGCGTCTTTCTCGGTCGTGACCATCTGTGCACCGAGCAGGCGCGCCTCATTTTCCAACCGGGTCATCAAGGCTGGGGTCAGTGGCTGGTGATCGTCTAGTGCTTCGGCTCTCAACAGGGTTGCGCCTTGCTGGCGCAGGGTTGCAAAGAACTTCTCCGGGTGGCCGATCCCGGCAAAGGCCAGAACCGGCGTGTCGGCCCAGTCCATCCCGGTTTGCAGCGCCTCGACCACACCCGTGGCGTGGGGAACGGTCAGCTTCAGCCCCCATCTGTTGGTAAATTCGGTCTGCGCGGCGGCATCCCCTAGTGACAGGACGAGATCGGCACGTTTCAGGCCCACATCGACCGGTTCGCGCAACGGTCCGGCAGGCAGGCACAACCCGTTGCCGAACCCGCGCTGGGCATCCACCACGATGACCGAGAAATCCTTGGCGACCGAGGGGTTCTGAAACCCGTCATCCAGCACGATCACCGTCGCTCCGGCCTCGGCGGCGGCTTTGGCCCCGGCGGCGCGGTCCTTTGCCACCCAGACATCGGCAAAGGCGGCCAGCAACAGCGGCTCGTCCCCGACCTCGGCTGCGGAATGCTTGGCCGGATCAACACGCACCGGCCCGTCCAGCGATCCGCCATGGCCGCGTGTCACCACATGGGTCTGATGCCACGCATCGCGCAACTGTTCGATCATCCAGATCACGGTGGGGGTCTTCCCGGTGCCGCCCGCATTCAGGTTGCCAACGCAGATCACTGGTGCGCCGGGTGTTAGACCCGGCTGGGCCGCAACGCGCCGGGCGGTTGCGGCCGCGTATAGTCGCCCAAGCGGAGATAGCAGTCGTGCCCGGATTGCCAATCGGTCAGGTGCGGTATGCCAGAAATCAGGTGCCCGCATGATCTGATCCCCGCTGATCCAATGTGTCCTGCACCAATTCGATCAGGCGGTCCGCCTGCGGTGCGCCCTCGGTCACGACCTGCCATCCGGCCAGCGCCATATCGGCGGCGCGGTCCGGGGCCAGGCTTTCCACAACAGCGTCGCCCAGTTCGGTTGCACTTCTGACCACTCTTGCGGCACCCACCCAGTCAAGTTGATCGTATATCTGTTGGTGTTGATGTACAAACGGGCCGTGAATAACCGCCGAGCCCAGGGCAGTCGCAATCAACGGATCCCGCCCGCCTGACCCCCGCTCCAGCGTGCTGCCGATGAAGGTCACGGCCGAAACGCGCTGCCAGAGACCCAAAGCTTCGGCATCCGAGGACAGGATCACCTGCGTGTTGTCCTCGATTGTTCCGCCTTCATCCCAGTTGACGCAGCGCAGGTCCATCGCCTCGAGCCGTCGGTGCAGCGGGGCTGCCTCGTAGATATCCGCGACATGCAGCACAAGGGCCAGCCTGGGCAGCATTCGGGTCGCTTGCCTATGGGCGCTGAGAACCGAGATGAATTCCTTGTCCTGCACCCAGGAAGCCAGCCACACGGGGCGACCAGACAGGGCATGCGTCATCTCGATCAACTCATCCTCAGGCCAGGGGCGGGGGTTGGGGCTGACCAGAAGGGGCGGAGCTGTGCCCACTTTCGAGGACGAGATACCCAGCCGGCGGATTTGCCGGGCGGCTTCGTTATTCGTGGTTAGGATGGAGGTGAAACTGTCGAAGGTCAGTCGGGTCAGGTCTGGCAGCCAGCGTCCACCCGGTGCGATGTTGAAGTGATAGGCGGCTTCGGCAAGGATCAGAGGGATGCCCCTTTCCTGCGCCCGCGTGATCAGGTTGGGCATCAGCCCGCCGCCAATCCAAAGGCCGATATCTGGGCGCCAATGCTCTAGAAAAGCGCGCGCGGCGCCGGTCTGTTCGGATGGCAGGTTGATCAGGGGATAGTCGCCCGACGGCCAGCGAGACAGGTCTGCATCCGGCGGGGCTGTCAACAGGATCGACAGATCGGGTCGGACCTGTTGCAGGCGCTGGCAAAAATCGACCACTGCCCGCTGCCGGTCCCGCGCGCCGATATGTATCCAGATCAATTCACCCCCGGGGCGTGGGGCGTAGGCGGTGTCTCCTGCGCTGGACACCCCCCAAGACAGGACGCGATAGGCCGTCAAGCTCATCGAGCGCGTCTTGGTCATGACCAGGGTCCGGTGCTTTCCGGCTCCAGCATTTTGGTTATACGGCTGTGCAAGGCGGCCCCTGCAGCGACGACCCCATTTAGGCGGGGATGCGGGTTGTTGAAGCGCAGCGGCCCGCCCATTCGGTCGGAACACACTCCGCCCGCTTCGCGGATGATCAGATCACCGGCGGCGATATCCCATTCCCAGCTTGGGCGCAGCGTCAGCATCCCGTCGAACCGCCCTTGCGCAACCGTAGCCATGCGATAAGCCAGCGACGGGCGGTAGTTGCGCTGAAAGCCGGGAATTGTGCCATTGCGCCAATGGCTGGCGTCCATATTTGGTCTGGCTGCCAGAACTTCAGCGCTGTTCAGATCGTCGATGCCAGACACGCGTATTGCGGTGCCGTTTAGCGTTGCTCCCTGCCCTTTGGCTGCCGCAAAAAGCAGGTCGCGGCGGGGTAAGTATATAACAGCTGCCGTAACTTCTTGGCCTTCTGTAACGGCTAGCGAATGCGCCCAGGTCCGCGAGCCTTCGGCAAAGCTGCGCGTGCCGTCGATCGGGTCGATGATGAACACCCGGTCTTTTGTAAGCCGCGCTTGGGAATCCTCGGTCTCTTCGCTGAGCCAGCCATAGCCGGGCCGGGCAGCAGGCAGCTTCTGCTCCAGCATCGCGTTCACCGCCAGATCGGCTTCGGTCACCGGGCCCGCGCCGCCGGGTTTGTCCCAGCGCTGGGCCGTGGTGCCCGAATAGCGGGTAGCGATCTTTCCGGCCTCCAATGCGGCGTCGATCAGCAGAGGCAGGTCAGTTGCCGGCAAGTGTCATCCCTTCGATCAGCAACGACGGCACCACGCGAGACATATAGGGGCGCGCATCATTGGCCGGAACGATCCGTTTCAACATGTCGCGCAGATTACCCGCAATGGTGCATTCATTGACCGGATAGGTGATCTCGCCATTTTCGACCCAAAAGCCCGATGCGCCACGGGAATAGTCGCCTGTATTGGGGTTGATGGTTGACCCGATCATCGACGTCACCAACAGCCCGGTTCCCATGTCGCGCAGCAGGTCCGCCCGGCTTTGATCGCCTTGCGTCAGGCCTAGGTTCCAGTTGCTGGGTGACGGGGGGCCCGAGACGCCACGTGCAGCGTTACCCGTCGAGGTCATGTCCAACTTGCGCGCACTGGCCAGATCCAAGGTCCACCCGGTCAGAACGCCGTTTTCGACAATCGCCCGACGTCGGGTTGGCAGGCCTTCGGCGTCAAACGGGCGGGATCCGGCAATGCGCGGGCGATGCGGGTCTTCGATCAGGGATATATGCTTGGGCAGAACCTGTTTGCCGAGACAATCCGACAGCCAGGATGCGCCGCGCGCAATGGCTGCGCCGTTGCTGGCCCCTAGCAAATGCCCGATCAGCGAGGACGAGATGCGCTCGTCAAACAGAACCGGAAAGGTGCCGGTGGTTGGTTTCCGTGCGCCCACTTGCTGAACCGCACGCTCCCCGGCGGTGCGGCCGATCTCGTCGGGTGCGCGCAGATCGGTCTGAAAGGTGCGGCTGTCACCATCATAGTCCCGCTCCATCCCGGTGCCTTCGCCCGAGATCGCCACGCAGGATGTTGACCGGCTGGACCGAGTATAACCGCCGGAAAATCCATTGCTGGCTGCCAAATGCACCCGGTGCGTCCCATAGGCCGCCGCCGCATCCGAGACCTGAGACACCCCATCAACAGCCAGCGCCGAGGCCTCGGCGGCCAATGCGTCCTGTAACAGGGCTTCGGCCGTGGGTTCGGGGGATGGGTCGAACAGCTCCAGCGCCTGCATGTCCCAAGTTTTGGCAAGCTGGTCGGGTTCAGCAAGGCCGGTAAATGGGTCTTCGGGGGCTTCGCCTGCCATGGCGACGGCACGTTCTGCCATTGCCGTCAGGGTCTCGGGGCGGCTGTCCGAGCTGGATACGATCGCCTGCCGCTTGCCCAGAAACACACGTAACCCAAGATCGGTACCTTCCGACCGTTCGGCGTGTTCCAACGCCCCGGCGCGCACCTCGACCGACACGGAGGAGCCGTCCAATACAATGGCATCGGCAGCCTCGGCCCCCGCTTTGCGAGCCGCATCCAGCAGGTTCTGGCTGATTTCTTCGAGTGCGCGGGTCATAAGGCCTCCGGGTGTGGTTGTATTGGACCTAGCCCCGGACCGGGCGTCCCGCAAGGCCCCCAATGCCATTGGGCACAACGAAGTTGCGTGAACGCAGGGCGCATTTCAGGGCAATGGAAAATCGTCACCGGGTTCGAACCGGAAAGGACGTCAGAGGGCAGGTGATGACCACCCTCTGACAGTGCAGGTCACTTGATGCGCTGACCATTGGCCAGAATTTGGCCATCCTCGGTGAATTCGATCTTGGAATTCAGCGTATCGGGTTCTTCGCCAGGAACGGCCATCAGACCCATCATCATCCGCGCGCCCAGGGCATCGCTTTCCGCAACCAATCCCATGCTGATCAGCGTGTCGATCAACTTATTGGCCCCGACCAGTTGCAATGTGGTGCTGCCGACAGGTGTGGGCAGGCCGCCCAGTTCTTGCGTATTGGTGTTGTCGAAGGTGAAGTCGCCCTCACCGGTCAGTTTTGCACCGACCAGAGACACCAGCAGCTCGTTGATCTTCAGCGAATGCAACTCACCCGGCGCGTCTTCGGACAAGGCCAGCGACTCGACTGCTTCGGGGTCGAAGAAATCGGTCAGGATTTTTGCAGTGCCCGCCATATCCAAAGCAATGGTGGCCGGATCACGCGGCAGCGCACCTGCGGGGTCAAAGATGCTCCACAATACGTCCGACATGGTGAAATCGGTCAGGTTGAAGGCAAAGCCGAACGGTTGGATTTCTTCGGATTTCTGCACCGGGAATTCGAATTTCAGCCCGGCATTGGCCATCGCAATCTCGATTGGGAAAGGCAGGTCTGCCGTGGTCACAGCCAGCTTGGTGCTGTTCTGCTCCAGATCATAGGCCAGACGCTGCGCGTCAAAACTGGCACCGAACCGCCCCCCTTCAGAGGAACTGCTCATGTCAAATGCTTCTCCGTCCGAGGTTCCCGCGATGGCCGTCTTGCCCGAGGCATAGGTAAACAGCCCCGAGAATTCGAAACCGTTTTGATAAAAGGCCAGAGGGTCCGAGACATCGAAATTCGACGGGATGACGTTGGTGCCTTCAAATGCAAGCTGTTCCAAATTGCCGTCGATCTTGCCGGTATCGTCGTTTTCAGGGTCGTCGAAGGCCAGATCATAGCTGAGTGCGCTGGCGGTGAAGGTCTGGTCTATATCGCGGTTTTCACCGATCTTCATGCGTGAACTGCCTGCCAGATCGGCAAGCTGCACGGCCACACCCAAAACGTCGCTGGGCAGAGTTTCACCATTGGCCGTTATCTCGTCCAGCGTGATCCCCAACGTGTCGGCGGTGTAGTCATAGGTCATCTCATCCGGGCTGCCCGACACGACCATGTTCAGACCTTTGTGGGTGTATAGGATCTTGGCCGAGAACGCCTCGCCCTCACCCTCACCCGAGACAGTCATCGGCAGAGTTTCGGGCAGGGAAATGCTGACGGTTCCATCGCCGTTTTCGGTCAGCGTCATCTGCCGGACCTGCATTTTAAAGCTGCTGTCCTCTTCGGGCAGAACCATGTTCAGGTTCATGTCCGTGATGCTAAGTACATTGCCATTGGCTGATTGCTGCGCCTCGACCGTGTAGCCCATCTGGGACAGATAGCTTTGCCAGTCGTTCCACACATCCTGTGCAGTAACATCGGCAAACGCGCCTTGGGAAATGACGGCATAGGCCAAAACAGCGCCGCTGCTGCGGCGAAGGAAAACGGACATTACAAGAACCCTTCTTGATCAATTTTGCGGGCATCGTCGTGCCTGTGGCGTCGGGCGTCAAGGGGCAAGGGCTGGACCCTTTCCCCGTTAGCGAGGTAGAGGTTTACACAATCTCAAAACAACGGAGGTACAGGGTCCACATGCAAGGAAAAACCGTACTGATAACTGGGGCCAGTCGCGGCATCGGGGCCGAAGCAGGGCGCGTTTTTGCCGCGGCCGGGGCGAATGTCGCCCTTGTTGCGCGCAACAGGGACCAGATCGATGCTCTGGCGGCTTCGCTGGGGGAGAATGCGATTGCGTTGCAATGTGACGTCAGCGATTTTGCGCAGGTCGAACAGGCCGTGGCCGATTGCGTGGACCGCTTTGGCGGGCTGGACGTGCTGATCGGCAATGCGGGTGTGATTGATCCGATCTTTCATCTGTCGAATGCCGATGTCGAGGCTTGGTGTAAGGCGATCGATATTAACCTCAAGGGCGTTTTCTACGGGATGCGCGCCGCGTTGCCGATTATGCGGGCAGCCGGTGGAGGGACGGTGATCACCATCTCGTCCGGCGCGGCCTCGAACGCGATTGAGGCGTGGAGCCACTATTGCGCCTCCAAGGCCGGGGCGAAGATGCTGACCGAGTGTTTGCATCTTGAGGAATCCATTCACGGCATCCGCGCGATGGGGCTATCTCCGGGTACTGTGGCCACGGATATGCAGCGCGTGATCAAAGCCAGCGGCATCAACGCTGTCAGCCAGTTGGAGTGGAGCGATCACATCCCCGCCGATTGGCCCGCGCGCGCGTTGCTATGGATGTGCACCAAGGACGCCGATGAGTTTCTGGGTGATGAGATATCGCTACGCCGCGAGGACATTCGACAACGGGTAGGTCTGACGTGATTGAGTTAAGTAAGGCGGACGGGCTTTGGACCGTTACGCTGAACAACCCCGGAAAGGCCAATGCGCTGACCGGGGCAATGCTGACCGAACTATGCGAAATAGCCGAAGCCGCGACAGAGGCACGCGCCTTGATCCTGACCGGCGCGGGCAAGGTGTTCAGCGCTGGTGCCGATCTGGATGAGGCGCGGGCAGGGCTGGCAACCTCGGATTTGTGGGAACGTCTGTCCGGAGCCATTGCAGCGCTGCCATGCCTGACCGTGGCGGCCCTGAACGGGACGCTGGCGGGCGGGGCCAACGGGATGGTTCTGGCCTGTGACATCCGCATTGCCGTGCCCACGGCCAAGTTTTTCTACCCGGTCATGAAGCTGGGGTTTTTGCCTCAACCGTCTGATCCGGGTCGTATGGCAGCGCTGATCGGGCCATCCCGGACCAAGATGATCCTGATGGCCGGGCAAAAGATCGCTGCGGATGAAGCCTTTGCCTTCGGTCTGGTCGATCGTGTGGTTGAACCTGACGCGTTGATGCAGACGGCACAGGATCTGGTGTTAGACAGCCTGAGCGCCGATCCGAAAATCGCGGCTGGAATTGCCGAGCTTTGCCCATGAGATTATCTGCTATCCGTCTTCGGGTCGCGGACCCTGAACGCCTGTCCGCGTTCTACACTGGGCTTCTGGGCATGCGCGCGCAAGAACAGGGGGCGAGCCTGCGTCTGGGATATGCGGGCGAAGATGCCGATCTGCTGCTGATGCCAGGGGGTGGGGGCTATAGCAACGACCAAGGCCAGCGCTATTGGAAGATTGGCATTACCCTTCCCAACGTCGATCTGGCAGCGGCCTATCTGCGGCGAAAGGGGGTTGAGGTCTCGGCCCCTCGGCAGTTTCTGGACATCGGCTATATGTGCCACCTGACCGACCCTGAGGGGTTTGTCATCGAACTGCTGCAACATGATTTTGAGGGCAACCGCCCGGAAAACGCGGCGGACCCCAGTGATCCGTTTGCGCAGGCTCGGATCGGTCAGATCACCCTGCGCACAGGCGATATCGGGGCCGAGGACAGGTTCTGCCGCGCGCAGGGCATGCGCCTTTTGTCGATGCAGGATGTTGCCCAGTATGGGTTCGATCTGCATTTCTATGCCTTCACCGACGATACGCCCCCGGATGCCGATCCGTGGGCCGTGGCGAACCGGGAATGGCTGTGGAAACGTCCCTACACGACCTTGGAATTTCAGAACGTGGCAGGTGCGCAATTCGCACCCTCGCCGGATTATCGCGGGATTGAGATCGAAGGGCTACCCGCGCCTATCCACGATGCGTTCGGGGATCGGGTCTGGCCGGGCTGATCAGCGTCCGCGCCGCTTGCCCGGAACTTTTGAGCGAAAGCCGGGCGGGCGTTTGCGCACCCAGTTCAGGAATTTCTCAATTCGAGGGTGTGTACGCAGGGCCTCGACCGTGTTGAAATTGCGGGCCAGTTCGGCTTCGGACAATGTGGCGTGGACCTCTTTGTGGCAGATCACGTGCAGTAAAACCGTGGGCCCGCCCTTGCCCCCTTTGAGTTTTGGGATCAGATGGTGCAGGCTTCCGCCCCCGTTAGGAATGGGGCGGTCACATAGTGGGCAGATGGGGTCGCGGTCGGACATGGGGCAGACTGTGCCTCTGGGCGAGTGAAAGGCAAGAGGACAGCAATGGCAAAAGCAGTTGTAATCGGGGCCGGGCCTGCGGGTCTGATGGCGGCAGAGCAGCTTGCCGCAGCGGGTCACGACGTGCTGGTGGCCGAGGCCAAGCCTTCTGTCGCGCGCAAGTTTCTGATGGCAGGCAAATCCGGCTTGAATCTGACCAAGGATGAACCGTTCGCAGCGCTGATGCCCAACTATGGCGGCGCAGCGGATTGGCTGCGCCCGATGGTGGCCGAATTTGATGCCGACGCCGTGCAGGATTGGGCGCGTGGGCTGGGACAAGAGCTGTTCACCGGCTCGACAGGACGGGTGTTTCCCACTGTGATGAAAGCCTCGCCGCTGTTGCGGGCCTGGCTGCGGCGGTTGGACGAGGCGGGTGTGCAGATCCGAACCCGCTGGCGCTGGCTGGGTTGGGATGGCGACGCGCTGCGTTTTGACACGTCTGAGGTGCCGCAGGTTATCAAACCCGACGCGACCGTGCTGGCGCTGGGCGGGGCCAGTTGGGCGCGGCTAGGGTCAGATGGTCAATGGGCGCAGATGCTTGCAGAGAAAGGCGTGTCGCTGGCTTCGTTCGAACCGGCGAATTCGGCGCTGTCGGTGGCGTGGAGCCCGCATATGCAGCCGCATTTCGGCAAGGCGCTGAAATCGGTGCGCTGGATGGCCGGAGAGTTGCACAGCAGGGGTGAGGCCACGATCTCTGCCACCGGGCTGGAAGGCGGCGGGCTGTATTCGCTTACACCGGCGCTACGTCGGGGAGCGGATCTTAATGTCGATCTGGTGCCCGATCTGGGTGCGAAAGCTTTGCAGGCGAGGTTTGAGGCAAAAAGCGCGAAAACAACGTTGTCTCAATGGCTGAAAAAGGCTCTGAAACTACCGCCACAGAAAATTGCTCTGTTTCATGAGATGTCCAAGCACGCAGGTGCGCCGCAAGGGCGCGAAGCGGCGTCGCTCAAACACTTACCCATCGTTGGCGCGCAGCTGCGCCCGATGGATGAGGCGATCTCAACCGCAGGTGGGATCCGGCGAGACGCTATGGATGACCACCTGATGCTAATGGCCAAACCCGGCGTGTTCTGCGCGGGTGAGATGCTGGATTGGGAGGCCCCGACGGGGGGGTATCTTCTGACCGCGTGCCTCGCCACTGGGCGCTGGGCCGGGCGTGGGGCTGTGCAATGGCTGGCGCGCTAACGCGACCGGGCCAGCATTGCCAGACGGATCATGGCGCGTTCCACCAATGCCATGGCGGGTGCGGTTTGACCAGCGGACCGCAAGGACAGGTCCGTATCGGTCAGAACGGTCAGCGCGGTTTGCAGCTTTGGCGCACCCCAGCCCTGCGCCTGCCGCAGGATCCGGTCGCGCCGTTTGCCATAGACTGGCGGACGCAGCTTGCCGATTCCCTGCGCCGCCCCACCAGGGTCCGATGCGCAGGCGTAGAGCGTGCGAAAATGCCGGGTGGCCCCAATGCACAAAGTCACCGCGTTGGTGCCCTGCGATTGCAAGCGGCGGATCAGCGGGCCGATTTCGCCCGCACGGCCCTCGGCCACCACGTTCAGAACATCGTCCAGCGCGGCCTCGGTCGAGCGGGGGGCGCAGGCTTCGATATCCTCGATGGTCAGCTCAGAGCTGTCTCCGCGCTTGTATAGGGACAGCTTTTCAATGGTTTGCGCAAAGTCTCCGGGGCTGATTCCGGCTGCAAGTTCGGTTATCGCCGACATGGAATCGGACGGGATGTTCTTCAACCCGGCCTCGGACAGAACCCGTTCGACCTCGGCCCGCGATGGGGGATCGTCGTAGATGCCGACCGCATAGGCAGAAGGGTGTGCTTCAAAGGCCTTGCGGATTTTCGAGCTGGGTTTCAATAGCCCGGCGGTGACGATGATCTGAGCGTCACCGGGCGCCCAATCCTCGAAGGCTGCAAGGATCGCAGGGGCAGCCACGTCGGTGGTATCCTCGACAAACACAGCGCGTGGGCCGGGAAAGAACCCGACGGCTTTTACCGCATCCAGCAACAGGGCCGGGTCGCCGCGCAGATCGCTGCCGGGCATCCGCGTCAAGCGTATCTCTTCTTCGGCATTTGCGCCCAGAAGGGCCGCCAGAACCTGCTGGCGCTTCAACGCCACACGCATCGCATCCGAGCCGTATATCAGCAACCCAAGCTTGTCGGCGTCAGGCCGCGCAAAATACCCCTCAGCCTCGCGTGGGCTGAGCTTCATGTGCCAAGTCCCGGGACGGTGTAAAGCTCGGTTACGATCTGGTCCGACAGAATCACCATCAGCCGCTGCATCGCATCCCGCTCGTCCGCCAGAGTCGACACGGTTGAACCGGCTGCGGAATAGCCGACGAAATTGTTTACCCGGCCCGAGGCCAAAATCTGCCCGGTCTCATTCGACCGCAGCGCGTAGGTCGCGGTGCCTTCGATATTCAGACGGTTGGTCTCGTTGGTCTGGGTGATCGCGGCAGAACGAACTACAGTCGAGACATCGACATCAAGATTATAGGCGTTACCCGAATTTGCACTGCGGCCCAGCCGTTGTTCCAGATTCTGGACCAGCAGAAAACTGTTGGTTGAATTCGGCGCCGATACTGTGACACGCCCGTCCAGAGCCGCGCCAGCGCCACCGGGGGCATAGACCGGTTCAAAGCCGCAGGCAGCGAGTGCCAGCGGCAGCATCAACAGGGTTCTGCGGTCAAACAACGACATTCACGATCCGGCCCGGTACAACGATCACCTTTTTCGGCGCATTGCCATCCAGCGCCTTTTGCACAGCTTCGGTGCTGAGCGCGATTTTTTCAACCTCGGCCTTGTCCATTTCCAATGGAACGCTGATTTCCGCGCGGCGCTTGCCATTGATCTGAATGGGCAGGGTGACGGTATCGTCGACCAGCATCGCCTCATCTGCGACGGGCCACGCGGCGGTGGCAACCAGCCCCTCACCGCCCAGCAATTGCCACAGCTCTTCTGACAGGTGCGGGGTCATCGGGGACATCAGCTGCGCCAGTGTTTTGGCCGCCTGACGTTTGGCAGCTGCGCCCGCCTTGGATTTCGCCAGTGTATTGGTAAAGGCGTAAAGCTTGGCGATCGAGGCATTGAAACCAAAGGATTCGACCCCGCCTGACACATCATGAATGGCTTTGTGCATTTCACGCAGCAGGGTTTCATCCTCGGCATTGGCGGGCGCATCGGATTCGGCGATCTCAGTGGCGATGCGATGCACGCGGCTGAGGTGCTTAAAGGCGGCCTCGGCCCCGGATGCGGTCCATTCCACGTCGCGTTCGGGCGGCGAATCGGACAGCACAAACCAGCGCGCGGTATCTGCACCAAAGGCTGAGATAATGCTGACCGGATCCACCACATTTTTCTTAGATTTGGACATTTTGGCCGAAGGGATGATCTCGACCTCGGTACCGTCGGCCAGTTTGCCGTCGGTCACGTCCTCGGGCAGGTGGTAGACCGGGCGGCCATTGGTGTCGCGGGTCTGGTAGATTTCATGCGTGACCATGCCTTGGGTGAACAGCGCGTTGAACGGCTCGATGGCCTTTTTGGGCAAGTGGCCGGTGATCTGCATGGCCCGCGCAAAGAAGCGCGAATATAGCAAGTGCAGAATCGCATGTTCGATGCCGCCGATATACTGATCCACGTTCATCCAGTATTCGGCCTCGGCCAGATCGGTCGGGGTTTCGGCACGAGGCGCGGTGAAACGGGCGAAATACCACGACGAATCGACGAACGTGTCCATCGTGTCGGTCTCGCGTTTGGCCGGGGCCCCGCAGGACGGGCATTCGCAGTCACGCCAGGTCGGGTGACGATCCAGCGGGTTGCCGGGTTTGTCGAATGTCACATCGTCGGGCAGGCGAACTGGCAGGTTCTCTTTCTTTTCGGGCACCACACCACAGGAATCACAATGCACCACGGGAATCGGGCAGCCCCAGTAGCGCTGGCGGCTCAGACCCCAGTCGCGCAGGCGATATTTGGTGACACCTTCGCCCCAGCCCGCCTTTTCGGCGAAATCGACGGTGGTGTTGATGGCCTCATCACCCGTCGCCTCAGTGAGGCCGGCGAAGTGATTCACCCAGCGGACTTTCTCGGTTTTCGGCGGAACGAAAGCGATTTTGTCCACCGGGGTGTCATCGTCCAGTGCAAAGAATGTATCGACCACCGGCAGACCGTATTTGCGGCAGAAGTCCAAATCACGCTGGTCATGGGCTGGGCAGGCAAAGATTGCGCCGGTGCCGTAATCCATCAGGATGAAGTTCGCGATCCAGACTGGCAGTTCCCAATTCGGGTCCAGCGGGTGTTTGACGGTGATGCCGGTGTCATAGCCCAGCTTTTCGGCGGTCTCGATCGCTTCTTCGGTGGTGCCGCCCTTGCGGCATTCGGCCACGAATTCAGCGACTTCGGCGTTTTCAGCCTCCAACTGCTTGGCAATCGGGTGATCGGGGGAGATACCCACAAAAGACGCGCCCATCAGCGTATCGGGGCGAGTCGTGTAGACGGTGATCGGCTCGGCACCATCGGTGCGTTCAAAGCTGAACTGCAGGCCGCGCGATTTGCCGATCCAGTTTTCCTGCATCAACCGTACCTTGGCGGGCCAGTTTTCCAGTGTGTCCAGCGCGCCGAGCAATTCTTCGGAATAGTCGCTGATCTTAAAGAACCACTGCGTCAGTTCGCGCCGCTCGACCAGAGCGCCCGAGCGCCAGCCGCGCCCGTTTTCCACCTGTTCATTGGCCAGAACAGTCATGTCCACCGGGTCCCAGTTCACCACGGCGTTCTTGCGGTAGACGAGCCCGGCCTCAAGCATATCCAGAAACAACGCCTGTTGCTGGCCGTAATATTCCGGGTCACAAGTGGCGAATTCGCGCGACCAGTCGATCGACAGGCCAAGCGGTTTCATTTGCCCTCGCATGTCGGCGATGTTGCCGTAGGTCCAGTCTTTGGGATGGCCGCCGATAGCCATCGCAGCGTTCTCGGCAGGCATCCCGAATGCGTCCCAGCCCATTGGATGCAGCACGTTGTGCCCAGTCGCCAGTTTGTGCCGCGCGATCACGTCGCCCATCGTGTAGTTGCGTACGTGTCCCATATGGATTCGGCCAGACGGGTAGGGGAACATCTCAAGCACGTAGTATTTCGGCTTGTCCGCCTTGTGATTAGCGGCAAAGATTCCGGCCTTGTCCCAGGCCTCTTGCCATTTTGCTTCGATTTCGTTGGCCGAGTAGCGCGACATCGTGCGGTCCTTCGTGAATGAAAACGCCGGGACAGAGCCCGGCGTGGTAATATTGTGATTTGCAGCGGGTGGCTAGAGCTTGTTGTCCGCAATCCGCAACTGACGGGCACGAGACAGGATTGCATCTTCAACCGCGCGCGTGGTTGCAGCGCTGACAGGAGCGCCTCCGCTGGTTTGAAGCGATACCGAAAGCGAACGCGCCGCGAGGGCCGGATCACTGATATGCACTGTGGCGCGATATTGACGGCCACCACCCGGAGGTGTGCCATAACCCGTTACGATTACACCGGTAAACGGGTCCACCTCTTCGACAGGCAAGAAGTTCAGAATGTCCAGAGACGCCGACCACAGATAGCGATTCACATTGGTGACCTGCTCGGCATCGGCGGTATCGAACACATCCCAGATCGTCGAGCGATTCGGGTCATTCAACTCGCGCTCAGCAGTGCTGGTGCCGTCTGACGAAAGTTGCAGGTTTGGGTTCGGTGGTTCAGAGTTGCCCAGCCCGCAAGATGACACCAGGGCGGTCACAAGGATCATACCGAAAATCGTCTGCGGGCGCATCGTCGAAGGGTCCTGTATCATTGGGTCTCACTCGTTCAGAGATACTCCTAGACAAGGTCAGGTGCCGCAACAAGCCTATTCTTGTCACTCTAAGGATGGGTTTGTTGGTGTGGCGGGCCAGGCAATCAACTGTGGCATCCTTGCACCAATCCGCGGCCAATAGGGCGCGAGGCTTTATGCCAAGCTTGCGTGAAGGGGGCAAAAAGAGCGAAACGGTTCCCGTGCTGAGACACGTGCAAAGACATGTGTCGAGTAGAAAAACTTTGAAACCGAGGGAAACAAGATGAAAAAAGTTCTCTTCGCATCGACCGCTCTGCTGGCAACCGCAAGCATGGCGTCGGCCGAAATCAAATTCAGCGGCTACGGTCGCTTTGGTATCGGGTACTTGGAAGATCGCGCAAACGCGACTGGTACTACCAATATCACCATCACCACAATCGACGGCGGCACGGCGACAACAACCGTTGCTACGACTGCAGAAGCTGACGAAACCATCCTGGTCTCGCGTTTCCGCCTGAACATCGACGGCGTTGTCGATACCGATAGCGGCGTTGAGTTCTCGGCTCGTGTTCGTCTGCAGGCTGACGAAAACGCCAGCACAGGCGAAGCTGGCTCGGCTCAGCTGAGCGGTGCACGCTTCACCGTTCAGTACGAAGGTCTGCGTGTTGACGCGGGTAACGTTTCGGGTGCCTTCGACAACTTGGCCAACTACTACGGTAACGAGCCCGGTCTGGAAAGCTTCATCGGTCAGTACTCGGGTGTTGACTATAACTTCCTAGCCTTCTCGTCGACCGGCTCGGGTTCGAATGCTGTGTTCTTCCAGTATGCAGTTGGCGATTTCGCGTTTGGCGCGTCTTATGACCAGAATACTCTGTTCTTGAACGATGGCCTGGGCGGTACCGAAGATCGCGACCGCTGGGACGTTAGCGTAACTTACACCTTCAACAATGTTACTGCGGCGCTGGCCTATGGTGAAACCGACGGCGGTGACAGCGGCGAAGATTCAGACTTGCTGGTCTTCACCTTGGGTGCAGATTTCGGTGACTGGAATTTGACTGGGTTTGTTGCAGACGAAGACACACCGACTACCATCATCGGAACTCGTGAAGTTGAAACAGACGGCACTGCATGGGGTGTGTCGGCAGCCTACAACCTGGGCGCCGCGACAACTCTGAGCTTCGCTTACGGCGACGGTAACGCAGACGGCGACACTCAGCAGTATGGTATCGGCGCGGTATACGACCTGGGTGGCGGTGCATCGCTGCGCGGTGGTATCGGCAACAGCGACTGCGACGCATGTGAAGACTCGCAACTGCGCGCAGACTTCGGTGCATTCTTTGCATTCTAAGTTGAGCTGAACCGCATGGTTTAAGGGCAGGTCTTCGGACCTGCCCTTTTCTTTTGCGCCGACTTGGTGTTTTCCTGCGCGCAGGTCAATTCGAGGTAACCCATGCCGCTGCACGATATCTCAACCCGTATCACCAAGGCCGAGGCCGACGCAGGACGCGTTGCTGGCAGTGTCAAGCTGATCGCGGTGTCCAAGGTTCAGCCGAACGACCGCGTACTGGACGTTCTGGCGCAGGGCCAAAGGTGCTTTGGGGAAAACCGGGTGCAGGAAGCGGCCGGAAAGTGGCCCGGTTTCATGGAAACATATCCCGATGTCGATTTGCACCTGATCGGCCCGTTGCAAACCAACAAAGCCCGTCAGGCGATCGAGCTGTTCAGTACAATACACTCGGTTGATCGCCCCAAGCTGGCCAAGACCCTCGCACGATTGGCGCAAGAAGTGGGCGCGTGCCCTGACCTGTTCATTCAAGTCAACACGGGGGAAGAGGCGCAAAAGGCTGGCATTATACCATCCGAAGCTGACACGTTTATTGCCGAATGCAGGGCGCTGGATCTGCCGGTCGTCGGGCTGATGTGCATCCCTCCGGTCGATGAAGAAGCCGCACTGCATTTTGCATTGCTGGCGAAGATTGCCGCCCGCAATGGGCTTGAGGGGCTGTCGATGGGTATGAGCGACGATTTCGAAAAGGCCATCGCCTTGGGTGCAACCCATGTGCGTGTCGGCTCGGCGATCTTTGGCGAACGCGTCAGGCCCGAGGAATAACTACCCGCGTCCCGGGCAGCACCCTTTTCGCGATCCAGTGCAGATGATCGCGCCGAAAGGCAATGCAACCTTCGGTCGGAAATCCGGGTCGCCGCCATTGATGCAGAAAAATGGCCGACCCACGACCCGGAACTGCATTGGGCCAGTTCCAATCCGTCAGCAGCACAACATCGTAGAGCGGATCAGCGCGGCGCAGTCTCTCGTGGCTGAACGGGTAGGGCGCACGTACCAATTGATTATATCGAGAATCGCTTGCGTCATCGGACCACAGATCCTGCGGTCCAGTCGGGATCGCCCAAGAGATCGGCGCCACAACACGATCCGGTCGGTACAGAAGCCCGACGATGTGATGAATGCCGGTCGGGGTCGCCCCATCGCCCTCGCGTTTGTCGTTGCTCAGCCCGCCTTTACCGATTGAGCAAGGAAACATACGCCCGGCAAACCGAACGCCGCGCGGGGTCAGAACCAGATCTTGCGGGGTCACAGCAAGTGGCCGGACTTGGCCGCCTTGGTTGCCAGATATCCGCGGTTATGCGCGGTTTCGCCCACCTTCAGCGGTACACGTTCGGTCACGGCGATGCCGGTTTTCTCCATCATCGCAATCTTGGCAGGGTTGTTCGTCAGCAACCGGACCGAGTTGAACCCCAGCGATTTCAGAATATCCGAACCCAATCGGAAATCACGCTCGTCATCCTCGAAACCCAGCCGGTGGTTGGCTTCGACCGTGTCGAACCCCTGATCTTGCAGGAAATAGGCGCGCATCTTGTTGGCCAACCCAATGCCCCGCCCCTCTTGGTTGAGGTAGAGCAGCACCCCGGCGCCCTCCGAACCCATCTGCGCCAGTGCCCCCCGCAGTTGCGGGCCGCAATCGCATTTCAAGCTGCCCATCAGGTCGCCGGTGAAGCAGGCCGAATGCAGCCGCGCCAATACTGGTTTGCTTCGGTCCGGGCGGCCGATTTCGATGGCGTAATGTTCTTCGCCGCCATCTTCGGGGCGGAACACGTGCAACCGGCCTGCCTCGGACACCTCCATCGGAAGGCGCGCGGCGACAACGGCATTCAGGATGCTGCGATCGGCCAGATGCGGTGCGGCGCGAGTGTGGTCGATGCAGGTCAGACCGTGCGCCGCGGCAAATGCGCGCCCGTCCTCGACCGGGACCACAACGGCTGCGGGCAGCAGACGCGCTGATTTGGTCAGCGCAATGGCGATGCGGTGCAGATTGGCATTACCCTGACGTTCCGTCATCAGGGGGCCCTTCATAGGTGCATTCAGATCGTCCGAAGGGTCGGCCACAGCCTGAACCCAACCGATATCGGTATCTGCCGGAATGACCACCCGCGCGAGATCACCATCATAGGCCCGCGCTTTCAGAGTCTCAGCTCGTCTTACGGTGATTGCAACCACTGGCTCGCCGCCAAGGCTGCGCAAATCCGCAAGCCGTTGGGCGTTCAGGGTTTCTGAGGCAATGGCCAGCACGCTGAACCCACTGTCATCCGTTAGCACGACCGGGACACCCATACGCAGGTCCGCGCGGGCGCGTGCCAGCAGTTCCGATATGTCGGGGATAAGACTCATTTATGTTACCCTGTAACGATCAGCCTCTTTCTGTATCCTGATCCGCAGGAAATGTGAAATAATTCCTACTCGCCGGACACGAGGGCGTGAGACGATTGCAGCAAACCTTGTTGATTGCATATTCGACACGCAAGTGTCCGAAAAGGCTTAGGAGGACCGGGAATGGCACAGCTTAAGAAAATCCTGCTGGTGGATGATGATGAAGACCTGCGCGAGGCGCTGAGTGAGCAGCTCGTGATGACAGAAGACTTTGACGTGTTCGAAGCGTCAGATGGTGCCTCGGCCATGGAGCGAGCCCGCGAGGCGATTTATGACCTAGTTATTCTGGACGTCGGTCTGCCTGATACGGACGGGCGCGAGCTGTGCCGCCTGATGCGCAAGCAGGGCGTCAAAAGCCCGATCCTGATGCTGACCGGTCACGACAGCGACGCCGACACCATTCTGGGCCTGGATGCCGGTGCCAATGACTATGTTCCTAAGCCGTTCAAGTTCCCGGTTCTTTTGGCCCGCATCCGTGCCCAGCTGCGCCAGCACGAACAGTCCGAAGACGCCGTCTTTGTTCTTGGGCCGTATACGTTTAAGCCTGCGATGAAGATGCTGATCACAGAGGAGGATCGCAAAATCCGCCTGACCGAGAAAGAGACGAACATCCTCAAGTTCCTCTACCGCTCGGCGGATGGCGTTGTCGCGCGCGACGTGCTGCTGCACGAAGTGTGGGGTTACAACGCTGGTGTCACTACCCATACGCTGGAAACCCACATCTATCGCCTGCGTCAGAAGATCGAGCCTGATCCGTCCAATGCTCGCCTTTTGGTCACAGAATCGGGCGGATACCGTCTGGTCTCTTAACTGCCGGTGGATTGATGTGGATCAAAGTGATACCCTGAAGTCATCATTAAGTTACTCCCAACCCGCGCATGTCCGGGTTATGACATGCACCTCCCTGTTGGACTGCCGGGCCTGATGGCCCGGCCTTTTTTTGTGGAACGAGTCTGTATGACGCCCGGCCACCGTCCGTGACCACCCAAATTCCGGACGCGCTTGACTTGTCCCACGGTACCGGTGCCAACTCGGCCCATCGTTTTGGGGGGGATGGGATTTGTCCAGTGACATTCGTGAATTGTTGAAGATTGAAAAGCCAATTTTCTCAGCGCCGATGGGGGGCGCGGCGGGACCGGATCTGGTGGCGGCTGTCTGCAATGCGGGCGGTTATGGCGTCATCCCGTTGTGGGGCAAGCCCGCGGCGCAGGTTGCAAGCGGCATTGAGGCGGTGCGTGCCCTGACGGACCGGAACTTTGCGGTCAATATCAACCTTGAATTTCCGTATGAGGAACAGCTTCAGACCTGTATCGACAAACAGGTTCACGCGGTTTCGCTGTTCTGGGGGATGGAGCCTGAGGCGATTTCCAAAGCCAAAACGGGCGGCTTGCTGGTGATGGCCAGCGTCGGCAACGCAGCCGAGGCCAAGGCGGCGGAAGAGGCTGGCGCAGATATCATTGTCGCCCAAGGGTGGGAGTCCGGAGGCCACGTCTGGGGCCAGGTCGCCACCATGGCGTTGATTCCCGCCGTTGTGGACGCGGTTTCGGTTCCGGTTGTTGCGGCGGGGGGCATAGCGGATGGGCGCGGCATGGCGGCTGCGTTGATGCTGGGGGCTTCGGCCGTTTGGGTCGGCACCCGGTTTCTAGCCAGCGTTGAGGCCACGATTCATGACGAATACCGCCGCCGCGTCCTGAACGCGACCGAGGCGCAGACCGAATGGTACTACGACCTCTATGATGTGAAATGGCCGCAAGCCCCGCATCGCGCGCTGACCAATTCCACCGCGCAAAAGTGGAAAGACGCAGGGTCCGCCGCGCCGGGCCAGCGTCCCAACGAACAGGAAATTATCGGCCACCGTCCTGATGGTGAGGCCGTGGTGCGGTACCAAAGCTATACCCCGCTGCCCGAAACACAGGGCGATGTCGAGGCAATGTCGCTTTGGTCCGGGCAAGGCGTTTCGATGGTGCGCGAGGTGATGCCCGCCGCACAGATCGTCGATGAGATATTCAACGAGGCGCAAGCCCTGCTGAATGCGGTGCCATGCCGGCTCTGACATACCGGTTTTTCCGATGGCACCCCGCCCCGCACCGCGCTAACGTCGCGCTCAACCGCGACAGAGGAGTCCCCCATGCCCTTTACTCTTGCCACCTGGAACATCAACTCGGTCCGCCTGCGCGAGCCTATCGTGCTGAAATTGTTGCAGGAAGAGGCCCCAGATGTGCTGTGTCTGCAAGAGTGCAAGTCACCGGTCGAGAAGATCCCGACCGAAGGCTTCGCCGAACTGGGGTATACCCACATGGTCGCGCGGGGGCAAAAGGGCTACAACGGCGTCGCCATCTTGTCCCGCATCCCGATGGAGGAGGTGGGCGACAAGGATTTCGCCAGTCTCGGCCACGCCCGCCACATTGCGGCACGGCTGGAAAATGGAGTGACCATCCAGAACTTCTATGTCCCCGCCGGTGGCGATGTGCCCGACCGCGAGGTGAATGAAAAGTTTGGGCAAAAGCTGGATTACCTCGCCGACATGCGCGATTGGTTCCGCGCTGAAAAGCCCGAAAAATCCATTCTGGTCGGCGATCTGAACATCGCCCCACGCGAAGATGACGTGTGGTCGCATAAACAACTGCTCAAGGTTGTCTCGCACACCCCGATCGAGGTCGAGGCGCTGGCTGAGACGCAGGATGCAGGCGGTTGGGTTGATGTTACCCGTCAGGACATCCCCGAAGGGCAGCTCTATAGCTGGTGGTCCTATCGCGCGCGTGACTGGGATGCGGCGGACAAGGGGCGGCGGTTGGATCACGTCTGGGCCACGCCCGATATCTCGAACGCGGGACATTCCAGCCGCGTTCTGCGCGACGCGCGCGGATGGGAGAAACCCAGCGACCACGCCCCGGTCTTTGCCACATTCGACCTGTAATCGCGCAAGTCAGCCCTTGGTTTCTGCCTGTTGCGGTTGCATATAGGGCGCAAGTTCGAACGAAAGAGTGACTGCCATGGATCTTCTGAATACCGCCCCCGACTCTGCCGCTGCCGACCTGATCAAGGACGGGTCCGAGGCCACCTTTATGGCCGACGTCGTGGAAACCTCGCAAGAGGTGCCGGTCATCGTCGATTTTTGGGCCCCGTGGTGTGGCCCGTGCAAAACGCTGGGCCCGATGCTGGAAGAGGCCGTCACCGCCGCCAAGGGCGCGGTCAAGATGGTCAAGATCAACGTGGACGAGGCGCAGATGATCGCCTCGCAAATGCGCATTCAGTCGATCCCGACGGTCTATGCCTTTTTCAAGGGTCAGCCTGTCGACGGGTTTCAGGGCGCGCTGCCGGGGTCCGAGATCAAAGCGTTCGTTGATCGGGTGATCGAGGCGGCAGGCGGCGAAAGCCCCGGTGGTCAGTTGGACGAAGCTGTCGCGGCGGCCGAGGAAATGCTGGCCGAAGGTGCGGCAAGCGATGCGGCCCAGACTTTTGCCGCGATTTTGGGCGAAGATCCCAACCATGCCGGCGCTTATGGCGGTCTGGTGCGCGCGCATATCGCCGCAGATGATCTGGAACAGGCCGAGGCAATTCTGAACGGGGCCCCGGCCGAAATCTCCAACACTCCGGAACTGGAAGCCGCCCATGCGCAGTTGGAACTGGCCAAGCAGGCTGCGGATGCGGGCCCCGTGGCCGAGCTGACTGCGGCGGTTGAGGCGGACCCCGACAACCATCAGGCACGCTTCGATCTGGCGCAGGCGCTGCACGCGAACGGGGACGTGGAAGAGGCCGTCGCGCAATTGCTGGACCTGTTTCGCCGCGACCGCGAGTGGAATGACGGCGCCGCCAAGGCGCAGCTCTTCACGATCTTTGATGCGCTCAAGCCAAATGACCCGATTGTTTTGAACGGGCGGCGTAAACTTAGCTCGATGATATTTGCCTAATTTCTGAACAGAGCTACACTCCGGTCTATGATGCATCCCGCCGACCTGCCGGAAACGGTATCCGTTTTTCCTTTGCCCGGGGCGTTGCTGCTGCCCCGTTCGCGCCTGCCGCTGCACATTTTCGAGCCGCGCTATTTGCAGATGCTGGACGACGCTTTGAAGACGCCCGAGCGTCTGATTGGAATGGTGCAGCCGAACCCCTGTCAGAGCAACGAAGCCAAACTGCATCAGATCGGTTGCGCCGGACGCGTCACGCAGTTCTCTGAAACCGAGGATGGGCGCTATCTGATCACGCTGACCGGCATTTCCAGGTTTCGGGTGAAATCTGAACTTGACGCCTTTACCCCTTATCGGCGGTGCGCGGTGTCATGGGACGGGTTCGATCGGGACCTTGGCAAAACCGAACAGGATGACGGGTTCAATCGCCTGCGCTTCCTGAATCTGTTGGAAAAATTCTTTTCGTCGCAGCATCTTTCGACCGATTGGGATACGCTGAAAGACGCGGATGATGAGTTGCTTGTGAATTCGCTGTCTATGCTGCTGGATTTCGACCCCGAAGAAAAACAAGCCCTGCTTGAGGCCCCTTGCTTACGGACGCGGCGCGAGACGTTGGTAACACTGATCGAATTCGCCATGCGCGGCGGATCGAGCGAGGAACATTTGCAATGACTGAACACGCGTTTGACCGCCACATGCTCGAGGCGCTGATTTGCCCGCAAACCCACACGACCCTGCACTATGATGCGGACAAACAAGAACTGGTGTCGAAAGCCGCCGGGCTGGCGTTTCCGATCCGCAATGGCATTCCGGTGATGCTGGTGGATGAGGCGCGCGAGCTGGACTAGATCGCGCGGCCTTGCAGCAGTTTCGGCAGGTCTCCGGTCAACCCTGCGGCCTCGCGCACAAAGCCGCGTCGTAGGCCTGGCAGTGATCCGACGATTCCCATCCCGATATCGCGGCCTGCACGCAGAAGCGGATTGTCGTTTGAAAACAGCTTGTTGAACACGTCTGTCGCCATCGCCAGCGAGGCCGTGTCAAAGCGCCGCCACTCCTGATAACGCTCTAACACCAGCACCGATCCGATATCCTCACCCCGTCGCCCAGCTAGGGTCAGAACCTCGGCCAATGCGCCCACATCGCGCAGACCGGCGTTCAGCCCTTGGCCTGCAATCGGGTGCATCCCGTGGGCGGCATCCCCGACCAACGCCATGCGGTCGCCGATAAAGGAATTGGCGATGGTCAGGTTCAGCGGGTAGGTGAACCGATCGCCTTGTAGCCGGATGTCGCCCAGAAAATCGCCGAACCGGGGGCGCAGGACTTGCAGATAGTCACCCTCGGGCAGGACGTTGATCCGTTGCGCGGCATCAGACCGTTCACTCCAGACGATCGAACTGCGATTGCCGGTCAGCGGCAGGATGGCCAGCGGGCCGGGGGGCATGAAGAACTGATGGGCAATGCCGTGATGGGGCAGGTCATGTTCAATCGCACAGACCAGCGCGGTTTGGCCGTAATCCCACCCCATCCGCTTGATCCCTGCGCGCGCGGCGGTGCCGCTGCGACGACCATCGCAGCCCACCAGCAGCCCACCCGAAACGGTCGCACCATCATCCAGTGTAAGGGTCACGCCGGTCGCGTCAGCCTCTTGCGCGACAACTGTGCGTCCGTTGATCTGCGTGATCCGGGTCTCCTCGGCCATGGCGTCCAGAAAGGCACGACGCAGGTGGCGATCCTCGACCATGTAGCCCATCGGACCCTCTTCGATCTCGGCATGGTCGAAATGCATGAAGAACGGCGAAGGACCCGCACCCGCATGTCCATCCGTGACCTTGATCTCAAGCATGGGCTGGGCGTGATCGGCGACCTTGCCCCACACGCCCACGGCATCCAGCAGCCGTTGCGAGGCCAGCGCCAGCGCATAGGCACGTCCGTCAAACGCCGCGTTCTTGCGGACTTTCTGGGCCAAACTGTCGATCACGGTGACAGAATGCCCTGTTTGGGCCAGCGCCAAAGCCAAAGCCGGGCCGTTCAGCCCGCCGCCTATGATCAGGATATCGGTCTTGTGTTCCATGCCTCGCAATATGCGCGCCCTTTCGGGATTGTCCATGTGCGGTCCTGTCGCTACCGTCGCCTCATAGCAGAATTTCCAAGGGGGTAGGGATGCAGGACTGGCTGACCATGACGGCGTGTGATCTGGGGCGGGGGATCGGTATGGGCCAGATTGACCCGGTCGAGCTGACCGAGACCTATCTGACCGCCATCGACGCCCATCCCTACCGCGACCGCATCTATGCGCGCGTCACCCATGATCGCGCCCGGGCCGAGGCGAAAGCCGCGCAGGATCGCGCCGCGCTGGGCCTGCGCCGGTCACTGCTGGACGGGGTGCCGATCAGCTGGAAAGACCTGTTCGATACCGCGGGCACCGGGACCGAGGCCGGATCGGCCCTGCTGAAAGGCCGGGTGCCGCAGGCGGACGCGGTAGTCGTGCGCAACGCCACGGCCATGGGCACGGTTTGTCTGGGCAAAACTCATATGAGCGAGCTGGCCTTCTCGGGCCTTGGTCTGAACCCCATCACCGACACACCGCCCTGCATTGATGATGTGGATGCCGTGCCGGGCGGGTCATCCTCGGGCGCGGCGGCATCGGTCGCTTGGGGCTTGGCGGCCTGTGGGATTGGGTCCGACACCGGAGGCTCGGTTCGTATTCCATCCGCATGGAACAATCTGGTGGGTCTGAAAACAACCGCAGGGCGGGTTAGTCTTGAAGGCACGGTGCCGCTGTGCTTGCGCTTCGACACTGTGGGCCCGCTGGCCCGGTCGGTTGAGGATGCCGCGCATATGCTGGCCCTGTTGGAAGGCGGCACACCCGCCGATCTGCGCGGGGCCAGCCTGAAAGGGCGCCGCTTTGCCGATCTGCAAAATATCGCCAAGGATGACCTGCGCGACGCTCCTCGTGCCGCCTATGACAGCGCGCTGGAGCGTCTGCGCGATGCAGGGGCCGAGATCGTGCCGCTGGAAGTGCCCGAACTGGCGGATGCGATGGCGCTGTCTGGTGTGCTTTATACGACCGAGGCCTATGGGCTGTGGCGCGATGTGATCGAAGCCAACCCGGATGCGATGTATCCAGAAATCCTCGAACGGTTCCGCACGGGCAAGAATGTCTCGGGTGCGGATTACATCGCGGCGTGGTCCAAGCTGAAGGCCTCTCGCGCTGCCTGGGATGCGGCCACATCCGGGTTTGATGCTGTTCTGGCTGCAACAGCGCCGATTCTGCCGCCCAATCTGGAGCGTTTGCTGACCGATCACGACTACTACGTCACCGAAAACCTGCTGGCCCTGCGCAACACGCGGATCGGCAACCTGATGGGTCTGGCCGCGCTGACCTTGCCGACAGGAACACCGGGCTGCGGGTTGATGATGATGGGCTATCCGGGGTCCGAGGAGGCTCTGCTACGGATCGGATCAGCGGCCGAGGCGGCATTGGCCTGAATGCCACAATCCCCTGATTCGCCGCCACTTTGTCTGGACGAAGTGGGGTGCGGCCTGTAACCTGCCTTAAAACGGGGCGGTATGATCCCGAACTTGAGGCAGTAGATATGAATTTCCCCGAGCGGTTTTCGAACCTACCGGAATACGCTTTCCCGCGTCTGCGCACCCTGTTGGACCACCATCAGCCGGGCGGCGATGTGATTCACATGACTATCGGCGCGCCGATGCATGATTTCCCGGCCTGGGTGACGGATGTCATCTCTGAGAATGCCGCAGGGTTTCAAGGTTATCCGCCCAACGAAGGCTCACCCGAGCTGCGTGGCGCGATCACCGACTGGATCGCGCGCCGCTATGGCGTGACGATGGACCCCGACACCAACGTGATGGCACTGAACGGCACGCGCGAGGGGTTGTATAACGCCGCCATGGCGCTGTGCCCCGAGGAAAAGAATGGCCGGAAGCCGGTCATCCTGTGCCCGAACCCGTTCTATCAGGTCTATATGGTAGCCTCGATCTCGGTCGCGGCGGAACCTGTTTTTGTATCGGCCACTGCCGCCACTGGCCATCTGCCCGACTATGTAGGCCTGCCCGAGGATGTGCTGAACCGCACTGTCGCGGCTTATATCTGTTCGCCCGCCAACCCGCAGGGCGCTGTGGCCTCGCGCGACTATTGGGCCGAACTCATCGGGTTGGCCGAAAAGTACGATTTCCGCATCTTTGCGGATGAATGCTATTCCGAGATTTACCGTGAAGAGGCACCAGTGGGCGCCCTGACCGTCGCGCAAGAGATGGGCGCAGACCCCGAACGTGTGGTGCTGTTCAACTCACTCTCGAAGCGGTCGAACCTGGCAGGGTTACGCTCGGGTCTGATTGCGGGCGGGCCGGATACGATCAAACGGGTCAAGCAGCTGCGCAACTATGCCGGATCGCCACTGCCCCTGCCGTTGCAGGCCGCCGCTGCACGTGTTTGGGCCGACGAAGAGCATGTCATCCAAAACCGCGCGCTTTATCAGGAAAAATACGCTATCGCGGATGAGGTGTTTGCGGGCGTGCAAGGTTACATGTCACCCGAGGCCGGGTTCTTCCTGTGGCTACCGGTCGACAACGGCGAAGAGACCGCATTGAAGCTGTGGCGTGATACCGGGGTTCGGGTTCTACCGGGCGCATATCTTTCCCAAGGCGATCCGGGGCAAAACCCGGGCGAGCATTTTATACGGGCCGCGCTTGTGGCTCCAAAAACAGAGTTGCAGCAGGGGCTAATCACGCTCCGCGACTGCATCTATTCGTGAGGTACGAGGGCAAAATGGCATCATTGAACGCGCGCAACCGCGATCCATTGCTGGACAGTACAACGCAAGCCGCCATTGAACGGCGCAGCAAAGAGCTGATCGGGATTGCCTTGATCCTGCTGGGGTTGGCCTCGGCGGCGATGATCTGGTCCTACACGCCGGATGATCCGAACTGGATGGTCTCGACCGATGCGCCTGTGCAGAACTGGATGGGGCGGATTGGGGCCTCGATCGCGGCACCCTTGTTCATGATCGTGGGCTGGGGCAGTTGGAGCATCGCCTTGGTCCTGATCGGCTGGGGCGTGCGCTTTGCCGGGCATTTTGGCGAGGATCGCGCGATTGCACGGCTGATCTTTGCGCCGATTTGGATTGCCGTCGTCTCGGTCTATGCAGCGACTTTGGTGCCCGATGAGGCTTGGCGTTCGACCCATAGTTTTGGTCTGGGCGGGCTGTTTGGCGACACCGTCATGGGCGCGTTGCTGACACTGTTGCCGGTCGCATCGCATTTCATGGTCAAGCTGATGTCACTGGCCATGGCGCTCGGAATGCTGGCGCTTGGCGTTTTTGTTCTGGGCTTCACGCGCGACGATGTGCGCAAAGGATTCCGGGCGTTTCTGCTGGGTTTGGTTATGTCCTATGACGGGTTGATGAACCTGCTGGGTCGTGGGGCCGCCGCGACCGCGCAGGCCGCCCGTGATCGCCGAGCGCAATGGGATGAGCGCAAGGTCGCGCGCGCCGAGGCCGCGGAGGCTGTATTCGAAGATGAACTGGCCTACGCCGACCCGGTCTTTGACGAACCGCCGCTGACCGCGCCCGAGCCCGCGAAACTGGGCCTGCTGTCACGCATCCCCGATCTGATCCGCCGCCCCGATCCGATGCCCGAGCCCGAACTCATTGACCGGGAATCTCTGGTCGATGTTGACGAGATGCCAGGCGAGGACCGCATCCGGTCGAAGATTTCCGCCGCTGTACGCAACCGCAAGGTCGCCGCGGGTGAGATGGCGCCCGAATATGACCCGAACCTGCCGCTGACCAAGGGGCGGGGGCGCGGGCCTGATCCGTTGATCCTGAACTCTGGTGCGGGCGAATTGCCGCCGGAACCGCCGATGACTTCGACTGGTTTGCCGCCCGAGCCGATGCTGACGGCAGAACCGACCGAATGGCAGGAGCCCTTGCATCAGGATTTTGCGCCCGAGCCGGACTATGATGAGGCCGTGTTCGAGGATGAGCCGATGGTTGAACCCGAGCCCGCCCCTCAGTCGCGCCCGGCGATGAAAATTCCGGTGGCTGAACCGCGCAAACCGGTTGTCGCACAGCCTGTACGCCGCGCGCCTCAGCCTTCGCGCCGCGCGCAAGCCGAAGCGCAGCCTGCGCTGTCGTTCGAGGACAAGCATTCCGATTTCGAATTGCCGCCTTTGGGCCTGCTGGCCAACCCGGCGAACATTCAACGTCATCACCTCAGCGATGAAGCGTTGGAGGAAAACGCCCGGATGCTGGAAAACGTGTTGGATGACTATGGCGTCAAGGGTGAGATCGTCAGTGTTCGCCCCGGCCCCGTTGTCACTATGTACGAACTGGAGCCCGCGCCCGGCCTGAAAGCCAGTCGTGTGATCGGTCTGGCCGACGATATCGCACGCTCGATGTCGGCGCTGTCGGCGCGTGTTTCGACCCTGCCGGGGCGCTCGGTCATCGGGATCGAATTGCCCAACGAAAATCGCGAGATGGTGGTGCTGCGTGAAATCCTTGCCAGCCGTGATTTCGGCGACGGCAACCATGCGCTGCCGTTGGCCTTGGGTAAGGATATCGGCGGTGAGTCGGTCGTGGCGAACCTTGCCAAGATGCCTCACCTGCTGATCGCAGGGACCACAGGGTCCGGTAAATCGGTGGCGATCAACACGATGATCCTGTCGCTGCTCTATAAGTTGACACCCGATGAATGCCGCCTGATCATGATCGACCCCAAGATGCTGGAACTGTCGGTTTATGACGGTATCCCGCATCTGCTGTCGCCCGTTGTGACTGACCCGAAAAAGGCGGTTGTCGCCCTGAAATGGGTCGTGGGCGAGATGGAGGACCGCTATCGCAAGATGTCCAAAATGGGCGTGCGCAATATCGCGGGCTATAATGGCCGTGTGAAGGATGCGTTGGCCAAGGGCGAGATGTTCAGCCGCACGGTCCAAACGGGCTTTGACGACGAGACCGGAGAACCCACCTTCGAGACCGAAGAATTCGCACCCGAGGCGATGCCCTATATCGTCGTTATCGTCGACGAGATGGCCGACCTGATGATGGTCGCGGGCAAAGAGATCGAAGCTTGCATCCAACGTCTGGCGCAGATGGCGCGGGCCTCGGGTATTCACCTGATCATGGCGACGCAGCGGCCTTCGGTTGATGTGATCACCGGCACAATCAAGGCAAACTTCCCCACCCGGATCTCGTTCCAGGTGACCTCGAAAGTCGACAGCCGCACCATTTTGGGCGAGATGGGCGCCGAGCAACTGCTGGGGCAGGGCGACATGCTCTATATGGCGGGCGGTGCCAAGATCACCCGTTGCCACGGCCCGTTCGTGTCGGACGAAGAGGTCGAAGAAATCGTCAACCACCTGAAACAGTTCGGCCCACCCGATTACATGAGCGGTGTCGTCGATGGTCCGGCCGAGGAAAAGGCCGACAATATCGATGCAGTTCTTGGCCTGAATACCGGTGGCAACACCAATGGCGAGGACGCTCTCTATGATCAGGCTGTGGCGATTGTGATCAAGGATCGCAAGTGCTCGACCTCTTATATCCAGCGGAAACTTGCCATCGGTTACAACAAAGCCGCGCGTCTGGTTGAGCAGATGGAGGACGAAGGCGTTGTTTCCGCTGCCAATCACGTCGGAAAGCGCGAAATCCTCGTCCCCGAGCAATAGGATATTTAATAACAGGGGCAGAAGGCCTATCTGTGCCTCATGAAACAGATTGCTTTTGCCCTTGCTTTGACATTGTCCGCACCCGCCGCGTGGGCGGCGGACAAGCTGCCGCTATCGCAGATATCAAACTACCTGAACGAGCTGAAAACCGTTGAGACCACGTTCACGCAGGTCAACGACGATGGCTCGCTCAGCACCGGGAAATTGTGGATAGAACGCCCTGGCAAGATGCGGTTCGAATATGATCCGCCCAACAGCGCAGTGGTACTGGCGCGGGCTGGAACCGTTCAGATATTTGATCCCAAGTCCAACCAGCCGGCTGAGCAATATCCACTAAAGCGTACGCCCCTGTCGCTGGTGCTGGCGCGGAATGTGAATCTGGGACAGGCCAATATGGTGGTTGGTCACGATTTCGACGGTACCGCCACGGTCGTGACGGCGCAGGATCCCAAGAACCCGGATTCGGGTCGGATCGAGTTGATGTTTACCGGCGATCCGGTTGAGCTGCGCAAATGGGTGATCCACGATAACGCAGGCAGCCAAACGACCGTTCTGCTGGGTCAGCTGGAAACTGATGGCAAGCTGAACAGCGACCTGTTCACGAAAAGGACGCGGAGCGGGTCAGGCGATCGCTGACCCGCTGGGCTGTTAAATTCGGCAGCCCGCCAGCTGCGCCTGATAGAGTTTGGCGCGCGCGTCCACATCATTGGCCACGTTCAACAACCATGTTTTGCTGTAATGGCTCCCACGAGCGTAGCCGGTATGGCCTTCGTGATAGGCCAGATACTGGTTGCGGGTGTCATGCAGCTGGATGCCGTTGCGCTGGTTGGTTTTGTTCATGTACCAACCGATGAAATCCGACGCGTCGCGGATACGGTCGCGCTTGGCGCGGCGCTTGCCGGTTTCGCGCTGGTATTCCTCCCACGTGCCGTCCAAAGCTTGACTGAACCCATAGGCGCTGCTTTGGCGGCCCATCGGGATGACACCCAACACGTATTTATGCGGGGTGCGCGCATCGTGGCGATAGCGGCTTTCCTGATAGATCGTCGCCATCTGAACGTGGACGGGGACACCCCATTTCCGCTCGGTGCTTTTGAAGGCCTTGATAAAATCGGGCCGTTCGCGGGCAATGCTGCACGCGTCATTCAGCTTGCTGGGCGGCTGTTTGGAGCCGCCACTACAGGATGCCAAAAGCAGCACCCCGAAGAGTACGATAAGAATTCTGCTCATGTGCCTCGTGCCTTTTTTCTTTATTCTAGCGCAGATTGAGCCTTTAGGAAATCACAATCGCTACAACACAATAGCTAGAATTAAAGGCAACGCGCCCACAGATAGGACAGTTGACACCATAACCAGGCCTGCGACGGCGTCTGCATCCGCTTCGAACCGTTCGGCCAGCAGGTAAGAGGTCACAGCAACCGGCGTGCACATTTGCAGGACCAGAACGCCGAAAGCGACGCTATCCAGGTCAAATGCCAGCGCTATGCCCCAGCCCAGCCCAAAGCACACCGCCAGTTTTAGCGCAGACAGCCAAAGCGCCTGCCCCAAACTGCGCGAAGTCAGTCGCGCGATCGCCACGCCCAGCGTGATCAGCATCAGGGGGATGGCCATTTGCCCAAGTAGGTCCAGTGTATTGGTCAGGAACACGGGCGTTTCCCAACCGCGCCACAGGAACAGGGCACCCAGCAGGGTGGCCCAGACCATCGGTTCGCGTGCGGCTTTGCCGAACGCACCTTTGCCCGCCACAAGATAGATCCCATAGGTAAAGGAAAAGAGCGCCGTTACAGCCAGAAAAACCACCGCAAAACCCAGCCCTGCCTGCCCAAAGGCGAAGATGCACAGCGGCACCCCCAGGTTGCCTGTGTTGCCAAAGATCAGCGGGGCCAGAAATGTGCGGCGATCCAAGCCGCTGAGCCGCACGAACAGGCCAAAGGCCACCGCAAGCACCACATGCCCGGTGATGGCCGCCAACGTGAACCGCGTCAGCTCGGTGGCTGTGATCTCGGTCTGCATCAGGGCGACAAAGATCAGACAGGGCACCGCCAGCGTAACGCCCAGACGGGTCACAAATTGCAGCCGGTATTCGAACCCCAGCTTGACCCACGCAAATCCGATCCCGGCCAAAAGAAAGACCGGAGCCGCAATTTCGAACACTGTTAGTAGAAGGTTCACAGACTGTTTCCCTTAAAATCCGATCATTGATTGGCATTTCCGCCGGGAAAAGAGTAGTAAGTTCTTTGGGGGCTGAAGATATGCTGAAGACACATGCCAAGTACAAATTGGGCCAGGTGGTCCGCCACAAGAAACATCCCTTCCGAGGGGTGATTTTTGACGTGGACCCGGAATTCTCGAACACCGAAGAATGGTATCAGGCCATCCCCGAAGATAGCCGCCCGATCAAGGATCAGCCGTTCTATCATTTGTTGGCCGAAAACGACCAATCCTTCTATGTTGCTTATGTTTCTGAACAAAATCTGGTTGCCGATCAGTCCGGCGAGCCGGTGGAACATCCTGATATTCCAGACATGTTCGGCCCGTTTGAAAACGGCGCATACCCGCTGCATTTCCACCTAAACTGATCGGCGCATCGTGCGCGTTCAGGATCAGTAGCCAAGAGCGCAACCGTCTTTTCGGGGGTCGCTGGCACCTTCCAGAACACCGTCATCGCGGATTCGGATAGCCTGCGCTCCACCCAGTGGCGTTTCCGGGATTTGAACGTTGTGGCCCAGATCTGACAATTGTTGCACCACGCTGGGCGGAATTCCGCGTTCCAGTTTCATAACGTTTCCATCGGCAAAGGCGCGCGGGGCGTCGATGCTGTCCTGCAATCCCAACCCGTGATCCGTCAGGTTGGACAACAGGCGGGCGTGTCCGGTGGGTTGAAACGACCCGCCCATTACGCCGAATGGCATGGTGATGCGGTCGTTCTGTTTCAGCATACCGGGAATGATCGTGTGCATCGGGCGCTTGCCCGGCCCCATCTCATTCGGATGTCCGGCCTGCAAGGTAAAGCCAGCGCCCCGGTTTTGAAGCAGTATCCCGTATTTTGGTGAGGCGATGCCCGACCCAAAACTGTGAAAGATCGAATAGATCAGAGACACGGCCATCCGATCCCGATCGACGACGGTAATATAAACCGTGTCCCTGTGGATCGCCTCGGTCAGCGGAGCGGCGGCTGGCATCGCCCGCTTAGGATCGATCAGGACGGCGAGCCGATCTGCCAGCGCCTGATCGGTGAACTTTTCAGCCTGCGTGGCGTGATCAGGATCGGCGATAAAGCGATTGCGCGCGTCATAGGCCAGTTTTGAGGCCTCGGCCTCGATATGAATACGATCCGCGCTGAAGGGTTCCATCCCGGAAAGGTCGAAGTTTTTCAGGATATTTAACAACAAAAGCGCCGTCGCCCCCTGACCGTTCGGGGGGTGTTCGTACATCTCGACACCGTTGTAGCTGCTGTTGACTGGTAGGGTGACGGTACATTGGGTGGTCCGAAAATCTTCGATCGTGTGAACACCGCCCAATTGCGACAGTGCGGCAACCATGTCCTCGGCAATGTCGCCGGTATAAAACGCATCGCGCCCGTGTTGTGCGATTTGGCGTAGAACTTCTGCCTGACCCGGAGAGCGGAAGATTTGCCCCGTTTTGGGGACCTTACCGTCGATCAGGTAGTGATCTCGCGCGGATCCTTGCAGCGTGGCTGCTCCAATATTCCAGTCCAAAGCCACGCGCGGGGCCACAGGCACGCCGGTATCCGCATAGTGGATGGCAGGGCTAAGGACCGAATCCAACCCGATCCGGCCCTCGGTTTCGGCCAGGTGGCAAAAGGCATCGACCGCGCCTGGTATTGTCACCGCCTCGGGCGAGGTCAGGGGAACCGCACTCAGACCCTGTGAGCGCAAGGCGTCCGCATTGGCCATCGCGGGAGCGCGGCCTGATCCGTTAAGGGCGCGGATTTTGGTTTCGCCAGCACGGTTGAACAGGACAAAGCAATCTCCGCCCAATCCGGTCATCTGTGGCTCGCACAGTCCCAGCAGAACTGCGCCCGCAATCGCGGCATCCATGGCATTGCCGCCCTGTTCCAGAATACTTAACGCAACTTGCGCAGCCAGCGGGTGCGATGTTGCGCACATGCCTTCCGTTGACAGGACTTCGGACCGACCCGGAACGTGAAAATCGCGCATATCAGTATTCCCCATTAACTCGCGCCGAAGGTATCGCGCGGCGGTTTATTGTCCAGTCAAATCAAGGGGAAATTCCTCGGCGCCGTTCACTGGGTGGGGGCTGTGACACTTGGCGCCGAGGGAAGCTATCTGAGCTACAGGTAAGTGTATGACCCTGATTTGCGGCGCGACAATGGTTCGATTTGGGCGTTATTGTGACCTTTTGCCTGTCACTCGGCATCCGGGAAATCAAAGCGCAGGGACAGCCTGTTGCAGCCGTTGCTGCGCTCATACCGGATATCGCTGGTCAATTCATGGATCAGGAACCAGCCAAATCCGCCCTCGGGCAGTTCGTCGCGCGATGACCCCAGCGCCGCCGGCATGCCTTCGGGCACCCGAAATCCGGGCAGAGGGTTGCCGGTGTCCGAAATCAGTATTTCAAGCCAGTCTTGGTTCAGCCGACACCGCACCTTGACCTGAGCGGGTGTGACCCCGGCATAGGCATGCTCGACCACGTTGTTGATTGCCTCGGCTAGCGCGATTTTTACGTCCCCCGCCTTGTGCGCGGGCAGGCCTTGCGCTTTCAGGCAGGCGCTGAGCTGAGCGATGCCCGCGCTGGCATCGGACGCTGTGGCTGAGAACTGAAGATCCAGGCAGTTACCGGTACACATGGGCAGGGCGCTTATTCATTCGATCTGCGGGCTCAGTCGGCGGCGGACGCAAGCGCGTCGCCCAGCGTCGGGTATAGCTTGAAAACCGTGTCCATACGGGTCAGGCGAAAAACCTTTTCGACAAAGGGGTGCAACCCCGCCAGATCCAGCCTGCGATCACTGCCAAGCTGTTTCATGGCGGCGACGATCGCCCCGAGACCGCTGGAGTCGATGAATTCCACCCTCGTCAGATCTAGCACCACCCGCGCAGCACCGCCTTCGGCCTCTTGCCGCATCTCTTCCTTGAACTGGATGGCCATGGCGGCGTCGATCCGGTCGGAATGAACGGTAATGATCTGGGCTGTATCGGTTGTCTTGCTGGTCAGGCTCATGCGCGCCGGTCCTTTGAATTGCAAATCATGCGTAGAAATACGCTAGACGCCAATTCTTACCATTCGGTATCCATCCATACGGAAAAGCAGAAAAGGAGCCTCCCGATGAAGCAAGTTGTAATCGCAGGTGCAGCACGGACCCCGATGGGTGGGTTTCAAGGGATGTTCGATGGCGTCAGCGCCGCTGATCTGGGCGGAACGGCAATCCGCGCCGCCTTGAAGGGCGCCGGGGCCGACACTGTGGACGAGGTGCTGATGGGCTGCGTCCTGCCCGCGGGTCAGGGCCAAGCCCCTGCGCGACAGGCAGGTTTCGCCGCCGGTCTGGGTGAAGAGGTGCCCGCGACCACCCTCAACAAGATGTGCGGATCAGGGATGAAAGCTGCGATGATGGCCTATGACCAGATTGCCTTGGGGCACGCAGACACGATGGTTGCCGGCGGGATGGAGAGCATGACCAACGCCCCCTATCTGTTGCCCAAAATGCGCGGCGGCGCCCGGATCGGCCATGGGCAGGTGGTTGACCACATGTTTTTGGACGGGCTTGAAGATGCCTATGACAAGGGTCGTCTGATGGGTACCTTCGCCGAGGATTGTGCCGAGGCCTATCAGTTCACCCGCGAGGCACAGGATGACTACGCGCTGCAGTCTCTGTCGAACGCGCTGCAGGCACAAGAAACCGGCGCCTTTGCGGATGAGATCACGCCTGTTACCCTGAAAACGCGCAAAGGGGACGTCACGCAATCCACCGACGAGCAACCTCTTTCGGCCCGGCCCGAGAAAATCCCGACCCTGAAACCGGCCTTCCGCAAGGATGGAACGGTGACAGCGGCCAATGCCTCGTCGATCTCGGACGGGGCTGCGGCCTTAGTGCTGGCGTCGGAGGAAGCCGCCCAGGCGCAAGCCCTGACCATCCGCGCCCGTATTCTGGGCCATGCCAGCCACGCACAGGCCCCCGGCCTGTTTACGACTGCCCCGGTGCCTGCCGCGCAAAAACTGCTGACGCAGATCGGTTGGACCACTGATGATGTGGACCTGTGGGAGGTGAACGAGGCCTTCGCCGTCGTGCCCATGGCCTTCATGCACGAAATGGGTTTGCCGCGCGACAAGGTGAACGTGAATGGCGGCGCGTGCGCTCTGGGCCATCCCATCGGCGCATCCGGCGCGCGGATCATGGTCACATTGCTGAATGCGCTCGAGAAACGAAACCTCAAACGCGGCGTTGCGGCCATCTGCATCGGGGGTGGCGAAGGCACCGCCATTGCCATAGAACGCGTTTGACCATTCTTCTTGTTTCAAATACGGCGGAGGTGAATTGAGCCACCGGCTCATGAGGGGGCAGCGCCCCCTGATACCCTTGCCTCAAAGTGCTGCCATGACCGTTGACTATTCCACCCTCGCAAAAACCATCGCCGCCCTGACCGAAGGCGAAACGGATCAGGTCGCCCTGATGGCCACTGTCACCTGCGAGGTGCATCACAGCGATGACCGCTTCAACTGGACCGGGTTTTATCGCGTGACCGAGCCCGAGGTGTTGAAGATCGGGCCGTATCAGGGCGGACATGGCTGTCTGGTGATCCCGTTTGCACGCGGCGTCTGTGGAGCAGCAGCCCGCACCGGAGAAGTGCAAATTGTACCCGATGTGGAGGCTTTTCCTGGTCATATCGCCTGTGCGTCCTCGACCCGGTCGGAACTGGTACTGCCTGTCTTCGACTCGCAGGGTGAGGTGATCGCGGTGTTTGATATCGACAGCGATCTACCAGATGCGTTTACCCAAGCGGATGCTGATGAGCTCGCTGCCATCTTGCGCGATGTGTTTGCGCGTTAAGGTCGGTTAGCCCAGCAACGGGGGCAGATAGGTGAAGGCCGCATAGCAAGCAGCGGCCTGAACTATCAGAATTGCAAACAGCCATGCTGAAAACCGGCCTTTGCGGGTTTTGTGGCGAAAAATCCAGCGCCCAACCACGGCTCCGGGGCCGCCACCCAGCGCCGCCAGCCACAAAAGGCGGCGTTCCGGCACCCGGCGCTTGCGCCGCCGCGCGCGAAGTTTGTCCCAGCCAAAGGCCAGCAGAGTCAGGGTATTGATCGCCCACAAATACATCACTGCAATCCACATGCGTGACCGATACCGAACCCGGCCGCGTGACCCAAGTGAAAAAACGCTTGGTTTTTTCATCGATTCGCGCCATCGTGAAAAACAGGGATGAAATTTCACGACAACGCGGAGCGGCAATTGAACTCTCAGGCCCCCCAAAGCGCGACCCTTGGTGCCGATATCCGCGCCCTGCGCAAAGCGCGCGGGCTGACGCTGAGCGAGATTGCGGCAAAGCTGAACCGCTCGGTCGGCTGGCTCAGCCAGGTTGAGCGGGATATGTCCGATCCGTCCATCTCTGACCTGCGGCAGATGGCCGATTGTCTGGGTGTACCCATGTCGATGCTGTTTGCCCATTCTGCCGCCCCGGCAGATGAACAGGGTTATGTGGTCCGCGCAGGCTCGCGCCGCCCAATGGGATCGGGTGAGGAAGGGTTGATCGAGGAGTTGCTCTCGCCCGATCTGACCGATGATTTTGAGATGGTGCATTCCACCTTCGAGCCCCGCTCGCATATGCAGACCCCCGCCAACCGCCCGACGCAAGAGGTGGGCTATATGATCTCGGGGCGGTTGGACCTGACGATTGGCGGACGGAAATTCTCGGTTGGGCCGGGGGACAGTTTCCGCATCAAACACGAACCCTATCACTGGGCGAACCCCTATGATGAGCCCGCCGTGGCCATCTGGGTTATCGCCCCGCCGGTGTATTGAATGAGCTTCGAGGCTTGGACCATATTCACCCTGTTCTGGGTGGTGTTCGTCACCACACCGGGACCGAATGCGGTCAATTGTATCTCAAACGGGATGAGCCTGCCCTTTCCCAAGGCGATGCTGGGCGTGCTGGCGATCCTGACACAGGCCAGCGCCTTTCTGATTCTGTCCGCGTTGGGCGTCACGGCGCTGATTGCGGCCTCACCCACCGGGTTTTTCATCGCCAAACTGATCGGCGCGGGGTTCCTGATCTGGATGGGCATCCGCGGCTGGATCAATGCCAGCAAACCCGCGCCAGCCTCTGAGCGACCCGCGCGCCACGTCTATCTGCACGCGCTGGCGGTGGCGACGATCAACCCCAAAAGCGTGGCCGGGTATCTGGCGGCGTTTTCGCAATTCGTGCAGCCCGAGGTTCCGGTCTGGCAGCAGATGGGAGTGATCATGCCCACCGCGTTGGTCATCACAACGCTCAGCTATACCGGGTTCACCTTGCTGGGCGCGCTGATGGGCAAGGCTGCGCTGGGGGCTGTGTTCAACATCTGGGTCCGCCGCGTGATGGCGACCTGTTTCATCATCTACGGCGTGTTGCTGGGTACCAGCGCAACGCCTACAGCAAGGGGGTAAAGACATGCACACCGGTTCCTGCCTCTGCGGCAAGGTGGCGTTCACCATTGACGGAGACCTCGCTGCACCCAATGCTTGCCATTGCGGCCAATGCCGCAGGCAATCTGGGCATCTCTGGGCCTCCTGCGAGACGCATGAAGACAACCTCAGCTTTACCTCCAGAGAGACGTTGGGCTGGTATCGCGCCTCGGACATCGCCAAGCGCGGCTTTTGCAGCGCTTGCGGCTCGTTCCTGTTTTGGAAGCACAATGATGAGGACACGATTGCGGTTTCAATAGGGTCTCTGGACGAGCCCACCGGCTTGAAACTCGCCCAACATATCTTCGTCGCCGACAAGGGCGACTACTACGACATCAAAGACGATCTGCCCCAGCGGGCACACTAACAGGGAAGCAAAACCATGAGTGATTTTCCAACCAAAGCCCGTGTGGTCATCATCGGCGGCGGCGTCGTCGGCTGTTCATCGCTTTATCATCTGGCCAAGAAGGGCTGGACCGACTGCGTTCTGCTGGAAAAGAACGAACTGACAGCGGGCTCGACGTGGCACGCGGCGGGCAATGTGCCGACCTTTTCGACCTCATGGGCGATCATGAACATGCAGCGCTACTCGACCGAGCTGTATTCGCGGCTGGCGGATGAGGTCGATTACCCGATGAACTACCACGTCTCGGGCTCGATCCGTCTGGCGCACAGCAAGGAACGGATGCAAGAGTTCGAACGCGCCCTGTCCATGGGTCGTTATCAAGGCATCCCGATGGAGATGTGGACAGCGGAAGAGGCCAAAGAGCGCTATCCCTTCCTTGAAACCCATGATCTTGAGGGCGTTCTGTATGATCCGACCGACGGCGACATTGACCCGGCGCAGCTGACGCAGGCTCTGGCCAAAGGCGCGCGGGACATGGGGCAAAAGATCATCCGTTTCTGCCCCGCAACCGGGGTGACTCAGCACGACGATGGCACATGGACCGTTCACACCGAAAAGGGCGACATTGCCTGTGACTATGTGGTCAACGCCGCTGGGTACTATGCGCAGCGCGTGGGCGAATGGTTCAAACCCTTTGGCGGGCGCACGGTGCCTGCGATGGTCATGAGCCACCAATACCTGCTGACCGATGAAATCCCCGAGGTGGAAGCGTGGTCAAAGGAAAACGGCGGCAAGCTGCCGCTGCTGCGCGACGTGGATATCTCGTACTACCTGCGGCAGGAGAAGAACGGCTTCAACCTTGGGCCGTATGAGCCCAACTGCAAGGGCCATTGGATGACCGAAGACGATCCGATGCCCGAGGATTTCAGCTTCCAGCTTTGGAACGACGATCTGGACCGGATCGAAGACATCGTCACCGACGCGATGGAGCGGGTGCCGCTGATGGCAACCTCGGGCGTTGGACGTGTCATCAATGGCCCGATCCCTTACGCGCCCGACGGGCTTCCCCTTATCGGGCCGATGCCCGGTGTTCGAAACGCATTCGAGGCGCACACCTTCACCTTCGGCATCGCGCAGGGCGGTGGCGCTGGCAAGGTGCTTGCCGAATGGATAGTCGATGGCGCGACCGAATGGGATATGTGGGCCGTCGATCCACGCCGCTACACCGACTACACCGATCAAGACTATTGCAACCAGAAGGGCATGGAGGTCTATGGCAACGAATACGCCATGCACTTCCCCCATCACGAATGGCCTGCGGCGCGGGACAAGAAGCTGTCTCCGGTTCATGACAAGATCAAGGAACTGGGCGGCGTGATGGGTGCCTATAACGGCTGGGAACGCGCCAATTGGTTCGCCAAGCCGGGCGACGATACCTCGCTGGATGCGACGCATACATGGGGTCGCTCTGGCCCGTGGGAGCAGCGGATCAAAGAAGAATGCGAGGCCGTGCGCGACCATTGCGGCGTGCTGGACTTGCCGGGTTTCTCGCGCTTCATGGTTAAGGGAGAAGGCGCGGCCGAGGCGCTGCGTGGGCTGGTGACGGGCGGTCTGCCCAAGGTGGGCCGGATCAATCTGGTCTATATCGCCGACGACCGGGGCCGCATCCTGACCGAGATGTCCTGCCTGCGTCTGGGTGAGGATGAGTTCGTCATGATCACCGCCGCCACCGCGCAATGGCACGACCGGGACATTCTGGTGAATGCGATGCCCTCGGGTGTCAGTGTCGAGGATGTTACCACCACACGCGACACGCTGATCGTCACCGGCCCAAAATCGCGTGAGATCCTGTCGGGTCTGACCGATGCCGATCTGTCGCTGGGCTGGCTGACCCATCAGGCCGCCACTGTGGCAGGGAAACCCGCCTATCTGATCCGTGTATCCTTTGCTGGCGAACTGGGTTGGGAAGTTCACGCTCTGAACGACGACATGCCTGCGATCTATGACGCGATCCTTGAGGCTGGTGCCACGCCGTTTGGCATGTATGCGCTGAACTCGCTGCGGATCGAAAAAGGCTACCGCGCGTGGAAGGGCGACCTGTCGACCGATTACTCGCTGCTGGAAGGTGGGTTAGGGCGGTTCGTCAAGCTGGACAAGCCGCAGGACTTCCCGGGCAAGGCCGCGATCCTGAACGAAAAGCAGCAGGGGGTGAAGAAGTCTTTTGTCACCCTGACGGTCGAGGCCGGTGACTGCGACGCGCCCTATATGTCCTGCATCTGGCAAGGCGATCAGATCGTAGGTGAAACCACATCGGGCGCATGGGGCTATCGCGTCGGCAAATCCATCGCGCTGGGCATGATCAAGTCGGAACTGGCAAATCCGGGCACCGCGTTGGAGGTCGAGATCTACGGCCAGAAATATCCCGCCGTGGTGCAAGAAGACCAACCTCTCTGGGATCCGGCCAACGACCGGCTGCGGGCCTGATCCATGGCTGTTCCGCGCGTTATGCAGGGCGTCTACCTGACCCGTCACGGCGGACCAGAGGCGCTGGAGTGGCGCGAGGATATCCCGGTGCCGCAACCCGGACCTGGTCAGGTTCTAGTCAGGGTCGCGGCAGCCGGGGTCAACAACACCGACATCAATACGCGCGTCGGCTGGTATTCCTCGGATGTGACCGGCGCGACGGATGCGGTGGATCAGGAGGTCGAGGCCGGGGGTTGGGGCGGGGCGTTACGCTTCCCGCGCATTCAGGGCGGTGACTTGTGCGGTATCGTTGAACTCGCAGGGCCAGTGACTGGCTTCACCAAAGGCCAACGCGTAACTTGCCCTATCAACCTGCCGCGCCCGCGTCCGGGTAACCCGACCGGCTTCATCGCGCTGGGGTCTGAGATCGACGGGGCCTTCGCGCAATACTGCCTGGTTGAGGCGTCGGACCTGTATGACGTCTCAGCGTCTCCGCTATCTGATGCCGAGATCGCGGCCATTCCCTGCGCTTTTGGAACGGCCGAGAACCTTCTGACCCGCGCAGGCGTGACCGCCGGACACAAGGTTCTGATCACCGGGGCCTCGGGCGGGGTCGGTCTGGCCGCCGTGCAACTGGCCCGACTGCGCGGGGCGACCGTGTGGGGCGTCACCAGTCCAGCCAAGGCTGAGGTGGTAAAGGATCAGGGGGCAACGGATACGTTCGATCGTGATGCGCCCTTGCCGAAAGACATGTTCGATGTGGTGATCGACGTCGTCGGTGGCCCTGCTTGGCCAAACCTGATCCTGTCGCTGAAACCCGGCGGGCAGTATGCGGTTTCCGGTGCCATCGCCGGACCCATCGTTCAGGCAGATCTGCGCGACATTTATTTGCGCGACATCACCATCCACGGCTGCACCCATCAGGCGTTCGAGGTCTTCGGACGATTAGTCGAACTGATGAATGCAGGCCGGATCAAACCTTTGATCTCAAAAACCTATCCGCTAAGAGATATCGCCAAAGCGCAAGAGGACTTTCAGTCCAAGGCATTTGCGGGAAAACTGGTTCTCATTCCCTGAGGAAAGGTAAGGCTATGGCGGATATCACCCTGTTGGACGGCTCGATCGGGCAGGAATTGGTCAAGCGCGGCGGCGAAAAACCAACACCTCTATGGTCGACGCGCGTAATGATCGACCAACCCGACCTGGTGGGTCAGGTCCACGCGGATTACTTCCAACGGGGCGCGACGGTTGCCACCACCAATACCTATGCCGTGCACCGCTCGCGCTTGGTACGGGAAGGGATCGAGGATCAACTGCCTCATCTGATTGACCAAGCGTTGACCCAGGCCGAACGTGCGCGCGGATCACGCCACAAGCGGATTGCAGGGGCGCTGGGGCCTCTGCTGGCGTCGTACAGACCAGACCTGAAGCCCGATGTGGACGATGCAGCGGTGAAATTTTCCGAACTGGTGCAGATGATGAACGACCGGGTGGACCTATTCCTGCTGGAAACCGTCTCGTCCCTGCAAGAGGCCGAAGGCGCGTTGCGCGGGACGGAAAGCGCAACCAAACCCGTCTGGCTGGCGCTGTCAGTGATGGACAATGACGGCACCCGCCTGCGTTCGGGTGAGCATCTGGCGCAGGTTGCGCCGCTGGTCGATCGCTTCGCGCCCGATGCGGTTCTGATCAACTGTACTCGCCCGGAATCGGTGATGCCCGCGCTGATGATCCTTGAAACGATGGGCCGCCCTTACGGGGCCTATGCCAATGGCTTCACCGGCATCACGCAAGGGTTTTTGGAAGACGCCCCCACTGTTGATGCGCTGGAAGAACGTCGTGACCTGACCCCCGAAGCCTATGCCGATTTCGCGATGAAGTGGGTCGAACACGGGGCCACCATTGTCGGCGGCTGCTGCGAGGTCGGCCCCGATCATATCGAGGCGCTGGCCCACGCGCTGCACGCCGCCCGACACCGGATCGTCTAGGGCGATGGCGGGTCAGCAGCATTTCGATATCCTCGTCGCCCCCGGCTATGTGCTGCTGGAACTGGCGTCGCTGGTCGAGGTGCTGCGGCTGGCCAATCGCGTCTGCCCGCACCCGCCCTTTACCTATGCGTATAAATCCCTGAAGGGTGGAGCGATCCATTCCAGCAGCGATGCGATGATCCAGACCAAGGCTGTCTGCACCCAGCCCAAGGCGGATTACCTGTTTGTCATCGGCAATACCGACCCTGACCATCCCGACCTTTCGCTGGGCCGCGTGGTTTCGGATTACACATATCGCGGCGCACAGGTGTTTCTGCTGGCCGAAGCCGCCAGTCGTTACATCGACGAACACGGTACCGAGGATATGGCAACCCATTGGGAAAACGCCTCATTCCTGCGCGAACGCGGCGCCCGGTTCGAGGCCAAGCTCTCCATCGCCACCCAGCAAGGCGCCGTCGTCACCTGCGCGGGGATGGAGGCGACGACGGATGTGGCGCTGTCGGTGATTGGCCGTCACATCTCGGGGCCCGCCAAGATGACCGTGGCCGATATCATGTTGCACGAGAACATCCGCGATTTTTCTTCGATGCAGCCGTTTTCCGGCACACGTCTGACCGCCACCGGGGATGCCAAACTGGACCAGTGCATCAAGCTGATGCAGGCCAATATCGAAGATCCCCTGCCGATCCATCAGATCGTCGAGGAACTGCATCTGTCCAACCGCTCGCTTGAGCGGAAGTTCAAGACCTTCTTCGGCACCACCCCCAACGGTTTCTACCGCGAGATGCGGCTGGCCAAGGCCAATAACCTGCTTCTGAACACCACCATGAGTGTGCGCGAGATCGGCCTTGCCTGTGGATTCCCAAACGGGTTTTCCTCGGTCTACAAAAGCTTTTTCGGCGTCACGCCCTTTGTTCTGCGTCGCGAAAAGCGCGCGACACATCGGTGAAAATTACTCGTTTTGTGACGCTTTTAGTGCATTTATTGTCGATCCTTCGTGGCATTTTGGCCCAAACCTGACAGTGCGGAGATTTCAGGATGGTTGATCTTCCCCCAAAGGCCCGTGTGGTCATCATCGGCGGCGGCGTCATCGGATGCTCGGTCGCATATCACCTGACCAAGAAGGGCTGGAGTGATGTCGTTCTGCTGGAGCGCAAGCAGCTGACCAGCGGCACCACATGGCATGCCGCCGGTCTGATCGCACAGCTGCGGGCGACGGCGAACATGACCAAACTGGCGAAATATAGTCAGGAACTTTACGGCTCGCTCGAAGAAGAAACCGGTGTTGCCACGGGGTTCAAACGCTGCGGCTCGATCACCGTAGCTTTGACCGAGGAGCGTAAGGAAGAGATCTATCGTCAGGCTGCCATGGCCCGCGCCTTTGGGGTCGAGGTCGAAGAAATCTCGAACGAGCGCGTCAAGGAGATGTACCCACACCTAAATGTCGAAGACGTCAAGGGCGCGGTCTATCTGCCGCTGGACGGGCAGGGCGACCCGGCCAATATCGCACTGGCGCTGGCCAAGGGCGCGCGGCAACGCGGCGGGATCGTCAAGGAACGGGTGAAAGTCACCGAGATCGTCAAGCAGGGGCGTACAGTCACGGGCGTTGACTGGATTGCCGATGACGGCAGCGCCTCGGGCCATATCGAATGCGATATGGTCGTGAACTGCGCGGGCATGTGGGGGCATGAGGTCGGTCGTATGGCAGGCGTGAACGTACCGCTACACGCGTGCGAGCATTTCTATATCGTTACCGAAGGCATTGACGGCCTGACCCAGCTGCCGGTTCTGCGCGTGCCGGATGAGTGCGCCTACTACAAGGAAGACGCGGGTAAAATCCTGCTGGGCGCGTTTGAACCCAACGCAAAACCCTGGGCGATGGAGGGCATTCCCGACAGTTTCGAGTTTGACCAGTTGCCCGAGGATTTCGACCACTTTGAGCCGATCCTTGAGGCGGCGGTCAATCGGATGCCAATGCTGGCCGAGGCGGGGATTCATACCTTCTTCAACGGGCCGGAATCCTTCACGCCCGACGACGCCTATCATCTGGGCCTCGCGCCTGAGATGGACAATGTCTGGGTCGCCGCCGGGTTCAACTCGATCGGTATCCAATCCGCAGGCGGTGCAGGTATGGCGCTGGCCGAGTGGATGGATAGCGGTGAGAAGCCGTTTGATCTGGGCGATGTGGATATCAGCCGGATGCAGCCGTTTCAGGGCAACAAGAAGTATCTGTTTGAACGGTCTAAGGAAACGCTGGGCCTGCTTTATGCCGACCACTATCCCTATCGCCAAAAGGCCACCGCGCGTGGCGTGCGGCGCACGCCGTTCCACCATCACCTAGTGGAACACGGAGCCGTCATGGGTGAACTGGCCGGGTGGGAGCGCGCGAACTGGTTCGCCAACGCAGGTCAGGAACGCGAATACCACTATAGCTGGAAACGTCAGAACTGGTTCGAAAACTCTGCCGCCGAACACCGCGCGGTGCGTGAGAATGTCGGCATGTATGACATGTCCTCTTTCGGCAAAATCCGCGTCGAAGGGCCGGATGCCGAGGCGTTCATGAACTATATCGGCGGTGGCGACTACGCGGTGCCCAATGGCAAGATCGTCTACACCCAGTTCCTGAACCGCACCGGTGGGATCGAGGCAGACGTGACCGTCACCCGCCTGACCGAGACCGCCTATCTGGTGGTCACCCCCGCCGCCACCCGTCTGGCCGACCAAACCTGGATGCAACGCCACGCGAGCGCCTTCAACGTGGTCATCACCGATGTCACCGCAGGCGAAGGTGTGCTGGCCGTCATGGGTCCCAACGCGCGCGCACTGCTGCAAAAAGTTTCGCCTGCCGATTTCTCGAACGTGGAAAATCCGTTTGGCACAGCGCAAGAGATCGAGATCGGCATGGGCCTCGCCCGCGCGCATCGCGTCACCTATGTGGGTGAACTGGGGTGGGAGATCTACGTCTCCTCCGAAATGGCGGGCCACGTGTTCGAAACCCTCTACGAGGCGGGGCAAGATATGGGTCTGAAACTCTGCGGGATGCATATGATGGACTCTTGCCGGATCGAGAAGGGCTTTCGCCATTTCGGCCATGACATTACTTGCGAGGATCACGTGGTCGATGCGGGGTTGGGTTTTGCCGTTAAAACCGACAAGGGCAGTGATTTCATCGGTCGTGAGGCGGTTATTGCCCGTAAAGAAAGTGGACCGCAAAGCCGGTTGGTTCAGTTCAAACTGACTGACTCTGAGCCGCTGTTGTTCCACAACGAACCCATTCTGCGGGACGGCGAATATGTGGGCTATCTGAGTTCGGGAAACTACGGTCACACGCTAGGCGCGGCAATCGGCCTGGGGTATGTGCCGTGCGCGGGTGAAAAGGCTGCCGATGTTCTGGCTTCTAGCTATGAGATCGACGTCTGCGGCGTGAAGGTCAAAGCAGAATCCTCGTTGAAACCGATGTACGATCCCAAATCGGAACGCGTAAAAGTCTGAAGCGCGGGAAAATGGGGCGCTGCCCCCGCCGAGGCAGAGCCTCGCATCTTGATGCGCAGACTTCGGTGCGACGTATCAGATTTCTTGATAGGGTTCTTCACAGTTTTCTTGGTTCCAAAAACCATTTGATTTGCCATAGAGGAAATGGGCACCAACCGGAGACCAAACGTGGCAGATACCCCCACACCAATGAACCGTGAAGATTCGCCAAAGGGGTTGGCCTTAGCAGTAACGGCCTATGTTTTGTGGGGCTTTCTGCCTCTTTACATGAAAGCGATGGCGCATGTCGGGCCGGTTGAGATTGTGGCGCATCGGATCATCTGGTCAGTACCGGTCGCCGGGGCGCTGCTGGTCGTGTTGGGACGAACACAAGATTTGAAGGCGGCGCTGCGCAATCCGAAGATGTTGGGCATGGCGTGTTTGACGGCGGCGCTGATCTCAGTGAACTGGGCGATTTATGTTTGGGCCATTGCGAGCGGGAATGCGTTGGATGCGGCGCTGGGTTACTACATCAACCCGTTGTTCAGCATTGCGCTGGGCGCTGTGTTGCTGCGGGAGCCGTTGAACCGTGCGCAGCTTGTCGCTGTGGGGTTGGCAGCGACGGGCGTTTTGGTTCTGATCTGGCAGGCGGGCAGCCTGCCATGGGCAGCCTTGGGATTGATGGTGAGCTGGGGGTTCTACGCCTTTTTCAAACGTTCGCTTCCCATCGGACCAAATCAGGGGTTTTTGCTTGAAGTGCTGATCCTGCTGATCCCGGCCTTGGTTTATGTGACGTGGCTAGGTGCGCAGGGGACAGGGCGGTTTGGGGTCGCGGCTTCGGATACGATGCTGCTGCTTGGCTGTGGTATCGTAACCGCGATTCCGTTGTTGGTTTATGCCAATGGGGCCAAGCTGGTGCGCCTGTCTACGATGGGGATACTCCAATACATCGCGCCGACCATGATCTTCATCACCGCTATCACTATGTTTGGCGAGCAGATCGACCAAGGCCGCATGATCGCTTTTCCGATGATCTGGGCTGCACTTGTTATCTATTCGATCCCGATGATCCGGCAGATGCGCGCTCAGCCTTGATGCAGTAGATGGGCGGCGGCCTCTGCCCAGATCGCATAGGTTTTGGGACTGGGATGATAGCCATCCGGTGCGGCCAGTGCAGGGTCGTCCGGTAAGTCTAGGGCCAGGTGCCGGGTTTGAGCATATTGTGCGACAATCTTTTGAAGCGCCCGGTCCAGCCTGGCTGCCTGTTGCCCCAGCACCCAGGCCAGAGGGTGGGGTAGCGCGGGAAAGCGGTGCATTTGTGGAACCGCCGTCACAACAACGCGTCGCACCTCCAATGGACCGGTCAAAAGTTCCATCAACCGGGCCTGCCGGTCTGCGAATACCTTCGCAGATACAAGACGGGTCACGTCGTTGACGCCCAGAGCCGTGATTGCCATGTCGAAGGGACCGTCCAGGCCCTCCAGTCGGGCGATCGTGTCTTCGGTGGTGTGGCCGGTGGTGGCCTCCAACCGCCATTCGACGCAGTAGTGACGGGATAGATTGCGCACCACGCATCCTGACAGAGCTTGCGTTTGTGTGCCAGCGCCCACCCCAGCAGCCGAACTGTCACCGGCAATCAGCAAGCGCAGGCGCGGACCGCGGCCGAAACGCCCGGCACGGGGGCCTGTGGGTTCGGGCAGCAGCCCCGCGTTGCGCCGCACGGCCAGCCCTTGTGCCGCCAAGACCGGCAGCAGCGGGACCCGCAGCAATTGATCGGCGGCGAAGGGCATTTTAGCTGAGCGCATCTTTGAACTTGAGGAACCGCGCGTCGGTCATAACACGGGACATCATCGCTTCGCGCAGGGCGCCAATGGTTTTGTAGGGGCGCATGACGACCTCGAATTCCTGAATCAGACCATCGTCGCTCAGTGTGATCAGGTCAACACCCACCGCATCCAGTTCTCCGACCTTGCATTGGAATTCCAGCGCCCAGTCCTTGCCCTCTCCCATGATCCGGCGATAGCGGAAGTCCGAGAACACCTGCCCCACATGCCCCAGCACGGCGGCCACGGGTTCGCGGCCCGTCCATGTGCTGTAGTAGGTTGGGGGCGAGAAGCGCACGTCCTCGGCCAGCAATTCATGGATCAGGGTTTCGTCCCCTTTGGCGACGACCTCTTGCATGCGGGCGATTATGGGGTGCATGTGTTCTCCTTGGGTTTTGGCTAGATTTGCTGAACTGTTGAGTTCAGGCAAGGCCGACGTTGCGGGAGGTTGCGCTGTAGGATAGGCAGGCGCGCATGAGCGACGCCTATGATCCCCCCCTGACACCCTTGGATGTGCTGCACGAAGATGCCCACCTGATCGTGGTCAACAAGCCTTCGGGGCTGCTATCCGTGCCAGGGCGGGGTGACCATCTGGCCGATTGCCTGCTGACGCGGGTTCAGGCCGCGTTCCCGCAGGCGCTGTTGGTGCATCGGCTGGATCGGGATACGTCGGGCGTGATGGTATTTGCGCAGACGCCCCATGCGCAGCGACATCTGAGCATGCAGTTCGAAAAGCGTCAGACCCGCAAGACCTATGTCGCCCGCGTCTGGGGGCAGGTTGCTGACAAGATCGGCACCGTTGACCTACCGCTGATCGTCGATTGGCCCAACCGTCCGCGCCAGATGGTGTGTCATGAAACCGGCAAGCCCGCCGTGACCGACTGGCGCGTAGTAAAACATGAGGGGCAGACGACCCGCATTCGGCTGTTCCCGAAAACCGGTCGCTCGCACCAGTTGCGGGTGCATATGCAGGCGTTGGGCCATTCCATTCTAGGTGACCCGTTTTATGCCGAGGGTCCGGCGCGGGACTTCCCGCGCCTGATGCTGCATTCCGAGGAGTTAAGGCTAAAAAGCCCCGATGGCGGCGCGTCGATGAAGTTTCGCGCCAAGGCAGACTTTTAGAACAGCCCAACCCATAGCAGTTTCAAGTTCCCAAGAGACAAGCGCCTTCTTCGCCGACGCGGGGCGCAAGGTTGGCGCGCGGCCATGATCTCGCGCTCGATCTCGAAGGCGCGCAGCCTGTGGCCTTGGGACCACGGGCCCAATTGCAGTGTCATCATCACATGATTGTCGCGGCTTGGCATGGGGACCTCCTTTGTTGCAGGTCCAATCTGGCGGGTCACTGCTGACACCACCTTGTCAGGGGGCTGTGTTAAGGTGTCAGCAGATCAACCCCGGAGACGCCGATGCGCCGCTCGACCCGCTTGTTTGAAATCATCCAGATCCTGCGCGCCACAGACGCGCCGGTCACAGCCGAGGCACTGGCCGAAAAGCTCGAAGTGTCGGTGCGTACGGTGTACCGCGACATCGCCGCGCTTCAAGCGCAACGCACTCCGATCGAGGGCGAAGCCGGGGTCGGTTACATGATGCGGCGGGGGTATGACCTGCCGCCCCTGAATTTCGACGCCGAAGAGGTTGAGGCCCTGTGGGTTGGGTTGTCGATGCTGGCCCGGACGGGTGACAGTACCCTGCAGCAGGCTGCCGACCGGGTGTGTCGCAAGATCGAAGCCCTGCGTGCGCCTGCGGATTGGCTGCAAGTGGCCCCCTGGGGCGCGCCAATGGATGACCCTGCCAAGGGATGTGTCCCGATTGTCAATTACCGTGAGGCGATCCGTTCGGAACGCAAACTGCGCATCACCTATGTGAACGCCGAAGGCCAGCGGACCGAACGTATCGTGCGGCCTGTCGCGCTGATCTACCACATCGAATGCACCATGCTGGCGGCGTGGTGCGAGCTGCGCAACGGGTTTCGCCATTTCCGCACCGACCGCATCTGGGCCTGCGCCCCGACCGAGGATCACTTTTGCGGGCAAGGCGCGCCTTTGCGTTCGATCTGGCAGGAACAGGACCCTTGGACTGATCCCACGCCACCGCACTGAACGGCGTGATCCCGCCACGTTCACCCGATTGTTGCTTGAGCCTGCGTTCAAGCGGCGCGATATAATGCGGGAAAGAACGTGGCCCCGGCAAACGGGCGCCAGAGCAGAAGGTGAACTTATGACGATTTCCAAGTTTTTTGTTGCCGCCGGGCTTAGCTCGGCTTTGGTTTTGGGGGCCTGTACGGACCCCGGTACGCTGAACCTGCCCGCTGATCCCAATCAAAACGCCAAGCAAGGCGCGATTTTGGGTGGTCTGGTTGGCGCGGGCGTTGGCGCGATTGCCAATGATTCCGACCCCTTGTTGGGCGCATTGGCCGGTGGGGCCATCGGGGCCGCTGGTGGCGGTCTGATTGGTAACCAATTGGACCAGCAGGCCGCCGAGCTGCGCCAGCAACTGGCCAATGACGGTATCATCATCGTCAATGCCGGTAACCGCCTGATCGTAACTGTGCCAAACGACATCACGTTCAACACCGACAGCGCAACGGTGCGTCCGGCGCTGCGGGCCGATCTGGTAAAGGTCGGGCAGAACCTGAACAAATACCCCAACTCGAATGTTGAGGTCATCGGCCATACCGACAGCGATGGTGAGGCGTCGTATAATCAGGGTCTGTCCGAACGCCGTGCACGCTCGGTCGCGGATATCCTGCAGGCCAACGGCGTGAACGGATCGCGGATCACCACCATCGGTCTGGGTGAAAGCCGCCCGATCGCATCGAACCTGACCGCTGCGGGCAAAGCGCGAAACCGACGCGTAGATATCGAGATCACGCCCAACTGACGGGGCCGCTCTGATAAGAGCGATTTATGCACAGTGACTGCGCGTCAACCATGCTTTGGCGCGCAGCATTCTTGGACTAACTAAAAGGAAACGAACAACCCGGAGTTTCCTCATGTCCGAACCGATCCTGCTGGGCCTCTCTGGCTCATTGCGCAAAGACGCCACCAACCGCAAGCTGCTGCACGAGGCGGCACGCCTGTTCGAGGCGGGCACTTTCATTGACGCTGACCTGAACCTTCCCCTTTATGATGGTGATCTGGAGGCGCACGAGGGTATTCCCCCAGCGGTTCAAACACTGTCCGACCAGATCGCGCAGGCCCATGCGGTGATTATCTCGACCCCGGAATACAACAAAGGGCCGTCGGGTGTTCTGAAAAACGCGCTGGATTGGGTAAGCCGCACCAAGACAAAACCCTGGGCTGACAAGCCGGTTGCCGTGATGTCGGCTGCCGCAGGTCGCGCCGGGGGTGAGCGCGCCCAGATGGTGCTGCGCGGCTTTATGGTGCCGTTTCAGCCGCGCATTCTACAAGGGCCCGAATTCCATCTGGCAGACAGCTCGAATGAGTTTGACGAGGCTGGCCGGCTACGCAGCGACAGGTACGAGAACATGCTGCGGAGCCTGATGCAAAAATTGCGCGCCGAAGCAGGTCTCTGACCGGTTGTTCGGGACGGGCCGGATGCCTAGTCTGGCCCCATGCAACAGGACATCCAGACCGATATGATCGACCCGGTGCGCGCCTGTGCGATGCAGGCCGCGCTGGGTCAGAAGCCCTCCATCTCGGCAGACACGGTGCTGCCGCCTTTTTTTCATCAGCTTTACTTCTGGACGACCGAGCCGCCACAAGGACTGGGTCGCGACGGCCATCCGAAACGGGGCGGCCTGATCCCCGATATGGGCCTGCCACGCCGTATGTGGGCGGGTGGGCGGCTGAGCTTCCACACCCCTCTGGTCGCCGGTGAGCAGGCCGAGCGTCGCTCTGTCTGCGAAAGCACCGCGCGGAAAACCGGACGCAGCGGGCCTTTGGGATTTGTGACACTGCGCCATGAGATCTCGCAGCGGGGCAGGCTGTGCGTGACCGAATGGCAGGATCTGGTCTACCGCGAAGACCCAACTGGCCCAGCCCCCACACCCCCGAAGGCGCGGACAGATGAGACCGAGACGCAGCAAGTCGCCTTCGACACCACGTTGCTGTTTCGGTACTCGGCCCTGACCTTCAATGGCCACCGTATCCACTATGATCTGGATTACGCGCGCGATGTCGAAGGATATGCGGGGCTGGTCGTTCACGGCCCGCTATTGGCGCAGTTGCTGATGCTGTTTGCCGAGGCACAGATGGGACCTTTGGCGCGGTTTTCCTTCCGGGCGTCGTCGCCGCTGATGCATTTCGAAACCGCAACCTTGTGCCGGAACGGATCCGACCTGTGGGTGCGCGGCCCCGACGGGCGTCTATGTATGCAGGCCGAGGCGCATCGCCGGTCAGAGTGAGGCCTCGGGGCGGAAATCATCAGGGATGGTGTCGCGTTCCTCCAACATCAGATCGGCCATGACCTCGGCCACTTTCGGGGCCATGCCGAAGCCGATCTTGAACCCTCCGTTGACGATGAACTGTCCATGATGCAGCGGATGTGCCCCCAACATCGGGGCGCGGCTTTTGCTGCGTGGGCGAACCCCGGCCCAGCGTTCGATTACCTCGGCCCCGTGCAGCAGCGGCACAGCCCGGATGGCGCGGTCCAATACGTCGTCCAGTGCATCATCGGTGTTGGTTGGATCGTCATAATCACGTTCCGAGGTCGACCCAATCGCCAGCGTGCCATCCGCATGGGGGACGAGGTGAATGGCATCGGCAAAAAGCTGCGGCACCTCTCCTGCATCAAAGCGCAAAAGTGCGGCCTGTCCTTTTACGCCATTGCCGACCGTCTTGCCGAAGGCGTTATTGAGTTCCTGTAAACCGGCCAACCCGGTGGCGTGGACAACCTGCCCCACGTCAGGTGCATCGGACTGCACATGCACACCTATAACCTGCAACGCCGCGACCAATGCGGCGCAGGCCCGGCGCGGGTGCATCCGGGCGCTGAGCGTGTCGTGGATCACAAAACCAGTGGGGCTGGGCGGGCACCATGCGCCTACTTCAGTGGTCTCGACCACGCGCCACTCAGCCCGGCGCTGCCATAGTTCGGTCGCCGTCACCGCGCGAGCGTGGGCCAGTTCCAACATGCGTTGATCCGCGATGGGTTGCAGCCGCCCCAATCGCCCATAACCGGGCGAGACGCCGCCCGTGGCCTCAACCTGCGTCCAGAACGGCTCGGCCATGATCAGGCTGTCGAATTGAAAGGCTTTCTTGGCGTTCCAGTTCTCGGGCACATGCGGGGCCAGCGCACCCACTAACCCGCCGCTGGAGCCTGCGCCGGGGCCAAACGGGTCCACCACCTGCACCTTGGCGCCACGTCGGGCGCAGGTCCAAGCGATGGACAGGCCAAAGATACCCGCGCCCCGCACCGTCACATCGACCATTGCCAAACCTCATTTCCTTGTTCAGTGTCGCGCCGCTTAGCTACAGGATTCCCCAATGGCAGACCAGCGTGCCGAACTGACATGGCGGGACGGGCAGATCCCCGTCTCGGACCGTTTCGACGATCCCTATTTTTCGCTCCAGAACGGGCTGGAGGAAACGCGGCATGTCTTTCTGGCGGGCAATGATCTGCCTGCACGGTTCGCGCCGGGATTCCGCATAGCCGAGCTGGGATTCGGCACCGGGCTGAACATGCTGACGGTTTGGTCCGCGTGGGAGATCTCGGGCCAGACAGCCCCGCTGAGTTTCACCAGTTTCGAGGCCTACCCCATGGATGGCGATGACATGTCCCGTGCCTTGGCTGCCTTTCCCGATCTGACCCCGTGGGCCGAGCGGTTTCTAAGCGCATGGCAGGGTGGGACTTGTGATCTAGGCACCCTGCGGCTGGAGGTGATCGAAGGCGATGCGCGGAAGACTCTGCCTGCGTGGTCAGGGCAGGCGGATGCGTGGTTTCTGGATGGGTTCTCGCCTGCCAAAAACCCTGAACTATGGGGCGCGGACCTGATGCAACAGGTGACGGATCACACGGCCAAAGGCGGCACTGCGGCGACCTATACGGCGGCCGGATTTGTTCGGCGCGGACTGGCCGATGCGGGCTTCACCGTGGCCCGAACCCCCGGATATGGCCGCAAACGTCACATGACCCGCGCGGTTAAGGAATGAGCCAGCAGAACAATATCCGCGCCGGTATCGCGCTGATGATCGCGGCGACGGTTGTGTTTGCGTTGCAGGACGGGATCTCGCGCCATCTGGCGGCGACCTACAACACCTACATGGTCGTCATGATCCGCTATTGGTTCTTTGCGGCTTTTGTGATCGCATTGGCCGCACGTGCGTCCGGAGGGCTAAAGGCAGCGGCACAGACCAGCCAGTTGGGCTTGCAGGTCTTCCGGGGCGTCTTGCTGGCGGTCGAGGTTTGCGTGGCCGTGTTCGCCTTTACGGTGCTGGGGCTGATCGACAGCATGGCGGTGTTCATCTGCTATCCGCTGCTGGTGGCGGCGCTCAGCGGGCCGGTTCTGGGCGAAAAGGTCGGCTGGCGGCGTTGGCTGGCAATCGGTGTGGGGTGCGTCGGGGTTCTGATCATCCTGCAACCGGGCGTGGGCGTGTTCAACCCGTGGGCCATCGTGCCGCTGATCTCGGCCTTTCTGTTTGCGTTGTATGGCCTGCTGACCCGCTATGCGGCCCGCAAGGACAGTGCGGCCACCAGTTTCTTTTGGACCGGCATAGCCGGGGCAGTGGCGATGACCCTGGTCGGCATGTGGTTCTGGGAGCCGATGGCCCGTGCCGATTGGGCGTGGATGTTACTGCTCTGCGTCGGAGGTGTCTCGGGCCACTGGCTGCTGATCAAATGCTACGAGCTGGCCGAGGCCAGCGCAGTGCAGCCTTTTGCCTATTCCCATCTGGTCTGGACCGCCATCATCGGTATCTCTGTCTTTGGCGAAGCCCTGCGCCCCGCGGTCATTCTGGGCGCAGCTTTGGTGGTTGCGGCGGGCCTCTTCACCCTATGGCGCGAACGCCGCCAGGGTTGAACCCGTCAGCTCTTGCGAGAACGGCACCGGCAGGGCAGGCTGCCCCAGCCGTGCGCGGTAAACCGGCAGGCTTTCGGCCACGCGCATCACGTAGTTACGGGTCTCGCTGAAGGGGATCGTTTCAATCCAGTCGACCACGTCAATCTCGCCTGCCCGCGGGTCGCCATAGCGTTCCATCCACGAGATCGGACGGCCCGGCCCGGCGTTATAGCCAGCCGCCATCATCACCACATTGCCGTTGAAGTCCTCGGCCAGACCGGACAGGTAATTCGCCCCCAGCTTGGCGTTATACTGCCAGTCCGACGTGAGGCTCGAGGTCTTGTGCCCGCTAAGGATGCCCAGATTCCGCGCCACGTTCTGGGCGGTGGCGGGCATCACCTGCATCAGTCCCCGCGCACCTGCACCGCTGATCACGACGGGGTCAAATTCGCTTTCGCGGCGGGCAATGGCCAGCGTCATCTCCTTGGCCATCGGAAGACCCAGATCAGCCACCGGATGCACCGGGTAATAGGCCGCAGGCAAAACAATGCCCACTGTGGCTGCGCGCTTGGCAATCATTACGGCCAGATGGGGTTCTTTCAGTTCAATGGCCAAATCGCCCAGTTGGTTGGCTTGCGTGGAGTCCAGGCTTTCGACCAGATGAGTCAGGAACCGTTCCGACAGGTTGTCCTCACCAGCCTGCAACAGCAATAAACCGGCCTCTAACACGCTGGAATCGGCAAAATCCGCCTGCTTCCAATGTGGTGCCCGGCGCGGGTTCGCCAATTCGCTGTCAAACGGACGCCCAATCTGTTCGGCTGCCAGCAAACCATAAAACGAAGTCTGGTAGTCCGCCCCCATCGCATAGGCCGCATAAGCCTTGTCCGCATCGCCCAGCGCCGCGTAGGCTCGCCCCAGCCAATACCCGCCGCGTCCTTTCGAGATCGGAGATGCCACTGCATCCGAGAAATTCTGGAAATGCCGCGCCGCCGTGGCCGGGTCATTCAGTTTCCGCAGCGCCAGAAACCCGGCCAGCCACTCCAGATCGGCATAGCCATACCCATTTTCGGGCGTCATATGGTGATTGGCCGCGATTTTATAGGCTTTGGCCGCGCTGCCATTGCGCATTTCAAGCCGTGCCAACCGGCGGCGGCCCTCGGCCCATTTGTCGGGCTCACCCAGTGCATCGGGCCCGGTCGAGCGCGCGAGCATCAGGTCAATCGCGCTGTCGTCCAGCTCTTTCTTGTCGCGCCAGACAAAGCGGTCAAAGGCCAGCCCAGGCGCATCCACCAGTGATTTAGGTACGGCGGCAACCTTACCATCCACGCCGGGTTGGCGTTTTTGCAAGGCAATCCGCGCCTCTGCCAGTTTGCGCTGATCGGCGCTGACCAAAGGCAGCATCTGTCCCGCACTGACCAAATGGCCATCCCACAGCATCCGATCCAGCCGCGCCGTGTGATGAGGCCGCAGCATGGCCTCAAAATTCTCAAGATAGTTTTTTTGCAGACCCGCCCCCATGGGCATGGTCCGCCATGCGGTCACGATATCGGCCTCGGCATCTCCGGTGCGTCCCTTGGCCTTCAGTGCCACGGCGTAGTTCAGTGCCCCTTCAGCGGTTTGCGGAGGGAGGTCGTCATAGAACTTCACCACCCGGTCGGGATCAGCCCCGGTAAAGGCCGGCTCGCTCTTGCGCCGCAACCAGGCCAGGCCTGGCCAATCAGGACGTCGATCCAGAAATACCAGTACATCGCCCGAGGTCCCGAACCCTTCACGCAGCCAATGCCAGACGATGATATCGCGCGACACCGATCCTCGCGCACCGGATTCGCGCAACGCTGCGTTCCAGTCACCCTTACGCATCTCATTCATCCCGGCGCGCAGATCACCCACCGCATCGGCCCTTGCTTGCCCGAATGAAATCAGAATCACAGCTGTCAAAAGCGCCAGAACGCGTGTCATGCCTTGCATTTCCCAACCAACCAAGGATAGAGCCATTCAGGATAAACCTTGCACCGCCGGGATCAACACACATCGCCAAGATTGTGATGCCGCGCGAGGCAAAAAATTGCTAACCGCACACCAAGGAGCGTGTCATGTTCAAAGGCTCAATGCCAGCCCTCGTCACCCCGTTCACAAACGGCGCGTTGGACTTGGATACGCTCAAACACCTGGTCGAGTGGCACATTCAGGAAGGCTCGACCGGATTGGTCCCTGTAGGCACGACGGGTGAAAGCCCCACACTCAGCCACGATGAACACGAAACCGTCGTGGCCGAGGTGGTCAAAGCTGCCGCCGGTCGCGTGCCGGTGATCGCGGGGGCGGGCTCGAACAATACCGATGAAGCCATCCGCTTTGTGCAATTTGCTCAAACGGTTGGGGCAGATGCGGCTCTTGTCGTGACCCCATACTACAACAAGCCCACGCAAAAAGGGCTGATCGCACATTTCCGCGCGTTGCATGAATGCGCGGATATCCCGATCATCATCTACAATATTCCGGGTCGTTCGGTCATCGATATGTCGCCCGAAACCATGGGCGAACTCGCAAAACTGCCGCGTATCATCGGCGTCAAAGATGCGACAGGCGATCTGGCGCGGGTCAGCCAGCAACGCGCCACCTGCGGCCCGGATTTCTGCCAGTTGTCGGGCGAGGACGCCACAGCGCTGGGCTTCAACGCGCATGGCGGCGTTGGCTGCATCTCGGTCACTGCAAACGTAGCCCCCAAACTCTGCGCCGAGTTCCAGCAGGCCACGCTCGCGGGCGACTATGCCAAGGCACTGGACTATCAGGACCGTCTGATGCCTCTGCACGAGGCGATCTTCATCGAACCCGGCCTTGTCGGTGCCAAATACGCACTGTCCAAACTGGGCCTGTGCAGCACCGAGGTCCGCTCGCCGCTCACGGAATTGGAAGACAGCACCAAAGCCGCGATCGAGGCTGCGATGAAACACGCGGGCTTGCTGTAACGCCGGGCCTCAACCCGGGTCCGATCTTCATCTGGCCATAAATATACCGGGGGTGAATTGAGCCGCAGGCTCACGAGGGGGCTGGCCCCCTCGTGCCCTATCGTTTGCCGTAGTACAGGCCAACAACATGCTCGGCCTGCGCAAAGAACAACCAACGCGACACCGCAACTCCTGCCATATGAGACAACACCGCCAAGGCGGCAAAGAAATGGCTGAACGGCAGAACCAGCAGTAACACCGGGACCATGAAGGCCAGAACAAACGCGATGATGCGCAGTTTCTCGGCGTGTTTGCGACCTACTACAAAGACGAATTCGCGCAAAAGGTAGTTGGTTCCCGTATGCGGCGGTTCAAAGGCCCGTACCGCGCCACGCGCACCCAGTCCGGTGGCAGTGCCAAGGTCTGTGCCAGAGGTGGCAAAGGCTTTGTCCCCTAGCCACCAATAAAATGCCTGAACAAACGCCGCCGCCAGCAAAAGCGGAACGGCGAGGCTCGTCTGACCCGCCAAGAGCGACCCACCTGCAAGGCTGAAGCTGAGAAACATGGCTGGTGTCAGTTTCATGTTCCAGCGGGGGATCGTTTCGAGTTGGGTATAGATCATCGAGGTTGTGAAAACGGTCGCCAAGGCGAATCCGGCGCCGATAAGGCCGAAAAACCCCCAACGTTGGCCAAAGAAAACAAGACCAATGGCATAAAGCCCCATCACGAGCAAAGCGATCACAGCACACCAACCCTCACGGCTGAGCCAGCTGGAACGCCATTGGGTGAATGCCTTCAAAGCCCGTTCCGGGTGGCCAAGGTGGAAGGTCGAGGCCATCAGCCCTCCGACCGAAAGGCCGTAGGCGATGACAAAAAACACAAAGGCCACCCAGCCCGAAACGTTGGGCATCCCGAGGCCCAGAAAGAACAGCAACCCAAATCCCAGGCCTGAAAGCGTAGTGAAGATGATGACGGAAGGGGCTGGATGCATCAGAGCTTCTCCAGTGTTTTATCGAGCCAGCCAAGGAAGCCTTTGGGTTCTTCAGCGACTGGCGCCAGAAGCGGGGCGAGGATGTCGATCTGGTCCTCAATCTGGTCCTTGGGCCGCGGCGGCAGGTATTTGTTGACGGGTTTGGTGCCCATTTCAGGCATCAGATCCATGCCCTCGCGTTCGGCGACCAGCTTGCTGACATCGCTTTCCGGGTCGCCGAGGTCTCCGAAATGACGAGCGCCGGCGGGGCAGGTGCGCACGCAGGACGGCACGCGATCCACCTCGGGCAGGTTCTCATTATAGATGCGATCCACGCAGAGGGTGCATTTCTTCATCACGCCCTCCGCCTGATCCAATTCGCGCGCGCCATAGGGGCAGGACCACGCACAAAGCCCGCACCCAATGCAGTCGCTTTCATTGACCAGAACGATCCCGTCCTCGACCCGTTTATAGCTGGCCCCGGTGGGGCAGACGGTGACGCAGGGGGCATCCTCACAATGCAGGCAAGACTTGGGGAAGTGGATGAGTTGTGCGGGACCTTCAGCGGGTCGCACCTCGTAGGAATGCACGCGGTTGAGGAAGGTGCCCGAGGGGTCGGCCCCATAGGCGTCCTGATCCGACAGTGGCGCGCCGTAGTTTTCGGTGTTCCAGCCTTTGCAAGAGATCACACAGGCGTGGCAACCGACGCAGGTGTCAAGGTCGATGACGAGGCCCATTTTGCGGTCGGTCGATGAGGGGAGCTGGGTCATGTGCTTTGACCTCCGCGTAGGTGGTGAGGGTCGGTGCGAGGGGCCAGCCCCTCGCGCTCCCCGGGATATTTTTGGCCAGATGAAGATTGGATCCTGCTCATTTGCCAACCTTCCATGCCAAGTCCTTGGGGCCGGTGCCGACTGGGGACTGAATCGGGGCGAATTCCGGCTGGCTTTCGGCGTCGGATGGCGGATCGGCCTTTTCGATCTTCACCTTGAGGTCGAACCACGCGGCCTGCCCGGTGATCGGGTCCGAGTTGGCCCAGCGCATTCCGTCGCCTTTTGGGGGGAGGAGTTCATGGATCAGGTGGTTCAGCAAGAAGCCCTTGGTGGCTTCGGGCGCGTCCTCTTGCAGGGCCCATGCGCCTTTCCGTTTGCCGATCGCGTTCCACGTCCAGACGGTGTTGTCGTTGAGCGCGGCCATCTCCATCACCGGAACGGTGATTTCGCCGTGGGGCGAGGTGACTTTGGCCCAGTCGCCGTCTTGTAGCCCGTGTTCACGCATCAGTTTGGTCGGCACGTAGAGCGGGTTGCGTCCATGGAGTTGCCGTAGCCACGCGTTCTGGGTGCCCCAGGAATGGTACATCGCCATCGGGCGTTGGGTCAGGGCGTTGATGGTGAAGCCTTCGTTGCCCTGCTGGTCGGTCTCGTACCAGATGGGCAGCGGGTCCATCGTGTCTTTGAGGCGCTGACGCAGGTGCTCGGGGGGTTGTTTGTTTCCGTGCCCTTCGGCGGCCAGTTGGAACTTGCGCATCGGCTCGGAGTAGAGCTGAAACAGATAGGGTTGCGGGCTGTCATAGAGGCCCATGCTGACCGCCCAGTCCTGATAGGCCGTGTTCCACGGTTTGTAGTAATCCGCACCTTCGGGGATATGGGCGACGTAGAAGCCGCCATTGTCTATATAGCGGTTCAGCTGGTCTGGATTGACCGCGCCGCGCCCTTCTTTGTCGCCATCCTCGCCCCGGAACCCCGCAAGCGGTCCGATACCCGGTTTGCGTTCGTGGTTGACGATATAGTCGGCGTAGTCCTTCCATTTGGGCGTGCCGTCTTCGTTTGTGAAGCCCGGCAGGCTCATGCGGTTGGCCAGTTCGATCAGAACCGACTGGAACCCGCGTACGTCGCGGTCGGGCTCGACCACTGGCCAGCGGATCGCGTCGGCGGCGGCATCGGCCTCGCAGATCGGGCGGTCCAGCAGCGAGATACAGTCGTGCCGTTCGAGATAGGTGGTGTCGGGCAAGATCAGGTCGGCATAGGCCACCATTTCCGAGGAATAGGCATCCGAGTAGATGATCTTGGGGATGACATATTTGCCGTCTTCGGTTTTGGCCGAAAGCATCTCCATCACGCCCTTGGTGTTCATGGAGGAGTTCCACGACATGTTCGCCATATACATGAACAGCGTGTCGATCTTGTAGGGATCACCAGCGGCGGCGTTCGAGATCACCATATGCATCAGCCCATGGGCCGACATCGGGTTTTCCCAGGTGAACGCCTTGTCGATGCGCTGCGCGTTGCCGTGTTCGTCCAGCAGCAGGTCTTCGGGGCCGCGTGGGAAGCCAAGGTGTGGGCCTTCCAGAGGGCGACCGGGGCGGCGGTCTCCGTGCGGGGTGGGGTGCGCCTCGACCGGTTTGGGGTAGGGTGGTTTGAAGCGGAAACCGCCGGGGACCTCGACCGTGCCCAGCAGGATTTGCAGCACGTGCAGGGCGCGGCAGGTCTGAAAACCGTTGGCATGGGCTGAGATGCCGCGCATGGCGTGGAAGCTGACCGGGCGGCCTGTCATTTTGGAGTGCGTCTCGCCCCGGAAGTCGGTCCATTCGTGGTCCAGCTCGATCGCCTCGTCAAAGGCGACGCGCGCGATTTCGGCCGCAATCGCGCGGATGCGTTTGGCCGGGATGCCGCAGCGGTCGGCGACTTTTTCGGGGGCGTGGTCGTCGGACAGGTATTTCTCGGCCATCAGGTGAAAGACCGGGCGGTGCGTAACGCCGTCTTTGTCATAGGTGGCTGAAAGGTCCGGACGGACACCGGGTTTGTCAAAGGCAGTTGGTTCGCCAGTCATGCGGTCGATGACCAGTGGCTTGCCGTCGTCGTCGCGTAGGAACAGCCCCTTCTCGGGGCCTTCGGCGGCGTTCACCAGAACAGGCGCGTTAGTGTAACGGCTGAGATAATCGAGGTCGATCCTGCCCGCTTTCATCAACACATTTATCAGCGACAGGATGAACAGACCGTCGGTGCCGGGTGTGATCCCGACCCAATCGTCGGCTACCGCGTTATAGCCCGAGCGGATCGGGTTCACACCGATCACCCGTGCGCCGCGTGCCTTGATCTTGCCGATCCCCATCTTGATCGGGTTGCTGTCGTGGTCCTCGGCCACGCCGAACAGCATGAACAGCTTGGTATGCTCCCAATCGGGCTGGCCGAATTCCCAGAACGCGCCGCCCATGGTGTAGATGCCACCCGCCGCCATATTGACCGAGCAGAACCCGCCATGGGCTGCATAGTTGGGAGTGCCGAAATTCTGCGCCCAGAAGCTGGTGAAGCTTTGGCTCTGGTCGCGGCCGGTGAAAAAGGCCAGTTTCTGCGGGGCGGTCTCATGCAGCTCGTTCAGCCAGCCGACAGCGGTGCTGATTGCCTCGTCCCACTCGATCTCGCGGAACTCACCCGAGCCGCGTGGGCCAACTCGGCGCAGCGGTTTGCGCAGGCGTGAGGGCGCGTTGACCTGCATGATCCCGGCGCTGCCTTTTGCGCACAGAACGCCCTTGTTCACAGGGTGGTCGCGGTTGCCTTCGATATAGGCAACCTTGCCGTCCTTCATGTGGACATTGATGCCGCAGCGACAGGCGCACATGTAGCAGGTGGTCTTGCGGACCTCGTCGGAAACCTTGGGCGAGGTGTCGATCACTGGCTGGTTCAAATGCGCCCCCTTTTCAGCTTGCGACCCGATCATTCCCACGTTTTGCGAAAAATCGGAATAATTTTTTCGTTTTCATGCCTTGGGACGACTTATGTCCCGGCATCATTGTGTTGCGCCTGAACGGCGGTGACGGCGATCATGTGCAGGATGTCTTCGGACGAACAACCGCGCGACAGGTCGTTCGCGGGTTTCGCCAGCCCTTGCAGTACTGGGCCGATGGCCTCGACCCCACCGATGCGCTGGGCGATTTTATAGCCGAGGTTCCCAGCATTCAGGCTGGGGAAGACAAAGACATTTGCCTCACCCTTGAGCGGTGAGTCCGTGGCCTTGGTGGCGGCGACTTCGGGAACGAAGGCAGCGTCGAATTGCAGCTCTCCGTCGATCAGCAGGGTTGGGTCCTTGGCGCGGGCGATCTGTGTGGCCTCGACCACTTTGGAAACTTTGGGGTGGTCTGCGCTGCCCGAGGTAGAAAAGGACAGCATCGCAACCCGCGCTGTGTCGCCAGTCAGGGTGGTGTAGGAGTCAGCCGAGGCACGGGCGATTTCCGCCATCTCTTGCGCGTCAGGGTCCACGACCAGACCGCAATCGGCGAAGATGCGGGCGCCTTTGACGTCGTGATGGTCCTGACAGAACAGCATCAGGAAGAAGCTGGACACCATCGCCGCCTCGGGCGCGGTGCCGATGATCTGCAACGCGGCGCGCACGGTGTCCGAGGTGGTTTCGACCGCTCCGCCGACCGTGCCGTCGGCGATATCCTGTTGCACCAGCATGGCAGCATAGGTCAGGCGGTTGGTGATCTGCTGGCGCGCCTCATCCAGCGTCAAACCCTTGTGCTTGCGCCGCTCATACAGGGCCTGCGCAAGGCCGGGCGTCAGGTCAGAGGTGGCCGGGTCGTGAATGTCGATCCAATCCGGGTCATATCCCTGATGTGCGTTGAGAAGGGTCGAAACCTCGGCCCTGTCTCCGATCAGGATGATCCGCGCCACATTCTCTTTCACGGCCTTGACGGCCCCTTCGACAACGCGGGGATCGTCGCCCTCGGACAGGGCGATGATCTTGTCCGACGCGCTTGCCGTCCCGAGAATGGCGCGCAGAGGCTTCACGCCGATTACGCCCCGGCCTGCGGGGTCATGTCATCGGCGGTGACGCCTGCAACGGCCACCGGTTTCTTCATCGCGTCGCGGCGGAAGGGTTCACCCAGTTCTTGGTTGATCATGGCTTCGATCAGGGTGGTGATGCCGTTCTTCTGGTCCTCGATGGCTTGGTTCAGGGCTGCTGTCAGCTCGTCCATGGTGCGCGCGACAACGCCTTTCAGGCCGCACGCCTGCGCGATACCGGCGTAAGAGACCTTGGTGTCCAGCTCGGTGCCTACGAAGTTATCGTCGAACCACAGCGTCGAGTTCCGTTTTTCGGCCCCCCACTGAAAGTTGCGGAAGACAATCTGCGTAATCGCGGGCCATTCTTCGCGTCCAATGGCGGTCAGTTCGTTTACTGCGATGCCAAAGGCACCGTCACCCGCAAAACCCACAACCGGCACGTCCGGACAGCCGATCTTGGCACCCATGATCGACGGCAGGCCATAGCCGCAGGGACCGAAAAGACCAGGGGCCAGATATTTGCGGCCATCTTCGAAGGACGGATAAGCGTTGCCGATGGCGCAGTTATTGCCGATATCGGACGAGATGATCGCCTCTTTCGGCAGGGCGGACTGGATCGCGCGCCACGCCATGCGGGGGCTCATCCAGTCGGGCTTGGCCGCGCGGGCGCGCTGGTTCCATGTGGTGCCCGGATCGTCATCCTCGTGGTCCATGCTGGACAGCTGCTGCGCCCACGCGGATTTCTTCTGAGCGATTTTCGCCTTGCGCTCATCGCGACCGGCGTCGCCAGCTGTGTCGCTGAGATTTGCCAGAATGCCATTGGCCACCTTGGCCGCATCGCCGATGATGCCAACCGAGACCTTTTTGGTCAGACCAATCCGGTCAGGGTTGATGTCGACCTGAATGATCTTGGCATCGGCAGGCCAGTATTCCATGCCATAGCCCGGCAGGGTCGAGAACGGGTTCAGGCGGGTGCCAAGGCACAGAACCACATCTGCCTCACTTATTAGCTCCATCCCGGCTTTAGAGCCGTTATAGCCCAGCGGGCCAGCGAACAGCGGGTGCGAGCCGGGGAAGGCGTCATTGTGCTGGTAGCCGACACATACCGGCGCATCCAGACGCTCGGCCAGTGCCTTGGATGCCTCGATCCCGCCTTCGGACAGAACCACGCCCGCACCGTTCAGGATCACTGGATTCTTGGCGTTCGACAGCAGCTCGGCCGCCTGCGCTACGGCGCTTTCACCGCCCGAGGGACGCTCGAATTCCACAATCGCGGGTAGGTCGACGTCGATAACCTGAGTCCACATATCGCGCGGGATGTTCAACTGCGCAGGGGCGCTGGCGCGTTTGGCCTGCATGATCACGCGGTTTAGAACCTCGCACACGCGGGTCGGATCGCGGACCTCTTCCTGATAGGCGACCATGTCTTCGAACAGTTTCATCTGCTCGACTTCCTGGAAACCACCCTGACCGATGGTCTTGTTCGCGGCCTGCGGCGTGACCAGCAGCAGCGGGGTGTGGTTCCAATAGGCGGTTTTGACGGCGGTGACAAAGTTGGTGATACCGGGGCCGTTCTGCGCGATCATCATCGACATTTTGCCGGTGGCACGGGTATAGCCATCGGCCATCATGCCGGCGCTGCCCTCGTGCGCGCAGTCCCAGAACATGATCCCCGCTTTGGGGAACAGGTCTGAGATCGGCATCATGGCCGAGCCGATGATCCCGAACGCATGTTCGATCCCGTGCATTTGCAGAACCTTAACAAAGGCCTCTTCGGTGGTCATTTTCATCTGGTTGATCTCCGCGCATATATGAGTTTGGCCGGGCTGGCAGCCCCGCCTTTAGATATGGTTTTGGCGCAAGGGACAGGGTGGCGTTAGGGCCAGAAGTCAGGGCGGGTTAGGTCCAGATCGAAGTCAAGCTTTGCGGATCGTCTCGGCGATCCGTTTCACTCCTGGATCAATTCGGTCCTGCGGGATCGAAGAATAGCCCAGGCGATAGAAATTCCGCGGCCGGTTTGCGCCAGAAAAGAAGGGCGCGCCGGGCTCGATATGCACGCTTTGGTCTTGTAAGGCTCGGGCCAGATCGGTCGTGTCTATATGCTCGGGGGCTGACATCCACAGAGATGAGCCACCCATGATCCCCCGACCGGCGACGGTCAGACCATGGAGTTCAACCGCCTTGTCCATCGCTGCGCGTCGATACGCCAGCGCTTTGGACATGCGCCTGATCTGTGCATCGTAATGGCCAAGCGACAGGAAATAGGCCGCCGTGCGCTGGACATGCCCCGGCGGGTGGCGCAGAACCAGCGACCGAAGGGCGCGGGCTTCGCGGATGAACGGGGCGGACCCGACCATGTAGCCAAGGCGCAGTCCGGGAAACAGCGACTTCGAGAAGCTGCCTACATAGATCACCCGCCCGTCCTGATCCATGGATTTCAGAGCAGGAGAGGGCGCACCCAGAAAGGCCATCTCGAATTCATAGTCATCTTCGACCACCATCGCATCCAAAGCGCGGGCGCGCTCCAGCAAGGCAGTGCGGCGTTCGACCGGCATGGTGGCAGTGGTAGGGCTTTGGTGGCTGGGGGTGGTAAAGATCACATCGGTCTGCTCGGGCAGCGCATCTGGCGGCAGCCCGTCACGGTCCACGGCGACCGGAGCCATTTTGCAGTCTGAATGGCTTAAAAGATCGCGCAGAGCATAATAGCAAGGGTCCTCGATCACCGCCGTTCGATTGCGGTTCAATAAGATGCGCGAGGCCAACCACAATGCGTTCTGCGCGCCCAGCGTGATCAGAATCTCTTCGGGTCTTGCGGCGATCCCGCGGCGGGGTAGGGTATGGCGGGCGATGAATTCGACCAGAAGAGGGTCGTCCTGGTCGACATAATCCCCGGTCAGGGAATCGAAATCCTTGTGTCCCAGCGCCCGCACCGCACACAGGCGCCAGTTGGCATGATCGAACAGCGACCGGTCGGCCTGACCGTAGATGAATGGATAGCGGTAATCGCGCCAGTCGCTGGGCTTTGTCAGAGTGTCCCCGTCCGAAAATTTGCGCGCCAGGGCGGTGCTCCAATCCACAGTCTCGTCGCCGCGCGGGGTGGGCGTGTATTTCGGGGGAACCGGCGCGTTTTCCGACACATAATACCCCGACCGCCCCTTGGCTGTTAGATAGTCATTGGCCAGAAGTTCCGTATAGGCCAACGTCACCGTGATCCGGCTGACGCCCAGATGGGCAGCCAGTTTGCGGGATGAGGGCAGTTTCTCACCTACATGAAAACGGCCTGACAGGATACCTTCGGCAATCATCTGCTGGATCTGCGCTTGCAGAGTGCCCTGACCGTTGAGTTCCAGAAAGAAAGTGTCGACCGAAATACCCATGCGTATCTTATAGGGTGGACTTATGGGGGGAGCAATCTGGACTTACGCATTTTTGACTGTTGACGGGGCGATGCGAATAACTTAAATAACTAGAAATCTAGTTTAATGGAGTTGTGAAATGTGGGAAGCCGCCGCTGCGGGATTTTCTGCCATGGGGTCCGAGGCCCGGCTGAAGGTTCTAAAAACGCTGGTCCGCGCCGGTGAGGCCGGTCTGACGGTTGGAGAGATCCAGGACCGAACCGGGATTGCACCGTCAACGCTGGCACATCACCTGCGGTTTCTGGCCGCCGGAGGGGTGGTGCAGCAGGAGAAGATCGGCCGAACCACGATCAACCGCGCGAACTATGACGAGTTGAGGAAACTGGCGCAGTTTATCCTGTCCGAGTGCTGCGCCGACGAAGTGGGAAAGGCCGCAAACGATGGCTGAGCTAACACAAAACCCGAAGGTTCCGGCGAAAGTTGCGCAGGACCTGATCAAGACACCTTGGGCGGTGATCTTGGTCCTTCTGATTGGGGTCGCCGTTCTGGACCCGGCCAATTGGACCGAAGTGGTAACGTTTGCAGGCAAGGCGTTGGCGCATACCGGGCAGTATATCCTTTTCGCTGTGTTGCTACTGTCCTACCTCAAAGCAACGGGGGCCGAGGTCATGGTCGCCCGCGCTTTTGAAGGGCGCGAAACGCGGATGATATTCCTCGCCGCCCTGTTCGGAGGGTTGGCCCCGTTCTGTTCCTGCGAGGTGATCCCCTTTATCGCCGGTCTGCTAGCGCTGGGCGCGCCTTTATCTGCGGTTATGGCGTTCTGGCTCAGCTCGCCTCTGATCGACCCGCCGACCCTGCTGATCACGGCGGGTGCATTGGGGTGGCCGTTTGCCATCGGTAAGGCCGTCGCCGCCGTCGCTTTGGGTCTGTTCGGAGGCTTCGTGGTGCGTGCCTTGATGCGCGGCGGAGCGTTCGCCGAACCTCTGCGCGTTTATAAACCTGCCGGGTGCTGCGGTTGTGGACCTAAACAGGACGAGAAACCGGTCTGGGCCTTCTGGAAAGAGCCCGAACGCCGCACGCGCTTCCGCGCCGAGTTCGTCCAGAACGGTATGTTCCTGCTGAAATGGCTGGCTTTGGCCTATGTGCTTGAGGCGCTGTTGGTCAGCTATGTGCCGGCTGATCTGATTGCCCGTGTGGTGGGCGGTGAGGGCGTGGTGCCCATCGTGATCGCGGCGCTGGTCGGAATGCCCGCCTATCTGAACTCTTACGTCGCGCCGCCGCTGCTGGCGGGGTTGACCGAGCAGGGGATGAGCGCAGGCGCGGCGATGTCTTTCATGATTGCGGGTGCGGTCAGTTCGATCCCAGCGATGGCGGCAGTGTGGTCGCTGGTCAAGCCACGGGTCTTTGCGACCTACCTTGGGCTGGGGGTCACCGGGGCGATCATCGCAGGGGTTATCTTTCAGATGATCTAAAGGAAAAACCGCCCGGAGATGCCTCCGGGCGGTTTTGCTTATTGGTTGGCCTCGCAGAGGCTCGGCATTTTGAACCGGTACCGGGGCTCTTGGCTTTTGACGTAGACGCGTTTTTCGACGCAGGCGGTATCGCCGACGGTGCGAGCTACGTGTTCCTTGGATTCGTCGATCGAGATGGTGGACCCGTCGGGCAGTTGAACCGACGCGATGACGCCGTGTTTCAAGTCTCCATTCATCGGGGTCGCCGTCAAAACCGCAACCGTCAGGTACGAGTCGTGTTCATGCGCGCCGTCATCGTTGAGTATCAGCAGCGCTGCTGCGACCGAGACTGTGCCGACGATCGCCACCATCAGCAGGCCCCATGTTTTCAGAAATGCATAGATCGACACCGCACGGTGCGGGCCGAAGACAGAGGACAAAGCATTCAGCATAGGTATCTCGTGCAAAAAAGCCCCGGCCGTTTCGGACCGGGGCTGATTAAGTATCAGAAGCGCGGATCTTCGTCTTCTTCCTCGTTGCCGCCGCCTTTGGGCAGGTTGAAGAAGCTATCGGCGTCGATGATCGGCTCATCGTCTTTTTCCTCGACCGGGTCATCGGACAGCGAGAAGGTTTCCAGCCCTTCGATGGCGGTCGGGATTTTCGGTGCGGCGTCCATTTCCAGCGACTGCTCGGTCGAAACCAGCTTGCGGCGCTCATCATCGCTCATGACGCCACCTTCGGCGGCTTTCTTCGCGGCGGCTTTCTGGACAATCGCGTCCAGCTCGGACTGTTTGCACAGGCCCAACGCAACCGGGTCGATCGGCTGCATGTTGGCGATGTTCCAGTGCGTGCGCTCGCGGATCGACTGGATGGTGGGCTTGGTGGTGCCGACCAGCTTGGCGATCTGTCCATCGCTCAGCTCGGGGTGGAACTTAACCAGCCACAGGATCGAGTTCGGACGGTCCTGACGTTTGGACAGCGGGGTATAGCGCGGGCCACGGCGCTTTTCCTCACCTGCCGCAGCGGCGTTGAACTTGAGCTTCAGCTTGTGCAGCGGGTTGTTCTGCGCCGAGTCAATCTCGTCCTGGGTCAGCTGGTTGTTGGCGATGGGGTCGAAACCCTTGACGCCAGCAGCCACGTCGCCGTCTGCGATGCCCTGCACTTCAAGCTCGTGCATTCCTACGAAATCCGCGATCTGCTTGAAACTGATCGTGGTGTTGTCCACCAGCCAAACGGCGGTTGCTTTGGCCATAAGCGGTTTTGCCATCAGCCTGCCTCCTAATGCATACATCTGTCCCGTCGCCGGAATTCGGCGGCCCCGTGATCTTGGGGCAGGTTTCCGTTGTCGGGGAACTTCGCGCCTATATAGTCGCGCAAAGACAAGAAGGGAAGAGGCGAATGCGCCACGGGATTTTAGCGCTGGTCATTTGGGCGTTCAGCGGGTTGGTCGCATTGGCCGACGGCGAGAAAGCGGGCGTGTTCGACTATTACGTCCTGTCGCTGAGCTGGTCGCCCAACTGGTGCGCGCGCGAAGGCGATGCGCGCGGCTCTGATCAATGCGATGCGCGGCATGATCATGGGTGGATCCTGCACGGGCTTTGGCCGCAATTTCATCAAGGCTGGCCGTCTTATTGCCCGACCTCCAACGCCCCGCCGTCGCGCGCGATGACGCGCGAGATGGCGGATATTCAGGGGTCGTCAGGTCTGGCGTGGCACCAGTGGAAAAAGCACGGAACCTGTTCGGGCCTGTCTGCATTGGACTACTACGCCTTGTCGCGGCGGGCTTATGAGGGCGTCGCCCGTCCACAGGTGTTCCGTCAATTGGACGCTTCGGTCAAGCTGCCCGCCTCGGTGGTGGAAGAGGCGTTTCTCAAGGCCAACCCCGCGCTGGAGCGCGACATGATCACCGTCACCTGCAAACAGGGCTATATCGAAGAGGTCCGCCTGTGCCTGTCCCGCGATCTGTCGCCTGTGCCCTGTGGCCTGGACGTGATCCGCGACTGCGCGGCCAAGGATGCGTTGTTCGACCCGATTCGCTAGAGCTTGCGGTTCTGGCAATCGCGCGCATAGTCCAGCGCTTTGGCCGTGCCTTTAAGGTCAATCGCCATCACAACTTCGCCTGCTGGGTTGTAGACGGTCATCGTCCTGTTCTTTGCGATTGCCTCGACAAAGCTGCGGTCGGTGAAAAAGACGGTGGCACCGGGCACATCGCGCTGGTTGAACCCGATGGCAGTGGCATCAAAGCTCTGGCCGTCCAGTTCAAAACGGATCGGATAGCTTTCGCCCTGTTTGATATCACCCCAAGCCTTGTTGTAGACGGCAAAATACCCGCGATTGTCCAACGCATCATAGCCGATACGCACGACCGAGAGGTCCTGATACACCGTCTGGATCAAGCACCCGTTGCCGAGCGCGGGGTCCATCATGATGTTCCAGCCGTCGACAAAGCCTTTGTCGATTAGCTGCTGCGAAAACGTAGTAGTGGCTGTAAAGGCGGCAAGTGCGACAGCAAAAAGGCGTTTCATTACAGTTCCTAAAATCAAATGGACAAGGTCAAAGCCATAGTACACGCCGCGTGCGGCAGGCAAAGGCCATTCTTGACTGATGTCGCCACGAAGGAACACCTATGTGCATGGCGGAACCCGGCTTTGCCTTGCCAAGGGAACGCTTGAAACTTGGCTGTCGCACAATAGTTTTCGTCTCATAAAACAAGGAGCGAGCTATGCCGCAACATCCAAGAGCTTTCTCTCACATCGGCTTGTCCGTTCCAAACGTTGACGAGGCTGTACAGTTCTACTCCGAAGTCCTTGGTTTCTACGTGATCATGCCGCCGACCGATGTAGTAGAGGATGATACGGATATTGGTGTCATGTGTACCGATGTGTTTGGTCCGGAATGGAAAAAACTACGTATTGCACATCTCGCGACTGCTGATCGCATTGGGTTCGAGCTTTTCGAGTTTGACGGGAATTATGTACCGGAAAACAATATCGACTTTCGCCAGAATGGTACGTTCCATTTTTGCGTCCAAGACCCGGATGTCGAAGGCTTGGTGGAAAAAATCGTTGCAGCGGGTGGCAAGCAGCGGATGCCAATTCGATACTATTATCCCGGTGAGAAGCCCTACCGTATGGTCTATGTCGAAGACCCCTTTGGCATTGTCTTCGAGATTTATAGCCATTCCTACGAATTGACCTACTCGTCGGGGGCTTACACCTGACATATGAGACCGAAGCTTGTGTGTGGCCGGAAGGGGCCAAAGCGTTCCAGATGCTGCCGTTTTGCTAAGTTCAGAGCTCTTTTCGTGCCCTCAGTGCTGCCGTAATCGTCCCGTCATCCAGATAGTCCAGCTCGCCCCCAATCGGCACGCCTTGGGCTAGTGAGGTCAGGCGGACCTGCCCCTCCAACTGATCGGCTATGTAGTGGGCTGTGGTCTGGCCGTCTACGGTGACGTTCAGGGCGAGGATGACTTCGGTGATTCCTTCGGCCGCGACCCGGTGCTTGAGGCGCGGGATGCGCAGTTCGTCCGGGCCGACGCCGTCCAGTGCCGAGAGTGTCCCGCCCAGCACGTGATAGCGGCCTTTGAACACGCCTGCGCGTTCCATCGCCCAGAGGTCGGCTACGTCTTCGACTACGCACAGCTCTCCGGTGGCGCGGGCCTCGGCGTCGCAGATGTCACAGATGTCCGTGGTGCCCACGTTGCCGCAGTTCAAGCATTCGCGGGCGGTGATGGCGACCTGCTGCATGGCGTCCGACAGGGGTGTCAGCAGCAGCGCACGTTTGCGGATCAGGTGCAGCACCGCACGACGGGCCGAGCGGGGCCCAAGCCCCGGCAGTTTGGCCATCAGGTCGATCAGATTGTCGATGTCGCTGTTCGAACTCAACGCGCATACCCCTGCACAGGGGCCGGGCAGGGTGCCCGGCCTTTGGACCGTCAGGAGTGTCTATCAGAACGGCAGCTTGATGTCTGCGGGCAAACCCATGCTTTCGGTCAGCTTGGCCATCTCGGCCTGCGCGCGTTCGGCGGCTTTAGTCTGCGCGTCCTTGATAGCGGCAAGGATCAGGTCTTCGACGACCTCTTTGTCGTCGCCGTTGAAGATCGAGGGGTCGATGTCCAGACCTTTGAGTTCGCCCTTGGCGGTGGCAGTGGCTTTGACCAGACCAGCACCGGATTCGCCGACAACCATCAGATTGTTCAGTTCTTCCTGCATGTCGGTCATCTTGGTCTGCAGATCCTGCGCGGATTTCATCATCTTGGCCATATCGCCCAGACCGCCGAGTCCTTTAAGCATTACGTTTTCTCCTGCTAATCGGTTTGTCGCCTAGATACGGACAGCGCCCGTGCGGCACAAGGGGGCAGTGCCCTCCCGCCCGTCGTCGCGGTCTTTTGCAAGACCTCTCCT
>NZ_JBQGAD010000009.1:0-163115 GCF_056542685.1 Ruegeria sp. AB6 | reverse complement strand
GCTTCGGCTTCGGCTTCGGCTTCGGCTTCGGCTTCGGCTTCGGCTTCGGCTTCGGCTTCGGCTTCGGCTTCGGCTTCGGCTTCGGCTTCGGAAGGGGCCTCGTCTAGCGCTGCGACCTCGTCAACCGATGCTTCGTCAGATACGGAAACAGCATCGACCGCCTCCTCCAACTTGGGGTCATCCACCGGTTTTTGATCGGACTTCTTCTTACCAGCCACCGCAATATTCCCCTTATCGAATCCGAAATGCTTGGAACAACAGACCCAATTAAGTTAGTCGGTGGCCACGTCGCCCTCAACCCGCAACGCATGTTTCACAAGTTTTTTAACGGCCTTACGCATTTTCTTTGGTGTTGGCTCTTTCGCGACCTTCAACCGCGTATAGGGCAAAGAATAAAGGGGTTCGGCGGTGGCCTGGCTGATGGCAGCCACCCAAAGCGGGGCAGAACCGCGCCAGATGTCGGCAAAATGTCGCGCCGTTCTGGGCGAAAATATCGGGGCCAATACACCGGATTTGCCGTTTGCGGCGGCCCTCGCCTCGGGTGTCAGCGGTAACAGGTTTTGCTGGTAAACGGGCTGTTCGCGCACGGTCAGGCCGGATTCGGTCAGCCGCTCGGCAATATTGCCCCGGCTGTGCTCGCCGCGCAGGTGCAGTAGCGGACTGAGCGGTCGGGTTTGCAAAAGGGCTGCAATCAGTTCCTCGGCGGTCTGGCCCATCATTTGCGCGTCCCACCCGGCGCCCTTGGCCGTCCCGGTTGTCGCCGGTCCGACGCAAAAAGCCGGCAGCGACCGATCAACCCCCATTGAGGCCGCCGCGTTCACCGCATTGGCCGAGGTAAAGATCAGACCCTGCACGCCGCGTATATCCGTGCTCACCGGCAGGGGTTTGATTTCCAGAATCGGGGAATAGATGACCTGCACCCGAGACCTGACGCGGGTCGGAAGCTGCGCGACAAACCTTTCAGAGGCCGCGCGCGGGCGGGTCATCAACAAATACAACGTTCGGCGCCTTGGGCCTTGGGATTGTTTGCATCCGCGCAGGGTGATACCCCGCTTGGCAACCAAGGTGTAACGGATCAGGCCAATGGTGCAAACATTTACTGTCCTCGGGTTGGAAAGCAGCTGTGACGACACAGCCGCTGCCGTTGTGCGCCATGGCGAAAACGGGGCCGAGGTTTTGTCGTCTGTCGTGCATGGCCAAACCGAGCTGCATAGCGCCTTTGGCGGCGTCGTGCCCGAGATTGCCGCCCGTGCCCATGCCGAGAAGCTGGATACCTGCGTCGTGCAGGCACTGGCGGATGCCGGGCTGGGCCTGTCTGACATGGATGCCGTCGCAGTCACCGCTGGGCCGGGCCTGATCGGAGGCGTCATGTCCGGCGTCATGTGCGCAAAGGGGATCAGTGCGGCAACCGGGTTGCCTTTGATCGGGGTGAACCATCTGGCAGGCCACGCGCTGACGCCGCGCCTGACCGACGGGATCGCGTTTCCTTACCTAATGCTGCTGGTTTCGGGCGGGCATTGCCAATACCTGATCGCCCACGGGCCGGACCGCTTCACCCGTTTGGGCGGCACGATCGACGACGCGCCGGGTGAGGCGTTCGACAAAACCGCCCGCCTGTTGGGACTGCCGCAACCGGGTGGCCCTTCGGTAGAAACCGAGGCCCGCGCAGGTGATCCCAAACGGTTCCGCTTTCCGCGGCCTTTGCTGGACCGGCCCGGATGTGATCTGTCTTTTTCGGGCCTGAAGACTGCACTGATGCGGATGCGCGATCAGGTCGTGGCCGGGAAAGGTGGGCTGACCCGTCAGGACCGCGCCGACCTTTGCGCCGGATTTCAGCAAGCCATCGTGGATACACTGGCCGAGAAAACCCGCCGCGCGATGGATCTGTATTTGGACGAAAACCCCGCGGAGCCGGTGATTGCCGTGGCCGGAGGCGTCGCAGCAAATTCAGCCATTCGCTCCGTGTTAGAGGCTGTTTGTGTTGAGAAAGGCGCGCGTTTCACCGCACCGCCACTGGCCCTGTGCACCGACAACGCCGCCATGATCGCGTATGCAGGGATCGAGCGGTTTCGCACCGGCGCGCGCGACGGGTTGGACCTGACCGCGCGACCCCGCTGGCCCCTGGACCAGACCAGCCCCGCCATGCTGGGCAGCGGCAAGAAAGGGGCCAAGGCATGAGCGTGTCCGTTCTGGGTTCGGGCGCGTTTGGCACAGCGCTGACGATCTCATTGGCGGGGAACGGGCCGGTGACGCTGTGGGCGCGGGACGCGGAACAGGCGCGGGCGATGCTCACTACGCGTGAAAACGCGGCACGACTGCCGGGTGTGGCTTTGCCAGATGCGATCACTGTAACCTCTGACATCACGCAGGCTGCGGAAAGCCAGATATTGCTGGTCTCGGTTCCGATGCAGAAACTGCGTGGCGCGTTAGAGGATCACGCCGAGGTTCTGACCGGCAAAACGCTGGTGGCCTGCTGCAAGGGTATTGAACTGTCCACAGGGCTAGGGCCGATCTCGGTTATCCGCCAGACGATCCCTGACGCGCACCCTGCCCTGCTGACCGGCCCCAGCTTTGCCGATGACATTGCGCGCGGGTTGCCAACCGCCCTGACGCTGGCCTGCGCCGAGGATGAGAAAAGCCTGTATCTTCAGCACGAACTAAGCAGGCCAAATCTGCGTCTTTATCGCACAACAGATGTGATTGGGGCTGAACTTGGCGGCGCCCTGAAAAACGTCATCGCAATTGCCTGCGGCGGATGCATAGGTGAAGGTTTGGGCGATAGCGCCCGCGCGGCTCTGATGACACGGGGCTTTGCCGAAATGCAGCGATTCGCAATGATGCGTGGCGCACGCCCTGATACGCTGATGGGGCTTTCGGGCATGGGCGATCTGGTTCTGACATGTTCTTCCGAAAAGTCGAGAAACTACCGCTTTGGGCTGGCATTGGGACGGCTGGACGAGTTTGACACAAATATTACCGTCGAAGGCGTTGCGACAGCAAAAGCTCTGGCTGAAATTGCTGCGACTGAAAAACTGGACATGCCCATAAGCAGGATAGTAGCAGAAATAAGCAGCGGTGAGTGCAGCGTTGGTGAGGCAATCGTCTGGCTGCTCAACAGACCCCTGAAGGAGGAATAATATGCTCATCGCTCTGATCGCCCGTGACAAGGACGGCGCATTGCAAACCCGGCTGGACAACCGCGCCAATCATCTGGCGTATATCGAGGAAACGGGTGTAGTCGCGCAGGCGGGTCCCTTGCTGGACGGCGACGCAATGATCGGCTCGCTGATCATTCTTGAGGTCGAGGACATGCCCGCCGCCCAAGCCTGGGCCGACAATGACCCCTATGCCAAGGCCGGGTTGTTCCAGTCCGTCGATCTGATCGCGTGGAAGAAGGTCGTCGGCTGATGGCATTTTGGCTGTTCAAATCCGAACCCTCGACCTGGAGCTGGGACCAGCAGGTCGCTAAAGGGGACGCAGGCGAGGAATGGGACGGCGTGCGCAACTATCAGGCGCGCAATTTCATGCGTCAGATGGCGGTGGGCGACCGGGGGTTCTTTTACCACTCGCAAAAGGAAAAGGCGGTGGTTGGCATAGTCGAGGTCTGCGCCGCCGCCCATCCCGACAGCACTACCGATGACGACCGCTGGGAATGTGTAGATATCAAAGCGGTTCGGCCCTTTGTGACACCCGTCACGCTAGAGCAGATCAAGGCCGAGGAACGGCTGGCCGAGATGGTTCTTGTGAAGAACTCACGCCTGTCGGTTCAGCCGGTCACAGATGCCGAATGGCAGGTTATCTGCGATTTGGGCCAGACTCAGGCAAAATAAGCTCAAGCAGTCTAAAAAAGGGAAGGTTCCGACGATGCAGAACCTTCCCTACCCCGCGTGCTCCCGACTCACCACACGCGTATAGAAATCTGTTGGTTCTGACCGTCCTGGTCACATCCTTACACTAGCCATTTGCAGCCGCGCGCACAAACACCAAGTGCCTAAAATTGAAAACGCCCGCCTTAGGGGCGGGCGCATTTGTCATCAGCCGTAAACCGACTCTCTTCCGAAATGCTTGGTCAGCATGTAGTAGACGACCGCGCGGTACTTATTGCGCTCGGACTGTCCATAGGTATCCAGAACCGACTGAATCGCCTCGTCCAGCGCAGGGCCGTCCGACAGGCCCAATTTCTTGATCAGGAAGTTGTTCTTGACCGTCTCGATCTCACCTTCCTGTGTTGCCGCCACGGTCGAGGCATCTGCATCGTAAATCGCCGGGCCGCAGCCAATCGTGACCTTGGTCAACAGATCCATATCCGCATCCATGCCGCATTTGGATTTTAGGTCTTCGGCATATTTGGCGATCAACTCGTCGCGTTTTCCCATGAATAACTCTCCGGTAAGGCGGCAGGGCCGCTGTTGTTTGAAACCTTGAAACAAGTGCAGATAGGTTAATATGTTGGACGCAGGCCACAAAGGGGAAATTTGGCGGGTTTCCCCCCGCAGCCGCACCTAATGGAAGGCGCGGCTTGCCAATTCCGAGAACGCCCGCACCTTGCGCCCGGCGGTGGCGCTGCCCGCATGCACGAAGGAAATCGGCGCATCGGGGGATCGCAGGCACCGGGGCAGAACCTCGATCAAGGCACCGCTTTCCAGTTCTCGCTGAACCGCCAATCGGGATTTGACAGCCAGACCCAGCCCCTGCACCGCTGCCTCGGTCAGCATGTCCGAGTTCGACACGGCAATACCCCGGGGGATCGTGAATTGCGTGGCGCTATGTCCATCCGTTATATCCAACCGCGTCTGCCACGGCAGGCACGCCCAGCGCATCACGCGCAGGTCCTCGACCGACTGCGGCGTGCCATGCGTGTCGCAAAACGAGGGCGAAGCACAGATGATCCGGTCATTGTCGCTGAGTTTGCGCGCCTTTAGCGTGCTATCGGCCAGCCGCCCAACCCGGATCGCACAGTCGATCCCTTCGTCCACCAGCGAGACATAGCGGTCAACGGCCAGAAACTCGACCGTCAGGTCCGGGTTTTCGGCCTGAAACGAGCCCATCACCGGCATAATGAAGCGCGACAGAATCCACGGGGAAAGCGTGACGCGCAAATGCCCGCGCAATGCTCCGCTGCCGCTGCCGGCATCCAGTTCGGCCTCGCGCAGATCGGCCAAAAGCGGTTCGATCCGATCCAGAAAGATCAACCCCTCATCAGTCAGTTGTACTTTGCGGCTGTTGCGGTGAAAGAGTTTGAGGTTCAGAACCTCCTCAAGTTTCGTGATGCGATGGCTGACCGTCGCTGCCGAGATCCCCTGCGCCTTGGCCGCAGACCCGACGCCGCCGGTTTTTGCGACCGAGACAAAGGTCAGTAGGTCATTCACGTGATACATTCGAAATTTCCTAACGCTGGTTTCAAGATTGAGCCAGTTATCGCGGAAAATTTCAAATGGTATCTGCTGGATCACGACCAGAGGAGGACCTGATGAAATCACTTTACGCAGCCACATGCGCGCTTGCGCTGGCCCTGCCCGCCGCAGCAGCCGAGTTGGAAACTTATCTTGAGTTTGAAAAGGCCATGCCCCCGGGCAATCTGGCCATTGGCCCGGATGGGCGAATGTTCATGTCGGTGCATGAATTCTACGGCCCTGAATTGCGCGTGGTTGAGGTGATGCCTGATGGCTCCACCAAGCCTTACCCGACCGAAGACTGGGCCCGCGCACCCAACGACGATGCGGATGGGTTGAACGGCGTTTTGGGCCTGCGTGCGGATCGGGATGGTATCCTTTGGATGCTGGATGGTCAGGGCGAAAACCAGACCGGGCGCGTCGTCGGCTGGGACACCAAAACCGAAACCCTGCACGCGATCCATTATATCGGTGCGCCTGTGGCGCGGCCGACCTCATTCCTGAATGATCTGGCTGTAGACCGCGATCACGGGGCTATCTATATCTCGGATACCGGTGACGGTCAGAACTCGGCCATTATCGTTGTTGATCTGGAGACCGGACGCGCGCGGCGCGTTCTGGAGGGGTCGCAATACACGATCCCCGAAGATACGCCGATGGTGATTGACGGGCGCGAGATCACGCTGGGCGGCAATCCGGCCAAAATCGGCATCAACCCGATCACCGTCGATCCGACCAACACATGGGTTTACTTCGCCCCAATGACAGCAAGTGCGATGTACCGCATCCCCACCACTGCCCTGCTGGATGAAAGCCTGTCGGATGCCGATCTTGAGGCCAAGGTTGAACGCTATGGCGACAAGCCGATCTCGGATGGGTCAACCGTGGATACCGGCGGCAATGTCTATATCACCGCGATGACGGACAATGCGCTGGGCGTCACCAAACCGGATGGCAGCTATGAAGTGCTGTTCCAGTCGGATGATGAATTGCCGTGGCCGGACGGGTTTTCGATCGGTGCGGATGGGTATGTCTATGCCACGATTAACGAGTTGCACCGCTCTCCCGTTCTGAACAATGGCGAGGATGCCTCGAAGGGTATCTACAAGATCGTCCGGTTCAAATCGCTGGCTGATGCGGTCAGCGGACGCTAAGCCAATCTCCGGCCTCGTTTTTCGGGGCCGGATTACCTGCAATAGCCCCAGCCCGGCCCCTGCAAATGGAAGTGGTCCGCGTGCAACTTGTTGAAATTGGGGCTCAGCACTACGCGGAACCAATCACAAGCACCGCGTCCGATCCGGCGCAGAAATTCAGCTTCTGGTCCCCCGGCTGACCAATCCCGCAACAGGTTCACCGTGCGACCATCAGCCAGATCAACCCCTACGATATCAATGGAGTCCGCGGTTGCATGACTGCTCCACCGGCTGTTATGCCCCTGCGCGGTCCGCATCCGGCGGCAGTTATAGCTGCCCAGATGCCGCAGCGCGCGCGCTTCAGTGCCCAAGATGTCCCGCGCAGCAGGCTGAACCGCGTGATGTTCCCACATGGCAAGACGCAGAGCTGTGGTGCAGCGCGTCTCAACCCCTCGGACATCTGCGGTAACAAGGCGCGACAGCAGGCCCCGTCCGCTGATCCCGCAATTCTGATCGACGACCAGATCCTCCATCTCAGCAAACGCCACTTCTTCCGCAGACAGTACCGCCTTGCATTGCGCCTCATCCGCCAGAGCACGGTTCAACTGAAACCGCGTAACCAGAGAAACGGGGGCCGTAATCGACAGATCGCGCAGGGGGTTCCAATGGTCAGGCAAGGGTGATTTCGGGTGCGTCAACAGCAGAAACACAGCTGAGCCAACAAGAAATAGAAATACGATGATGGAAAAGAAAGACGCCGCCAGTTGCATGAACCGGCGGCGTTCTGTGCGTTTCGTCATTCCCGATCCGCGATCAGTAGCGGTAATGCTCGGGCTTATAGGGGCCTTCGGGCTTCACTCCGATATAGGCCGCCTGTTCGCTATCCATCTGGGTCAGCTTCACGCCGATCCGGTCCAGATGCAGACGCGCGACTTTTTCATCCAGATGCTTTGGCAGGATATAAACCTTGTTTTCGTACTCATCACCCTTGGTAAACAGCTCGATCTGCGCCAAAACCTGGTTGGTGAAGGACGCCGACATCACGAACGAGGGGTGGCCCGTGGCGTTGCCGAGGTTCAGCAACCGGCCTTCGGACAGCAGGATCAGACGATTGCCCGAGGGCATCTCGATCATGTCCACCTGTTCTTTGATGTTGGTCCACTTGTGGTTCTTCAGGCTGGCCACCTGAATTTCGTTGTCGAAGTGACCGATGTTGCCGACGATGGCCATATCCTTCATCTCGCGCATATGCTCGATGCGGATCACATCCTTGTTGCCGGTGGTGGTGATGAAGATATCCGCGCTGGAAACTTCGTCTTCCAGCAGTGTCACCTCGAACCCGTCCATCGCGGCCTGTAGCGCGCAGATCGGATCAACCTCAGTGACTTTCACCCGGGCACCGGCACCGCGCAGTGAGGCGGCCGACCCTTTGCCTACGTCGCCATAGCCGCAGACGACGGCAACCTTGCCGGCCATCATGGTGTCGGTAGCGCGGCGGATACCGTCAACCAGCGATTCCTTACAGCCATATTTGTTGTCAAACTTCGATTTGGTGACCGAGTCATTGACGTTGATTGCCGGGAACGGCAGGTGGCCGTCTTTGACCAGTTGATACAGGCGGTTCACGCCGGTGGTGGTTTCCTCAGACACACCCTGGATCTGATCGCGCATCTTGGTGAACCAGCCCGGGCTTGCGGCCATACGCTTGGCGATCTGTTTCTTGATCACCTCTTCTTCTTCCGAACCTGGAACTGGGATGATGTCCTCACCGGCTTCGGCGCGGGCACCCAGCAGGATATAAAGCGTCGCGTCGCCGCCATCGTCCAGGATCATGTTCGGGCCTTCGTCGAACAGGAAGGACTTGTCCAGATAATCCCAATGCTCTTCCAGCGTCTGGCCCTTGATGGCGAAGACGGGGATACCGGCCTCGGCAATCGCAGCGGCAGCATGGTCTTGGGTCGAGAAGATGTTGCACGACGCCCAGCGCACATCCGCGCCCAGCGCCACAAGCGTTTCGATCAGAACAGCGGTTTGGATGGTCATGTGCAGAGAGCCGACGATCCGCGCACCGCTTAGCGGCTTGCTTTCGCCATATTCCGCTCGCAGGGACATCAGCCCCGGCATCTCGGTTTCGGCAATATCCAGCTCTTTGCGGCCGAACCCGGCCAATGAAATGTCTTTGACGATATAGTCCCCGGCCATCAGGTACTCCATTCCGGTAAATCTTGGTCCGGGTTGCCCCTAGCATCCCTTTGGGGACGTGGCAACGCAGATGGCCGGAAACGGGATTTTATGCGCCAAACTTAGCTAGGCGTGCCTTCTACCTTGATCTTGGGGATCGCTTCGAAAAAATCGGTGCCAACGGCGACGATACAACTCAGGCCGTTCGCATGGGTCACCAAAACGGTATAGCTTCCCGTTTCCCGTGAGGTCCAAACCTCCATCACCGATTGCCCGCCGCGTGATTTCTGCAATCCGCCAAACGCCAGCTGTTCCGAATAGCTGTCTTGTAGCTTGGCGATCACGTGGTCACGCTGCGCACAACTTTGCTGCTGGGCAAACGCCGGAGGGGCAGTGGCGGCCATGCCGAAGGCCAGTGCAATTCCAAACAAACGCTTGAACATAACAAGCTCCTTTCGATTCTGGTTTCAATCGAGAGGGGCACACCGGGAGAAGCATGCGCCCCCCTCGGTACTTCATGTCGGTATCACCGCGCACTTGTTCAAAGCACGAATGCTCAAGAAAAAGTTGGCAGCTGGTGATCTTGACAGGTAAACCATACCACAAAATTGCGGCGCAATCGCGGCTGTTCGGACAAGGCATGGTATAATGGCAACACAACCCCGCGCATGGCAGAGGATGCTGTCTGGCCGCAGGCTGGATCTGCTGGACCCCACCCCGGTGGATATCGAGATCGAAGATATCGCCCATGGACTGGCCTTTGTGGCGCGCTGGAACGGTCAGACGGCGGGGGATTTCGCTTATTCCGTGGCCGAACATTCGCTGCTGGTCGAAGAACTCTATGGCCGCATCGCCCCGAAGGCTCCGGTCAAATGGCGGTTGGCTGCTTTGTTACATGACGCCCCCGAATACGTGATTGGAGATATGATTTCTCCAGTCAAATCCGCCGTCGGTCCCGACTATGGCGCGCTGGATGACCGGTTGGCCGCGGCGATCCACATTCGGTTCGGCCTGCCCGCCGCCATGCCGAAAACGGTGAAGCGTCAGATAAAAAAGGCCGACAAGATCAGCGCCTGGATGGAGGCCACGCAGATCGCAGGCTTTTCCGAGGCCGAGGCGACGAAGTTTTTTGGACACCCCGACAAGACCGTGATGGAGGGGCTGAACATCGTTCTGCGCCCCCCGATCGAGGTACGGCGTGCTTATACGGACAGACACGCCGCCCTTTTGGCACAGCTTTAGGCAAACATGTAGAAGCAGATTTTGTTGCCGTCGTGGTCACGCACATAAGCGCCAGTGAACCGGCCCGGCACACGGACACCCGGCGCGCCTTCATCCGCTGCACCAAGGCTGAGGGCTTTATCATAGAGCGCTTTGATTTCGTTCTCGGATTCGGCGGCAAACGAGATCATGACGCCATTGCCAACAGAGCATTCATTTCCGTCATAGGGCTCGCAGACGGCCAACATCGCCTCTCCGGGTTTGGTTCCGATAAACGCGATGCGCCCTACATCGTTGACCACCTTTGCGCCGCGATCCGAAAGCAGTTCCGTATAGAATTTCTTCGCGCGTTCCATATCCGAGACGCCGATGGTCACATAGCCGATCATCTGTGAAGTTCCTGTCTTGTTAAGTGTTTTCCAGAAGCGAAAACTTGGTCTCAGGACGCAGAGGTGCAAATCACGAAGCTGTGACATGTGAAAGCGGATGCGGTTCTAGAAAACGTTCGAAATCAGAAAATGCAATCCTATCAAGATCACGACCATCAGCGTCAACATACCCCAAAGACGATATGCAAATTTGAGGCGGTCAGCTTGAAGCTCGACGAAGTTCACAATCTGACGGGAGGGCCGCTGGCACTCGTGCTTCAACAATCTGGGAAAGATGAGGGAAGCCATCCCATGGACAACACCGACCCCACTTAGGGCAGCAAATAACATCAATTCGAACGCGCATACCGCCTGTCCACGGTTTGTCAAACCCGTTAATCACCAACACGGAAACAGAGGCCAAGCCGAACAAAGTGGTCAAACACTAAACTAAGGCACCTACGCGCTCTCACGCTGTCTCTGGAGACGATCTGGCTAAAAACTTTAGCGCTGTCGCTAGTGAATATTTTTCACCGCGGGCTGCGCTTCGCCAAAATCCGCTGCAAAGTCCGGCGATGCATGTTCAACCGGCGTGCGGTTTCCGAGACGTTCCGGTCGCACAGTTCATAGACCCTCTGGATATGCTCCCAACGTACGCGGTCAGCGCTCATGGGGTTTTCCGGGGGCGGCGGCAGCTCGTCATCTTTGGTCAGCAGCGCGTTGGTGATATCGGTGGCATCGGCGGGTTTCGACAGGTAGTCGGTTGCGCCGATTTTGACGGCGGCCACGGCGGTTGCGATGGCGCCATATCCGGTCAAAACCACGACCCGGCTGTCGGGGCGCTTTTCACGCAGCACTTCGACAACGTCCAGACCGTTGCCATCCTCAAGCCGCAAATCCACAACCGCGTAGGCAGGGGGGCGGGCGGTGGAAATGGCCCGTCCTGCGGCGACCGAGCCTGCGGTCTCAACCTCGAAACCGCGCTTTTCCATGGCCTTGGCCAGACGTCTCAGAAAGGGCTCGTCATCATCCACCAGAAGCAGGGATTTATCCGGGCCGATATCCAGGTCAGAGCTGTCCGCCATATTCTATTCTTTCCGCTATTTCACGCCGTTGGCTTGGTACTGAGTAATAGCAGCGCCAAGGCAAAGGTCAAACAGGCCATTAAGTCCTAGATCTTGTCCAGGAAGCACCCGACCTTATCCGCCATCTGCTGGGCTGTGTCATTCCGGTTGAAAAACTCGATAAACCCGTCCTGAGGTGTGACCAGATAAGTAAAGGTGGAATGATCGACCAGATAGTATTCGTCGCTTTTGTCATGGGCCTTGAAATAGGTCTTGTAAGCTTGGCTCGCAGCCTTGACCTGTTCGGCCGAACCGGTCAGAGCGATGGTCTTTCCACCCAGGTTGAAAGCATAGTCAGCCACAACTTCGGGCGTGTCGCGATCAGGGTCGATCGAGATGAACAGCGGCGTCACCGACTGGCCGCGGGTTTCCAAAATATCCACGGCCTCGGCATTGCGGGACATATCGAAGGGGCAGACATCGGGGCAGAAGGTGTAGCCGAAATAGACCAGCGTGGGTTCGGTGATCACGTCGGTATCGGTCACGGTTTGACCTTCGCCGTTGATCAGCTCGAACGGTCCACCAATGGCGGCGGTGCCGCCTGCGATCTGGCTGGACCGGCATTGCGCGAACTTGTCGTCCGAACCGGCTCCGCGCGTCAGCAACCACATAGCCCCCAGACCTATGGCTAGAACAATAGCAGCGAGAATGGCGTAAAGGCGGACCATGGCATCAATCCTAAAGATCAGAGGGGTTGTTGATCGTTTCGGCCCGGACACCTATCAAGATGGTCAGCCGATGCAACAGGACAAAATGGACCCATGGCCAATTCCAACATCACATTCTGGCGTGGACAGGAACGCAGCAGCTGGATCAGGCTGCGCACACTGATCCTGTTGCGCTGGGTGGCCATCATCGGCCAGATCACCGCCATCACCGTCGCGCAACAGACCTATGGTGTGCAGCTTGACGTGATGCTGTGTTATCTGGCGATCGGTGTTTCGGTCATGGGAAACCTGACGGCGATCCTTGTTTTTCCTCGCAACAAGCGCCTGTCCGAGTTCGAAAACTTCCTGATGGTGCTGTTCGACCTGCTGCAACTGACCATCCTTTTGTATCTGACGGGCGGGCTGAACAATCCGTTTGCCTTGTTGTTGGTGGGGCCGGTCACGATCTCGGCCAGCGTGATGAGCACGCGTTCGACCCTGATCATTGGCGGTGTGGCCATCGCGCTGACCACCCTGCTGGCCGAGTTTCATGTGCCGCTACGCACGGATGTGGGCATGGATCTGGATATCCCCGACATCCTGCTGTTCGGCAACTGGGCTGCCATAGTGATCGCCATCGTCTTTTTGGGGGCCTATTCCCATCGGGTCAGCTCTGAGGTGCAATCCATGTCTGACGCGTTGTCCGCCACGCACATGGCGCTGGCGCGGGAACAGAAGCTGACTGATCTGGGCGGCGTGGTCGCCGCCGCCGCGCATGAGTTGGGCACGCCGCTGGCCACGATCAAGCTGACTAGCTCTGAACTCTATGAGGAACTGGACGACCGCCCCGACCTGAAGGAAGACGCCGCCCTGATCCGCGAACAGGCCAACCGGTGCCGCGATATCCTGCGTGACATGGGTCGGGCAGGCAAGGACGACCTGCATTTGCGGCAAGCCCCGCTATCCACCGTGGTGCATGAAGCCGCAGAGCCTCATATCAACCGAGGCAAGAGCGTTCATTTCCTGGAAGGGCCCGCCGATGACGGCGATGTGCAGCAACCCTCGATACTGCGCAAACCCGAGATCATTCACGGGCTGCGCAACCTGATCCAGAACGCGGTGGATTTCGCCCGCGCCAATGTCTGGGTCGAGGCCGAGTGGACGGCCGATCAGATTACCGTCCACATCATGGATGACGGGCGCGGGTATCCTTCGCAGATGATCGGCCGCATCGGTGACCCGTTCATGCGCCGCCGCCGCGCCGAAAAGGACCAGCGCGCGCGCCCGGAATATGAAGGCATGGGGCTGGGTCTGTTCATCGCAAAAACGCTGCTGGAACGGACCGGCGCCGAGCTGGACTTTGCCAATGGCTCGGACCCCTATCAGACCTATTCCGATAATCCCGATCACCGGGGGGCAATCGTCAGGGTCACATGGCCCCGCAAATTGCTGGATGCCCAGACCGGCGACACCCCTGTGCCATCCGGTGCCAATCAGCGCATTGAGGTCTGAGTTAAGACCCTGTTAACCATTGCAACCCATTATCCGACGCCACGAGCAACCCTGCGAGGAACTCATGGTGGACTGGATCATTCTGGCTGTTATCGGTCTGGTTTCTGCCAGTCTCGCGGTGCAGTGGCTGCTGCCACGTCGCAGGCAAAGGGGCGACAATTTCGGCCTGTCCTCGCCCTCGTCGCTGTTCGATGCGGTGTTTCTGTTTGATGGGGATCGTTTGATCAGCCATTCGGACATCGCGCTTGAGGGGTTTGACGACCTGCGCGACTGGCCGGACCTGCGCCGTCTGTTGCAGCGGGATTTCCCTTCGTTCCCCGAAACGCCCGAACGTATCCGGCACGAAGGCAACATGGTGATCCCCGCGATTGATTGCACGGTAGAACGCGATGTCCTGTGCGAATGGATCGACGGGATTGTCCGGGTTCAATTACGCGACAGCGGTGGGTGCACATCAATCGCGCATCGGGACAGCAATGATCCGATCCGGTTGGCAATGGAACGGGCGCCCTATCCAGTATGGCTGTTGGATCACCAATCCAATGTGCGCTGGTGCAATGCGGCCTATATTGCATTGGTACGCAAAGTGCGCGGGCAGGATACGGACCTGACCGCACCGCTCTTTCCGGGCCTTGAAGACGACGCAAAACCGTCAGGAAAGTCGCGCGTTTCGATCTCGACCGAGGGTAGCGACAGCAAGCTTTGGTTCGATCTGACGCTGTCCGATCACCCCGAGGGGCATTTGTGCTATGCAGTCGATATCAATGCCATCGTCGACGCCGAAACCGCCCAGCGGAAATTTGTGCAGACGATGACCAAGACGTTCGCACAGCTGTCCATCGGACTGGCCATTTTCGACCGAAACCGTCAGTTGGCCCTGTTCAACCCCGCCTTGATCGACCTGACCGCCCTGCCGCCCGATTTCCTCAGTTGTCGACCTAGCCTGTCCAGCTTTTTCGACCGGCTGCGCGATCAGCACATGATGCCCGAACCCAAAAATTACCGCGGTTGGCGCAGCCAGATGAACGATCTTCTCGAAGCGGCCGAAGACGGGAATTATCAGGAAACATGGTCCCTGCCCTCGGGCTCGGTCTATTCGGTCAGCGGCCGCCCACACCCTGACGGTGCCGTCGCCTTTCTGTTCGAGGACATCACGGCCGAGATCACCCTGACCCGCCGCTTCCGGTCCGAGATGGACCTGATGCAATCCATTCTGGACAAGCTGGCGGATGCAATCGCTGTGTTTGGTGCGGATGGAACCCTAGCTTTCACCAATTACGCCTATCAGGAATTGTGGGGTGAAACCCACGACAGCGGGTTCGAGCCGGACTCGATCCTTGATGTGACACGGGGCTGGCAGGATCAATGCCTGGCAACGCCGGTCCTTGGCGAAATCCGAGATTTCGTAGCCATGCGCGAAAACCGATCCGAGTGGTCCGCGGACCTGCGATTGCGTAATGGCACGCGCCTGATCTGCACCTTGTGCCCGATGCAGAACGGCGCGACGATCGTGCGGTTTTCACCGGATGCGGACGCGATGATAAGTCAGGATATTCACCAGATCAGCGCCTGAACCGGGTTGCAGCCAACCGGGCGCAAGGCCATTGTGGCGCCATGACAAGCGCGCCCCATGTAATCACCCTGAATTCGCCCGAGGAAACCGCCCGATTGGCGGTTTTATTGGGCCGCGTGCTGCGCCCCGGCGACGTTCTGTTGCTGGACGGCGAGATCGGCAGCGGCAAGACACATTTCGCGCGCAGTCTGATCCAATCCGTGATGACCCACCCCGAAGATGTCCCCTCGCCCACCTTCACGCTTGTGCAGGTCTATGACACCTCCTTGGGCGAGATATGGCACTGCGACCTCTACCGGCTCAGCGCACTGGAAGAGGTCGAGGAACTGGGTCTGACCGACGCATTCGAAACCGCGATCAGCCTGATCGAATGGCCAAACAAACTGGGGCCGTTGAGACCGGCCTCAGCTCTGACGCTAAAGTTTGAAACAGACCCTGATACACTGGATAAACGCCATCTGACGATCAGTTGGTCGGACCCGCGCTGGGCTGACTTGCCGGAGGCGATCACATGACAAACCGCGCCATTCTAGCCGAAGCGCTGATCGCGCAGACACCTTGGGCGAATGCCCTGCGCGCGCCCTTGGCCGGGGATGCCTCGAACCGCAGGTACGAGCGGCTTACCAATCCCGAGACAGGGGCAACGGCCGTGCTGATGGATTCCCCCCCCGGTCAAGCCGAACCGGTCGAAGCGTTTGTGCGGATGGCGCACCACCTGCGCGCGACCGGGCTAAGCGCGCCCGAGATCTACGCTGAGGACACCGAGTTCGGGTTCCTTCTGTTGGAAGATTTGGGCGATGACCTATTCGCGCGTGTCCTAGAAACCCGCCCTGAGATGGAACGGGAGCTCTATCAGGCTGCTACGGACGTTCTGATCACACTGCACGCGGCACCAACACTGTCCCTGCCTTCTTACGGCCCCTCGCTGATGGCCGAGTTGTCGGCCCTGTCCTTTACCAAATACGCGCAGGCCATTCTTGGCGCGCATGATCAAGACGCGCGTAGTCGGTTTGAGCATCGCTTTGCCGACATCCTGCACCAGGAAACATCGGGACCAAAGGTTGTGGTCCAGCGCGATTACCACGCCGAGAATCTGATTTGGCTGCCCGACCGAAACGGGGTAAAACGCGTGGGCCTGCTGGATTTCCAAACCGCGATGCTGGGGCATCCGGCTTATGATCTTGTGTCCTTGTTGCAAGACATTCGTCGCGACGTATCCTTGGGAACCGAGATGCGTATGATTGATCACTATATCTCGCAGACCGGAGTTAACGATCATGACTTCCGCACCGCTTATACGGTGCTGGGGGCGCAAAGAAACCTACGTATTCTGGGTGGTTTTGCCCGGCTGGCCACGGAGTACGGCAAGCCCCAATACGTGGACCTGATCCCGGCCACATGGGCGCATTTAATGCGCGATCTAGAGCATCCCGCGCTGGTCGGCGTGGCTGATCTGCTGCGCAGCGCCCTGCCCGCGCCCACCGAAGAAAACCTGAACAGGCTACGACAGAAATGACGCAATCACCCGACGCTGTGATGGTATTCGCCGCCGGGTTCGGGACCCGTATGGGCGCGCTGACCAAAGATAGACCCAAACCGCTGATCGAAGTTTCGGGTCGGCCGCTGATCGACCATGCACTAGAGCTGATTGATGCGATCAACCCTCAGCGGATCGTCGCCAACCTGCACTATCTGCCCGAGCAGCTTGAGGCGCATTTGGCACCGAAAGGTGTGACGCTGACTTACGAAACAGACGACATCCTTGAAACAGGGGGCGGATTGCGCGCCGCTCTGCCGATGCTGGGGCCGGAGCCGGTGTTCACTCTGAATCCCGATGCAATCTGGTCCGGCCCAAATCCGTTAACACTTTTGCGTAAGGCATGGGACCCAGATCGAATGGACGCGCTGTTGATGTGCGTACCTGTGGCACAAACCTTGGGCTACACCGGCACTGGAGATTTCACCGCAGATGCGGATGGGCGCATCTCGCGCGGGCCCGGATTGATCTATGGCGGGGCGCAGATTTTGAAAACTGAAGGTCTGATGGATATCCCTCAGACATCCTTTTCCCTGAACCTGCTGTGGGACCGGATGCACAGCGACAACCGTCTGTTTTCACTGACCTATCCTGGCCGATGGTGCGATGTAGGTCATCCAGAGGGTATCGCGCTGGCCGAAGGGTTGATTGCCGATGTTTAACCCCGGTCTGACCCCGCGCGCCTTTGCCGTTCCACCGGGTTCGGATTTTCCCAAGGCGCTGGTGGCGGGTTTGCACGCACGCAGCGCCGGCCAACCGCCCGAGGCACTGGCCCGCGTACAATTGGTCGTCAACACGCGGCGGATGGCGCGACGGGTTCGCGACCTGTTCGATCAGGGGCCAGCGTGCTTGCTACCGCGACTTTCGCTGGTCACGGATCTGGGCGAAAGCATTAATCTTGCGCAGATTCCGCCCGCGATTCCAGCACTGAGACGACGGTTGGAGCTGACGCAACTGGTTTCGAAACTGCTGGAACAACAGCCCGATCTGGCGGCGCGGTCCTCGCTGTTTGATCTGTCCGACAGCCTGGCAGCCCTGATTGACGAGATGCAGGGCGAAGGCGTTTCCCCCGACGCGATCCGGCAGTTGGATGTCAGCGACATGTCTGGTCATTGGGCCCGCGCGCAAGCGTTTATCGGTATTGCCGACAGGTTCGTGGAAACTGGCGATAATGCACTGGACGCACAGGCGCGCCAACGTCGCGTTGTCGAAAACCTGATCGCGCGCTGGCAGGCAGAACCGCCGCAGCATCCGGTCATTCTGGCGGGCTCAACCGGGTCACGCGGGACGACGCTGATGCTGATGGAGGCAATCGCCCGCCTGCCGCAAGGCGCGTTGATTCTGCCCGGATACGATTTTGACCAACCCGACGCCGTCTGGGCCCGGCTGGATGAGGCGCTGCCCTCGGAAGATCACCCGCAATACCGGTTCCGCAAACTGATGACGATGTTGGATCTGCGGCCCGACCAGATTGAACGCTGGACGCTGGACGCGCCACCCTCAGCCGCCCGCAATCGGTTGGTGTCACTGGCATTACGCCCAGCGCCAATAACCGATGCGTGGATGACCGAGGGTCCGCAACTGACGGATTTGGCCGAGGCCACCGCAGACCTGACCCTGGTTGAGGCGCAATCTCCGCGCAGCGAAGCCTTGGCCATCGCGCTTCGGCTGCGACAGGCGGCAGAAACGGGTCAAACTGCGGCGCTGATCACGCCGGACAGGATGTTGACCCGACAGGTCAGCGCTGCTCTGGATCGTTGGAACATCACACCCGACGACAGTGCGGGTCTGCCCTTGCAACTGTCCCCGCCCGGTCGGTTCCTGCGCCATGTGGCGGGCCTGTTTACCCGGCGGCTGGATGGTGAGGCGCTTTTGACGCTGCTGAAACATCCTTTGTGCCACGGTGGTGATGAGCGGGGTGCGCATTTGCTGCACACGCGCGATCTGGAATTGGATTTGCGGCGCTATGGTCCTCCGTTTCCTGACGGTCCCAGCCTGACCGCCTTTGCGATCCGCAAAGAAGTGTCTGAGGGCTGGATCCAATGGTTGATCCGGCATTTCTGCGATCAACAGATCTCGGGCGAATTGCCGTTGTCCGAATGGGTCACTCGTTTGCGTCGTCTGGCCGAGGCGATCTCGACCGGCAGCTCCGGCGAAAGCGGTCTGCTTTGGGACAAGAACGCAGGTCAAAAAGCACTGGCCGTTCTGACTGCGCTTGAGGATGAGTCCGGCCATGGCGGCCAGATGACGGCGCATGATTTCGCCGATCTGTTGGGTACGCTGCTGGCAGGGGAAGAGGTTCGCGACCGTGACGCGCCGCATCCCCGGATCATGATCTGGGGGACGCTTGAGGCGCGGGTTCAGGGGGCTGATCTTCTGATCCTGGGCGGTTTGAACGAGGGCAGCTGGCCCGAGGCCCCAGCCCCGGACCCTTGGTTGAACCGGCAGATGCGTGACAAGGTCGGTTTGTTGCTGCCGGAACGGCGGATCGGGCTGTCGGCACACGATTTCCAGCAGGCCATCGGCGCGCCCGAGGTCTGGTTGACCCGCGCCACCCGCTCGGACGACGCCGAAACTGTGCCGTCGCGCTGGTTGAACCGGTTGACCAATCTGCTGCAGGGCTTGCCGGATCAGGGCGGACGCTCGGCGCTTACCAAGATGCGCGACCGGGGCGGCCAATGGTTGAGTTGGTCGGAACAGCTGGAGCATGCACCTGAGATCAAAGCGGCAGCACGCCCCTCGCCGCGCCCGCCCGTCGCGTCGCGACCTCGTCGCCTGAGCGTCACCGAGATCAAGCGTCTGATCCGCGACCCTTATGCGATCTATGCGAAACATGTGCTGCGATTGAAACCACTGGACCCGTTGGTGCAAGCGCCGGATGCCTTGCTGCGCGGGATTGTGATTCACGAAATCCTCGAACATTTCGTGAAGGACAGCGTTCTGGACACAGCCCTGCTAAACCGCGAGAATTTTCTGAAACGCGCCGAGATGCTGTTGGATCAGCATGTCGCCTGGCCGACCGCACGCAAATTGTGGCTTGCGCGGTTGGAGCGCATTGCCGACGATTTTCTGGCTGCCGAGACCGCACGCAGGGGCGATGGCGGGCCGGTGGCGTTCGAAGCGGCGATGAAACTGGTCCTCGCCCCTTTGGACGTCACGATCGTTGGCCGGGCCGACCGGATCGACCTGAACACGCGCGGCGCTGTGCGGTTGATCGACTATAAAACCGGGACTCCGCCCACCGAAAGTCAGCAAGCCAAGTTCGACAAACAATTGCTGATCGAAGCCGCCATGGCCGAGCAGGGCGGGATCGAAGGGTTTGACCCTCTGCCCGTGGCCGAAGCGGTGTTTATCGGCATGGGCGGAAGCTACAAAGAGGTGCCCGCGCCCTTGGTCAAGGAACCGACTGACAAGGTGTTGGCTGAACTAAAAGAGTTAATTTTTGCCTATTTAGAGCCTGATCAGGGTTTCTCGTCACGGCGAATGTTGCACAAGGATACGGATATCGGGGACTACGATCACCTTGCCCGTTTTGGCGAGTGGGACCGAACCGCCGAGACCAAGCCCGAGGATCTGTCATGAGCGCCCGCAACGAAGCCACCGAACGGCAGGTGCAGGCAGCGCGGCCTGATGCCTCGACCTGGTTGGCCGCGAATGCGGGTTCGGGCAAGACGCGGGTTCTGACCGACCGGGTGGCGAGGCTTTTGTTGGACGGCGTGCAGCCGCAGCACATCTTGTGCCTGACCTACACCAAAGCTGCCGCCAGCGAGATGCAGAACCGCCTGTTCAAACGCCTTGGCGAATGGGCGATGCTGGGTGATGACCCGTTGCGCAGGCAGCTGACCGATCTGGGCGTGGCGGGAATGATCGACCCGGATCGCCTGACGCAGGCGCGTACTTTGTTTGCCCGCGCCATCGAAACGCCGGGCGGGTTGAAGATCCAAACGATCCATTCGTTCTGCGCGGCGTTGCTGCGCCGATTCCCGCTTGAGGCCGGGGTCAGCCCGCAGTTCTCTGAGATGGAAGACCGTGCCGCCGCCTTGCTGCGCGAAGAAATCGTCGAAGATTTCGCCGCGGGACCGCAGGCCGGATTGATCGAAGATGTGGCCCGGTTCGTCACCGACTCTGGGTTTGACGCTCTGACAGCCGCCGTGACCCAGAAACGGAATCTCTTTGCAAACGCTCTCGACTGGGGCGACATTCTGAGCAAATTTGACCTGCCCGACGATTTTGACGAAGACGCATTGTTGAGCAAGGTCTTTCTGGGCGGTGAGGTCGATCTGATCCGCTCGATCCTGCCGGCACTGTCCGAGAGCGGCGGCAACAACGCCAAGGCTGCCGCAAAACTGGCCGCCTTTACCGAGCCGCGATTGGGCAGCCTGCCAATCCTCGAAGGCGTTTTCCTGACGGGTAAGGCCGCCAAGGAGCCATTTTCGGCCAAGATCAACAGCTTTCCGACTAAGGCCCTGCGCGAAGGCGCGTTGGCCGACCGAATGCCACAGCTTGAGGCGCTGATGCTGCGCATCGAGGCCGCGCGCGAACAGAGATTGGCGCTGGTCGCCGCGCGCAAGACCCATGTGTTGCACCGGTTTGCCGCCGCCTTCCTGCCGGAATATGAGCGTCGCAAACAGTTGCGCGGCTGGCTGGATTTCGACGACTTGATCCTGCGTGCGCGGCAAGTGCTGAACGACCCGGCTGTGGCCGAATGGGTGCTGTATCGGCTGGACGGCGGCATCGACCATATTCTGGTGGACGAGGCGCAGGACACCAGCCCCGACCAATGGGACGTGGTCGAGAAACTGGCGCAGGAATTCACCAGCGGGGAAGGGGCCCGGTCCGGCGTCGAGCGTACGATCTTTGTGGTCGGCGACAAGAAACAGTCGATCTATTCCTTTCAGGGCGCGGACCCTGCCGCATTCGATCGCATGCAGCGAGAGTTTGGGCGACGACTGCAAGAATCAGGCTCTAAACTGTGGGATTCGACGTTGGAATATTCGTTCCGGTCCTCCAGTGCGATCTTGTCTCTGGTCGATATCCTGTTTGAAAACCGGGCCGAGGCCGGGTTTCACAAAGACAGCCAGCACCGGGCTTTCAAAGCGGACTTGCCTGGCCGGGTGGACCTTTGGCCCGTGGTGGAAAAGGTCGAAGCGGATGAGGATGCCGACTGGACCGACCCGGTCGACCGACCTGGCGCGCGCCATCACACGGTGATTTTGGCCGAGCAGGTTGCGCAGTCTATCAAAATCATGATCGACTCGGGCGAGACCATACCCGAAGACGGCGACATCCCCGGCACCTTCGTGCGCCGCAGGGTGCAGCCGGGCGATTTCCTGATCCTCGTACAGCGCCGGTCTGATTTGTTTGCAGAGATAATCCGCGCCTGCAAATCCCTGCACCTGCCCATCGCAGGGGCGGACCGGCTGAAGGTCGGCGCAGAGCTGGCGGTGAAGGACCTTGCTGCCTTGCTGAGCTTTCTGGCCACGCCCGAGGACAGCCTTTCGCTGGCGGCCGTGCTGAAATCTCCGCTATTCGGGTGGAGCGAGCAACAACTTTTTGATCTGGCCCATCGGCGGCAGGAACAATTTCTATGGGCGGCTTTGCGCCATCGCGCGGATGACTTTCCTGAAACGCTTGAGGTTCTCAACGATTTGCGCCGCCAGATCGACTTTCTGCGCCCCTATGACCTGATCGAACGCATCCTGACGCGCCATGACGGGCGGCGCAAATTGCTGGGTCGTCTGGGGGCCGAGGCTGAGGATGGCATCAATGCGCTGCTGTCGCAGGCGCTTGCCTATGAGCGCACGGATATTCCCAGTCTGACCGGATTCCTTGTCTGGATGCAGACCGACGATCTGGAAATCAAACGACAGATGAGCGGCGTCGGCAATATGATCCGCGTCATGACGGTGCATGGCTCGAAAGGGCTGGAGGCGCCCATCGTGATCCTGCCAGATACCGGCAAACGACAGGCCCCGCGCGATGCCGAGATTATGGTGGGTGACGATATTCCGGTTTGGAAGCTGCCAGCCGATGCCTCACCCAGCCTGATTGTCCGCGCGCGGGCGCAGGCCCGGGAGCGGGAAGAGAATGAACGGTTGCGCCTGCTCTATGTGGCTCTAACACGAGCAGAAAAATGGTTAATCGTAGCCGCAGCCGGGGATGTCGGAACGGATGGGACCAGTTGGTATCAAATGGTGAAGGCTGCCATGGAACGGGCAGGAGCCGTCGCCATCGAAGGCACCGGCACCCTGCGATTAGCGCATGGGGACTGGGATGGATTGCCAGAAACCGAGCACAAAGACACGCGCGTTGCAGAGCAGACTTTGCCCGAAGTGTTCCGTTCGAACCCGGACGCGCCCGAAGTTGAACCGGACACGCTCAGCCCATCAGATTTGGGTGGGCCCAAGGCATTGCCCGGCGAAATAGGGCAGGATGAAGAGGCCGCAAAGCTGCGTGGCACGCGCCTGCATCTGCTGCTGGAGCATTTGCCGTCGACTCCGCCGGAAAACTGGCCACAGCTTTGCGCGCGCATTCTACCGGATATGTCCGACACAGACAGGTCCGAGCTGTTGGCCGAGGCCAAAACCGCCCTGACCGCAGATCATCTGCGCCCAGTCTTTGCGCCGGACACGCTGGCCGAGGTTCCGGTGACGGCCACGCTGAACGGGCGGCGTTTGCATGGGGTCATCGACCGGTTGATCATCTCGGATACCGAGGTGCAGATCATTGATTTCAAAACAAATATGAGCGTACCAAACAGCCCCGAAACCTGCCCTGATGGGTTGTTGCGGCAGATGGGAGCTTATGCGCACGCGCTGGCGCAGATCTATCCCGGTCGGAATATCAAAACCGCGATCCTGTGGACGCGTACCGCGCAGCTTATGTGGTTGCCACACGATATTGTGACGGATGCACTGACACGCGCCCACATATCTTGACCTTGCCAAGTCGCGCCCCTACGTTCTGTTCCCGAGTTTACCCCATTCAGGAGACAGAATATGTCGACCGTAGCCGTAACCGACGAAACCTTTGACGCCGAAGTCAAGAATTCCGACATCCCTGTTGTTGTCGATTTCTGGGCCGAATGGTGTGGCCCCTGTAAGCAGATTGGCCCCGCGCTGGAAGAACTGGCGTCGGAATATGGCGGCAAGGTGAAAATCGCCAAGGTGGACGTGGACAGCAACCCCAACTCGGCTGCTGCAATGGGCGTCCGCGGTATTCCTGCGCTGTTCATTTTCAAGGATGGTCAGGTTGTGTCGAACCGCGCTGGCGCGGCACCGAAAGCCGCGCTGCAAAGCTGGATCGAAGACTCGATTTGACCCGGGTTTCGAACGGAATTCAAAGGCGCCTCGTTCGGGGCGCCTTTTTTCATGGGTAGCCAAAGAAACGGATGCGCAAAGAAAAAGCCGCTCAGGAGCTGAGCGGCTCATCTTGACGGTGTGGTCGGTGCAAAGATCAGAGCTTTGCGATATCCGCACGGCACAGGCCAACATCGTCCAGTTGGGCGTCGCTGAGGTTCGACAAAAGCTTGCGGGTCTTGCGGGATTCATTCCACGCTAGTGCTTTTTCGTAGGTTCCGAAAAATGCGTCCACTACATGCAGGATGGTAGCTGCTCCGAGCGGCGCATGGATATTTGCGGTGGTTGCCATTTGCGCATTCCTTTTAACTGAAACAGCCGACCTTTTGTCGGTTGTGAGGCTCATGTAGGACCAATACCCGAGTCTCACAATTGCTAGTCTGGTAACCCCGAATTGCAATTATTGCATATCTTTTGAGCAGTTTGAGAAGAGTTGCGCTGAACGCACGCCCGGCCCATATAGGGGGCCAGTGAAGAACGGAGGCCCTAATGGCAGACAGCGATTTTCCCGGTTGGCATGGCACGACAATTATTGGCGTCAAGAAAGGCGGCCAGGTGGTGATTGCCGGGGATGGTCAGGTCAGCCTGGGCCAGACGGTGATCAAGGGCACCGCCCGCAAGGTGCGCCGCCTGTCCCCCGGTGGGTTTGAAGTCGTCGCAGGGTTCGCCGGATCAACCGCCGACGCATTCACTCTGCTCGAGCGGCTGGAAGCCAAGCTTGAGGCCACACCGGGTCAGTTGGCCCGCGCCTCGGTCGAGCTAGCTAAGGATTGGCGCACCGACAAATACCTGCAAAAGCTTGAGGCGATGCTGATCGTGACCGACGGCAAAGACCTGTTGGTGATCACCGGGGCAGGGGATGTACTGGAGCCCGAACACAACGTCGCCGCCATCGGATCGGGCGGCAATTTCGCTTTGGCCGCCGCTCGCGCGATGATGGACAGCGACAAACCCGCCGAAACCGTCGCACGCGAGGCAATGGCGATTGCCGCCGATATTTGCGTCTACACCAACGGCAATCTGACGGTCGAGGAAATCTCAGGCCAATAAAACCTTAATCTCCTTCCCTTTCCAGCGGCGGTGCATGCCGATCAGGCCCAGTATCGCCGTAAGGATGACGATGTAGTAGGGCACACGGATGTCGATGCTCATCAATCCGCCGCCGATCAGAGACATGACCCCTCCGGCCAGGCAGAAGACGGCTGTCGTCACGCCCATGACCCAGCCCTGATCAGTTTCGCTGACACTTGCGGAAAACAGGCCCAGTAGCGTCGGGTAGGATACGCCGAAGAAGAAATAGAAGAAGAACACCGGCACGTAGCTCAGCCATCCGATAGGACTGAAGGCAAAGGCTAGCCCGCAGATTACCATCGTGATCAGCGAGACATAAATGATCTTGTGCTTGCTGAACCTTTCCTGCGCGGGTTTCACCAGGAAGGTGCTGGAAAAGGCCAGTGCAAAGCCGATCACAACCATCGCCATACTGCCGCCGATCACGCCATAGCCGAACCGGCTGGTCAGGTAGTTGTCGACAAAAACGTAAAAGGTGACGTTGGCGATCATGAAGAAGGAATAGACCGGCAAGATTTTCAGAACCATCGGATGCCCGCGCACAGCGAACAGGCTATCGGTGATATCACGCGGGCGAAAGACAAAGGGTTCACGTTCGGTGCGGGTGTCCTTGAAGAAGGTGATCACCAGGAAAATGGCGATCAGGACCAGAGCAAACGCGCCATAGAACGGCGTTTTAAGGGTGGCCACGCTGCCCAGCAGGGCCGCATCAGACAGGACGGCGCCTATGATGGGCCCACCGACCAGACCAAAGCTGACACCGGTCACGATATAGCCCATGTTTCGGTCGCGATCGGCGGCATCCGTGCTGCCATCAATCATCGCCGCCTGCGCGATGGGCTGGTTGCCAGCCGTAAACCCGGTGATTGACCGCCCGATGATCAGCAGCAGAAGGCTGTTGAGGTAAAGCGACGCAATCGTCAGCGCATAGCCCGCCAACGCCCCGGCCAGACAGACCAGAAGCGCGTTCTTGCGCCCAATGGAATCCGAGACTTTGGAGACATAGACCACCCCCAGAAACCAAGACAAAAAGAAACACCCGATCACCAGCCCATAGTAGAAATGCCGCTGCCCCATCGGCGTGCTGTCGGGAAGGAAGCCGGATTTCGTCTCCATGATCAATGAGTTGATGATGGGAAAGACCAAACCTTGTCCGATCAGGTCCACAAACACCACGAACAACAGGGTGATCTTGGCAATTTTCGTCATTCGCGCGCTCCTGACCCTCAACATATTGAAATGATTGTATCAGAGCACAAACGTTTCACCTATGGAAAGCATTTGCAAACCGGCAGGCGCATTGCTAACCAACGCTGCCGCTGTTGTTTTCACCTGTGCGGTGACTACGTAAGCCAAACCGCTGATCGAAAGGACTGCACCCGTGACCGACCTGACCCCGCGCGAGATTGTCTCGGAACTGGACCGTTTCATTATCGGCCAGAAAGATGCCAAACGCGCGGTCGCCGTGGCGCTGCGCAACCGCTGGCGGCGCAAGCAGTTGGCCGATGACATCCGGGACGAGGTTTACCCCAAGAACATCCTGATGATCGGCCCCACCGGTGTCGGCAAGACCGAGATCAGCCGCCGTCTGGCAAAACTCGCCCGCGCACCCTTTATCAAGGTCGAAGCCACAAAGTTCACCGAGGTCGGATACGTCGGCCGCGACGTGGAACAGATCATCCGCGATCTGGCCGATGCAGCGATCATCCAGACCCGCGAATACATGCGCGAGGACGTGAAAGCGCGCGCCTATCAGGCCGCCGAAGATCGCGTGATCACTGCCATTGCCGGTGAAGACGCCCGCGAGGGCACGCGCGAGATGTTCCGCAAAAAGCTAAAAGCGGGGGAACTGGACGATACGGTCATCGAACTGGAACTGTCGGACAGCTCAAACCCGATGCCGATGTTTGACGTGCCGGGACAGCCGGGCAGCCAGATGGGGATGATGAATCTGGGCGATATCTTCGGCAAGGCCTTTGGCGGGCGCACCGTCAAGAAACGCATGACCGTGGCCGAAAGCTATGACGCGCTGATCGGGGAAGAAGCCGACAAGCTGCTGGACGATGAAACGGTCAACCGCGTGGCTTTGGAATCGGTTGAACAGAACGGCATCGTGTTTCTGGATGAGATCGACAAGGTCTGCGCGCGCGCGGAAGCGCGCGGTGGCGATGTCAGTCGCGAGGGGGTGCAGCGCGACCTGCTGCCCCTGATCGAAGGCACTACCGTATCCACCAAACATGGTCCGGTGAAAACCGACCACATCCTGTTCATCGCGTCTGGCGCGTTTCACATCGCCAAACCCTCGGATCTGTTGCCGGAATTGCAGGGGCGTCTGCCGATCCGGGTGGAACTGCGAGCGCTCACCGAAGAGGATTTCGTCCGCATCCTGACCGAGACCGACAACGCCTTGACCCGCCAATACACTGCGCTGATGGGTACTGAAGAGGTTGCGGTCAGCTTTACCGATGACGGCATCGCCGCTTTGGCCAAGATCGCGGCAGATGTGAACCAAAGCGTCGAAAACATCGGCGCGCGGCGGCTTTATACGGTGATGGAACGCGTGTTCGAAGAACTCTCGTTCAATGCACCCGATCAGGCCGGGGCGGAAATCACTGTGAACGCGCAGTTCGTGGACGACAATCTGGGTGAGCTGACCAAATCCACCGACCTCAGCCGTTACGTCCTGTAACAGACACTGGCCGATTTTCGCTGCTTGGTTGAACCCGTCGCGCTTGGACCCGCGGCAGGAATTCGTTAGCTTATGCGCAAACCCTCGAGGGCTATTTTCGTGCTGCGCAATATTTCCATTTTTTTGATTGCATCTCTTCTGACCGCCTGCGTCGACCGTACCATCTCGGAAACGGTGCCGTCGGCTTTGGATGTGGGCACACCCCAAACCATCTACGCCACCACAACCCGCGCGCGCGAGGCTGATGGCACTTACGGGTTCAAGCGGGGAGATGGGTTGCAGTTTCTGGAAATGACCGTCTCGATCCCGCCCAATCACACACCCGGAACGTTGGATTTCTCTTACGCCAATCCAAACCCCGAAAAGCAGTTCGTGATGGCTGCCGTGGATGAGTTACAAGGGCCCGGCGATCTGAAAGCCCGGTTGGGCAACGTGGATGAGGTGTCGATCTTCATTCACGGCTACAACACAACACAGTCCGAAACTACGTTTCGCGCCGCGCAGCTTAGACACGATCTGAATATTCCCGGTGCCACAATGGTTTATTCCTGGCCCAGCCAGGCGACCGGATATGGCTATGCCTATGATCTGGACAGTATGCTGTTTGCCCGCGACGGGTTGGAGCAGACCGTCCGCCACTTGAAAACCATGGGAGTCAAACGCGTGGTTCTGGTGGCGCATTCCATGGGCACTGCCTTGACGATGGAGATGATGCGACAGGCCGAATTGCGCGAACCAGGCTGGGCCAGTCGCAATCTGGAAGGCGTGGTGCTGATTTCACCGGATCTGGACGTGGATCTGTTCCGCTCGCAGATGGATGTGATCAAGACACCGCCGGATCCGTTTATCGTCATCACCTCGCAAAAGGACAAGTTGCTGAATATCTCGGCCCGGCTGCGCGGCACCACCAAGGGTGAGCGTCTGGGCAATATCAGTTCGGCCGAGGCGCTGTCTGAATACAAGATCAACATTCTGGACACGACCGCTTTCAATGACGATGCGCAATCCTCGCATTTCGTGGCCGCGACCTCGCCAGCGTTGCTGGCAATTATCGCATCGGCCCGCCGGGTCAGCGACACATTCGGTACCGAGCAGCGGGGGATTGACGTCATCGCCCCGGCCAATGTGCGCAACCCAACCGGCGCGACCGAGATCGTTCTGACCGAAACCGGACAGGCACAGGTAAGCGCCCCGTGACGTCGCCTCGGCCCGGCGAGTTTCTGCGCGACAACGCAGCATGGCTGGGCGCGGGGTTTTTGCTGACATTTCTGTCCAGCTTTGGGCAGACCTTCTTCATCTCGATCTTTTCCGGCGAAATCCGCGCCGCGTATGGCCTGAGCCATGGGGCGTGGGGCGGGCTTTATTCGCTGGGCACGACAGTGTCGGCCGTGGTCATGATCTGGGCCGGGGCGCTGACCGATATGTTTCGCGTGCGCGTTCTGGGGCCGGTTGTCCTGGTCGGTCTGGCCTTGGCCGCGATGGCGATGGCGCTGAACGCATGGCTGTTCCTTTTACCCATCATCATCTTTCTGCTGCGCCTGTTCGGGCAGGGGATGTCTGTGCATCTGGCCCTGGTGGCAATGACACGCTGGTTCACCGCCACGCGGGGCAAAGCGCTGTCCATTGCCTCGGTCGGGTTCTCGGTCGGCGAGGCGCTGCTGCCGGTCATTTTCGTCGCCGCGATGGCAGTGCTGGATTGGCGGATACTTTGGGTGATTTCAGCTGGAATGGTGCTGTTAGGGATCCCGGTTCTGGTGCGTTTGCTGCGACAGGAACGCACGCCGCAAAGCCTGGCGTCTGAGCATTCCTCAACCGGGATGAAAGGGCGCCATTGGACGAGAAAACAGGCTCTACTTAGTCCACTTTTCTGGTTTATGGCTCCAGCATTGCTGGGACCATCCGCCTTCATCACCGCGTTTTTCTTTCATCAGGTGCATCTGGCCGAGATCAAGGGCTGGCAGCATATCGAACTGGTTGCATTGTTCCCGATCTACACCGCTGTGTCCCTGCTGGCGATGTTTGCAACCGGCTGGGCTTTGGACAAATGGGGCACCGCGCGGATGATGCCTTATTTCCTGTTGCCCATGGCGATCGGGTTTGCCCTTGTCTCGTTTGTGACAGGGTTGGTGGGGGCCAGTTTGGCGTTGGTTTTTCTGGCCTTGACCGTGGGGGCCAATAGCACAATGCCCAGCGCGTTCTGGGCCGAGTTCTATGGCACCCGCCACATCGGTGCGATCAAGGCCATGGCAACCGCCGTGATGGTCTTGGGCTCGGCCATCGGGCCGGGACTGACCGGAGTGTTGATCGACCATCGCGTCGCGCTGGATCAGCAATTCCTGTGGATAGGAGCGTTCTTCGTCGCAGCCAGCGCGTTGGTCTGGATCGGGATCACCCGCGCCGCGCGCAGTTTTTAACGGATACGCCGCAGGTAAACGTAATACGCCCCGTCGCCACCATGGCTGATATGGGCAGGGGTTACTTGCAGCACGGCCTGCGCCAGCGGCGGAATGCTCAGCCAATGCGGCACTTGGTTGCGCAATACGCCGCGCGGGGTGGGGATGGGGCCGGGCTCGTCCCGGTCCTTGCCTTTTCCGGTGACGACCAGAACCAGACGTTTACCTTGCGCTTGGGCGGTCAGAACAAAGCGCACCAACGCCGGATGGGCCGTATCCACGCGCATTCCGTGCAGGTCCAGCTTGCCTTCGGGCTTGAGCTTGCCGCGCTTCATCCGACCAAACGCTTTGTTGTCCATCTGCACCGGGCTAGCGCGCAGGCTTTCCGCGATAGAGGGTTTTAACGCATGGCGCGATGGTTTAGAAGGTCCGGTCTGGCCAAGCTCAAACGTGTCGATCCGCGCTTTTGGCGTTTTGGTGGGCTTCGGTTTCGGCAGGGTGGTCGGATGCACCGTTTGCGGGATCTCGGGGTGCATCCGCTCGGCCTGTTTGGCGACCTTTCGCCATAGTTCGATTTCGTCCGAGGTGAGTTTGCGCCGTGCCATCAGAACGAATCCGGTGCCAGTGCATAGGCGCGTTGGATCGGCAGTAAAACGATCATGCGTCCGGGGTCTTTCAAACGCCCCGCGGCGCGGCCCGCTTCATCACCAGTACCAAAGAAAATATCTGCCCTCTGCGCGCCCTTGATAGCCGAACCGGTATCCTGCGCGATCATCAACCGTCGCAATGGGTTCTTGCCGTCCTTCTCAACCCAAACCGGCGCGCCCAACGGCGTGAAGCCCGGATCGGCTGCAATGCTGCGCATCGTGGTGACGGATCGGTTCATGGCACCCAAAGGCCCAAGCTCGGGCGCGATGCGGGTGACTTCGCGGAAGAACACGTATGAGGGGTTGTGAAACAACAGCTCGGCCCCGGCCTCGGGGTTCTTGCGCACCCACGTCTTGATCATCTGCGCACTGACCTGATGGGCGGCTAACGCTCCCTTTCGGATCAACTCCGACCCGATTGAGCGGTAGGGATGCCCGTTTGCGCCCCCATAACCCACCCGCAACGCGCCGCCATCCGGCAGACGGATACGGCCCGAGCCCTGGATTTGCAGAAAGAAAAGCTCGACCGGGTCATCGACCCAAGCGATCTCAAGTCCGCGACCTTGCAAAACATCGCTGGTCAACAGGTCCCGACGTGACAGCCATTGCCCAGCCCCACGCGCCTCGGGCGGCATTTTGTACAGCGGATATCGGAACCGATCCGATCGGGTGCGCGATCCGTCCAATTCTGGCTCAAAATACCCGGTGAACAACGCGTCCTTGCCATCATCGACCAGAACGGGGCGGAAGAACAGCTCAAAGAAAGATCGGGCGGCATCGGCTTCATAGGTCTGCGCGACACTGCAGAGTGCGCGCCAATCCGGGTCATCCAGATCGCCACACGTGTTCAGAAAAACCGAAAGAGCCGCCCCGTGGTCATCGGCGGCCCAGCCATCCAGATCGTCAAACGACAGAATGGAACGCGTCGCTTCGGCGCTGGCAGAGGTTGCCATCACAGCCCCCAGCAAAAACGACCGAAGCGCAGCAATCATGCGTCCGTGGCAACAAGCAGCCAGTTCGGATCGTCGCTGCCCATCACGCGGGCAAAGGTCCAGCTGTCCTTTTGGCGTTTGACGGTGTTGGGGTTGCCTTCGATGATATCACCACCGCGATCCCGCACGACCGAGGTCAGTTCACCTACAAAGCGCATGGTAATCTCGGCCTCATTGGTGTCCTTGTCGAACTTTACATCGGCCAGCGCGGTTTCTCGCACCCCAATGAATTCAGCTTCGATCGTCAGGCCCTGATCTTCACGCGCTGCGACGACATCAACGAAAGTGTCAAACACCTCTTCGGACAGGAAGGGTTGGATTTCGTCCAGATTGCCCTTTTCGAACCCCATCACGATCATCTCATACGCGCCGCGCGCGCCTTGAACAAACTCGGACACCGAAAAGCTGGGCTCAACCCGCTTCATCGCAGTCAGGGTCTGGGCCTGTTCACTGTCTTCGGCAACGTGGTCGGTGATGTCGTGATCCGGGCCGCCTTCGATCACCTCAAAGTCACGGCGCGAATTCTGCCCGTCTGGTTGCTGCTGAACGGGGGGCTTTTCAAAACCCTCACGCGTCCCCAGCACGCTTTTCAGGCGCAGGATCAGGAAAACGGCAATTCCGGCCAGGACCAGCAACTGGATCATCGGTTCGTTCATTTCATCCTCTTTATCAGACCGCGACTTTGTATACGCAGCCTCTTGCCACTATGTAGGTGACAGTTCGGGACAAGTCTACTGCCCGAGCCTGGTTAAAGGATAACGCATATGTATCTGTTCCTCGCTTTTTTGCTGGTCCCGATCATCGAGATCGGCCTGTTCATTCAGGTCGGCGGCCTGATCGGCCTGTGGCCAACACTTGCGATTGTCGTTCTGACGGCTGTTTTGGGCACGGCTTTGGTACGGACACAAGGTCGCATGGCATTGGCCAATCTGCAGCGATCCTTTGCCGAACTGGACGACCCGACCGAGCCGCTGGCCCATGGCGCTATGATACTCTTGTCTGGCGTATTGCTGCTGACACCGGGGTTTTTCACCGATGCCATTGGTTTTGCTTTGCTTATTCCCGGAGTTCGGGTGGCCGTTTTCAATTTTCTTAAGTCCAGGGTAACCATCACCCAGTTTCAGATGGGTGGTGGCGCGCAGTTCCGCACCGGTCCTGACCCTGCACCGCAAGACGACGTGATCGACGGGGAATACACCGAGGTTCACCCCCGCCGTGACCCATCAAAACCATCGAAATGGGTCGAAGGTCCGTGACCTGCATTGAGGTGCCGCGCCCAACTTGCTAAGCAAAGGCAAATTTTAGTTTCGGAGTAGATAAATGGCCGAAGAAGACGCCAAAGAAAACAAAGCCGCCGCAGCCCAGGCGGCACCGCAGATCCAGATGCGCGTTCTGGGACAATTCATTCGTGATCTGTCGTTTGAAAACGTGATGGCGCAAAAGGGCGTATCCGGCGACGTGCAGCCCGAGATTTCCGTTCAGGTCAATCTTGATGCAAAAAAGCGCCCGACCGAGCATCAGTATGAGGTTTCGGTCAAACTGAACCTCAAATCCAAAGCCAAGGGCATGGAAGACATCCTGTTCCTGTGCGAGCTGGATTATTGCGGCCTGTTCCACGTTGAAGGTGTAGCCGATGACCAACTGCATCCGTTCCTGATGATCGAGTGCCCGCGGATGTTGTTCCCGTTCCTGCGCCGCATCGTCAGCGACGTAACCCGCGATGGTGGTTATCCGCCGGTGAACCTGGACAATATCGACTTCGTGGCCCTGTACCGCAACGAGTTGATGCGTCGTCAGGCCGAAGCACAAAAAGCCGAAGCCTAACCCATTCGACCCGCGCCGGATAATCCCTCAGGCGCGGGTCCACAGGGCGTTTTCGCCCAGTTTTTCCACAAATGTTTCATGTGCTGCGCGTTCTTCATCGGTGATCTTTGACGCCAAGGGTGTCGGTCGTGCCGTGGGTCGCCACTCTTCGCCGCCCGCACCTGCCGCAGAGGCGACAGTCGAAAGGCCGAAATCCGGCTGCCGTCCACCGATCAACTCCAGATAGACCTCGGCCAGAATCTCAGAGTCCAGCAGTGCTCCGTGCAGCGTTCGGTTCGAGTTGTCGATATTGAACCGCCGGCACAGCGCATCCAACGAGGCGGGTGAACCCGGAAAGCGTTTGCGCGCGATGGCCAGCGTATCGAGCGCCTGATCCATCGGAATCTGCGGCAGGCCCATCCATTTCAACTCGGCGTTCAGGAACTTCATGTCGAACGAGGCGTTGTGGATGACCAGTTTCGAATCCTTGATGAAGTCGCGAAATCCCTGACCGACCTTGGCAAAAACCGGCTTGTCCTTCAGTGTTACTTCACCTTTTTCCGGTGGTCGCGGAGTTTCCAGCAGGTCCGGGCCGATACCGTGAACGCCAAACGCGTCTTCCGGCATCGAACGTTCGGGGTTGATATAGACGTGATAGGTCTCGCCCGTGGCCACGTGGTTCCAAAGCTCGACCGCGCCGATTTCCACGATGCGGTCGCCACTTTCGGGATCGAACCCCGTGGTTTCGGTATCCAGTACAATTTCACGCATCTGCCAAACCCGCCCGTATCTGCCTGACCACATCCTGCACCTGCGCGCGGGCATGGTCCAGACTGTCCGTCACGATCACGAAATCAGATCGTGCGCATTTTTCGTCATTCGGCATCTGTTTTGCGCGGATCTGCTCGAACTGCGCCTCAGACATCGTTCCCCGCGCCATGACGCGGCGTTTTTGTTCATCCGCCGGGATCGACACGCAAGCCACGGCATCCATCGCAGCATCTCCACCGGTTTCGAATAGCAAGGGAATGTCGAAAACCAGAATATCCGCCGTAGCGTTTGCCCGAAACGTAGCGCGGTCTGCGGCAACCAAGGGGTGCACGATGCCTTCGATCTGCTTGAGCGCAGCCGGGTCATTTGTGATGATCTGTTTCAGCGCATCGCGGCTAACCGCGCCGTCAACGATTGCGGCGGGAAAAGCGGCTTGCATCGGTTCAACGGCAGCTCCACCCCTTGAATAGAGTCTATGTACGGCTGCATCTGCGTCCCATAACGCGCAGCCTTCATCGACAAACATTTGCGCTGTGGTGCTTTTGCCCATTCCGATCGAGCCCGTCAGGCCAAGCGCGAAACTCATGACAAAACAGCCGCGCGCAGGTCTACATTGACTTCAGGGCGGACACCGAACCAGCTTTCGAAACCCGGCACAGCCTGGTGCAGCAACATGCCCAAACCATCGACGGTGGTGCAGCCGGCCTCTTCGGCGGTTTTCAGCAGACGCGTTTTCAGCGGTGCGTAGACCAGGTCCGTCACAACCGCACCGGGCTGCAACCCGTCCAGCGGCACGCGTAACTCGGGCTGCCCCTGCATCCCCAAAGAGCTGGTGTTGACCACCAATTCGGCATCCTCGAGCACATTTCCGGCCTGAACCCAATCGACAACCGTGATGCTGGGCCCAAATTCATCTCGCAATGTCTCGGCCCGCTCCCGGGTACGGTTGGTTAGAAAAATCTCGGGCACATCTGCCTCGACCAAAGCCTGAAGCACCGCTCGCGCGGCACCGCCTGCCCCGAACACAACCGCAGGTCCGTCCGTCGGGGACCAATCCGGCGCGCCGCTGCGCAGGTTCTCGAGAAATCCATAGCCATCGGTGTTGTCGGCGTGAATTCGGCCATCGTCCTGAAACACCAGCGTATTCGCCGCACCGATCTTGCGCGCTCGGTCCGTGGCCTCATCGGCTAGACGTAGCGCAGCCTCTTTATGCGGAACGGTGACATTGGTTCCCACGAACCCAGCCTTGGGCAAAGCCCGCAACACATCCTGTAAATCGTCCGGGGACACATCCATCGGCACGTAGTGACCCGACAACCCATAGGTCTTTAACCAATGCCCATGCAACTGAGGCGATTTCGAATGCGCCACTGGGTGCCCGATCACCCCGGCCAGAGGAATCTTTGCCTTGCTCATTGATCAATCACCCCTTTGACGGCCAGAAAATTCAACAGCTCCAATAAGGGCATACCCAAGACGTTAAAATAGTCTCCGTCAATGGTGGCGAACAGGCGCACACCTTCTTCTTCCAGCTTATAGGCCCCAACGGCGTGACGGATACTGTCCCAGTTTCGATCCACGTAACCCCGCAGATATGCGTCCGAGCTCATCCGCATCCGCAAGCGAACCTGACCCACATGCCGCCAGATCGGCTCGCCATCCTGATAGATCACGGCCGCCGATAGCAGCATATGCCGTTTCCCCCGCATGGCCCTAAGCTGCGCCAGCGCGTCGTCAGGCGTTTGTGGTTTCGATAAAAGCTGACCGTCGAAGTCCAGCACTTGATCGCATCCCAACACCATCGCGCCGGGATGTTTGTCGCTGACCTTGCGGGCCTTCATCTCGGCCAGAGCATCTGCAAAATCGCGGGGCGAGGCGCCTTCAGCCAGAAGGGCGCGTTTAGCTGTGTCTTCATCGACGCGCGCGGTTTGCACGCTGAACGGCACCTGCGCATTGCGCAACAACTCCGCCCGGATGGACGAGCCAGAGGCCAGAATGATGGGGACAGACATGTGGAAAACCCCCTGAGCAAATCGTTAACGGTTCCGGGATGGTTTGTATGGTTTTCCTGTTGACACGCAAGCTCACGATTTTCGCGTCAAACATCCCGGATTCGCCCGAATACTATCCAGTAGGGACAAGGATAAGTCGACAAACGGGAAAACCGGGGTTTTCCAAACATACCCAAAGACTTATCCCCAGTGATTCATATTCAAAAAAAGTATAAATAATTGATATTAATAAGAAAAATTTTCTCTCAACAGAATCACCCGCCCAGAACCGGATTCTGTCCACTTGGGGAAAACATATGTGTAAAAAAGTAATCCACGGATTTGGACTGCCCTACAAAACCATCATCCTTTTTCTTTTCTTATTTTTTTATTAGGGAGGGTCCCGGGAAACCTTCGGAGCCAACATGACCGACCTTCTTTTTGCAATCTACCCTTGGGTAAAGTCGGTTCACATCATGGCGGTGATCTCTTGGATGGCAGGATTGTTCTATCTGCCCCGCTTGTTCGTCTATCACGTAGAAAAGGCTCAGGCGGTCGACGGAGCGCAGGAGATCTTCTTTGAAATGGAAGAAAAGCTGCTGCGCGTGATCATGCGCCCGGCTATGGTCGTGGCGTGGGTCTGCGGGCTGATCATGGTCTTCACGCCCGGCATTGTTGGTTGGGATTGGACTTGGCCCTGGGCCAAGGGGGCCGCGGTGATCGGGATGACCTGGTTCCATCATTGGCTGATGGCGCGGCGCAAGGACTTCATAGAGGGGCGAAATAAGCTCACTGGGCGGCAGTACCGCATGATGAACGAGGTTCCGACGGTTTTGATGGTTATCATTGTCCTGGCGGTCGTTCTGAAGTTCTGAGGGCACAAACTACTTAGGAAATACAAGGGCAGTTTGACTCCAACAAAGGTCACGCTTATGTAGGGGTAAACACGCCCGTCCGGGCGGCGTATCTTCCGTACTGAAATTCCACTTCGTGCCGCGCTGACAGCGGTGAAGGTTTGTATCATGTCCAATGAATCCCTGAATCTGGCCGATCTGAAAGCCAAAAGCCCCAAAGACCTTCTGGCGATGGCCGAAGAGCTGGAGATCGAAAACGCCTCGACCATGCGCAAGGGCGAGATGATGTTCCAGATCCTGCGCGAACGCGCGGATGAGGGCTGGACCGTTGGCGGCGATGGCGTGCTGGAAGTGCTGCAAGACGGCTTTGGCTTCCTGCGTTCGCCCGAGGCAAACTATCTGCCGGGTCCTGACGACATTTATGTCTCGCCTGACATGATCCGCCTGCATTCGCTGCGCACTGGCGACACCGTTGAAGGTGAAATCAAGGCGCCCGATGACAACGAACGGTATTTTGCGCTGACCAAGGTCACAAAGATCAACTTTGAAGACCCCGAGAAAGCTAAGCACAAGATCCTGTTCGACAACCTGACACCTTTGTACCCAGACGAACGTCTGAAGATGGAGATCGAAGATCCCACCATCAAAGACAAGTCCGCTCGCGTGATCGACCTTGTTGCGCCAATTGGTAAGGGACAGCGGTCGCTGATCGTGGCGCCTCCGCGGACCGGTAAGACGGTGATCCTTCAGAACATCGCGCACTCGATCGAACAGAACCACCCTGAATGCTACCTGATCGTCTTGCTGATCGACGAACGCCCCGAAGAGGTGACGGACATGCAGCGCTCGGTGAAGGGTGAGGTCGTGTCCTCGACCTTTGATGAACCTGCAACGCGCCACGTGGCCGTGTCGGAAATGGTGATCGAAAAGGCCAAGCGTTTGGTCGAGCATAAACGAGATGTTGTTATTCTTCTCGACTCAATCACAAGACTTGGTAGGGCGTTTAACACCGTGGTGCCATCCTCGGGTAAAGTTCTGACCGGTGGTGTGGATGCGAATGCACTTCAACGGCCTAAGCGGTTCTTCGGTGCGGCCAGGAATATTGAAGAGGGTGGCTCGCTAACCATCATCGCCACCGCGCTGATCGACACCGGCAGCAGGATGGACGAGGTGATCTTTGAAGAATTCAAAGGCACGGGCAACTCGGAAATCGTGTTGGACCGCAAAATCGCCGACAAGCGTGTGTTCCCGGCGATTGACATCCTCAAATCGGGCACCCGGAAAGAGGATCTGCTGGTCGACAAGGGTGATCTGGCCAAAACATTTGTTCTGCGCCGCATCCTCAACCCGATGGGGACGACCGACGCGATCGAGTTCCTGCTGTCCAAGTTGAAACAGACGAAGACGAATGGCGAGTTCTTCGATTCAATGAATACCTGACACAGGTCTTAACGGACGCGAGGCCTTCGAATGGATACGATATTCGCCTTGGCCAGCGCGCAAGGCAAAGCAGGGGTGGCGGTTATACGCCTCTCTGGTCCTTTAGCGCACTCGGCGGTCATGGATCTGACGGGCGGGGAACTTCCCGCGCGCGGTATGAATTTACGCACGCTACGCGGGCCGGATGGATCTCGTCTGGATAACGGGTTGGTGCTGACGTTCCACGCTCCGGCCAGTTTCACCGGCGAGGACGTCGCAGAGCTGCAAATTCATGGTAGCACTGCGTCGGTGAATGCTGTGATGCGGTGTTTGTCCGATACCGATGGTTTGCGCCTGGCTGAACCCGGAGAATTCACCCGTCGCGCGTTGGAAAACGGCAAGATGGATCTGACTCAGGTCGAAGGTCTTGCCGATTTGATCGACGCGGAAACTGAAGCGCAACGCAAGCAGGCGCAGACTATTCTGGCTGGGGGTCTGGGGCAGCTTGCCGAGCGTTGGCGTCGCGACCTGATCCGTGCTGCATCCCTGCTTGAGGCCGTGATCGATTTTGCGGATGAAGAGGTGCCAACCGATGTCACGCCTGAAGTTCGGGCCTTAGTTGAAGGTGTCATGTCCGACCTGATGCGTGAAGCCGAAGGCGTCAAGATTGCTGAACGTATTCGCACAGGATTTGAAGTTGCTATTGTCGGCTTGCCCAATGCTGGAAAGTCTACTTTGCTGAATACGCTGGCCGGGCGAGAAGCCGCGATAACATCGGAATATGCCGGAACTACACGCGATGTGATCGAAGTGCGGATGGACTTGGACGGTCTGCCGGTAACACTTTTGGACACGGCCGGATTGCGCGAAACCGAAGATCATGTGGAATCATTGGGAATTGCGTTGGCAAAGAAACGGGCGGAAGCTGCGGATATGCGAGTGTTTCTGACAGCTGACCCGTCCGAATTGGATGTGCAGTTTCAGTCCGAAGATATCCAGGTTTTCCCTAAATCCGACCTTCGAGACGAGGGTGAAAATGGAATTTCTGGGAAAACAGGCCACGGAGTGGATGCACTTGTTGCCCGTATATCGCGTATTTTGTCATCGCGAACCACGACATCTGGTATTTCGACACGAGAAAGGCACCGTGTTGCGCTGATCAATGCGCAACAGGCCTTGAACGCGGCAATCTCGGTTCTGGAATCAGGCCCAGACCTGTATGATATCGCTGCCGAAGAAATGCGCACAGCTATCAGAACGTTGGAATCTCTGGTCGGGAGGATCGGGGTTGAAGACTTGTTGGACGAAATATTCTCGAGTTTCTGCTTGGGCAAGTAAGGAGTGTTTCACGTGAAACATTCGGATTTTGATGTCATCGTCATCGGCGCGGGCCACGCAGGAACCGAGGCAGCCCACGCAGCCGCACGGATGGGTGTGAATACCGCATTGGTGACTTTATCAGCCGCTGACATTGGAGTCATGTCATGTAACCCAGCAATCGGAGGACTGGGCAAAGGCCACTTAGTACGCGAAATCGATGCAATGGACGGCGTTATGGGGCGTGTCGCAGATCGGGCCGGAATTCAGTTTCGGTTGCTAAATCGTCGCAAGGGGCCCGCGGTGCAAGGTCCACGAACGCAGGCAGACCGGGCTTTGTACCGGGCGGCAATGCAAAAAGAAACGCAAGCTCAACAAGAGTTGCGCGTTATTGTCGGTGAAGTGACTGATTTCCTGATGGTCGCCGATCGCGTTGCCGGTATCCGATTGGCGGACGACTCAGAAATCCGAGCAAAAGCAGTGATCTTAACATCCGGGACATTTCTGCGCGGTGTGATCCATATTGGGGATCAGTCCAAACCGGGCGGACGGATGGGCGACAGACCGTCGGTTCGATTGGCAGAAAGATTAGATAGCTTTGAGTTACCACTTGGTCGTTTGAAAACAGGCACTCCGCCAAGATTGGACGGACGAACGATTGATTGGTCAGATCTAGAGCGTCAAGACGGAGACGATGAACCAAGCCTGTTCTCTTTTTTGTCCAGTTCGGTTGTAGCTCCCCAAATCTCGTGTGGTATTACACATACGAATGCCCAAACACACGAGATAATCGAAAAGAACTTGGCGCGTTCAGCAATGTATGGCGGCCACATTGATGGCGTTGGCCCGCGGTACTGTCCTTCAATTGAAGATAAGATTGTTCGATTTGCCGAAAAGGACTCCCACCAGATATTTCTGGAGCCGGAAGGGGTCAATGATCACACAATATATCCAAATGGAATCTCAACTTCGTTGCCGCAAGGCGTTCAGCGCGAATATGTCCAGTCTATTAAGGGCTTGGAAAAAGCCAAGATTCTGCAACCAGGATACGCGATCGAATATGATTATGTGGATCCCCGTGTGTTAACTTCCTCGCTGTCTCTGCCTTCTGTGCCAGGTTTATATTTGGCAGGTCAAATTAGTGGAACCACTGGGTATGAGGAAGCGGCTGCTCAGGGCTTGGTAGCGGGACTAAATGCCGCCCTGGCCACCTTGGATAGAGAACCTATTCATTTTACACGTGCAGACAGTTACATAGGGGTAATGATTGACGACCTTACCACCAAGGGAGTCGCGGAGCCTTACCGGATGTTCACGTCTCGTGCTGAGTTTCGCCTGTCATTGCGAGCAGACAATGCAGACCAGAGGTTAACGCCGGTCGGAATTAAGCTGGGGTGCGTAACACCTAAACGGGAAGAAGTGTTTTCCAAGAAGATGAAGAAGCTAACGGCGGCAAAGGCGTTGCTAAATAAGCGGAAATATACGCCGAAAGAGATAAACGCGGCAGGAATTTCGGTTAATAACGACGGCAATCGTCGAGATGGCATGGCGATTCTGGCGTTTCCCAAAGTCAATTACTCGGATTTGATCCCACTAATTTCGGGCTCGGAAGCCGTTGACCCTGATATCCGTCAACAAGTGGAGCGTGACGCGCTGTACGCGAACTATATTGAGCGGCAGAAAAGAGATGTCGAAGCAATGCGTCGGGATGAAGCTTATGAAATTCCTAGGGGTTTCGATTTTTTTGCCCTGGAAGGCCTGTCGTCAGAGATGAAACAAAAGCTGTCCCAAGCAAAGCCGGAGAATATTGGTCAGGCTAGTCGCGTCGAAGGCGTTACGCCTGCAGCTCTGACATTGGTTTTGGCCAGACTTCGCCGCAACCAGAAAGTGCGAAAGATATGAGGGACGACTTGAATGTTTCACGTGAAACATTTTCCCGGCTGACCACTTATGTAGATTTGGTCAAAAAGTGGAATCAAAGCATAAATCTTGTCTCGAGGAACAGCCTGGAGGACATATGGGAGCGGCACATCAAAGATTCTGTGCAAGTTTATCGCTGCGCCGACAGCTTCAATTCTTGGGTTGATCTGGGTAGTGGGGGCGGATTTCCAGGTATGGTCTGCGCGATTCTGGCTATGGAAGAATATCCGGACGCCTCGTTCACACTGGTGGAGAGTGATCAAAGAAAATCGGCATTTCTGCGAAATGTGGCGCGTGAATGCAGCACGAATTGCCGGGTAATTTCCAAACGAATTGAATCCGTTGACCCCTTGAATGCCGATGTTTTGTCAGCTCGCGCGCTTGCAGAATTAAAGGTCTTATTATCGTTTTGCGATAGGCATTTAGGCGAATCTGGGACAGCCCTGTTGCCGAAAGGCGCGAAGTGGAAAAAAGAACTGTCGGACGCGCAGGAGGAATGGAATTTCGATGCCGAGCCGATTACAAGTTTAACCGAGCCCCAAGCCGTTATCCTTAAGATAAAAGGAGTTTCTCGTGGTTGATTTGTCTCGTCCTTCTGGCCCTCGGATAATAGCGGTAGCCAATCAGAAGGGCGGTGTTGGAAAGACAACGACTGCGATCAACCTCGCTGCGGGCCTGGCAGAGGCTGGATGCAAAGTTCTCGTGGTTGATCTGGACCCGCAGGGCAATGCGTCCACCGGTTTAGGAGTCGAAGACCGCGATTGGACGACATATGATCTGATCCTGGATGATGCTCCACTGGAGGCGGTCGTTCAGGAAACAGAAATTGGCGGGCTTTTTGTTATCCCGGCGACTGTGGATCTGAGTTCAGCTGATATCGAACTTATTTCTAATGAAAAACGCAGCTATCTACTTCATGACGCATTGCGTCAAACTGCTATCGACAAGTTTGGGTTTGACTTTGTTCTGATCGATTGCCCGCCTTCACTGAACCTTTTAACTGTCAACGCAATGGTTGCGGCGCATTCTGTACTGGTTCCGCTGCAAAGTGAGTTCTTTGCGCTTGAGGGTCTGTCGCAGCTTATGCTGACTATTCGCGAGGTTCGGCAAACCGCAAACCCCGACCTCAGAATCGAAGGTGTTGTGCTGACTATGTATGACAACCGCAACAACTTGTCCCGTCAGGTCGAAAAAGACGCGCGTGACAATCTGGGTGAGATGGTATTTAAAACCAAGATACCCAGAAATGTTCGGGTCAGCGAGGCGCCGTCTTACGCTTTGCCAGTTCTGCAATATGATTCTGGGTCCTTAGGGGCGATGGCGTACCGACATTTGGCGCGCGAGGTCATACATAAGAATAAAAAAGCCGCCTGAATGGCGGTAGGAGGGCACAGTGGCAGCAAAGAAATCGAAACCTCGGGGGTTGGGGCGCGGGTTGTCTGCATTGATGGCGGATGTAACGCAGGAAACCGAAGGCCGCGTCATCTCCGAACCGCGCCGCCCGGACATGAAAGTCCCGATTGAAAAACTACACGCCAATCCGAACCAGCCACGCCGTACTTTTTCACGAGAGCAGCTGGATGAACTGGCGGCTTCGGTCAAGGAAAAGGGCATTATCCAGCCTTTGATCGTGCGTGAAATCTCGGAAGGTGACTATGAGATTGTCGCTGGTGAGCGGCGCTGGCGCGCTGCGCAGATGGCGCAACTGCATGAAATTCCAGTTATTGTGCGGGATTTCGACGACACCGAGGTTCTGGAAGTCGCGATAATTGAGAATATCCAGCGTGCTGACCTGAACGCTGTAGAAGAGGCCGCGGGTTACAAACAGCTTATGGACCGCTTTGGCCATACGCAGGACAAAATGGCCGAGGCTCTGGGTAAAAGTCGGAGCCATATCGCAAACCTGCTGCGATTGCTGTCATTGCCAATGGATGTGCAGCATTTCGTGGTCGAGGGAAAGCTGTCCGGCGGCCATGCGCGGGCGTTGATCACGGCCGAAAACCCGACAGAGCTGGCGAAAATTGTGATCCGCGATGGCCTTTCAGTCCGCGCGACCGAGGCTTTGGTCAAGAAACAACAGCAGCCGAATGAAGCAAAACCGGTTCCTCGGGCGCGTAATCTGGATGCCGGGAAGGATGCGGATACGCGGGCGTTGGAAAAAGATCTGTCGGCCATTCTGGCGATGAAGGTTGTCATCAACCACAAAGCGGGGACCGAGACGGGGCAGGTTGTGTTAACCTATGAAAACCTGGATCAACTCGACGATCTTTGCGCCAAGCTCAGCCGTTAGGGCGGGTCCAGATAAAGGTCAGCACAGCGCCCAAAACGACCGCCTGGATTGCAAGAACGTAGCCCGGTACAGAAATCAGAACTGAAATTCCAAAAACGACGGCAATCGACACGGTTGCCGCTTTTTTTGCACTTGGACGAATGGCGCCGGAGCTTTGCCAATCAATGATCATTGGGCCGAACGTGCGATGTGTGATCAGCCAATTATGCAAACGGGACGACGAGCGCGCGAAGAAGAAGGCGGCCAACAGCAGGAACGGGACGGTCGGTAGCAGTGGCAGCACGACACCGATGACCGCAAGCGCCACGCAAATCAATCCAAGAGTAGCCCAAAGATACTGCATGCTACCCCAGCAATTCCCGGATAACGGCATTCAACACGGCGCGTCCGTTTTTGGTGGCCTTAAGCCGACGGTCTTGCACCTCGACCATGCCGATTTCACTCAGATCGCTGAGTTTGCCATGCGGCAGCTCATTCGAAGATAACGCATTGTAGCGATCTATATCTAGACCATCAGAAATACGTAGACCCATCATAAGGTATTCATTCGCCTGATCTTGCGGGCTGAGCGCGGTGCGTTCCTTTTCACCCGATCCCTTGAGGGCGGCAGTCAACCACGCGGTGGGCGACAAGTAAGTTTCAGTGGCGTATTTAGTGTTTTGAACCGTGATGCGCCCATGTGCGCCGGGTCCGATGCCCACATAATCCCCGTAGTTCCAATAGATCAGATTGTGCCGCGACTCCGCACCCGGTCGGGCGTGGTTTGACACCTCATAGGCCGGCAGGCCATGCGCCTCACAAATCTCTTGCGTGGCAAGATACATGTCAGCGGCGTGGTCATCCTCGGGCAGGCCGCGCAGTTTGCCCACTGCATAGCGGTCGCCAAAGGCGGTGCCTTCCTCGATGGTCAGTTGGTAGAGCGACAGGTGATCGACAGCCATCGACAGCGCCTCGGTCAATTCTGCGCGCCAGTCTTCCAGTGTTTGGTGTTGTCGGGCGTAGATCAGGTCAAAGCTGACGCGTTCAAAACAGGTCCGGGCGATATCAAAGGCGGCGCGGGCATCGGCCACCGTGTGGATGCGGCCCAGACGGCGCAGATCTTCATCGTTCAACGCTTGCACGCCCATCGAGATCCGGTTGACCCCGGCATCACGATAGGCGGCGAAACGGCCCGCCTCGACTGAACCGGGATTGGCTTCGAGCGTGATTTCCATGTCATTGGCGGGGCGCCATAAGGCGCGAGCTTCATCGATCACAGCGGCGACTGTGTCTGGCTCCATCAGAGATGGGGTGCCTCCGCCAAAGAAGATCGTGTTCAGGATGCGATCGGGCGTTTCGGTGGCCGAGCGGCGCAGCTCGGTCAGATACGCCTCAAGCCATTGTTTTTGATCAATATTACGGGAAACATGGCTGTTGAAGTCGCAATAGGGGCATTTGGCCTCGCAAAAGGGCCAATGCACGTACAGGCCAAAGCCCCCGTTGCGCCAATCATCCGCCAAAGCAGCCCTTCACGAACATCTCCACCGCGCGGCCGCGATGGCTGATCTTGTTCTTTTCCCAGCGATCCATCTCGGCAAAGGTAATGTCATAGCCGTCGGGGACAAACATCGGGTCATAGCCAAAACCGCCTTCGCCGCGAATGGGCCAGACCAGATGACCGGGAGCGATGCCCTCGAACACTTCGTCATGACCGTCGGGCCAGGCTAACACCAGGGTGCTGCGGAACTGCGCAGTACGCGGGTGGGGGGCGTTTTTGGCTTCCAACTCATTATGAGCGCGGGTCATCGCCATCAGGAAATCCCGGCCATTGCCAGTTTCGGCCCAATCGGCAGTGTAGACGCCGGGTGCGCCGTTCAGCGCGTCGATGGTGATCCCGGAATCGTCCGACAGAGCGGGCAGGCCGGTCGCTTTGGCCGCGGCATGCGCCTTGATCCGGGCATTGCCGACAAAGGTATCCTCTGTCTCTTCCGGTTCGGGCAGATTCATCTCGCCCGCGCCGATCACGGTCACGCCAAAGGGCTCAAGAAGATGCGCCATCTCCTCAAGCTTGCCTCTGTTGTGCGTGGCGACCAGCAGCCTGTCGCTGTCGAACTTGCGGGTCATGCGGTGGCGGCTTTCTGTGCCGCTGCCAGTTCGCCGACGCCTTTCTCGGCCAGATCCATCAGGTGATCCATCTGCGCGCGGCTAAAGACCGAGCCTTCGGCGCTCATCTGTACTTCGATCAGCTTGCCCGAGCCGGTCATGATGAAGTTGCCATCCACACCGGCTTCGCTGTCTTCGGGGTAGTCCAGATCCAGCACCGGCTGACCGGCATAGATGCCACAAGACACGGCGGCGACAGGATCGACCAGAGGATCGGAAATGACATCGCCCGTTTTCATCAGCTTGTTCACTGCCAGACGCAGCGCGACCCAACCGCCGGTGATCGAGGCACAGCGGGTGCCGCCATCGGCCTGAATGACGTCGCAGTCGACAGTGATCTGGCGTTCACCCAATGCAACCCGGTCGACACCGGCGCGCAGGGCGCGGCCAATCAGGCGCTGGATTTCCACGGTGCGACCGCCTTGCTTGCCTGAGGCCGCCTCACGCCGCATCCGCGTGTTGGTCGCGCGGGGCAGCATGCCGTATTCCGCCGTCACCCAACCCAGTCCCGAGCCTTTGATAAAGGGCGGCACGCGATCCTCGATCGTGGCGGTACACAACACATGGGTGTCGCCCATCTTGATCAGGCAGGACCCTTCGGCATGTTTGGTGAAACCTGTCTCGATGGAAACAGCGCGCATTTCGTCTAGATTACGTCCTGAGGGTCGCATGAAATATCCTTTGTTTGCTGGCTTTGGGATACCGCCCCGTGGCGTTACGATGCAACCCCGATTGACCTTTCATTTACCTGCGATTTAATGACGATCCAGCAGGGGGCCGCCGATGAGCGAAGCAAGTAAAATTCTGAATGAGATGAACGACCGCTCGCGCGAAGTGTTCCGGTTGATCGTCGAAAGCTATTTGGAGAGCGGCGAGCCGGTGGGCAGCCGCACCCTGACCCGCACCTTGTCGGAGAAAGTCAGCGCCGCGACGGTGCGCAATGTGATGCAGGATCTGGAGTTTCTGGGCCTGCTGGACAGCCCTCATGTAAGCGCAGGGCGGATTCCGACGCAGCAGGGGCTGCGAATGTTTGTTGACGGGTTGCTTGAGGTTGGCGATCTGGGCGCCGACGATCGGCAGAAGCTGAATGAAACATTAGGCTCTAACACGGGCGATGTGGGCGGAATGCTGGACCGGGTGGGATCGGCCTTGTCACACGTGACACAAGGTGCGTCACTGGTGCTGACGCCCAAGCATGAGGCCGAGATCAAGCATATCGAGTTTGTCTCGCTGGGCCATGACCGCGCTTTGGTGGTGCTGGTGTTTTCGGACGGGCACGTGGAAAACCGCCTGTTCACTCCGCCGCCGGGGCAGACGCCCAGTTCCATGCGTGAGGCGGCGAATTTCCTGAACGCGCTGATTGAGGGCCGCACGATTAGCGAAGTGCGCAAGCAGATGCTGTCTCAGATCGACGCGCGTAAACAGGAAATTGATGTTCTGGCGCGTGACATGGTCGAAAGCGGAATCGCGGCCTGGGACGGGGACGGAGGCGACTCGGCCCGGTTGATCGTGCGGGGGCGGGCGAATCTGCTGGCGGATTCGGGCGAAGTTGAAGAGCTGGACCGCATTCGCACCCTGTTTGACGATCTGGAACGTAAGCGTGACATCGCCGAATTCCTTGAATTGACCGAAGATGGCGAGGGTGTGCGCATTTTTATCGGCTCTGAGAACAAACTTTTCTCACTTTCGGGTTCCTCTTTGGTGGTGTCTCCATATATGAACGCTGATCGTAAGATAATTGGTGCGGTCGGGGTTATTGGACCCACGCGACTGAACTATGGACGGATCGTGCCGATCGTGGATTATACGGCGCAACTGGTCGGCAAGCTGATTTCCGACCGGAGCTAGAGGGTAAGAGATGGCAGAGCCCAAAAACGAAGATTTTCTGGACGATATCGCAATGGCCGAAGCGGAAGAGCTGGCCGAGGACCTTGTTGAGATTAGCGAAGAAGAGCTTGAGATCGACGCGTTGCGCGCCGAGCGAGATGCGTTCAAGGACAAGTTCATGCGCGCCCTGGCGGATGCAGAGAACGCGCGGAAACGTGGCGATAAGGCCCGTCGCGATGCGGAACAGTATGGAGGGTCAAAGCTGGCCCGTGACATGCTGCCGGTTTACGATAACATGAAACGCGCGCTTGAGGCTGCGACCGATGAGCAGAAAGAAGTGGCTGCTGGTTTGATAGAAGGCGTGGAACTGACCATGCGCGCACTGAAGGACGTATTCCAAAAACATGGGATTGTGGTGATCACGCCGGAAGTTGGGGACCGGTTTGATCCAAACATGCATGAGGCGATGTTCGAAGCCCCGGTGCCTGGCACCAAGGCGGGCGACATCATTCAGGTCTCAGCTGAAGGATTCATGCTACATGACCGTTTGCTGCGTCCGGCGCAGGTTGGAGTGTCGTCGACACCTGCGAGCTGATTGGCTTCTGCGAAGCCAAGCCTCCGGCGGAGGTATTTTTGAACAGAAGAAGGGGCGGTCAGTTTTTGGCCGCCTCTTTTAGTTTGTAGATCAGGTCGAGTGCTTCGCGTGGAGTGAGTTCGTCCGGCAGGATATCTTGCAGCATGTCTGAGACCGGCGAGGGTTTCGGCGTGTGTGGTGGAGGTGGTGGCGCAGCCGAGAAAAGTGGTAGGTCGTCAATCAGCGCTTTTTGCTTGCCGCCTTCGCGTTCGGTTTTTTCCAGTTGTTCAAGGACGGTTCGGGCACGATCGACGACAGATGCTGGGAGGCCCGCCAGCTGTGCGACCTGCACGCCATAGGAGCGGTCGGCGGCGCCTTTGTGGACCTCATGCAGGAAGATCACCTCGCCCTCCCATTCCTTGACAGCGACGGTGGCGTTGTCGACGCCTTCGAGTTTTCCGGCCAGTGCTGTGAGTTCGTGGTAGTGGGTGGCAAACAGCGCGCGGCATTGGTTGGCGGCGTGCAAGTGCTCCAGCGTGGCCCAGGCGATCGAGAGGCCGTCATAAGTGGCGGTGCCGCGGCCAATTTCATCCAGAATGACCAGCGCGCGGTCGTCGGCTTGATTGAGGATGGCGGCGGTTTCGACCATTTCGACCATGAAGGTCGAGCGGCCGCGGGCCAGATCGTCGGAGGCTCCGACCCGGCTGAACAGTTGGCTGACCACGCCGAGATGGGTCTGTTCTGCTGGGACATAGCTGCCCATTTGGGCCAGCAGGGCGATCAGCGCGTTTTGGCGCAAGAAGGTTGACTTACCGGCCATGTTGGGACCGGTCAGCAGCCAGATCGCGGCCCCCTGATCGGCGCTCAGATCGCAGTCATTGGCGATGAAAGCATCACCCGATTGCTGGCGCAGCGCGTGTTCCACGACCGGATGGCGACCGCCTTGCACGTTGAACGCGCGCGAGCTGTCGACCTGTGGGCGGCACCAGTTTTCACCCCGCGCTAGATCGGCGAGCGCGGTGGTCAGGTCCAGTTCCGCCAGCCCTCGGGCAGCTTGGTTGAGACGGGCGGCGAGGGTCAGAATATCGCAAGAAAGCCTTTGATAGAGCCGTTTTTCAATCTCAAGCGCCAGATTTCCCGCGTTCAGGATGCGGGTTTCGATCTCGGACAATTCGACGGTGGTGAACCGCACTTGGTTCGCGGTGGTCTGGCGGTGGATATAGGTCTCAGAGAATGGCGGGTTCAGCATTTTCTCGGCATGTGTAGCCGTGGTTTCGATGAAATAGCCCAGCACGTTGTTGTGCTTGATCTTTAGCGAGGTGATGCCGGTATGTTCCGCGTATTTCTGTTGGAACCCCGCGATGACGGATCGACCTTCATCGCGCAGGGTGCGGGCTTCGTCCAGTTCTGCGTCGAAACCGGGGGCGATAAAGCCACCGTCGCGGGCCAGCAGGGGTGGTTCGACCACAAGCGCTTCGTCCAGCAGGTTCAGCAGGTCGTCAAAGCCAACGAGGTTTTGCAGGGCGGTCGCCAGCAGAACCGGCAGATCCTGCGCCTCGCAGATTTCGGCAATCGCGGCGGCTTGGGTCAACCCGTTGCGGATGGCAGCCAGATCGCGCGGGCCTCCACGCTCCAGGGACAGGCGTGACAGGGCGCGGTCCAGATCGGGGGTTTTGCGCAGCGCCTCGCGCAGGTCTGAGGAGATTAGGCTATCTTCTACGGCGAAACTCAGCGCATCGAGCCGCGCATGGATCACCTCCAGATTGCGGGACGGGCTGGACAGGCGTTGTTCCAGCAACCGTGCGCCGCCCGGTGTTACGGTCCGGTCAACCACAGACAACAGTGATCCGGCGCGCCCACCGGACAAAGACCGAGTCAGTTCCAGATTGCGGCGCGTGGCTGCGTCGATTTGCACCACACGGTCTTCGGATTCCTTCAGCGGCGTTTGCAGCAGAGGCAGTTTGCCCTTTTGCGTGATCTCAAGATAGTCGATCAGCGCGCCCATAGCCGACACTTCGGCACGGCCAAAGGACCCGAACGCATCCAAAGCGCCCACGTGAAACAACCCGCAGATCCGCTTTTCTGCCGACGTACTGTCGAAACTGGCGCGTCCGATGGGGGTCAGCGAAATGCCCAGATCGCGCACCGTTTCGTTCAACGCCTGCTCCATTCCGTCGCCCACGATCAACTCGGACGGGGCCAACCGCACCAGTTCGGGGCTAAGCCGGACCGAGGTCAAAGGCATCACGTGAAACGCCCCGGTCGAGATATCCGCCCAGGCCAAAGCGGCCTCATCCCGAACCTCGGCATAGGCGGCCAAAAAGTTGTGGCGGCGGGCCTCAAGCAGGGCGTCCTCGGTCAGCGTGCCGGGCGTCACCAGACGCACAACATCGCGCCGAACCACTGATTTAGAGCCTCTTTTCTTCGCCTCAGCCGGGCTTTCCATCTGTTCGCACACGGCCACGCGAAAGCCTTTGCGGATCAGCGTCAGCAGATAGCCCTCGGCGGCGTGAACCGGCACGCCGCACATTGGGATGTCGTCCCCGTTGTGCTTGCCGCGCTTGGTCAGGGCGATATCCAATGCCTCGGCGGCGTTTACCGCATCTTCGAAAAACATCTCGTAGAAATCGCCCATGCGGTAGAACAGCAGGGCGTCTGAATGGGCCTCTTTGATTTCAAGATATTGCGCCATCATCGGCGTGACTGTGGACAAAAGCGGCCCCCTTCTGGCGTCTTCCGGTCGCGACCTTACAAATCCCCCATCCGTGACGAAAGGTGAAAACGTATTGTCGTTGAGGCGCAGCCCCGCCTGCGCTATGACGCATAAGCCCCGAAGTCATGGAAACGACCTAAAAGATGCCCAAAACGAAGATCACCGAAGCAGAGGCATTGGCCTTTCACCTGGACCCCACCCCCGGCAAGTGGGAGGTGCAGGCCACCGTTCCCATGACCACGCAGCGCGATCTGTCGTTGGCTTACAGTCCAGGTGTCGCGGTCCCTTGTGAGGCCATCGCTGCCGCGCCCGAGACGGCGTACGACTATACCAACAAGGGCAATCTGGTGGCCGTGATCTCGAACGGGACGGCAGTTCTGGGCCTTGGGAACCTTGGTGCACTGGGCGGTAAGCCGGTGATGGAGGGCAAGGCCGTTCTGTTCAAACGCTTCGCTGATGTGAATTCGATCGACATCGAGCTGGACACCGAAGACCCGGATGAATTCTGCCGTGCGGTGAAACTGATGGGGCCGACTTTCGGTGGCATCAACCTGGAAGATATCAAAGCGCCCGAATGCTTCATCATCGAACAGCGCCTGAAGGAAGAGATGGATATCCCCGTCTTTCACGATGACCAGCACGGGACTGCGGTGATCTGTGCAGCGGGCCTGCTGAATGCGCTACATATCTCGGGCAAGAAGATTGAGGACGTGAAGATCGTTCTGAACGGGGCAGGTGCGGCGGGGATCGCCTGTATTGAGCTGCTCAAATCCATGGGCGCTCGGCATGAGAACTGCATCGTTTGCGACACCAAGGGCGTGATTTATCAAGGCCGGACCGAGGGGATGAACCAGTGGAAATCAGCCCATGCGATCACCACGGACCTGCGCACGCTGGAAGAGGCGATGAAGGGCGCAGACGTCTTCCTGGGCGTTTCGGTCAAAGGCGCGGTGACGCAGGATATGGTTGCCTCGATGGCCGACAACCCTGTCATCTTCGCTATGGCAAACCCCGACCCCGAGATCACCCCGGAAGAAGCGCATGAGGTCCGCGTCGATGCCATCGTCGCCACAGGACGCAGCGATTACCCCAACCAGGTGAATAACGTGTTGGGCTTTCCCTACCTGTTCCGCGGTGCGCTGGATATCCACGCCCGTGCTATCAATGACGAGATGAAGATTGCCTGTGCCCACGCGCTGGCCAATCTGGCGCGCGAGGATGTACCGGATGAGGTGGCAATGGCCTATGGTAAGTCGCTGACATTCGGGCGCGATTACATCATACCGACGCCGTTCGACCCGCGTCTGATCCACCGCATTCCGCCTGCCGTTGCCAAGGCCGGGATGGATACCGGCGCAGCGCGGCGTCCGATCATCGACATGGACGCCTATGAGCTGAGCCTAAAATCCCGCATGGACCCGACCGCCAGTATCCTACGTGGTCTGAACGCCCGTGCCCGCGCCGCGCAAAGCCGGATGATCTTTGCCGAGGGCGACGACCCTCGCGTGCTGCGCGCCGCAGTGACATATCAGCGGTCGGGCTTTGGCAAGGCACTGGTTGTGGGGCGCCCCGATGACGTGAAGCAAAAGCTGGAAGAGGCCGGTCTGGGCGATGCCGTGCGCGAGTTGGAGGTGGTGAATGCTGCCAATACCAACCATCTCGAGACCTACTCGAATTTTCTTTATCAGCGTCTGCAACGCAAAGGGTTCGACCGCAAGGATATTCACCGTTTGGCCGCGCGCGACCGGCATGTGTTTTCTTCGCTGATGCTGGCCCATGGCCATGGCGATGGTCTGGTCACGGGGGCGACGCGCAAGTCGGCGCATGTGCTGGACCGGATCAACCATGTGTTTGACGCCGACGCCGCGCACGGAGCTGCGGGTGTGACGGCCCTTTTGCACAAGGGGCGGATTGTTCTGATCGGCGATACGCTGGTCCATGAATGGCCGGATGAGAATGATCTGGCAAATATTGCCGAACGCTCAGCCGCCGTTGCGCGCCATATGGGGCTTGAACCACGCGTTGCCTTCGTCAGTTTCTCGACCTTTGGCTATCCGGTGTCGGAACGCGCCGAAAAGATGCACCGTGCGCCTGCGGTTCTGGATCAGCGCGGCGTCGATTTCGAATACGAAGGCGAGATGACCGTGGATGTGGCCCTGAATGTGGATCAACAGGCGGGCTATCCGTTCCAGCGTTTGACCGGCCCAGCCAATATCCTGATCGTGCCCGCGCGGCACTCGGCCTCGATCTCGACCAAGCTGATGCAGGAGATGGGCGGCGCGACCGTGATTGGCCCGATCCTGTCTGGGATCGACAAGCCGATTCAAATCTGTTCGACCGTCTCGACGGCGAATGACATCCTGAACATGGCCATTCTGGCCTCGTGTGACATTTCGGGCAAACCATGACGATCTGGAACCTCGGCTCGATCAATGCGGACATGATCTATGATGTGCCGCACCTTCCCGGACCGGGGGAAACGCTGTCGGCCAATCGGCTGGACCGGTTTCTGGGCGGCAAGGGCGCAAACATGTCCGTGGCTTCGGCCAGAGCAGGGGCGCGGATTGCGCATATCGGGGCCGTCGGTTTCGACGGGCGCTGGGCACGGGATCGGCTGACGGAATATGGCGTTGATACCCGTTATATCGCGCAGGTGGATGTGCCCACGGGCCATGCGATTATCGCTGTGGATTCCGAGGGTGAGAACAATATCATCCTGTTCCAGGGTTCGAACCACGCGATCTCTCAGGATCAGCTGGGGCAGGCGCTGTCATCGGCGTCAAAGGGCGACTTGCTGGTGATGCAGAACGAAACCAACATGCAGGTTGAGGCTGCAAAGATGGGCCGCGAGTTGGGTCTGACGGTCTGTTACGCCGCTGCCCCGTTTCAGGCGGATTCGGTACAGGCGGTGCTGCCATTTCTGGATTTCCTGATCCTCAACGCGGTCGAGGCCGAGCAGCTGCGTGAGGCCACCGGTCAATCTGTAACTGACCTTCAGATTGAACATGTGATTGTCACACTGGGTGCCGAGGGCGCGCGGTACTATCACCGTGGAGAGGTCTCGGATTTTCCGGCCCACAAGGTGCATGCCGTGGATACTACGGGTGCGGGCGATACATTTACGGGGTATGTTCTGGCCGGGATGGATCGCGGGATGCCAATGGCGCAGGCGATCACCCAAGCAAATCGTGCCGCGGCCCTAATGGTCACGCGGCACGGTACGGCGGATGTAATACCGGACCTCAAAGACGTCCGGGAGGCGCGGTTCGATTAAGACCCGGCAAAGGGTGCGTCGCCACCCCAAAGCTGTTTAACGCGGGCATCGCGGCCGCAGGCTTTGCGGTAGGCCTTATAGGCGTTCTTCTGACGCTTTGGGCCGAACCGGGTGAAGACCAGCTTGTCGCCCTTGTAGTAGTCCTGATGGTATTCCTCTGCCGGATAAAACGCGCCTTCTTGCAGGATCGGCGTTACGACCGTCTGGCCCAAGGCGCGTTGGGCGTCGGCTTTGGCAGCTTCGGCCTTGGCTTTTTCGCCTGCGTTGGAGACGAAAATCGCGGTGCGATAGCTGTCACCTCGGTCACAGAATTGACCGCCAGCATCCGTGGGGTCGACCGAGCGGAAGAACATGTTCAGCAGGGTTTCACGGGAAACGCGAGCCGGATCGAACGTGATCTGCACGGCCTCATAATGGCCCGAGCCACCTTTGGACACCTGATCATAAGTGGGGTTGGCCACCTGACCGCCTGTAAAGCCCGAAACCGCTTCGAGCACGCCGGGGACGGATTCGAAATCAGATTCAACACACCAGAAACACCCTCCGGCAACGGTCAGGGTTTCGGTCCCCGCAGCGGGCGCGGGGGCTGCACGCAGCAAAGCTGCGATCGTAATCAGAGTAAAAAGAAGCGTCGGTTTGACGTAGTCGAGATAAGCGATGCGGGTCATGGCAGGTCTCCTTCTGAGAGAAATCTGCCCTCTCTTTTCGTCTCATGCAATCCGCTGACATCGTTTGTCACGCGGTGGTGAGACGAGTTTATCCCAGCAACTGCCCCAGCTTCATCGCCACACCCATATTCCCCGAGATCTTGAGCTTGCCCAAGGCCACGCCCGTCATCGGGTTCAGCTTGCCGGTCAGCAGTTTCGTCAGGTTGTCTCTGGAAATGCGGATCGTACAGTCAGTGTCCTGATCCTGCGTCGTGGCTTGATTGTCTGCCAGAACAATCACGCCATCGTCGCCGCAATCGAATTTCAGCGAGCCGTCAAAGTTCTTGCCGCTCAGGCCTTTTTGAATGCCGTCCGCGATCTCTTGCAACATGGTGGTCCTCCTCGGTTGACCTTTGCGTAAGGGTAAAGCGCGACGTCAGGCAAGCATGACCCAACGGGAACTGACGCGGCAGTGATGGCACAAGAAAACCCGGCGCCGTTTCGGGCACCGGGTTCCATCAAAGATCGGTTTTGACTACTTCGACAGACGCTTGTCACGCGCGGCCAGCAGTTTCAGGCGCAGCGCGTTCAACTGGATGAAGCCCGCCGCGTCGGTTTGGTCATAGGCACCGGCATCTTCCTCAAAGGTCACATGCGCTTCGGAATACAGCGAGTGATCCGACCAGCGGCCCACGGTCGAGGCCAGACCTTTGTACAGTTTCACACGGACGGTGCCGGTGACATGTTCCTGGCTCTTGTCGATGGCGGCCTGCAGCATCTCACGCTCCGGCGAGTACCAGAAGCCGTTATAGATCAGCTCGGCATATTGCGGCATCAGTTGGTCCTTCAGGTGCATCGCGCCCCGGTCCATGGTGATGGATTCGATACCACGGTGCGCTTCCAGCAGGATTGTGCCGCCTGGCGTTTCGTAGATGCCGCGCGATTTCATACCAACGAACCGGCCTTCGACCAGATCCAGACGGCCAATGCCGTGCTTGCCGCCATATTCGTTCAGCTTGGTCAGGATGGTAGCCGGGCTCATCGCCTCGCCATTGATGCTGACCGCGTCGCCTTTTTCAAAGCCGATTTCGATGAACTCGGGCTCGTTCGGGGCGTCTTCGGGATGAACTGTGCGCTGATAGACATAGTCGGGCGCCATATCGGCGGGGTCTTCCAGAACCTTGCCCTCGGACGAGGTGTGCAGCAGGTTCGCATCGACCGAGAACGGAGCCTCGCCACGTTTGTCTTTGGCGATCGGAATCTGATGTGCTTCGGCCCATTCGATCAGACGCGTGCGGCTGGTCAGATCCCATTCACGCCACGGCGCAATCACCTTGATTTCGGGGTTCAGCGCATAGGCGGCCAGTTCGAAGCGCACCTGATCGTTGCCCTTGCCGGTCGCGCCATGCGCCACGGCGTCGGCCCCGGTTTCGGCAGCGATCTCAACCAGACGCTTCGAGATCAGAGGCCGCGCAATCGACGTGCCCAGCAGGTACAGACCTTCATACTGGGCATTGGCGCGGAACATGGGGAAGACGAAATCACGGACGAACTCTTCGCGAATATCCTCAATAAAGATGTTCTCGGGGCTGATCCCCAGCATCTCGGCCTTTTGGCGAGCTGGTTCCAACTCTTCACCCTGACCTAGGTCGGCGGTGAAGGTGACCACCTCACAGCCATACTCGGTCTGCAACCATTTCAGAATGATCGAGGTATCAAGGCCACCGGAATAGGCCAGAACAACTTTCTTGGGCGCGGACATCTGACTTCCCTTTATGCGTAGAACGACTGGCCCCTAACGGGTTTTGCCGCGCGGGGCAAGTTATCTGCGTTGACGGGCTTTCGGAAATCGGATGTATTGCTTGTATTGTGTACAATTTTTGGTTGAGGGTAGTTGGTTCGTTGCTGGGTTGGGTATTTTTGTTCATGCTATTACGTTAATATTGAGAAACTTTATTTCGGCATTTCGCGTGTTCTGGGCGCCGTTCTTCATTTCTTTGGCCTTTTTCTTTCTGTTTCTTCACCTTTCCGGCCTGGATCTGGCTTATCTCTCGGCAATCGGAGAAAGCTTTGGCTGGGGCAAGAAGATAGAGTTGCCAGATGGTGCTGTCCTCAGGTTCTTTTTCCCCTGGTTTTTTGTTCTGTTAGTCATCAACGGCATCCTGACTATGTGGGGTATCACCGCCTGGCATCGCCATATTCTCCTTGGGGAATACCGCTACGGGATCGTTCCGCCCTTTAGCATTCTGAGGATTGGCGGATACTTCTTGCGCGCTTTGTTGTTGGCCGCTGTATCGTTGGTTTTGTTTGTACCGGCGACCTTCTTCATTTTTGGAGCGTTTCAGGTCTTCGGGCAGTTTTCCGTGCTGTTGGGTTTCGCGGCCATGATTGTGCCCGCCGTATTCTCTGCTCTGATCTTGTTCAGGTGCAGCCTAATCCTGCCTGCATACGCCGTTGGCAATCCTATTTCATTGGCAGAAAGCTGGCGTGCCTGGAGGAAGATACAAAGCCCCAACCGAATGATCGTTGTATTGATAGCGGCGAACTCAATTGCTCAGGGCTTGCTACAAACAGGTATCGAGAAAATGGCAGATATGCCGGCGTATCAGGGCCCGGTCGGGGTCGCAGCGCAGTTCTTTGTTTTCCTTTTGAACGTTACGATTCTGACGACGCTCTATGGGTACGTTGTAGAAAACCGTTCGCTGGATTAAGGTCTCGTACACATATGTATTCCTTGCTCTTTTAGTCAGGATCGGCCACTGAACGGGCCATGAGTGATTTCATGACCCGCGCCCGCGCTGCCGAACAGGCGATGCGCTCAGTCTTTCCGGCGACGCCGTTGCAACGGAATGCCCATCTGTCTGATCGCTATGGCGCGGATATCTGGCTGAAGCGCGAAGATCTCAGCCCGGTGCGCTCGTATAAAATTCGTGGCGCGTTCAACGCCATGCGTAAGCAACAGGGACAAGACCTGTTTGTCTGCGCCAGCGCGGGCAATCACGCACAGGGTGTGGCGTTCATGTGCAAACACCTGAACGTGCGTGGCGTGATCTTTATGCCGGTGACGACTCCGCAGCAGAAAATCCAGAAAACCCGAATCTTCGGCGGCGACAATATCGAAATCCACCTGACCGGCGACTATTTCGATGACACTCTGGCCGCCGCGCAAGCGTGGTGCGCGCGGGAGGGCGGGCATTTCCTGTCGCCCTTCGACGATGAGGACGTGATCGAAGGGCAGGCCTCTCTGGCGGTTGAGATCGAAGAACAGCTGGGCCAAATACCAGATCACGTGATCCTGCCGGTGGGCGGGGGCGGGATGTCCTCGGGCGTGGCAACGTGGTTCGGGGACCGCACCCATTGTCTGTTTGTCGAACCCAAAGGCGGGGCTTGCCTGCACGCAGCGATGGCGGCCGGGCATCCGGTTGCGTTGGATCACGTAGACAATTTCGTTGATGGAGCGGCCGTCGGAAAAATCGGCGCGAAACCGTTCGAGCTGTTGAAATCGCGCCACTTGTCTGACGTGCATGTCTTGTCCGAGGACCGTATCTGTACCACCATGATCGAAATGCTGAATGTCGAAGGCATCGTGCTGGAACCCGCAGGTGCATTGGCGATCGAGGCGCTGGGCGACATTCAAAGCTTTATCCGAGACAAAACCGTCGTATGCGTGACCTCGGGTGGCAACTTCGATTTCGAGCGATTGCCGGAAGTGAAAGAGAGAGCACAGCGTTATTCGGGGGTCAAGAAATACTTCATCCTGCGCCTGCCGCAACGTCCGGGTGCGCTGAAAGAGTTTCTCAATATCCTCGGCCCTGAGGATGACATCGCCCGGTTTGAATATATGAAGAAATCGGCCCGCAATTTCGGCTCGGTCCTGATAGGGATTGAAACGCGCAAACCCGAGAATTTCGCCCGCTTGTTTGCGCATCTGGACGAGGCTGGGTTCACCTATACCGATATTACCGAAGACGAAACGCTGGCGCAGTTCGTGATCTGATTGCAAGCGGGCCGACCGCCTTGTTTGCCTTCTGGTTTTCGCCTACGCACGTTCAGGTGAACAGGACCGGAAAGTGCACAGATGAAGCCGCTTGCAGCAGTGACCATGGTATGGCGCGATTATTGGTACCTTGAGAAATGGGTCGCCTATTACACAACTCAGCTTGGCCCCGAGAATGTGTATATCCTGTCGCACGGTGCTGATCCCGAGATTGATCGGATCGGACAGGGCTGCAACGTGATCGCCATTTTGCGTGATGGGCTGCATCAAAGCTTTGACTACGCCCGCTGGCGCATGTTGTCGGATTTTTCGGCCATGCTGACGCAGTTCTATGTCCGGGTGATCGTGGCAGATTGCGACGAATTGCTGGTAACGGCGGACGGGTCTGCACTGTTGGATTACAAGTTCGACTTCCAGGAAAATGTGGCCGGGGCGGTGGGGTTCAATCTGGTGGCAACGCAGGGCAGTGATCAGGAAACACTGTTTTCGAGCGACAAGTTTTGTCTATTGGAGGTTCCACATTCCAAACCGTCTGTCGTCCAACGGCGGGTTTCTTTTGGGACTGGCGGGCATGGTGTGATGAATGACAGCTTCGACCTGCTGCCCGGTTTGTTCAATTTGCATTTTCACTATGGAAACTTGCAGGAAGTTCAGCGCCGCGAAGATGAGCGAGTGCCGTTGGTCGACGACGCGACAGCAGACGGCGTCTCAATCCCAGTGACGCCCGGTCAATCTGTTGGTATTGTCGGTTGGCGGCGGCGAATGTACCGCCACACACGTCTGGCCCGCGATGTGAAGCGATCCCCAGAATTTCCCATGGAAGAGTGTGTGGAGATGTGTCGGAGAGATGCGCTTCGAACATTGAAGACACTGGATGACGGTTATTTCACCCACGATCGGCGGGAGGACGTCACCTTTAGAAAATTCCGCTTCCCAGAAAAATTCCCGATTAAGCTGTAGCCTCTACAAACGATCTAAACCGGACTTGAACTCTATACGCGAAGTTTCAAACACCGCGAATACCTGCGCTATGTCTACCATCTGAGATTGTCCTTGCGCAGATTGCCTCTCTCCGTCCTGACAGAGCTTTGCCAGCGATTTGAATCCAAGACTTAGTGCGGCACCCTTCAGAAAATGAAGATTTTGTTCGAACCCGCTGCGGTTGGAGTCGGTGCGCAGGCGGGAAAGTGCCTCTTGCACTTCGTCCAGAAAAATTGCGACCACCTCGTCGAACTCACTGGTCCCGACTTCGTCCCGCAACTGTCTGACCCTGGGCCAGTCGATCATAACCTAGCCTCCACAATTTCCGCTTCAAGAATTTGATAGCGCGGGATCGGTAAAAGCCTGGTTAAAGACCGCGAACCCCATGCTTTCACCGGATATTAAATAGCCGCGCGCTAGGGTTGCCGCGCAAGGATGGACATGAGGGATCAGGTGGCAGAGGTCAGTCAGGCAGAAACCAGGGCAGAGCTGGGGTTTGGCGGTATCCGCACGGTGCTTGTCGTTGACGACAGTCGCCTGCAGCGCCGAATCCTGGTGGCGTCGCTGAAAAAATGGGGCTTCGATGTTCTCGAAGCTGACAGTGGCGATGCCGCAATTGAGATTTGTGCGCAGGACCTGCCCGATCTAGTGCTCAGCGATTGGGTTATGCCGGGGATGAGCGGGCCGGAATTTTGCCGGGCGTTTCGGGCGTTGGAAACGGATCAATACAGCTATTTTATCCTGCTGACCGCTAAAAGTGAAAAGCAAGAGGTGGCACGGGGTCTGGATGCCGGCGCGGATGACTTTCTGATCAAACCGCTTGAGGCGGATGAGCTGCGCGCGCGCATCTCGGCCGGGGCGCGCATCTTGGACATGCAGCACGAGCTTTCGGAAAAGAACCGGTTGATCGAAACGGCGCTCAGCGAATTGCGGGTGGCCCATGATGCAATCGACAAGGACCTGATGCAGGCGCGCAAGATCCAGGAATCTCTGGTGCCCGAATTGTCGCGGGAATTCGGTAAGTCGCGTGTCAGCATGTTGTTGAAGCCCTGCGGTCACATCGGGGGCGATCTTGTCGGCATGTTCTCACCGGGCGTGAATCGCGTGGGATTTTATAGCATAGATGTCTCGGGCCACGGGATCACTTCGGCGATGATGACCGCGCGACTGGGTGGATATCTCTCCAGTCAGCATTTTGACCAAAACGTCGCGATGGAGCGGCGCTTTGAAAAGTTCTTTGCGCTTTTACCGCCTGAAGACGTGGCCGAAACGCTCAATTCCCGTTTAATGGCGGATGCAGGGGTCGAAGAATATTTCACCATGGTCTATGCCATTGTCGATTTGCGCAACGGGCATGTCAAAATGGTGCAGGCTGGCCATCCGCATCCACTGTTGTTGCGCCGGAACGGTGGGACCGAGTTTCTGGGCGAAGGCGGTTTACCGATCGGATTGCTGTCAGACGTGTCTTTTCAGCGGACCGAAATCTATATGGAACCGGGCGACAAGCTGCTGCTCTATTCAGATGGGTTCACCGAATGCAGCTTGGCCGATGGCTCTCTGCTAGACGAAGACGGGCTGCGGCGCCTGGCAACCGACTGCGCGCCGGGTCGCAGCGGGACCGAGTTTCTGGACGACATGTTCTGGCGGTTGACGCAATCCATGGCACCGGGGAAGGGCATGGATGATGACGTCTCGGCCGTATTCTTCGAATATAACGGGAACTATAGATCCAGCAGATATTGCGTGGCAAAGTGACGATCCCCGTCATTGCCCAACATTTGGGCTGCATCTGCGGCCTCCATCCACAGCGCTTCGTGAAACGGCTCGGTCGGGAGGCCGATGCGCCGCACCGGGCGGGCGCGGTAGATCAGGCAGATCTTCTCGGCCCACAGGTCGTATTCCGGCATGTAGGTAAAGCGCCGGAAGGCACCGACGCGCCGGGGCGCGGCGATCAGCCAGCCGGTTTCCTCGGCCACTTCGCGATGCAGCGCGGTGATGGGTGATTCGCCGGGATCGATACCGCCGCCCGGAAGTTGCAGATCGGGGCCGGGTTCCAACTGACAGGTCAGCAAAAGCTGCTGCCCGCGCGGCAATAAGGCGTAAACTCCTACTCGCTGCGTGTATTTGCGCCCTGCTTGCGGGGTTTCACCGAACCGTCTGATCATGTATGGCCCCTTACAACCCGAAATCTTCGACCTATATGCTGGCGGTATGCCAATCTGTGGCGTGTAAGGAAACCCCATGTCTCTTGGAACCAAAATCGCGTGGGACGACACCGTCCTGCCCTTTCAACTCGATGTATCCGATATGCGTGGCCGCGTAGCGCGGTTGGACGGGGTGCTGGACGGCATCCTGAAGCAGCATGACTACCCTGAAAAGGTCGAGGCTTTGGTGGCCGAGATGGCCCTGCTAACCGCATTGATCGGTCAGACGGTTTCGCTGCGCTGGAAGCTGTCTTTGCAGGTGCAATCCAAGGGGGCGGTGCGCATGATTGCAACCGATTACTATGCCCCGCAGGCCGAGGGTGAACCGGCCCGCATCCGCGCCTATGCCAGTTTCGACCATGATAAGCTGACCGATGCCGCGCCGTTTGATCAGGTTGGCGAGGGGTATTTCGCCATCCTCATCGACCAGGGCGAGGGTACGCAGCCCTATCAGGGCATTACGCCGCTGGCCGGTGGCTCACTCAGCGCCTGTGCCGAAGCTTATTTCGCACAGTCCGAACAGTTGCCGACGCGGTTCTCGCTGAGTTTTGGGAAATCGACCGAACCGGGCGTCGGTGAGCATTGGCGCGCGGGCGGGGTGATGTTGCAGCACATGCCCAAAGCCTCGCCTTTTGCGGCTTCGGGTCAGGGCGCGGGCGAGATTCTGACCGCCAATGATCTGGTGGACGGGGAAGAGGGCGAAAACTGGGGCCGCGTCAACATCCTGTTGGATACGGTGGACGATCTTGAACTAATAGGACCGTCCATTGCGCCGACCGACCTGCTGATCCGCCTGTTTCACGAGGAACAGCCGCGTGTTTACGATGCGCAGCCGGTGCAGTTCGGCTGCACCTGCTCCGAAGACCGTGTGCGGCAAAGCCTGTCGATCTATTCGGCCAAGGACATCGAAAAGATGACCACGCCCGAGGGTGACGTGACCGCGGATTGCCAGTTCTGCGGAGCGCATTACGTGCTGGATCCCAGCACTGTTGGTTTCGATGCTGACGACGCCTGAACTGACAGATCAACTGCGGGCGGCCCTGCGCCGTCCCGGCAACAGGTCAAGCGATTTTGACCTGAACCCCGACACGGTTCTGCCCGAAGGGCGCAAGCTGCGACCGGCCGGCGTTTTGGTTCCGATTTCCATCGCCGATGGCACGCCGCGCCTGATCCTGACGAAACGATCCTCGGCCCTCAAACATCATCCGGGGCAGATCGCCTTTCCGGGCGGTAAGCAGGATGAAGGGGATGTGGATGTCACCGCCACCGCCCTGCGCGAGGCCCGTGAAGAGATTGGCTTGCCCGAGGATCTGCCGGAAATTCTGGGCCATCTGCCCACGCATGAGACGGTGACATCCTTCACGGTCACGCCGGTCGTGGCAATCTTGCATGACAGGGTCCGGTTTGTATCTGAACCTGGTGAGGTGGACGAGGTTTTCTCGGTCCCGCTTGCGCATGTGCTGAACCCTGAAAACTATCTCGTTGAATCGCGCCGGTGGCGGGGTCAGAAACGGTATTATTTTACGGTGCCCTATGGTCCCTACTACATCTGGGGCGCGACGGCCCGAATGCTGCGAGGTTTGGCTGCACGGATGAGCGAATGACGGTGATCACCGAAGATTGGGTGTCAAACCCGGCGACGCAAACAGTTTGCGCGGCGCTGGTGAATGCGGGCGCGCAATCCTTGTTTGTGGGTGGTTGCGTGCGCAATGCGCTGCTGGGGGCTCCGGTCTCGGATATCGACATTGCCACGGATGCGCGGCCTGAACGCGTGATGGAGCTGGCGCAGGGTGCTGGTCTGAAAGCGATCCCCACCGGGATTGATCACGGTACCATCACTGTCGTCAGCGATGGCATCCCGCATGAGATCACGACCTTTCGCCGTGACGTGGAAACCGACGGTCGCCGGGCCGTAGTGGCCTTTTCCGATCACGTGGAAGAGGACGCGGCCCGCCGCGATTTCACCATGAACGCGCTTTACGCCCAGCCTGACGGCTCGGTTTTGGACCCGTTGAACGGGTTGGGCGATTTGCAGGCGCGACGGGTGCGGTTCATAGGCACGGCAGAACACCGCATTCGCGAAGACTACCTGCGGTCGCTGCGCTATTTCCGGTTTCATGCGTGGTATGGCGACGCTGAGGCGGGGTTTGACCCCGATGCACTGGCCGCGATTGCGTCCAATCTGGACGGGCTTGCCGCCCTGTCTCGCGAACGCGTTGGCGCTGAACTGTTGAAACTATTGGGTTCGCCGAATCCTGCGCCTTCGGTCGCGGCGATGCGGCAGGCGGGGGCTCTGTCTCAAATCCTGCCAGGGGCGGATGACCGCGCGCTTGCTCCTTTGATTGCATTAGAAGAACAGGCGGGGGTTGATCCCGAACCGATCCGCCGTCTGGCCGCCATTGCCCCGCCTGAGATCGCCAAGACCCTGCGCCTGAGCAAAACCCAGCTTCAACGCTTGACCCGGATGCGGGATGAGGCCAGCGACACCGCATCCATTGCCGAGTTGGGCTTTCGCGACGGCGAAGAGGATGGTCTGCACGAAGCTTTGCTGCGCTGCGCTCTTCTGGAACAGCCTTGGTCAGAAGACATGCGTGCTGATCTGCGCAAAGGGGCTGCCGCCGATTTCCCAGTTCAAGCGACCGATCTGATCCCGGATTTCACCGGCCCCGCGCTGGGCAAAAAACTGGCAGAGCTTGAGACGCGGTGGATTGCGTCCGGGTTTGTCCTCACCCGTGAAGAACTGCTGGGAAGCTGAGCCAAAGTCTCAAAAAGGGATGACAATTTGGTTTCTTTGTGCTTACGTGCGCCTGTCACATGAATGGAGGGATGCGAATGTATTACGGGATCTGGTTCGGCTAAAGCCGGGACACGTTGACCCGTAAGGGTGGTGTTCTGGCACCATCTTTCTTCGCACGACCTATTATCTGCTCAATCTGGAGCACGCTTCATGTTTCGCTATTTCGAAAACCTTGTTGACCCTTTTGCCGATTACACGGAAACCAACACGCCGCCCACGCGGCTGTGGCCGTTCATGCTGGAATATACCCGGCCCTTCTATGGGCTGTTTGTCTGGGCGGCGCTGATCTCGATCATTGTGGCCGCGGTCGAAGTTGGGCTGATCTACTACATGGGCCGCGTTGTGGACCTGTTGTCCGGCTCTCCGGCCGAAGTCTGGAAAGCCCATGGCACCGAGTTGATTCTGATGGCCATCTTCGTTCTGCTGCTGCGTCCGCTGTTGCATGTGGTGGATGTATTGCTGCTGAACAATGCAATTTTGCCCAATGTAGGGACTATTTTTAGATGGCGTGCCCATAATCATGTGCTGCGCCAGTCGGTGAAATGGTTCGAAAATGATTTCGCCGGCCGTATCGCCAACCGCATCATGCAGACGCCTCCCGCCGCGGGTGAGGCGGTGTTTCAGGTGTTTGACGCGATCTCTTTCTCGCTTGCGTATCTGGTGGGTGCGGCGATCCTGTTGATGGCCGCCGATCCGCGCCTGTTATTGCCGTTGCTGATCTGGTTTGCGCTCTATGCGCTGCTAGTACGATGGACGGTTGCGCGGGTGGGGCCCGCGTCCAAGGCGGCCTCGGATGCGCGGTCCGAAGTGACAGGGCGGGTGGTGGACAGCTATACCAACATCCATTCGGTCAAAATGTTTGCCCATGACGCGCAAGAGCTGGGCTATGCCCGCGAAGCGATCGAGGAAACGCGTCGCACATTCCAGATCGAGATGCGGATTTTCACCATCATGGATGCTGTCCTAGTTGCGCTGAACGGGCTGCTGATCGTCAGCGTGGTCGGCTGGGCCATTGCGCTTTGGATGCAGGGCAGCGCCTCGGTCGGGGTGGTCGCGGCGGCGACGGCGCTGACCTTGCGGCTGAATGCGATGACCGGCTGGATCATGTGGGCGTTAACCAGCTTCTTTCGGGAGCTGGGTGTCGTGGCCGAAGGGATGGAGACGATTGCTCAACCCATCGACCTGCTCGATGCACCGGACGCACAGCCTTTGCAGCTGATCCACGGTCAGATCGACATCCGCGATCTGTCGCATCACTATGGGCGCGAGACCGGAGGGCTGGATCACATCAACCTGAAAATTCAGCCTGGTGAAAAGATCGGTCTGATCGGGCGGTCCGGAGCCGGTAAGTCGACCTTGGTCAAGTTGCTTTTGCGGTTTTATGATGTCGAACAGGGCGCGATCCTGATTGACGATCAGAACATCGCACAGGTCACGCAGAACAGTTTGCGCAGCCATATCGGCATGGTGCAGCAGGACAGCGCGTTGCTGCACCGCTCGGTCCGGGACAACATCCTCTATGGCCGCCCCGGAGCGACAGAGGAGCAAATGATCGCCGCCGCCAAGCAAGCCGAAGCGCATGAGTTCATCCTTGATCTGCAAGACCCGCAGGGGCGCACGGGTTATGACGCGCATGTGGGTGAGCGTGGCGTGAAACTGTCTGGTGGCCAACGGCAACGGGTGACGTTGGCGCGAGTCATTCTGAAAGATGCGCCGATTTTGCTGTTGGATGAGGCGACGTCCGCCCTAGATTCCGAGGTCGAAGCCTCAATCCAGGAAACGCTCTACGGCATGATGCAGGGAAAAACCGTGATCGCCATTGCTCACCGTCTTAGCACGATCGCCCGCATGGACCGTATTCTGGTCATGGATGGCGGCAAGATCGTCGAGCAGGGTGGCCATGCAGAGCTACTGTCGCAGGGCGGACTGTATGCTCAGTTCTGGGCGCGGCAATCCGGCGGCTTTCTGAACCCGGAGGCCGCGGAATGAGGGTTGCTGACCTCATAAACCCGTTCAAATCCACCGAAACGCCCCCGCCGCAAACGCTGGGGGCGTTCATTCGCTGGAGCCTTTCGGGCGCCTGGCCGATGATCTTTGTTGCCGCGTTCTTCTCGGCGTCGGCAGGTGCGATGGAAGCCGGAACCGCCTGGATTTTGGGGCGCGTCATCGACGTGGCGACCCAAGGCGGTCCCGAGGGTTTTCTGAGCGGCAGCAATCTGTGGGTCATCCTTGGCGGTGCCGCGTTCTTCATGCTGCTGCGCCCTGTGTTTTTCGGCATGTCGGCCCTGTCGAACAACTATGTCGTGATGCCCAATATCACGCCTTTGGTGTTGGCCAAGCTAAACCGCTGGACACTGGGCCAGTCGGTTACCTATTTCGATGACGATTTCGCTGGACGGATTGCGCAGAAACAGATGCAGACCTCGAACGCGATGGCCTCGGTCGTGTCCGAGACGATCAGTGCGATTGTCTTTGCGCTGGCCTCGCTTGTGGGTTCTTTGCTTTTGTTAGGATCGATTCATCCACTGGTGATGATGCCTTTTATCGGCTGGCTCATCGTCTACTTCCTTTTGATCCGCTGGTATCTGCCGCGAATCCGGTTGCGCTCGGCCGCGCGGGCCGGGGCGCGGGCGATGGTGTCGGGGCAAGTGGTGGATACGATCACCAATATCAAGACGGTCAAGCTGTTCGCCCATTCCGCGTTCGAAGATCAGGCCGCGCGTACAGCTATGGTCGATCTGCGCGAAAGATCTCTGGAGTTCGGCAGCCTGTCTGCCGCTTTCCGGTTCATCCTGATGGTGCTGGCAGGTGTTCTGCCGGTCTTGCTGATGGGCGCGACCTTGTGGCTGTGGCGCAGCGGCATTGCGACGGCGGGTGATATCGTTGCGGCGGGCGCGGTCTCGATCCGCATTTCGCAGATGACCGGCTGGGTCAGTTTCACCCTGATGGGTCTCTACGCCAATATCGGCGAGGTCGAAAATGGCATGAAAACCCTGGCCAAACGTGACCGGGTCGAGGATGCACCTGCCGCAAAGGATCTGAAAGTGGGTCAGGGTCAGATCGCCTTCGACCACGTTAGCTTTGCCTATGGTCGTGATATCGGCGGCGTATCGGATGTGGATTTGGTCATTCACCCCGGCGAAAAACTGGGGATCGTTGGGGCTTCTGGCGCAGGGAAATCGACGCTCGTTTCGCTTCTATTGCGGCTCTATGACGGGGAAAAAGGCGCTATTCGTATTGATGGGCAAGCCGTGTCGCAGGTGACGCAGGACAGCCTGCGCCGTCAGATAGGCATGGTCACGCAGGAAACCGCGATGTTCAATCGCTCGGCGCGTGACAATATTCTGTACGGCCGCCCCGATGCTTCTGAGGATCAGATGATTGCCGCCGCAAAAAAGGCCGAGGCGCATGAATTCATCCTGTCCCTGCAAGATGCTCACGGTCGCACCGGCTATGACGCGCATCTGGGTGAGCGGGGCGTAAAGCTGTCGGGTGGACAGCGTCAGCGCATCGCTTTGGCCCGCGCAATCCTCAAAGACGCCCCAATTCTGGTGCTGGATGAGGCGACCTCGGCGCTGGATTCCGAGGTTGAGGCGTCGATCCAGACAGCCCTGCACCGCGTGATGGAAGGCAAAACCGTTCTGGCCATTGCCCACCGCCTGTCCACCCTCAGCGAGATGGACCGGATCGTGGTTCTGGATCAGGGCCGCGTCGTCGAATCCGGCTCGCATGACGCGCTGCTGGATCAAGGCGGGCTTTATGCGCGGTTCTGGCACCGCCAGTCGGGCGGATTCATTCAGGCCGAGGCGGCGGAATAGCGCCCAAAGGGCTTTTGTTGTGTGCAAAGCACCGGTATCAGGCCCGCATGACTCAGACATTCACCATAAACCGCCTTGGCCATCAGGGCGACGGGATAGCCGACGGTCCCGTTTATGCCACCCGAACCCTTCCGGGTGAGGTGGTCAGCGGCACGCTTAACGGGCAGGTTTTGACTGATATCCGGGTCGAAACCCCCTCGGACCAACGGGTGAAGGCACCGTGTCGCCACTATAAGGCCTGCGGCGGCTGTCAATTGCAGCACGCGGCGGATGATTTTGTTGCTGACTGGAAAGTGGCGGTGGTGCGCAACGCGCTGGCCGCGCAGGGGCTCGATGCCCCGATGCGGCCCATTCACACCTCGCCGGAACGTTCGCGTCGCCGTGCAACGATTGCCGTGCGGCGGACGAAGAAAGGCACGCTTGCCGGGTTCCATGGACGCGCGTCTGATACCATCACCGAGATCCCCGATTGTCACCTGCTGGACCCGGCCCTGATCGCTGCCATTCCCGTGGCCGAGGCGCTTGCGCTGTTGGGTGGTAGTCGCAAAGGTGTGCTGGCGGTGACCCTGACCCTGTCCGAAGGCGGGCTGGACGTTGCGGTCAAAGGCGGCAAACCGCTGGATGGCCCGATGGAACTGGCCCTTGCGCAAGCGACCGAGAAACATGGGCTTGCCCGCCTCAGCTGGGAGGGCGAGGTTATTGCGATGCGCCACGCCCCGGTTCAGCGCTTTAACGGAGCTGCGGTTGTACCGCCGCCTGGTGCGTTTTTGCAGGCGACGAAAGAGGGCGAACAGGCTCTGTTACAGGCGGTTTTGCAGGCCACGCAGGGGACAAAGCGGGTTGTCGATCTGTTTGCAGGATGCGGAACCTTCTCGCTGCCTCTGGCGCAAACTGCCGAAGTTCATGCAGTTGAGGGCGAGTCTGCGATGACCGACGCGTTGGATCAGGGGTGGCGCCGGGCACAGGGGTTAAAAAAAGTCACGACCGAGGCGCGCGATCTGTTCCGCCGCCCGCTGATGCCGGACGAGCTGAAACCCTATGACGCCGTGGTGCTGGACCCGCCCCGCGCCGGGGCAGAGGCACAAACTGCCGAGCTGGCGCAGGCCAAACCTCTGGTGATTGCCTATGTTTCGTGCAACCCGGTCACCTTTGCCCGCGACGCAAAGACGCTGGTTAACGCAGACTACACCCTTGAATGGGTACAGGTGGTTGACCAATTTCGGTGGTCGTCCCACACCGAACTTGCCGCCCGGTTCGCTCTGAACCCCTAATCGCACTGGAGATCCCGAATGGGCATCAATCAGCGTCTGCTGACCATTATAGAAGCGCCGATTTTCGGCAAATTCATCACCGGTGTCATCCTGTTTAACGCCGCTCTCTTGGGCATGGAAACCTCCGAGACGTTGATGGAGGCTGCGGGCCCTTTGATCGTGACTCTGGATAAGCTTTGTCTTGCGATCTTTGTGGCCGAGATCGCGATGAAACTGGTCGCGACCGGGCGTCGGTTCTTCACAAGCGGCTGGAATATCTTTGATTTTATCATTGTGGGCATAGCTCTTGTCCCCAGTGCCGGCGCATTGTCTGTGTTGCGGGCATTGCGAATTCTGCGAGTGTTACGCGTGATCTCGGTCGCGCCGCGCCTGCGTCGGGTGGTCGAAGGCTTTATCTCGGCGCTGCCGGGCATGGCCAGCGTATTTTTGCTGATGGCGATACTGTTCTATATCGGGGCTGTGATCTCGACCAAGCTGTTCTCGGGCAGCTTTCCCGACTGGTTCGGCGATCTGGGTCTGTCGGCCTATACACTGTTTCAGATCATGACGCTGGAAAGTTGGTCTATGGGGATCGTCCGCCCAGTGATGCAGGTTTATCCCTATGCATGGCTGTTCTTTGTTCCCTTCATCATGGTCACGACCTTTGCAGTGGTGAACCTGCTGGTTGGTCTGATCGTGAACTCGATGCAGGACGCGCACCATGCCGAGGATGAAGTGAAAACCGATGCCTATCGGGACGAGGTGCTGGAACGGCTGGAAAATATCGAACGACGCCTGGCCGAGCAGGCGAACAGCAAAAAATGATTTCAGTTTTTGGGTTTTATGGCATAATTTCGGAAAAAAATAAGTAGCAGGCAGTGAAATATGGATCGTCGAGCATTTGGATTGGGTGCTGTGGCAGCGGTAGGCCTTTCGGCCTGTGCCTCGGCCAGCCCACGTTTTCTAACTTATGATGGACCCGAAGTAACATCTTTGGTCATCAACAAGGGCGCGCGGAAGTTGTATCTTCTGCACAACGAACACGTCCTCAAGGAATATGATGTTGATCTTGGATTCGCCCCCGAAGGGACCAAGACCAAGCGCGGCGATGGGCGCACCCCCGAGGGCACCTATCTGATCGACCGCCGCAACCCCAACAGCCGATATCACTTGTCGTTGGGAATCTCGTATCCCAATTCCAACGATGTTGCGCAGGCCAAAGCCGCCGGGGTTGATCCGGGTGGGGATATCTTTATCCACGGCCAACCGAACAGACGGGCTGAACGCAAACGAGCCAAGAAAACGCCCGATTGGACGGCAGGCTGCATCGCCGTCAAGAATGAAGAGATTGAAGAGATCTACGCGATGGTAAACCGCGGCACGATCATCACCTTGCGCGCGTAACCGGTTTCCACCGATCAAATCCGAATTGCATATAGTCGCGCTGGTAGGTCTCGGCCGCCAGCGCCTCGATTTTTTCGTCACAAATGTCTGACAGGTCGTAAGGCGCATCGCGCACTACGGCCGTTGGAGTCGGGGGGGCCTCATGGCCGAAACGGCGCGCCAACTCGGGCAGGGCAGTGGTGACGTCTTCTTCGCGTAGGATCAGATCAGGGGGCGTGAAACCCGCCATCCCCTCCAGCACTTGTGCCTGGCTGCACCAGACCCCGTCAACGCGCACCGGAGTCTGACCGGCCAGATTCTGGCGGAGAAAGGTCAGGAATTCGCAAAAAGCCTGATGGTGCTGCTCGATCGGATAATTGCCGTCGCGCAATTGACCGGGGATTGGCAGTTTGAACCGATTGCGCAGCATGTTGCGAATTTTCAGATAAGCGCCCGGTTCGGTGCTGAGGATATAGCGGCAATAGGCCGTATGAGCCCGCGCCAAAGGGTGGCGCAGCACCGTGAATTTGCGGTGTCCGGGATGTGATTGCAGCCAGTTCCGTGCTTGTCGCCTGTTCTGGCCCGTGGTCAGATCATCCTGCGGCACGCCATCCAGATCCGCCAGCCATTGCGTGATCGGCCCTTCCAGCCCGCCGCGCACAGGCAGATACATCAGCGGCGTTTGCGGGGCGGCCACATAGGTCGCAACAGCCGGACCGCGCCGGGGCTCGAAATTCGGCGTGCGATGCAGGTTGAACCGGTCCAGAGTGGGCAGCGCGCGCTCCATCTCATCAGGGTTTGTCACTTTGGAGCGCGCCGGTTCCGGGTTTTGCGGTTTGAGCGTGTCGTCCAATGCATCCAACCGCGCCTCAACCCCCAACCATGCGGCCAGGCCGTTCAAACTGTCCAGCCGCCGCAGATCCTCATAGGCAAGGTAGAACGGGGTCTGACCGGTGGCTTGCATCTGGTGTAGGATCGAGGTTTGGAAGGCGTGGTGTTGATCCAGAAACCGTTCGAACTCGGCCGCGTCAAAACCAACCTGCGCTTCGCGCCGCCGCTTTATGTTCTTGAGCTGCCATTGCTTGGTTTCCCGCGCGATCTTAAGCGAAACATAGCTGTCCAAAGGATTGCGCGTCAGAATAATCTTGGCGCAGCGCGGATCGGTCAAAACAGGCTCTAACACACGATTGTCGTGACCGTCGAAAAACCGAAACCCGTTCAGACCGTCGTCCGACCGGATGGCGTCCAGCAGGGACAGCGGGTCCGCATCGCGTTCATCCAACGTGATTCCTAACAGATCGTCCTTTTTGATGCGCCCGATGAAATGCGGGTTGAACGCCTCTCCATGGCTGGTCACACCGTCCAGCGCATTCAGGTTTGCTTCCAAAAGGTTCGAACCGGTGCGCATGGCGGCGAGAATGACAAAATAGTCGAAGGTTTTGGCCATTGCGCGCTATTGTACCAGATAGGGTTTCGGAAACGCGCGGAGTTTGGTGCTAAACACGTCATCTGCCGGAAAATCGCCCATCAGATAGGGGTGCATGCCCTGGTTTTTCAGATTTTGCAGGAATTGCCCAAATCCACTGAGATCCACCATGGTGGGGGCTTTGGTCAAGTGGCCGTGGGGTTGTGTACCAATCTCATCAATCACGGTTTGTAGTGCTTCCATCGGCGATTCCACGAACTCGGCCAAGGTCCAGGTCTTGACCCGTGCCTTGGTCCAGACCGAGTTCAGAACCTCGAGCTGTTTGGTCTCGATTTGCTGAAGCCGCGCCGCCTCGGCCCGAACGTCGGCGAAGTCCCGGTTGGACTGGAACAAGGGGATCGCCCAGGCCCCAGTGATGACCGAGATTTGGGCATTTCGGTCGCGGGCAAAGAACCAGTTGATCTTTTGCGTGTCGCGTGGGCTGAACTGAAAACATTGCCGTTCACCCCGCGTGTTCCAGATCAGGTTTGAAACGAATGCAGTAGGATTATAGTCGCGCAAAGTGGCGCAATCGCTTAAGGCACCGTTGATGACAGATGCCCCATCCACAAATTCGGCCCGCTTAGGGTCGAACAGATGTCCGTGGACACGCGTTCCAGTACAATCCGTCAACCAGGGTGCAAAATCTTCGAACAACTCGGCAAAGCCCTGAAACACAGAATAGGGGAAACAGGTCAGGCCATTTTCGCTGCCATGGCGGGGGAAGCGGCTTTGCATGTACAGCCCGTCCCGACCGCGGGTCCGACGTTCGACCGCTTTGGAAAAGACTCGGTCAATCTTGCCGGGGTTGGGCTCTGCCCGTTCCAACGCGCCGGATTGATCCGTCAGAAAACTTTGGTACAGACGATCAGCCTCGCACCAGATTTTGCGGGCAACAAAACAGTCGGACCGGCGCAGCAATTGTAGATGGTCGTCATAGAAAATATGCGGACGACCCTGAAAATCGAATTTCGACAGAGTCAGAGACCGGCTTTCAATATGTGTCGAATACATTCGGGCCAGCGTCTGGAAATAGCTTTCATCCGGTATCCAGACCCGACTGAAATAGCGGTCATAGGTCTTGCGTTTGGGGTCTTGCAGAATGGCGGACAGAGTCTGACGGGTCAGGCACCACCATTGGCTGCCCATATGTGGTACAAGACCGTCTGGAATTCGTCGGCGCAGACCGAGCGCGCGTTGGAGCTTCACATGGACATCAAACAATTTGCGATGCTTGCGCCACGAAAACGGAAACCGCAGGGTGAACCGTTCCTGATCCAGCCCGCCAATTGTCCAACTGACATCTGCGGTCGTGGCGCTTTCGATGAAATCGACGCGGGGCCGCTGTGCAAGGTAGTCGATGAGTTCGGCAACTGGGCGCAGAGGCAGACACGCGCCGGAGGACAGAAAAACGTGATGCACATCGGGAAAAGCGTTCAACATCATCTCGGACGCTGATTGCGTGGCTTGCACAATTCCCCAGCCACCCCAATGGCAGGTGGACCGGTCTGAAAAGCGGATCAGGGGTTCATCTTTACAAGCGGCTCTGAACGCAGCGCATGTGGGGTCGGGCACTTTGCGATCCACGTGAATGACAACAGGGCATCCGGCGGCGGCCCAATGGCGGGCAACCTGTTCGGCCCGGTTGAAGGCAGTGTGGACCAGCATGACAACCCCAAGGCTCATGCCCAGTTCCCCTTGGACATCAGGCCCAGAATCTCAAGCTGCCGCCAGTTGATGTATTTCTCGGACCAGTCGCACCAGAACACGGTCTGATCCTCCAGCCCTTCAGCATAGGCGCGGTATTCGCCGGACTTGCGGTAGTGCTGGCCGCGCTGCATTTCTTCCAGCGCTTTGGCACCCAACGTATCGATCAGCTTGGCGTGCAGCAGGGCGCCGCTGGCTTTCTCGCCCCCCCATTCGTCATAGACCTGATTCAACCCGCGCGGCAGCAGGGAATGGGTCGAGCTGACATAGACATAGCGCCGGTCCCATTTCACAAGCGGGATCTTGTTTAACGCGGGGGCTTTTTCCGGTGTGTCGCGAAAAAACGTGCGTGCGCGGGGGCCGCCCTGTATCCACAGGTTCCCATACTCGGGGTTCTTGGTGATCATGTAATTGCCCGCGTCAAACCAACGGGCGATTTCGAATGGGTCCTGACCCTCGCGGTAAGGTTCATCATCCACGGGTCCGCGTGGGTACATATCGACCAGCATGGTGCCGAAACTGCGCACGGCACATCCGTTCAACCAATCGGTTAAAGCGCGGATGGGGCGCGTGTCGCAGAACGGGTAGATAAAGAACTCGTCCGGGTCGACTGTCAGTACCCAATGACCGTGGGCGTATTTCCGCAGCAGGTAGTTGGACCAGTCGATGCCAAAGGTTGCCCGCCGATAGCTGGCATCAGTTGACCAAAGCGAGACATCGGGTTGATTGGCCAGAAACGCACCGGTTCCGTCCTCGCTGTCATTGTCGACGAACAGAAAGTGATCGACCCCCAGCTTTCGGTAATAGTCCAGGAAATACGGCAGGCGAATTTTCTCGTTCCGCACGACGCTGACCAGCAGAATATCGCGGCGGCTGATCTTGTTAGTCTGGTCCAAGACAGGCGTCAGTTCGCGCCGCTTGCGCAGGCAACGCAAAAGGCGGCGCTTGCGCCGCAATCTCATGCGATACGAATCCAACAGGCTCACGTGACGGCCCAACCTTTTACTTTACGCGAGCATCTCCGGGGCCTGGATCAACCAGAGTGGTGCCGGAGCATTGCCGCGTTATGCCATCTTTCCATCTATCAAAGCAACGCATTTACAAGTCGTTAGCCCGCGCGGCGGATTTCCACTCAATTTTTCCCATCAGGCCAAGCTGCTGAAGCTGTCTCCAGCCTTTGTAACGGGCCGAGTTGGGCGTCCACATGGAGGGGCGATTAAGAATGCCGTCGTAATACGTGTTGAATTGATCGGGGTCGTGGAAATGTTGTCGGCGGGTCTTTTCGACACCTGATTTCTCAACCACTTCGGGCAGGAATTTCGTATGCAGCAAAACCCCAGAGGGCGCGTTGTCGCCCGGTCCGTTATAGGCTGCGTTCAGCCTGCGCGGCAGGGCGGAATGACACGAATTCACATATGCATAGCGCCGCGACCAGCGGATCAGCGGGATTTTGTTCAATGTGGGTGACTTTTGCGGCGTTTTGGCAAAGAACATCCGTTCCCGCGCGCCCCCTTGAACCCATAGGTTCCCCAGCGGAGCCTGCCTCTGCATCCGATATGGCCCAGTGTCGAACCAGTTCAGAGCTTCGGTTGGGTCGGCGCTGGGGTCATAGTCCTGCGTCCCGAGTGACGTGTCGGGGTAGAGGTCCAGCATCAATGCGCCAAATGCGTTTCGCCCGGTGCGGTTCAGCCACCCGGTGAGGTCCGGCAAAGGATGGGTGTCGTGGTCGGGATAAACTAACAGCTCATCTGCATCGACCATCAGCGTCCAATGGCCGTGACCATATCGCATCTGCAACCATGTCAGCCAATCCAGACCAAAACGTGACGCACGATAGCTGGCCGTGGTTTGCCAAAGCGAAACGTCGGGTTGGCTTTGGAGATACTCGGTTGAGCCATCGTCGCTGTCATTGTCGACGACCAGAAAATGATCAACGCCCAACGCACGGTAATGGTTGAAAAACCACGGCAACCGATTGCGTTCATTGCGCAGGGTGGTGAAGGCCAGAATGGCATTGGGACGAATGTCGCTGGTCCGGTCCCTCAGGCATGTCAGGTCATGTCGGCTGCGGAACGCGCGCCACAAAAGCCGCCGACGTTTCAGGCGCAACCGGTATTTCTGCGCCCAAGAGACCGGCGGAAGAGGGTCGGCGGCACCGGTCACCGCGCCCTCATTTCTCGTAATGCCCGTTTTGATGCCAGCGCCATGCATCCGCTATCATCGTCTCTAACGTTGAGCTTTTTGGCGTCCAGCCCAGTTCAGCCCCGGCGCGAACCGAGCCGGATACAAGCTTGGTGCAATCCCCCGCCCGACGCGGACCGATGGAGTAGGGCACATCACGGTTGGTGACCGCTTTGGAATGGCCGATGACCTCCATCACTGAAAAACCCGTCCCGGTGCCCAGATTGAACACGCGGCTGCCCTTACCTTGCTCCAGCCAGTTCAGGCCCAGCACATGCGCATCGACCAGATCGCAGACATGCACATAGTCGCGGATACAGGTGCCGTCGGGCGTGTCGTAGTCGGTGCCGAACACGGTCAGCCCGTCGCGCTTGCCGTCTATGGCGTCCAGCATCAGGGGGATCAGATGAGTCTCGGGACGGTGATATTCGCCCACTTCGCCCTCGGGGTCCGCACCTGCTACGTTGAAATAGCGGAAAATCACGTGGTTCAGCACATGCGCTGCATCAAAATCGCGCAAAATATCTTCGATCGCGCGTTTCGAAGCCCCGTAGGCGTTCAGCGGCAATTGCGGCGTATCTTCGTCCAGAACCACATTGTCGTGCTCGCCATAGGTCGCGCAGGTCGATGAGAATACGAAATTTTCGCAGCCCGCAGCGACCGTGGCTTCGATCAGATTGAGCGAGCCGGTGACGTTATTGGTCCAGTATTTTCCGGGCTCCGACATCGCTTCACCCACCTGGCTGAGGGCTGCGAAATGCATGACGGCGGCGGGTTTGTATTCGTCAAAGACCTCATCCAGCCTGGCTCGGTCCAGCAGGTCGCCCTGTTCGAACGGGCCGAATTTCACTGCATCCTGCCAGCCGGTGATCAGGTTGTCATAGGTGACGGGCGTGTATCCGGCCAGTTTCAACGCTTTGCAGGCATGGGACCCGATATATCCGGCGCCGCCGGTTACAAGAATATTCGTCATCGGACAGTCTTTTCCCGCGTTGTGGAAGGATGCAGTTCTGCATCAAGGCTCATGGTTTATTCCAAGCCCATTTCGGCCATCATCTGCTCTAGCTTGGGCACGTCTTGGGGGTTGTTCAGTTCCCAGAACTGGCGACCTTTGGCCTCGACCTCGACGCACAGAACTTTGCGACCATTTTCCATGAAGCGCAGCTGTTCCAGACCTTCCAGCTGTTCCAGCGGGCCCACGGGCCATGTGGGATAGGCGGCCAGCGCGTCAGGGCGATAGGCATAGACGCCTACGTGGTGAAACACCGGGGTATCCTTGGTGCCCGCATAGGTCTGCGCTGTGAAAGGCACCACCTCTTTCGAGAAATACATGGCGCTGTGATCGGACGCAAAAACCGCTGTAGTGCCGCCGACCCGGCCATGTTTGCGGTCGTTCAGCAGGCTGTTGAGCGCATCGCCATCGCAGCGAAGAACAGGCGTGGCCACACCGGCCTCGGGTGCGGCGCGCAGACCCGCGATCAGGTCTTCCACAAACCAATGCGGTGTCAGTGGCGCGTCGCCCTGAAGGTTCACCACGATATCATAGCCCGCGCCCAGATTGGCATGGGTTTCAGCGCAGCGTTCGGTGCCATTATGGCAGGTGTCCGAAGTCATCACCACCTCGGCCCCAAACCCTTCGGCCGCCGCGCGGATACGGTCGTCATCGGTGGCGACAACTACCTTGTCCACGCCCGACACTGAACAGGCCGCACGCCACGACCGTTCAATCAGCGTCATCGCCTTGCCGCTTGCCCCGGTCAGAGGCACCAGCGGTTTGCCCGGATAGCGGGACGAGGCATAGCGGGCGGGAATGGCGATCAGAACGGACATCAGGCTTCCTTCAACTCAACACCCGGAGCGTAGGCGATGAAGAACGGGTTTGCATAGCCGTCCTTGCCATAGCTCAGCGGTTCGTGGTTGTCGAAGCGAACCACCTTGCCGCCGGCACCGGCCAGAACTGCGTGACCTGCGGCTGTGTCCCATTCCATTGTGCGGCCAACGCGAGGGTACAGATCGGCCTCACCGGTTGCGACCAGACAGAATTTGAGCGATGAACCCGCGCTTTTGCTGTCGCGCACTTGATACTTGTTGATGTAGTCCTCAGTTGCCTGATCGCGGTGCGACTTGGAGGCCACGATCAAAAGCGCCGAATTGTTCGGTTTAGAGACGAGTATCGGCGTCACGTTGCCCACAACATCCTTGTCCAGAGCGCCGGTTTCCTCAACTGATTGTCCATCGGGCTGGGTATAAAACATGCGTCCCTTGGCTGGGGCGTAAACCACCCCGCGCGTCGGTACGCCATTTTCCACCAGCGCAATGTTCACTGTGAAATCCCCGCGACGGTTGATGAACTCTTTGGTGCCGTCCAGCGGGTCCACGATCAGGAACGTGTCGCCTTTCTCAGAGTGCGAGGCCGCCTGTTCCTCGGTCACCAGCAGGATATCGGGGAAGGCTGCGCGCAGGCCGGCCGAGATAAGAGCGTCCGCAGCCTCATCCGCTTCGGTTACAGGGCTGGCATCAGATTTGACCTTCACGTCGAAATCATCCGAGTTATAGATCTCCATGATCTTGTCACCGGCTTCCAGTGCCAAACGTCGAATGACGGGGATGAGGGCGTCGTAGGTCACAAAAAGGCTCCGTTCCTGTGATTTGTTGATTGAAAATCCTGACGGCCTTATGATGTCCCGGTTACGGAACAGCAAGAATTTCGTGCCAGATTGCTGGCAATAAAGCAGGAAAGACCGCGCAGGTGTATTACTTTAAGCGAAACCGGACGCTTTTGGGTGGTGCCTTCACCACCTCGGAACTGGTGTTTCATTCGGTGGTGCGCAGCATTCGTTCGCAACGATCGAACGCGGTGCTGGCGGTGATCATGAATATCGTCCAGATTCTTGCACTGGTGACGGTGTTTTATCTGATCATGACGCTGGTCGGAAGGGTAACCGGCTTGTCCAAGATTCGCGGCAATTCGATCCTGTTCTTGCTGTCTGGGGTGTTTCTGTTCCTGACGCACGTGAAATCCGTAAGCGGCGTGGCCGGGGTTGCGACCGGAAACAACCCAATGATGCTGCATTCGCCAATGAACATGATGGTGTCGCTTCTGGCAGCGGCGTTCGGGACGTTCTACACGCAACTGGTTTCGATCCTGGTCATCCTGTTCATGTATCACGTCGCCATCGAACCGCTTGAAATACAGGATCCGGGTGGCGCGTTCTATATGCTTGTGCTGGCCTGGTTTACCGGCAGCGCAGTTGGCGTCCTGTTTATGGCGCTCAAGCCCTGGCTTCCGACATTTGTGTCCATTTCGTCCGTCGTCTACCGTCGGATCAATATGATCTTTTCTGGCAAGATGTTTGTGGCCAACAGTCTGGGTGGGTTCACTTTGACCATGTTTATCTGGAACCCGCTGTTTCACGTCATCGACCAATGCCGCGGGTTCGTGTTTCGCAACTATTTCCCGCGCCAGACCAGCTGGGAATACGCGCTTTGGGTAGGCATTATCCTGCTTTTGATCGGTTTGCTGGGCATTTTCTTCACCCGTCAGCACGTGTCGAAAAGCTGGGGGGCGCGCAGCTAGGTCGCCACGCGCAACGTCAGATTGATCCGACCACCCTTGGGCAACAGTTTGGATGATCCGAACCGGATACGGTCCACCCCGTGATAGGTCAGGCGCGCGGGGCCGCCCATGATCACCACATCGCCCGAGTTCAGCCAGATCGACTCGGTCTTGCCGCCACGGGTGGTGTTGCCGATGCGAAACAAAGCATCATCGCCCAGCGAGATTGACAGGACTGGCCAGGAAAAGTCAGCTTCATCCTTGTCCTGATGCAGTCCCATGCGGGTGCCCTCGCCATAATAGTTGATCAGGCAGCAATCCGGGTCGCGCTCGACGCTGGCGAGGACGTGCCAGATTTCAAGGATCGGATCGGGGATCACGGGCCATGCCACCCCCTTGGGATGGTGATCCTGATACCGGTACCCCGCCCGGTCCGACACCCATCCCAGCGCCCCGGCCGAGGTCATTCGGACCGACATCTCTTTGCCCGATGGCGTCGTCGGGCGGAACAGGGGTGCGGATTTCAGAATCGGGCGCAACAGATCTATCAGCGCGGTCTGCGCTGCCACATCCAGATAGGCTTTTCTGATATCGAAATCGCGCAAAAGCAGCCGCGTCATCGAAGATTCCTCAATCCTTGCCGAAACGTTGCAAAAAAGGCCCCAGATTCCCGAAAACCTGCGATTTACACCGCTTGCAGGCTTTTGGTCTCGCCCTTATATACGCCGGGACGCGTGATGGTGTAGGGCCATTGCGCAATTGAGATCGAGGCAGGGATGCCATAACGGGTCCCGGCCTCGGGACATCGCCTTGAAGAGAAAGGGATCGAACATATGAGTAAAGTAATCGGGATTGACCTCGGAACCACCAACTCGTGCGTGGCTATCATGGACGGCTCGCAGCCGAAGGTCATCGAAAACGCCGAAGGGGCGCGGACCACGCCCTCGATCGTCGCCTTCACCGAAGATGAGCGACTGGTCGGTCAGCCTGCAAAACGTCAGGCGGTCACCAACCCCGACAACACGATCTTTGGCGTCAAGCGCCTGATCGGTCGTCGTGTGGATGATGCCGAAGTCGAAAAAGATAAGAAAATGGTGCCGTATGCTATCGTGAATGGTGGCAACGGCGACGCGTGGGTTGAAGCTCGCGGCGAAAAGTACTCCCCAAGCCAGATCTCGGCCTTCACTCTGGGCAAGATGAAGGAAACCGCAGAAAGCTATCTGGGTGAGGAAGTCACGCAGGCGGTTATCACTGTTCCGGCATACTTTAACGATGCTCAGCGTCAGGCCACCAAAGACGCCGGCAAAATCGCTGGTCTGGAAGTGCTGCGGATCATCAACGAACCGACAGCGGCTGCTCTGGCCTATGGTCTGGACAAGGAAGAAACGCAAACCATCGCGGTTTATGACCTTGGTGGTGGTACCTTCGACGTGACAATTCTGGAAATCGACGACGGCCTGTTCGAGGTTAAATCGACCAACGGTGACACCTTCCTGGGTGGTGAAGACTTTGACATGCGCATCGTCAACTACTTGGCGGATGAGTTCAAAAAGGAACACGGTGTCGATCTGTCTCAGGACAAGATGGCTCTGCAGCGTCTGAAAGAAGCCGCCGAAAAAGCCAAGATCGAGCTGTCCTCGACCTCGCAGACCGAAATCAACCAGCCTTTCATCTCGATGGGTGCCAACGGTCAGCCGCTGCACATGGTCATGAAGCTGACCCGTGCCAAGCTGGAATCGCTGGTTGGCGATCTGATCAAGAAGTCGATGAAGCCCTGTGCAGCCGCTCTGAAAGACGCAGGTCTGTCGGCAGGCGACGTAGATGAGGTTGTTCTGGTCGGTGGTATGACCCGGATGCCGAAAGTGATCGAAGAGGTCACCAAATTCTTCGGTAAAGAGCCGCACAAAGGCGTGAACCCGGACGAAGTTGTTGCCATGGGCGCCGCCATTCAGGCCGGTGTTCTGCAGGGTGACGTCAAAGACGTGGTTCTGCTGGACGTGACACCGCTGTCGCTGGGTATTGAGACGCTGGGTGGCGTGTTCACCCGTCTGATCGACCGCAACACCACGATCCCGACCAAAAAGTCTCAGGTCTTCTCGACCGCCGAGGACAACCAGAACGCCGTGACCATCCGCGTGTTCCAGGGTGAGCGTGAAATGGCTGCGGACAACAAGATCCTTGGTCAGTTCAACCTCGAGGATATCCCGCCCGCACCGCGTGGTATGCCTCAGATCGAGGTGACGTTTGACATCGACGCAAACGGCATTGTCTCGGTTTCGGCCAAGGACAAAGGTACCGGCAAAGAGCAGAAGATCACCATCCAAGCCTCGGGCGGTCTGTCCGACGCGGATATCGAGAAGATGGTCAAGGACGCCGAGGAAAACGCCGAGGCCGACAAGGAACGCCGCGAGCTGGTCGACGCCAAGAACCAAGCGGAAAGCCTCATCCACTCGACCGAAAAGTCGATGGAAGAGCATGCCGACAAGGTCGACCCGACCACTATCGAAGCGATCGAGCTGGCGATTGCCGCGCTGAAGGACGAGCTGGAAACTGAAAACGCCGACAAGATCAAGTCGGGCATTCAGAACGTCACCGAAGCCGCGATGAAGTTGGGCGAAGCCATCTACAAGGCGCAGTCCGAGGAAGGCGAAGAAGAACCGGCCGCAGCCGATGCAGCGCCGGGCGATGATGACATTGTCGACGCTGAGTTCGAAGATCTGGACGACGACAAACGTAACTAACGGCTCACCGGGCCAATGCGGGCCGGTCCGTTCTCCGGGCCGGCCTATTTACGTTGAGGCAGAAGGACATACTGATGTCAAAACGCGACTATTACGATGTGCTCGGCGTAGCCAAGGGCGCATCGGCGGATGAGATCAAAAAGGGTTTTCGCAAGAAAGCCAAGGAATTGCATCCGGACCGCAATAAAGACAACCCGGATGCCGAAGCGCAGTTCAAAGAAGCAAATGAGGCTTATGACGTGCTGCGCGATGCCGAGAAAAAAGCGGCCTATGATCGCTTTGGCCACGCCGCGTTTGAAAATGGCATGGGCGGTGGCGGCCGTCCTGGTGGTGGCTTCGGTCAGGGCGATTTTTCCAGCGCCTTCTCGGACGTGTTCGACGATCTGTTTGGCGATTTCATGGGTGGCCAACGTGGCGGAGGCGGTGGACGTCGCGCCGCCCGCGGCTCGGACCTGCGCTACAACCTGCGCGTCACGCTAGAAGAGGCGTTCTCGGGTCTGCAAAAAACCATCAACGTGCCGGCCGCTGTGGCCTGTTCAGCCTGTGACGGTTCGGGTGCCGAAGGTGGTGTAGAACCGACAACCTGCCCGACCTGCTCGGGTATGGGCAAAGTTCGGGCACAGCAGGGTTTCTTTACTGTGGAACGCACCTGCCCGACTTGCTCGGGTCTGGGCCAGATCATCAAGAACCCCTGTAAATCCTGTGGCGGTGCGGGTCGCGTGGAAAAAGAGCGCGCGCTATCCGTCAACATCCCCGCCGGGGTGGAAACGGGTACCCGTATACGTCTGGCGGGCGAGGGTGAGGCCGGAATGCGCGGCGGCCCTCCGGGTGATCTGTACATCTTCGTCGAAGTGTCGGACCATAAACTGTTCGAGCGAGACAGCGTAAACCTCTATTGCCGCGTGCCAGTCAGCATGGCCAAAGCAGCGTTGGGCGGTTCGATCGAAGTTCCCACCATCGACGGTGGCCGCGGTCGCGTGCAAATCCCGGCGGGCAGCCAGTCAGGTCGTCAGATGCGCTTGCGCGGTAAAGGTATGCCGGCTTTGCGCGGCGGCGGTGTAGGCGACATGTTCATTGAACTTGCAGTGGAAACGCCGGTGAACCTGACTAGCCGTCAGAAAGAACTGTTGAAAGAGTTCGACGACTTAGGAGAAGATAACCACCCAGAGTCCAAAAGCTTTTTCTCATCCGTCAAATCTTTCTGGGATGGAATGAAGGGCTGAAAAGTCGAAAAGGGGGCTCTGCCCCAGCCGCCCGTTTCGGGCGACTCCCCCGGTATACTTTTGGCCAGGTAAAGTGGGATCCGCTCTTCATCTGGCCATAAATATCCCGGAGCGCGAGGCAGAGCCTCGCAGAATCCTCTTGATTATTTCTTGCGCGCCTGAGATGTTCCGCGCCAACCGTTGGGGTGCCTCCTAGAAGGGGCTGAGAGGTGCTTTCGCATCAACCCATCGAACCTGATCCGGGCAATTCCGGCGGAGGGAACGGTCGTCAAACTATAGACGGTTTCTACGCCGCGATTGCCCCAAGAATTTGGAGCAACGATATGGCCCGTATTGCATTGACGATTGCCGGTTCGGACAGCGGCGGTGGGGCTGGAATTCAAGCTGACCTCAAGGCCATGTCGGCGCTTGGGGTATACGGCGCCAGTGTGATAACGGCAGTGACGGCGCAAAATACCAGGGCGGTTACGGCGGTTCACGGGATCCCGCTGGATGTGATTGCGGCGCAGATCGAAGCGGTTCTGACGGACTTGGACGTGGGTGCCGTCAAGATCGGAATGCTCGCAACGCCTGACATTATCCACACTGTGGCCGACAGCATCGCTGAATTCGACGGCCCTATTGTGTTAGACCCTGTGATGATCGCCAAATCCGGCGACGCTTTGCTTGCCGAGGATGCTGTTCAAACTCTTCGGGATGTGTTGGTGCCTCGTGCCTCGGTCTTGACACCGAATTTGCCCGAGGCGGCGTGTTTGCTGGGGTCTTCTGATGCACAAAGCCCCAATGAGATGGTTGAACAAGGTCGCGCCCTATGTGGGTATAGGGCGCAAACTGTTCTGATGAAAGGGGGGCATGGGCAAGGCGAGATTTGCCATGATCTTCTGGTCAGTTCGGCAGGGCTGATCGCCGAGTTCACCGCACCGCGCCGCCAAACCAGAAACACGCATGGCACCGGGTGCACCTTGTCTTCGTCTATTGCGGCCGGATTGGCCAAGGGCCTGACGATCCCGGACGCGGTTGCGCAGGCTCATGACTATTTGCAAGGTGCGATTGCCAAGGCGGATGCATTGGATATTGGGCAGGGCCACGGCCCGGTTCATCATTTTCATGAGGTTTGGCCTGCGTGACGATCTGGTCGGTCATAGGTGCCGGTGTTGCCGGATTGGCCGTGGCCAGCGAGATGGTGTCGCGCGGCGCCAAGGTGCAGGTCTTTGATCCCGGTGGCCCGCCCGGTGCGCATGGGTGTTCGTGGTGGGCTGGCGGGATGCTGGCCCCATGGTGCGAATATGAAAATGCCGAAGAGCCGGTGCTGCGATTGGGAAAGACCGCGTTGGACTGGTGGGCCGCGCGTACACAGGTGCAGCGGCGCGGAACTCTGGTCGTGGCTAATCCGCGCGATCTGCCGGATTTGCGGCGGTTTGCGCGCAGGACCCAGGCATTCGCAGATGTTGATCAAACCCAAATTCGAGAATTAGAGCCTGATCTGCATGGCTTCTCCAAAGCTTTGTTCTTCCCGGATGAGGCGCATCTGGACCCTCGGCAAGCGCTGCAGGACCTCTATCGGCAGTTGCAGGGTCAAGGGGTTGAATTTCACCAGAAACTCGCCCCGCCCCGTCTGGAAAACGCGATAGACTGTCGAGGGTTACATGCACGCGAGGTTTTGCATGATCTGCGCGGCGTGAAGGGTGAGATGCTGGTGATCCGCTGCCCGGATATCCACCTGACCCGCCCGGTGCGGCTGTTGCATCCGCGGATGCCGCTCTACATCGTACCGCGCGGAGATGGCGTTTACATGCTGGGTGCAACGATGATCGAATCCGAGGATAGCAGCCGGATCACCGCGCGCTCCATGCTAGAGCTGCTCAGTGCAGCCTACGCGCTGAACCCGGCCTTCGGTGAGGCCGAGGTTCTGGAGATTGGTGTCGATCTACGTCCTGCATTTCCCGACAACCTGCCGCGTATCCGGCGCTTGGGCCACACGATCTACGCCAACGGCCTGTATCGCCACGGCTATCTGCTGGCCCCGGCTTTGGCGCGGGGTGTGGCCGATCTGGCACTTGAGAACAAACATTCGGAGATGGTCGATGAAGATCGTGCTTAATGGCGAATCCCGCAAAATTGCGGCTCTGACACTGGCCGATATGCTGGTTGAGTGCGGATTCTCGGGCCGGGTCGCAACGGCGGTGAACGAGGAATTCGTTCCTTCGAGCCTGCGCATCTCGCACAAATTGGTGGATGGCGACCGGGTCGAGGTCGTCGCACCGATGCAGGGGGGCTGAGGATGAAGACGTTCTACAGTACCGAATTGCCCAACCCCTTGATGCTGGGCACAGCACAATATCCAAGCCCGGCCATTCTGGAGCAGGCGTTTCGGGAAAGTGGGGCCGGAGTGGCCACTGTGTCGCTGCGGCGTGAATCCGGGGCGGGTCAGACCTTTTGGCAGATGATCCAGGACCTCGGCGTGCTGATCCTGCCAAACACTGCCGGGTGCCATACGGTCAAAGAGGCTGTGACTACTGCGCAGATGGCGCGTGAGGTGTTCGACACCAAATGGATCAAGCTGGAACTGATCGGGCACACGGATAGTCTGCAACCGGATGTGTTCCAACTGGTCGAGGCTGCCCGCATCCTGACCGAGGAAGGGTTTCAGGTCTTCCCCTACACCACCGACGATCTGATCGTGGGTGAACGTCTGCTGGCTGCAGGGTGTGAGGTGCTGATGCCCTGGGGCGCGCCGATTGGGTCGGGGCGCGGGCTGAACAACGAATACGCGTTGCGGGCGATGCGGGCAGAATTCCCGGATGTGCCGTTGGTGATTGATGCGGGCATTGGCCTGCCCAGCCACGCCTCGCGCGCGATGGAGCTGGGCTATGACGCGGTACTGCTGAACACCGCCGTGGCGCGCGCGGGTGATCCGCCGGCGATGGCGCGGGCCATGATGCAGGCGATTGAGGCCGGGCAACTGGCCCATCAAGCCGACCCGATCGAGGCGCGCGATATGGCCGAAGCCTCGACCCCCGTGATCGGAAAGGCGTTTCTGTCATGAGCCTCGACCGCTTTTACCCGATCTTTGATCACTCGAACTGGCTGCGGCGGATGCTGCCTTTGGGCGTGAAACTGGTGCAGCTGCGCGCCAAGGATCAACCCGATGCGGTGGTGCACGAACAGATTGCGCAGTCACGCGATCTGTGCCGCCAGCATGGCGCGGTTCTGGTGGTGAACGACTATTGGCAGGCCGCGATTGAGGCCGGATGTGATTGGATTCACCTGGGGCAGGAGGATCTGGACGATGCCGATCTGAAAGCTATCCGCAAGGCTGGGCTGAAGCTGGGCGTGTCGACCCATGATGACGACGAACTGGAACGCGTTCTGGCCATGGACCCGGACTATGTAGCGCTTGGGCCGGTCTATCCGACCATCCTGAAAAAGATGAAATGGCATCAGCAGGGTCTGCCGCGCGTCACCGAATGGAAGGCGCGGGTGGGCGATATCCCTCTGGTCGGGATCGGCGGGATGAGCGTCGAGCGCGCGTCGGGTGTTCTGCAGGCGGGGGCTGATATCGTCTCGGTCGTCACAGATATCACCCTGAACACTGACCCCGAAGCGCGCGTGCGCGAATGGATCGAGGCCACCCGATGAGCCGTTATGCCCGCCAAACCATCCTGACCGAGGTAGGCGCAGAAGGGCAGGCGCGTCTGTCCTCGGCGCATGTGCTGGTTGTGGGGGCCGGAGGGCTGGCTGCGCCGGTCTTGCCCTTGTTGGCCGGGGCTGGGGTAGGGCGGATCACGGTGATGGATGGGGATACAGTTGATCTGTCCAACCTGCATCGCCAGACTCTGTTCGCGCAGGCGGATTGCGAGCGACCCAAGGCCAAAGTGGCCGCCGAGAGGTGTCGGGCCTTAAACGATGAGATCGAAGTTGAGGCGCTAGAACATGCTTTAACAAGTACAAATGCGCCCAATATGGCCGCGCAGGCGAATGTGATCCTGGATTGTGCTGACAGCTATGCGGCCAGCTATATTCTGTCCGATACTTGTTTAGCGCAGGGGAAACCGTTGATCAGCGCCTCGGTGCTGAGGATGTCGGGCTATGTTGGTGGGTTCTGCGGAGGGGCGCCCTCGCTGCGCGCGGTGTTCCCTGACGCGCCCGATAGCGGAGCGAGCTGCGCTACCGCCGGTGTACTGGGTCCGGTCGTTGGGACAATTGGCGCGATGCAGGCGCAGATGGCACTGAACCTGATCCTTGGGATCGCGCCTTCGCCCTTGGGGCAGATGGTTCAATACGACGCCCGTACCTTGCGTATCAGCACCTTCCGGTTCGACACCGCGCCCGAACCGAATAGCTGTTTTCGGTTCGTCTCGGCCAGTCAACTCAGCGCGGACGACCAGATTATTGAGCTGCGCGATGAGACCGAAGCTTCCATCGCAGCCCACCCCAATGCGCAGCGGGTTTCGCCTGAAAATTTGCAAGAAATAGACCCTAAACAAGGCAAAAGACTGGCCTTGTGCTGTGCAACCGGTCTGCGCGCATGGCGTGCAGCCGAACAGATTCAACCGGATTGGCCGGGCGAGATTGTCCTCGTCGCGGCCTCGACCTCGTAAGCGAAAAGGAAACGCGAAATATGAAAAAGCTGATTACCGCCATTGCTTTGCTGGCCGCTGCGCCAGCCTGGGCCGAGGACAAAATGACCGTCCTGCTGGACTGGTTCATCAACCCCGATCACGGCCCGATCATCGTGGCGCAGGAAAATGGCTATTTCGCCGAGCAGGGGCTTGAGGTTGAAATCGTCCCGCCCGCTGACCCTTCGGCCCCCCCGCGTCTGGTGGCCGCAGGTCAAGCTGAACTGGCCGTGTCCTACCAGCCGCAGCTGCACTTGCAAATCCACGAAGGCCTGCCGCTGAAACGCGTGGGCACGCTGGTTGCGACCCCGCTGAACTGCCTGCTGGTGTTGAAAGACGGTCCGATTAAATCTTTGGCCGACCTCAAGGGTAAAAAGATCGGCTTCTCGGTCGCGGGCGTGGAAGAGGCCATTCTGACCGCCATGCTGAATGCCCATGGTGTGGCGCTGGACGATATCGAATTGATCAACGTGAACTTCTCGCTTTCGCCGTCGCTGATGACCGGGCAGGTGGATGCGGTGATCGGTGCGTTCCGCAATTTCGAACTGAACCAGATGGATATCGAAGGTGTCGCGGGCCGCTGCTTTTACATCGAGGAAGAAGGCGTACCGCCCTATGATGAGCTGATCTATGTAGCCAACCCCGAAACCATGGATGCCGACATGATCGCGCGTTTTCTGGCCGCGACCGAGAAAGCCACGCAGTATATCGTCAACAACCCGAAAAAAAGCTGGGAAATTTTCGCCGCCACCTCGCCAGAGCTGCAGGATGAGCTGAACGCGCGCGCATGGGTCGACACTCTGCCCCGTTTCGCCCTGCGCCCGGCTGGTTTTGACGCTGGTCGGTACGCGCGGTTCGAGGCATTTCTGAAGGACAGCGGCATGATCGACAGCATCAATCCGGTCAGCGACATCACCATTGATGTGACCGCGCAATGAGCGGCTACGGCAAAGCCTTCGCGCTGATGCGTGATGCGGCGCAGGGGCCGTGGCGGGATTATACCCGCCACGCCTTTGTCGAAGGCATGAAGGACGGCACGCTGCCGCGTGAGGCGTTCCTACACTATCTGCGTCAGGATTACGTCTTCCTGATCCATTTCAGCCGTGCCTGGGCTTTGGCGGTGGTGAAATCGGAAACGCATTCTGAGATGTTGACCGCTGTGGGCACAGTGAACGCTCTGGTCGCCGAAGAAATGCAGCTGCATATCGGCATCTGCGAGGCTGCCGGGATTTCGCAGGAGGAGCTGTTCGCGACCCCCGAGCGGGCCGAGAACCTGGCCTATACGCGGTTCGTGCTAGAGGCCGGGTATAGCGGAGATCTGCTGGACCTGCTGGCAGCCCTTGCACCCTGTGTCATGGGCTATGGTGAGATCGGCGCGCGGTTGGCTGCCGAGACCTCATCCGAGACCTATCGCGATTGGATCAACACCTATGCCGGTGAGGACTACCAGGGCGCGTGCAAGGCGGTCGGAGAATTGCTGGATCAGGCTCTAACACGACGCATTGGAGCAGAATTCGAATCGTCACCACGTTGGAAGCGTCTGTGTCAAACCTTCCGTACCGCCACAGAGCTTGAGGTCAATTTCTGGCAAATGGGCCTGACCCCGTGACCCAAGCGCCTGATCTGACCATCAGTGGCTCGGCCACAATCGACGGCGCGCCCTTATTCGCGCCTTTGACCCTGACCCTTGGGGCCGGGCAGTGGACCTGTTTGCTGGGTGGATCGGGCGTAGGGAAAACCACCGTTCTGCGCCTGATCGCGGGGTTGGAAACAGGTGCCGCGTTCAATGGTCAGATCATTGCCGGTGGCGCACAGCCAGTGACAAGCCGCGTCGCTTATATGGCGCAGGACGATCTACTGCTGCCTTGGGCGACGGTGGCGCAGAATGTGTCGCTGGGCGCGCGTCTGCGGGGCGAGAAACCCGATCTTGCGCGCCGGGATCGTCTGATCGAGCGGATGCGCTTGCAGGATCATCTAACCAAGAAACCCGGCGAATTGTCGGGCGGTCAGCGTCAGCGCGTGGCCTTGGCGCGTACCTTGATGGAGGACCGGCCCATCGTGTTGTTGGATGAGCCGTTCTCGGCCCTCGACGCCCGCACCCGCGCCGATATGCAGGATCTGGCGGCCGAGGCGCTGGCGGGGCGCACCGTTCTTTTGGTGACGCACGATCCGGCCGAGGCCGCACGATTGGGTCAATCCATCATGGTGATGACCGCGCAGGGGCTGACGCCCTGCGAGCCACCTTCGGCCCCGGCCCCGCGACATGTGGATGACCTGGAAACTCTGGAGACGCAGGGCGCGCTGTTGCGGTTGCTGAGAGAAGCTGCATGAAGATCCTGTCCGCCCTTGCCGCAACTGTATTCGCGCTGGCCGTATGGCAGGCGATTGTCAGCCTGACGGGTCTGCCGAAATTCATCCTGCCCGGTCCGGCACTGGTGGCCGAGACATGGTGGCAGAACCGCTGGGTGATTGCCGAACATACGTGGATTACAGCGGTAGAGGTAGTGATCGGGCTCGCCCTCGGCACGGTTCTGGGCGTGATCACCGCGCTGCAACTGGCCAATTCACGCGCCGCGCGGGTGTTGGTGCAGCCGATGCTGGTCTTTACGCAGGCGCTTCCGGTCTTTGCGCTTGCCCCGTTGCTGACCCTGTGGCTGGGTTATGGGCTGTGGTCCAAGGTCGCGATGGCGGTTCTGATCATCTATTTCCCGATCACCTCATCCTTTTTCGACGGGCTGATGCGCACGCCACCGGGCTATCTGGACCTTGCGCGCACCATGCAGGCCAGCCCGCGCGCGGTGTTGTGGCATATCCGCATCCCGGCGGCGCTGCCCTCGCTGGCCTCGGGGATGCGGCTGGCGGCGGTTTATGCGCCCATTGGGGCTGTGATTGGCGAGTGGGTGGGCTCGTCTCAGGGCTTGGGCTATCTGATGCTGCTGGCCAACGGGCGTGCCAAGACCGACCTGATGTTTGCCGCGATGCTGACCTTGGGCGTGTTTTCGATCCTATTGCATCTGATCATCCGCCGGGCCACGGCGCGCATGGCAGGAGAAGCGCGTTAACGGTTTAGAAACCGATTCGGCGTCAGGATAAGGGCATGACCAAGGACGCCTTTGCCGAAGCCCCCATGCTGTTTGAAACGGACGAAGCGCCCGCGCAGCCGCTGCCAAGTGGTCGATTGCCCTCCTATATCAAAGACCATCGTAAGCGGCTGCGCGAAAGGTTCATGTCGGGCGGGTCCGCCGCAATGCCGGATTACGAGCTTTTGGAGTTGGTGCTGTTCCGGTCCATCCCCCGGCAGGATGTGAAACCTCTGGCGCGGGCGCTGATGGATACGTTTGGAGATTTCAACCGAGTACTAACTGCCCCCAAAGAGAGGCTGCGGCAGATCAAGGGTGTGGGTGAGACGGTCATTACCGATCTGAAAATCCTTGAGGCTTGCGCCCATCGCATGGCCCGCGCGCGGGTGATTCAGCGGCATGTGATCTCGGGCTGGGACGCGCTGTTGGATTACTGCCATACAACGATGGCCCATCGCGAAACCGAGCAGTTCCGGGTGTTCTATCTGGACCGTAAGAACGTGTTGATCGCGGATGAAGAACAAGCCAAAGGCACCGTCGATCATGTGCCGGTCTACCCGCGGGAGGTGGCGAAACGGGCGCTGGAGCTAAATGCTTCGGCGCTTATTCTGGTGCATAACCATCCGTCAGGTGATCCGACGCCGTCGCAATCGGATATCGACATGACCAACCGGATTCAGGATGCCTGTGTCGCTTTGGGTCTGACCTTGCATGACCACCTGATCATCGGGAAATCGACAGAACTGAGTTTCCGCTCGGACGGGTATTTGTAGGGGGCATTGCCCCCTCTTGGCCCATTGGGCCAATTCACCCCCACCGTATTTGGAACGAGAAGAAGTATTGGGCTATTGGACCCAAACTTCGACCCTGCGATTGACTTTTCGGCCCCATTCGGTGTCGTCGCAGGCCATGGGCATGGCTTCGCCAAAACCGTCGACATTCAGCTCGACCTTTTCGGAGATCGAAGCCTCAATCGCGGCCAGAACCGCGTTGCGCACGGTTTTGGCGCGCAGCAGGGCGATCCGGGCGTTGGCTTGTGCCGATCCGTCGCCGTCGCTGAAGCCGATAAAGGTCAGGCGTTGGGTGTCGAATTGGCCGGATTCCAGAAGCTGCGCCAAAAGCTGGATGTTGGCGCGCGATTGCGCGTCAGGGCGGGAGGAGCCTGTTTCGAACCGGAAGGACAGCGACAGCCGAGATTGGGCGCGCAATGTGCCTACGATGCGTTGTAGCTCGTCCAGCCCGATTTCAACTCCGCCCGAGGCGACGGCGTTGGCCAGGCGATGTCCCTGCTGGTCGATGGACAACAGCTCGGGGGCTTGATCGACGAAACCTGCATCTCGGATTGCGACTTGTGCCTCGGGGCTTTGGGCGAAAGCCAGAAACTGCCTTGCGATCCGGGGCAGGCGACGGTTGGGCAAGTATAAGAACATGGGCGAGGTGAGGGGGTAGTCCTCGGTCTTGATGGATTGTCGGGTCGCCGCCAGCGCGTGACCGCAGCCGCCGGTCAGGGGCAACGCGCGGACCGTGTCGACCGCCGCCTGGCTGGCGATGCCGATGGCGAACGGATCCCGTGCAACTGCCTGAACCAGAGCGCTGCTGCGGTTATGCTGGTTGATCCTTGCGGGCAGGGAGGCGTTTACCGGTGTCAGCAAACTGTCCTGCAAGGCTTGCGACGGGTCGGTGTCCGGCAGATGCACGGCAATTGGCGCGTCGGGTCCGCCCAGGCTGGTCCAGTTCGTGATCTCTCCGGTGAAGATGCGGACCAGATCAGCGGGTGATATCTGTCGGATCGGATTGTCCGGTGACACCACCGGCACCAACGCGTCCAGTGCCACGATGCGGGACCGCCGGGCCAGGGACAGATCGCCCAAACCGGCCTTGATGGCGCTGTCTTGCTCGGTTGGTCGAACCTCGCGCAGGGCCATGACGATGTCGGCCGAACCTGACACTTGATCGGCAAACCCCTGGTCGGTGGTTGTGGGGGTGAATACGAACCGACCCAGCGGTGCCGCGCGGTTGGGTTTAGTCAGCTCATAGGCAAATTGCCCGCCCTCCAGATGTAGCGGGGTCGCGGCCCACCCTTCGTGTCGGGCAAAGGCCACCAAAAGCGCGGGCAGGATGTTCTCGGCCATGACTGACGCGCCCGATAGGTGAATCTCGGCCATGAAATCTGTGAGACTGGGGCAGGCAGGGCCCGTGCATGTCACGCCGGACCCATCCACGGTCAGTTCACCGAACTGCGTGTCAATGCGATAGAACTCACCGTCATAGCCGAGCAGATTGCCGACCACCTCGACCTTGCCGTCATGCGAGGTCAGGGTGATGTCCTGCGCAACCACCTGTAACGCGGATGCCAATGAAAACAGTGCGGCCGCTGCCACACGAAGAAATGTCATAAGGTGCCCGAGCCCGCCTGCGGTTTTAGTTTGCCGCGATTTTCAGGTCTTCGAGCAAATTATTCAACACCAGAAACTCACCCGCTTCCGAACATTCCGGCAGAGTGACGGACAGGTCGCGCGCGCTGAGGCGCTGATCGCCGCGCAGTTCCAGCGATTGCAGGTGCAGTTCCTGGCCGCAATTTGCCCGGGTCACTTCGGCCTCGACCGACAGGGCGATCGAGCCGGTCTGATCGGATTGCCCTGCAGGGTAGGAATAGACCTGAACGTTCTGCGCGTCGTTCAGGTCGGGTTGACCCAGATGGACAACTTGCCCGGCGCCCTGTGTTTTGGCGTCAACCGAGACATGGCCGGTGCTGCCATAGCTTGCGCCAAACTCCAGCGCATGGATTTGCAGGTCCGTATTGCCTTGCCAGTGCAGGGCCACGCGATCGAAATGGGTGATATCGGGGATATGTGTGGTCGCAACAGTGCCCGCCTGATCCCCGACCGAGATCAGGAAGATCGCATATTCGCTGAGCGCTGGGATTGTCACTTCCAGATGACCGGTCGCGTCTGTTTGTTGCGTGACGGTCAGGCCGCTGTGATGCACATCAATCCGTTCGCCCGCGTGGCAAGGGGCAAGGACGGTCAGTTGCGCTGCAGCACCGGGTACAGCCCGCGCCCGTGCGCCGATAGCGCAGTCCGTCGGGCCCGAGGGGGCAGACCCGTTGGCGTGCAGCTTGCGATGTCCGGTTGTGGTGTCGTCCGGCGTTTCGTGGGCCGGAGTCGAGGAGGTCAGAACGATATCCTCCAGCCCTGCGATGATCGCCGTGTGATCCATGACAGAACTGATCTGCGTCTGCGGGACGTCAGGTTCCGCAGGCGTTCCATTCTGCATCAGGTAACCAATGGCCAGGGCACAGGCAACGGTACCCCCAGTGGTCACGTAGTTCTTAATTACAAACAAAACACCCTCCCCAGTTGAAGGAGCGAGTCGCACCCTGCGGGTCAATCACGGCCAATATGTGGCCGTGACGCGGGTTAATTGTGTCTGAACTAAGGTGATGTCAGGTCAGGCGTCCGTGGCAATGTTTGAACTTCTTGCCCGAACCGCAGGGGCATCTGTCGTTGCGTGACGGGTTGCCCCATGTGCTTGGATCGTTTTCATCGAAACCGGGTCGCGCATCACCCGAGGCTTCGGCCTCGGCCACAGCTTCGGCCTGGCCTGCGGCCTGATCGACCGCCTGCTGCGCTTGGGCCTGTTGGGCCTGCATCTGCGCCAACATCTCGCGCTGTTCTTCCTCGGTCAGAGGGCGCACGCGCGACAATTGCTGAGTCACGGTTTCGCGCAAACTGTCCAACATGCTTTCAAACAGCTGGAAGCTTTCGTTCTTATACTCGTTCAGCGGATCGCGCTGGGCATAGCCCCGGAACCCAACGACCGAGCGCAGATGCTCCAGTGTCAGCAGGTGTTCACGCCATTTGCTGTCGATGGTGTTCAGCAGAACCTGCTTTTCGATGTTGCGCATGTTCTCGGGGCCAAAAGCGGCCGCCTTTTGCGCCATCATCTCGTCGGCGGCCTTGACCAAACGCTCGCGCACCTGTTCGTCATCCACGCCTTCTTCCGCGGCCCAATCCTGTACGGGCGCGTCGATGGTCAGCTTGTCCTTGATCGCCTCGTGCAATCCATCGGTGTCCCACTGATCAGCATAGGATTTCGGCGGCATGTATTCGTCGATCAGATCGTCGATGACCTGTTCGCGCATGTCCGAGACCACATCTGAGAGGTCATCGGCAGACATGATCTCGCGCCGTTGGCTGAACACCACTTTCCGTTGGTCGTTCATCACGTCATCAAATTTCAGGACGTTCTTGCGCATGTCAAAGTTGCGGCCTTCGACCTTGGATTGCGCCCGCTCCAGCGATTTGTTGACCCAGGGATGAACGATGGCCTCGCCCTCTTGCATGCCCAGGGTGTGTAGAACTTTGTCCAGACGTTCCGAGCCAAAGATGCGCATCAGGTCGTCTTCGAGGCTGAGGTAAAATACTGTGCGGCCCGGATCACCCTGACGGCCCGAACGGCCACGCAGCTGGTTATCGATGCGGCGGCTTTCGTGGCGTTCTGATGCCATAACAAACAGACCACCAGCGGCCAGAACCTTTTCTTTTTCCTCGGCGTGAGTTGCTTCTTCGGCCGCGCGCAGTTCGGCGGGGTCGGCCTCGGGGTTTTCGGCCAGCGCCTTCAGCACTTTCATTTCCACATTGCCGCCCAACTGGATGTCGGTTCCGCGACCGGCCATGTTGGTGGCGATGGTGACTGCGCCCAGACGCCCCGCATCGGCGACGATCTGCGCCTCTTGCTCGTGCTGGCGGGCGTTGAGAACGTTGTGCTGGATGCCTTCTTTGGTCAGCATCTGGCTGAGCAGTTCGGATTTCTCGATCGAGGTGGTGCCCAGCAGAACTGGTTGGCCCTTTTCCTGCGCTTCTTTGGTTTCTTCGATCATCGCGCCGTATTTCTCGGCACCAGTGCGATAGACCTGATCATCTTCGTCTACACGTGCAATTGGCTTGTTGGTCGGAACCTCGACCACGCCCAGGCCATAGATTTCTTGGAATTCTTCGGCCTCGGTCAGGGCAGTGCCGGTCATGCCGCCCAACTTGTCATAAAGGCGGAAATAGTTCTGGAAGGTCACGCTGGCCAGCGTCACGTTCTCAGGCTGGATCTGTACACCTTCCTTGGCCTCGATGGCCTGGTGCAGACCTTCCGACAGACGGCGACCCGGCATCATGCGCCCGGTGAATTCGTCGATCAGAACGACATTGCCGTCGCGCACGATATAGTCCTTGTCGCGCTGGAACAGTTTGTGCGCCCGCAGACCTTGGTTCACGTGGTGAACGACCGTGGTGCTTTCGGGATCATACAGCGAATGGCCCTCGGGGATCAGTCCGGCTGCGATCAGTTGTTCTTCAAGAAACTCGTTGCCTTCATCGGTGAAGGTCACGTTCCGCGATTTCTCGTCCAGCGAATAGTGGTCGTCCTGCAACGAAGGGATCAGCCCGTCGATCGTAGTATACATGTCAGACCGGTCCTGCGACGGGCCCGAGATGATCAGCGGCGTGCGCGCCTCGTCAATCAGGATCGAGTCGACCTCGTCCACAATCGCGAAATTGTGGTATTTTTGATAAATCTCGGCCAGATCGGACTTCATGTTGTCGCGCAGATAGTCGAATCCCAACTCGTTATTGGTGGCATAGGTGATGTCACAGGCATAGGCGGCTTTCTTTTCCGCATCTGGCTGACCAGACCAGATCACACCCGTGGTCATGCCCAAAGCGCCAAAAACCTTGCCCATCCAGTCCGAGTCGCGCTTGGCCAGGTATTCGTTCACGGTGACCACATGCACGCCCTTGCCGGTCAGAGCGTTCAGATAGGCCGGGAACGTGGCGACCAGCGTTTTGCCCTCACCTGTTTTCATTTCCGAGATGTTGCCCTGATGCAGAAACGCGCCGCCCATCAACTGCACGTCAAAGGCACGCAGACCCAGCGCGCGCTTGGCGCCTTCGCGTACGTTGGCAAAGGCTTCGGGCAGCAGGTCATCCAGGCTCTCGCCGTCCAACGCCCGTTTACGCAATTCCTCGGTCTTTTCCTTCAGACCGTCATCCGACAATTTCTCGAACTCGGGTTCCAGCGCGTTGATCTGGTCGATCAGGGGGCGGGTCGCCTTGATCTTGCGGTCGTTCGGTGTTCCGAACACCTTTTTGGCGAGCGTTCCGAGTCCCAGCATGTTCACTCCAGCGGATCTGTTCTTGTCTTGGTTGCGACAGGCTTGCCCACCTTGCGCGCAACCCATAGATACGGGGGGTGAAAGGCGGCCCTGTCCAAGGCTTCAAAGCGATGTAAGCGGCAGGTTCCACAGTGTCAACGCTGCGCCCCGTCGCGGCTAGAAAATAGGATGAATCCATGCCCAAAGGCCTCACTTTTCTGCCATCGCTGGCCCTGACTGCCGTGCTGGCCCTGCCACTGGCCGCCGAAACCCAGCCCGATCCCAGCGCGGTCGTGGCCCGTGTGAACGGGGAAGAGATCACATTGGGTCACATCATCGCTACTGCCGCAGCCTTGCCCGAGCAATATCAGCAGATCGAAGACGATGTTCTCTATGATCTGATTGTCGATCAGTTGATCCAGCAGCAATTGCTGGGCCAACAGCAGGACGCGCTGACCCGGCTGAACGCATTGGGCATCGAGAATGAAACCCGATCTCTGCGTGCGGTGCAGACTGTGAATGCGTTGATCGAGGAAAATCTGACGGATGAGGCGATCCAGGCCGCCTATGATGCGCAATATGCTGATTTCCAGGGCGCGGATGAATATAACGCCAGCCACATTCTGGTCGAAACCGAAGAAGAAGCGAATGAAATCAAGGCTCAGCTTGATGACGGTGCCGATTTCGCGCAACTGGCGCGCGAGAAATCCACCGGCCCGTCCGGCCCGAATGGGGGTGAGTTGGGTTGGTTCGGCCCGGGTCGCATGGTGCCTGCCTTCGAGGCTGCCGTTGTCAGTCTGGAAAAGGGCCAGGTTTCGGACCCTGTGAAAACTCAGTTCGGCTGGCACGTTGTCACCCTGAACGACAAGCGCAAAACCGAAGCCCCGGATATTGAGGCTGTCCGCGTCGAACTGTCCCAAGGTCTTCAGCAGGAGATCATTCAGGCGCGCATCGACGAGCTGACCCAGCAGGCCGAGATCGAGCGCCCCACGACCGAGGGTGTCGGACCCGAGGCACTGCGTCAGATCGAACTGCTTCAGGAGTAACCGTCCGTGACAACGATTACCAAAGTTTCGCCGCTGGCTCGGGCGGCATTCCCCGACCTGCCCGCAATTGACGGTGTGCGCTTTGCCACTGTTGAGGCGGGTGTGCGCTACCAGGGCCGCACCGATGTGATGCTGGCGGTGCTGGATCCCGGTACCTCGGTGGCGGGGGTGTTCACGCGTTCCGCCACCCGCGCGGCCCCGGTGCTGGATTGTCAGGACAAGATCGGTGGGGCCAGCGATGGTCCGGCGGCTATTTTGGTGAACTCGGGCAATGCCAATGCATTCACCGGGCACTACGGCCAGACCTCTGTGGCCGAAGTGACGCAGGCCGTGTCCAAAGCCACCGGCGTCGGGGTCGAGCGGGTATTTACATCGTCCACCGGCGTGATCGGCGAGCCGCTGCCCCATGGTCGCATCGTATCGCAGCTTGAGACGCTTAAAATGGGTCTCAGCCGCCACGCCATTGAAGACGCCGCGCGGGCGATCATGACGACCGACACCTTCCCCAAGGGGGCAAGCGCACAGGTCGAGATTGACGACAAAACAGTCTCTATTTCTGGGATCGCCAAGGGTTCAGGCATGATCGCGCCGGATATGGCGACGATGCTGGTTTACATCTTCACCGATGCGCAAGTCGAACAATCGGCGCTACAAGCGATGCTGGGCGCGCAGACCGACCGCACCTTCAACTGCATCACGGTGGACAGTGATACTTCGACCTCGGACAGCTTGCTTTTGTGCGCGACCGGGGCTTCTGGCGTGGATGCAACCGGAAACGCCGCGTTTGCGCAGGCGCTTGAGACGGTGATGCTGGACCTTGCGCAGCAGGTGGTGCGCGACGGTGAAGGTGCCACGAAATTCGTAGAAATTCGTGTGACCGGAGCAGCCACGGACGCGGATGCCAAGGTGCATGGGTTGGCGATTGCCAACTCGCCGCTGGTGAAAACGGCGATTGCGGGCGAAGACCCGAACTGGGGCCGCGTGGTCATGGCCATCGGCAAATCCGGAGCGGCTGCGGATCGCGACCTTCTGAGCATCTCTTTCGGCGATATTCTGGTGGCTGAGAAAGGCTGGGTCAGCCCCGACTACCGCGAGGAAGACGCTGCCGCCTATATGAAAGGTCAGGATCTGGTGATCGCGGTCGATCTGGGGCTGGGTGAAGGCGCATCCACCGTTTGGACCTGCGACCTGACGCACGGCTATATCGAGATCAACGCGGATTATCGTTCATGAAGACCGTTTTGGTGTCGGCCGTCGCCCTGATCGACGTCGAAAGCCGGGTGCTGCTGGCGCAGCGCCCCGAGGGGAAGTCCATGGCCGGTCTGTGGGAATTCCCCGGCGGCAAGGTCGAACCCGGCGAAACCCCCGAGGTCGCCCTGATCCGCGAGCTGGAGGAAGAACTGGGCATCAACACCTGGGCCTCCTGCCTAGCACCGCTGACCTTTGCCAGCCACAGCTATGACAATTTCCACCTGTTGATGCCGCTGTTCGCTTGCCGGAAATGGGAGGGGATACCACAATCAAAAGAAGGTCAGGCGCTGAAATGGGTCCGCGCTAATGATCTGCGGAACTATCCTATGCCCGCAGCTGATGTGCCGTTGATCCCGATTCTGCGGGATTGGTTGTAGTGTCGCGGCAGGGCGCATGCCCCCTGTGGCCAAAAGAGAGCACGCGGTGGTCGGAATTGCGTGATTTGTGACCTGTACCCCTGATCCTAAAGTATTAGGCCCAGCCGAGCTGTTTCAAGGAATGCGCATCATTCCATATCTTGGTCATGTGTTTGATTTTGTCACCGTCAAACTCAATGGCATAGACGTATTCCGCGGCCAGAGTTTTTCCCGTAGCAGGCACTGGGCCATCCACGGAATGAGTTCCATGGAACACGGCAAATATGCTTGCAATTCCACGCTCTTCATCAACAGAAAATGATTTGAGCTCATAATGACCATCCGGGATCGGAGTCAGCAGGTTTTTCATCCAGTCTGCGTAACCTTCCAGGGAAGTGACGTCGGCCAATGCGTCGGCTTGTGCTGAAAACGTCGCGCCCTCATGGCAAAAGTTTTTGCAGGCGTCCCAGCCTTTGCCTGTATCGCAGGCCTCAAAGAATTCTCTTGCGGCTTTTCGGATAGACATGTGTTTCCCCCCTACGAAACTGTGGCCAACCGTGTTGGCCATCAACTGAAGCAGTAAGAAACAGGGTACGCTGAAATAGCTCATTATCAAAATGCGCGGAAATATCGTGGCTTGGTGACGACATTTTGACTGATGTGCTCCGGCGATCCATCCAATCCATCACCCTTCCACCCCTGTTACAATTCGTAAGAATTGAGAAAACATCAGGCAAAACTTGCCGCTGATCCTCCGCCTGTCCCTTCGTGGGGCATTGGCGTTCGGGCACCATCCCGAACCCGCCATTTCCGACCCAAGGGAGGGGTCGGGTGGGGAGGAGAGAAAGATTGGCTCAGACGCAATCGGGCGCTGAAGGGTTGGTTTCCCTTCCGGCGCTGTTACATCGCAATGCGACGCAGTTCGGGGATGCCCCGGCCTACCGGGAAAAGGAATTCGGGATCTGGCAATGCTGGTCCTGGGCTGAGACCGCCGCCGAGGTGCGTAAACTGGCGTTGGGATTTCTGGAGATCGGCGTTGAGAAGGGCGACCATATCGCCGTCATAGGCCGCAACCGCCCGGCGCATTACTGGTCGATGGTGGCCGCGCAGATGGTGGGGGCGGTGCCGGTGCCGCTGTATCAGGACTCTGTCGCGGAAGAGATGGCCTATGTGCTGGAACATTGCGGCGCAAAATACGTCGTCTGCGGTGATCAGGAGCAGGTCGACAAGGTCATCGAGATTCAGCAGGGCCTGCAACAGGTCAAGCATATCCTCTACACTGACAAGCGCGGGATGCGGAAATACGACCACAGTCAGATGAACGCGCTGGACGACATCATGGCCGAGGGCAGCGCCGGTCACGCACGGTTCGACGCGGAACTGGACAAGCGTATCGCGGCGATCACCTATGACGATACCTGCGTGATGCTCTATACCTCGGGCACTACGGGCAAGCCCAAGGGCGTGGTGCTGTCGAACCGTAATGTGATCGAAAGCGCCAAGAACTCGGCCGAGTTCGATCATCTGACCCGGAACGAAGATATTCTGTCCTACCTGCCGATGGCGTGGGTGGGCGATTTCATCTTCTCGATCGGTCAGGCCTATTGGTGCGGCTTCTGCGTGAACTGCCCCGAAAGCGCCGACACGATGATGACCGACCTGCGCGAGATAGGGCCGACCTATTTCTTTGCCCCTCCGCGCGTGTTTGAGACGCAGCTGACCAATGTGATGATCCGGATGGAGGATGCGGGCAAGCTGAAGCAACGCATGTTCCGACACTTTATGGATCACGCCAAAAAGGTGGGCGGTCTGTTGCTGGATGGCAAGCCGGTCGGGTTTGGCGACAAGGTAAAATACGCGCTGGGCAACATGCTGGTTTATGGTCCGTTGAAGGATACGCTGGGTTATGGCCGGTTCCGCGTCGGCTATACAGCGGGTGAAGCCATTGGGCCTGAGATTTTTGATTTCTACCGCTCACTGGGTATCAATCTGAAGCAGCTATATGGTCAGACCGAAGCCACCGTTTTCATTACTGTACAGCCAGACGGCGAGGTGCGCGCGGATACGGTTGGTGTTCCTGCGCCGGATGTTGAGTTGAAGATCGACGATAAGGGCGAGATTCACTATCGATCGCCCGGTGTGTTTGTCGAGTATTACAATAACCCGGATTCGACCGCCTCGACCAAGGATGCCGAGGGTTGGGTGGCCACAGGTGATGCAGGGTTCATCGAGGAAGGGTCCGGCCATCTGCGGATCATCGACCGTGCCAAGGACGTGGGCAAAATGGCCGACGGGTCGATGTTTGCGCCGAAATATGTCGAGAACAAACTGAAGTTCTATCCCGATATTCTGGAAGTTGTACTGTTCGGTAACGGCAAGGATCGCTGCGTGGCCTTCATCAATATCGACCTGACGGCGGTGGGTAACTGGGCCGAGCGGAACAATGTGGCTTATGGGTCCTATCAGGAACTGACCAGTCATCCGCGTGTGTTAGAGACGATCAAGTCGCATGTGGAAGAGGTCAACAAGTCGGTTGCGGCAGATGAGATGCTGTCGGGCTGTCAGGTGCATCGCTTTGTGGTCCTGCACAAAGAGCTGGATGCGGACGATGGTGAAATGACTCGGACCCGAAAGGTGCGGCGCGGGTTTGTGGAAGAGAAATTCCACGACATCATTGATGCGCTTTATGACGGATCATCCAGCGTTTCGACCACGACTGAAGTAACCTATGAGGACGGGCGCAAGGGGTCGATCTCGGCAACGCTGGAGATTGTGGACGCGCCGGTTGTTGCTGCGACCTCGCACAAGGTGGCGGCGGAATGAAGGCCGTTCGAGCGCCGCTCGACCTTGCGGTCATCGCCCCGCCCGCCGTCCCGTTTTTTCGCAGCTCAGGGAGGATCTGATGCTGGATAGTTCCGAAGGATATGTCACCGAAGACGGTCGTAAGATCGGCGGTGTGGTGATGGAGATGAAAAACATCACCCTGCGCTTTGGCGGCGTGGTGGCAATCAAGGATATCTCGTTCGACATTCGCGAGGGTGAGATCCGGGCCATCATCGGGCCGAACGGTGCGGGTAAATCCTCGATGCTGAACGTGATCTCGGGGTTCTATGTGCCGCAGGAGGGTGAGGTTTGGTTTCACGGATCAAAACGCCCGCAGATGCGACCCTTTGAGGTGGCGCAGCAGGGGATTGCACGGACGTTCCAGAATATCGCTCTTTTCGAGGGGATGAGCGTTTTGGATAACGTCATGACAGGGCGTTTGGGCTTCATGAAGACGAATATTATCCAACAGGCCTTGTGGAAGGGCAAAGCCGAGGCGGAAGAGACGGAAAACCGCGAGGCGGTCGAAAAGATCATCGATTTCTTGGAAATCCAGCACATCCGCAAAACACCTGTGTCTCGCCTGCCCTACGGGCTGAAGAAACGGGTCGAACTGGCGCGAGCCTTGGCGGCGGAGCCAAAGCTGCTGCTGCTGGATGAGCCGATGGCGGGCATGAATGTCGAGGAAAAAGAGGACATGAGCCGCTTTATCCTGGACGTGAATGACGAGTTTGGCACCACAATCGCGCTGATCGAACACGACATGGGCGTTGTGATGGACCTGAGCGACCGCGTGGTGGTGATGGACTATGGCCGCAAGATCGGTGATGGCACACCCGATGAGGTGCGCAACAATCAGGAAGTCATCGACGCCTATCTGGGGGTGAGCCATGACTAAACATCTGACAGACATGAGAGGGGGCGGACATGCCTGATCAGTTGGTATTTGCGATGGAGGTCATTCTGAATGGCCTGATGGCCGGGGTCCTTTATGCGCTGGTCGCGCTGGGCTTTGTGCTGATTTACAAGGCATCGGGGATTTTCAACTATGCCCAAGGGGTTATGGCACTGTTTGCGGCAATGACTCTGGTGGGGATCATGAAAGGTCAGGTGCCGTTTGCGCATCTGATCAATGCCATGTTCGGCACGCATATCCACTATTTTGGCTGGAACGTGCCTGCGCTGCTGGCGATTATTCTGACCATGGCGGTGATGGTGTTGCTGGCCTGGGCGGTGCAGCGCTTTGTGATGCGCCATCTGGTGGGTCAGGAGCCGATCATCCTGTTCATGGCGACGATCGGCCTGGCTTATCTGCTGGAAGGTGTGGCCGATCTGATGTGGGGCTCTGAAATCAAGACGCTGGATGTGGGCCTGCCGCAGGGCATCAACCTGTGGATTGATGAGAGCACATTCAACATCTTCGGCTACGGCTTCTTCATCGACAATCTGGACATTGTTGCAACAGTTATCGCGGCATTGCTGGTGGCGGCGCTGGTGGCGTTCAGCCAGTACACCAAGCAAGGCCGGGCGATGCGTGCGGTGGCCGATGACCACCAGGCGGCGCTGTCCGTTGGGATTTCTCTGAACTTCATCTGGGTGATGGTCTGGTCGGTCGCCGGGTTCGTGGCCCTTGTCGCAGGCATCATGTGGGGTACGAAATCGGGTGTGCAGTTCTCGCTATCGCTGATCGCGCTCAAGGCGCTGCCGGTACTGATGCTGGGCGGGTTCACCTCGATCCCCGGAGCGATTGTCGGAGGGTTGATCATCGGTGTGGGCGAGAAACTGTTCGAATTTGCCATCGGCCCGCTTGTGGGCGGTGCGACCGAGAACTGGTTTGCCTATGTGCTGGCGCTGATCTTCCTCGTGTTCCGGCCGCAGGGTCTGTTCGGTGAGAAGATCATCGAGAGGGTGTAGCGATGCAAAAGTTCCTCGCCATCACCAACGTGATCGCATGGGCCGGGTTCTGGGCCTTTGGGTATATCGCTCTGACGTCGGATGATCTGACGGACGGGCAGGTGACAATCGCAGCGATCTTGGCTTTTGCCGGACTGGTCATGGGCATCCTGGCCTACCTCAAGCTGGTCCGTGCGTCCGAGGCGACGGGATATGCCAAAGGATCGAACCAACTGGATGCCGCAGCCCGCAACCGGGCGCAGGAAGAATGGGGAAAGTAAGACATGTTCTATCGTGAGGCCGGAGATTTCAAAGTCTCTTACGTGGATGACAGCCAGACCTTCCCGATCAAGTTCGACCGGTATCGGTACTATGTGGTGCTTGCCGTGGCGTTTGGGATTATCCCGTTCATCATCAACGACTATTGGGCAAATGCGCTGCTGCTGCCGTTTCTGATCTATGCGATTGCGGCGATCGGACTGAACATTCTGGTGGGCTATTGCGGGCAGGTTTCGCTGGGCACCGGCGGGTTCATGGCTGTAGGGGCCTATGCTTGCTATAAGCTGATGACGGCCTTCCCGGATGTCAGCATGTTCATCCATGTCATCCTTGCCGGAGGTATCACCGCGTTGGTCGGTGTGCTGTTTGGCCTTCCAAGCCTTAGGATCAAAGGGTTCTATCTGGCCGTGGCGACTTTGGCGGCGCAGTTCTTCCTTGTCTGGCTGTTCAACAGGGTGCCGTGGTTCTACAACTATTCGGCCTCGGGGCAAATTAATGCGCCGGAACGCGATGTGTTTGGTATCATCATTACCGGCCCGAATGCTCCGGCATGGGCAACCTATCTGTTTTGCCTGATCTTCCTAGCAGTCTGCGCCGTCGTCGCTCGCAACCTGACGCGTGGTACCACAGGACGTAAATGGATGGCGATCCGGGACATGGACATCGCGGCCGAGATCATTGGTGTGAATCCACTTCGGGCTAAGCTGACGGCTTTTGCTGTCAGCTCGTTCTTTGTGGGTATTTCGGGTGCGTTGTTCTTTGCGGTTTATCTGGGCGCGGTCGAGGTCGGCGAAGTCTTCGGTATTCAGAAATCGTTCCTGGTGCTGTTCATGATCATTATCGGTGGACTGGGATCCATCTTTGGATCTTTTGCCGGGGCTGCGTTCCTTGTGCTGTTGCCCGTTGTCCTGAAGGTCGTCGGCGCGGACATGCTGGGCTGGCCCACCGATATCGTGGCTCATTTGAATCTCGTCATCGTTGGCGCGCTGATCATCATGTTCCTGATCCTTGAACCGCACGGGCTGGCGCAGCTGTGGCGCGTGGCCAAAGAGAAACTCAGACTCTGGCCGTTCCCGCACTAAGCGGTTCGGCCCAATCAGATAACGGGTGCAAAGCCCGAACTCACCATCGGACCAACCAAGGGAGGAGACACCCGATGAAATTGAAACTGGCAACCATGGCGCTCGGCGCCGCAATGGCGGCAGGTCCGGTTATGGCCGACCTCGTATTCCCGTCGCTCAGCTATCGGACCGGGCCTTATGCGGCGGGCGGTATCCCGTTCGCGGATGGCTATGCTGATTACTTTACCCTGCTGAATGAACGCGATGGCGGTATTGGTGGCGTGGCGACCAAGGTGATCGAATGCGAAACCGGCTATAACACCGAAAAAGGTGTGGAATGCTATGAATCCACCAAGGGCGAAGGCTCGCTGGTGTATCAGCCGCTATCGACTGGTATCACCTATCAGCTGATCCCCAAAACCACCGCAGATGGCATACCGATGCACACGATGGGGTATGGGCGCACCTCGGCCAAAAACGGCGATGTGTTCAGCCATACGTTCAACTATCCTGCGAACTACTGGGATGGAGCCTCGGGCGCGATCAACTACCTGCTGGATACCAACAATGGCGACCTGAGCGGCAAGAAAATCGCGCTGGTCTACCACAACTCGGCCTATGGCAAGGAACCGATCCGCACGCTGGAAGAGCTGTCTGCCAAGCACGGGTTCGAGCTGGTTGCCCTGCCGGTGGATCATCCTGGTCAGGAGCAGAAGTCGCAGTGGCTGCAAATCCGCCGTGATCGTCCCGATTTCGTCCTGATGTGGGGCTGGGGCGTGATGAACCAGGTGGCGGTGCAGGAAGCTGCCAACATCCGTTACCCGATGGAAAACTTCATCGGCATCTGGTGGTCGGGCTCGGAAAACGACGTGCTGCCAGCGGGTGAAGCTGCGAATGGCTACAAGGCGCTGACCTTCCACAATGTGGGCACCGATTTCCCGGTCTTTGATGACCTGCAGAAATATGTCGTCGATGCCGGTAAAGCCGCTGGCGCGGGCGATCAGGTGGGTACGGTTCTGTACAACCGTGGCCTCTATGCCGCAATGCTGGCTGCCGAAGCTGCCAAGAAAGCGCAGGAAATCCACGGCACCGCCGACATCACCCCTGCGATGATGCGCGACGGCATGGAAGCGCTGGAAATCACCGAAGCCAAAATGACCGAACTGGGCCTGCCAAACTTTGGCCCGACCTTCTCGGTTTCGTGTGAAAACCACGGCGGCGACGCTCTGGTCGGTGTGACCCAGTGGGATGCGACCAACAAGACCTGGAGCCTGATTTCCGAGTTCAAAGCCACCGATGGCGACGTGATCGGTCCGCTGATCAACGAGGATTCGGGTGCATATGCGTCGGAAAACAACATCGGTTCGCGCTGCTGATCCGGTGATCTGAAACACGGGGCGGCGGGCTCTCGCCGTCCCGACCTAAACACAAGGCTTGAGGACACGCGCTGATGCTGGATGCGGCTCAAAACACCGAAGTGCAGACCGAAACCCTGCTTGAGGTCAACAATATCGAGGTGATCTACAATCACGTGATCCTCGTCCTCAAAGGCGTCAGCCTGACCGTGCCCAAGGGCGGTATTACCGCGCTGCTGGGTGGAAACGGGGCTGGCAAGACGACGACGCTCAAGGCGGTGTCGAACCTGCTGCATTCCGAACGCGGCGAGGTGACGAAAGGCACGATCAAATATCGCGGCACCAGCGTGCATGAAAGCGATCCGGCGGATTTGGTTGAAAAGGGCGTCATCCAGGTGATGGAAGGCCGCCATTGTTTCGAACACCTGACGGTCGAGGAAAACCTGTTGACCGGTGCCTATACCCGCAAGGATGGCGCGGCTGCGATCCAGAAAGACCTTGAGCTTGTCTATTCTTATTTCCCGCGGCTGGCCGAACGCCGCAAATCTCAAGCTGGATATACCTCGGGCGGTGAGCAACAGATGGTCGCCATGGGGCGCGCATTGATGTCGCGGCCCGAGACAATCCTGCTGGACGAACCCTCGATGGGTCTGGCCCCGCAGCTGGTCGAAGAGATTTTCGGAATCGTGAAGGACCTGAACGAGAAAGAGGGTGTGTCCTTCCTGTTGGCCGAACAGAACACCAACGTGGCGCTGCGGTTTGCGCATTACGGCTACATCTTGGAATCGGGTCGTGTGGTGATGGATGGCCCGGCGGCGGAACTGCGCGAAAACCCGGATGTGAAGGAATTCTACCTCGGTATGTCGGATGAGGGCCGCAAAAGCTTCCGCGATGTGCGGTCCTATCGCCGCCGCAAGAGGTGGCTGTAAGCGGATGGAGGATCTGGCGATGACCTATTTCGACGCACTCGAAACCCGATCAGCCGACAAACGCGCCGTCGATCAGGCCGAGGCGCTACAAAAACAACTTGCACGGGCCCTGTCTGCCCCCGGTTTTCAAACGCATCTGGCGGATGTGGAGACAGATGGTGTCACATCGGTTGAGGACTTGCCCAAACTACCGGTTCTGCGCAAATCAGACTTGGCGCAGGCGCAGGCGACGCGCCCTCCGTTCGGGGGGTTCACCGTCAAACCCGCACGGCATTTCCACCATGTGTTTCAATCTCCGGGCCCGATCTATGAACCGGGCAGCACCGATCCCGACTGGTGGCGCATGGGCCGATTCCTGCACGCTGCTGGTGTAGGGCCGGGCGATATCGTTCAGAATTGCTTTGGCTATCACCTGACGCCTGCGGGTATGATCTTTGAAAGCGGCGCGCGCGCGGTCGGGGCGGCTGTTTTGCCCGCAGGCACCGGCCAGACCGAGCTGCAGGTGACGGCGGCGCGCGATGTAGGCTGCACCGCCTATGCCGGGACGCCGGACTATCTGAAGGTCATACTGGACAAGGCGGATGAGATGGGCGTCCAGCTTCATTTCACCACCGCCGTCGTAGGGGGCGGGGCCTTGTTCCCGTCACTGCGGCAGGAATACGCGGATCGTGGAATCTCGTGCCTGCAATGCTATGCGACCGCCGATCTGGGTAACATCGCCTACGAAAGCCCCGCCATGGAAGGGATGATCATCGACGAACATGTCATTGTCGAGATCGTGACCCCCGGCACTGGAACCCCAGTGGCAGAGGGTGAAGTGGGTGAGGTCGTCGTGACCTCTTTGAACCCCGACTATCCGCTGATCCGTTTCGCGACGGGCGATCTATCGGCGATCATGCCTGGCCAGTCATCTTGCGGGCGCACCAATGCACGGATCAAGGGCTGGATGGGCCGCGCCGATCAGACCACCAAGATCAAGGGTATGTTTGTGCGCCCCGAACAGGTGGCCGCGCTGGTCGATAAACATGCCGAGATCGTCAAAGCCCGCGTCATTGCCGCCCGTCAGGGTGAGATGGACATGATGACCGTTCAGATCGAAAGCCCCGGTGGCGATGACATGGCCTATGCCAAATCGGTTGTCGAGCTGCTGAAACTGAAAGGCGCGATCGAGGTCGTCGCGCCGGGATCACTGCCCAAGGACGGGCTGGTGATCGAGGATCAGCGCGTTTACGAATGAGGCCAAGCAGGTCTGCGGCAGTATGTGCCGCAGATTTGTATCCCTGCCCACTGGTGTTTCCGACCGTTTTGGTCGATTAAAGACGAAACCTGCGCCTTAGCCAGTAACAAGCCAGGATCATGGCCGACGTCGAATTCTCAGAACATGGAACGCGCAATCGCGGCGCGTTGGGCACCCGGTTGGTGGCGACCGTAGCCTGTCTGGTGGCGGCGGCCTGTCTGCTGCCTATGCTCGCAGTTGTTCTGGCGGCGGTGACGGGCGGGACGGACACGATCTCGCACCTGATGGACACGGTCTTGCCGGGCTATGCGCTGACCACTGCGGTGCTGGTTGTTTTGGTGGCGATGGGGACGTTTGCCATCGGTGTCGGTGCGGCGTGGCTGGTAACGATGACGCGCTTTCCCGGAGTTCGGTTTCTGGAAATCGCTCTGGTGCTGCCGCTGGCTTTTCCGGCCTATGTTCTGGCCTATGCCTATACGTTTATTTTGGACCACCCCGGTATCGTTCAGACCACCCTGCGCGACATGACCGGCTGGGGTCCGCGCGACTATTGGTTCCCCGAGATCCGCTCGACCGAAGGCGCGGCGGTTATGCTGATCCTCGTGCTGTACCCGTATGTCTATCTGCTGGCTCGCGCGGCTTTTTTGCAGCAAAGCGCCACTGCCTTTCTGGCGGCCCGCGCGCTGGGTAACAGCCCTTGGGGCGCATTCTGGCGCGTGTCGTTGCCAATGGCGCGCCCGGCGATTGCAGGGGGCGTGTTGCTGGCGATCATGGAGACCATCGCAGATTTCGGCACCGTCGCCTATTTTGGCGTGCAGACCTTTGCCACTGGCATTTACACGAGTTGGTTTTCTATCGGAGACCGCGCTGCCGCCGCGCAACTGGCTTTGTGCCTGCTGGGTTTTGCGCTGGTCATGGCCGTGGCTGAACGGATGCAACGCGGCAAAGCGAAATATTATCAGGCGGGCAAAAACCACGCCGCGCTGCCCTCGGCCCAATTAAAGGGATGGCAGGCGGCAGCGGCGTTCACGCTGTGTATCATCCCGGTGTTGCTGGGGTTCCTGTTGCCTGTGTTCATCCTGGTTCAGATGGGGATGGAATCGGAACAAAACCTGCTGTCGCGACGCTATATCGGGTTCATTCAAAACTCACTGATTTTGGCAGGGACGGCTGCGATTGTGACGGTTTTTGCTGCGATCTGCGTTGGGTTCTTTCAACGGCTTCGGCCTGGTCGGGTATCCTCTAGCACAGGGTATATGGCGCGGCTGGGCTATGCGGTGCCGGGCGGAGTTATCGCAGTCGGACTGATCGTGCCCTTTGCCAGTTTCGACAATTCTCTGGATGCGTGGATGCGGCAGACTTTCGATATCTCGACCGGGTTGCTTGTCACCGGCTCGATCTGGCTGCTGGTTGCGGCCTACATGGTCCGGTTCCTGGCCGCTGCGCTAAGTGCCTATGAGGGCGGACAAAGCACAGTCCACGCCAATATGGACGCGGCCTCTCGGTCCTTGGGGCAAAGCCCGCTGGGCACGTTGCGCCGCGTGCACTTGCCGATTCTGACACCATCGCTGCTGACCGCGCTGCTGATCGTGTTTGTGGACGTGATGAAAGAGCTGCCCGCGACCCTGATCATGCGCCCGTTCAACTTCGACACACTGGCGGTGCAGGCCTATCGGCTGGCCTCGGACGAACGGCTTGAGGGGGCTGCGGTGCCGTCGCTGGTCATTCTGGCTGTTGGACTACTGCCGGTCATTCTGATTTGCCGACAAGTGGGTCGCAGACGCTAGGGCGCTTCAAAATTACCACACCTTGCGCTGCGTGGGCTTGATTCAGATGCGTTTTCCGGCAAGGCTTGGGGTATGAACATGCAGCCTCCCAGCCGGTTCTCTGGTAACTCGGCCCAGATGCCCGTCGCCTTCAACCGCCACGAGATGTCCCATATCCTGTCCGTCTATGGACGGATGGTCGCCGCCGGAGAATGGCGGGACTACGGCATTTCCAACCTCCGCGATATGGCGGTGTTTTCGATCTTTCGCCGCACGGCCGAACACCCGATATACCGGGTCGAAAAGCACCCGCGTTTGCGGCAGAAACAGGGGATGTATTCGGTGATCGGCATGGATGGCCGCATCCTGAAGCGCGGCCAGGACTTGCGCACTGTGCTGCGGGTACTGGAACGCAAGCTGATCCGTTCGGTTGACCTTGATTAGAGCCTTTTGTGGCTGGTCACAGGCCCGTCGCCCTGATCCTTGATGCGCGCGATGGCCTGCTCCATCGGCTCAAAGGTCACATCCATGTGGAAGGCATTGGCGTGCAGAAGCATGTCCTCGGCATAGACCCACGCAACATGGCCCTTCCAGAACAATAAATCACCGCGTTGAGGCGGAGTTCCGTCTGGCAGAGTTTGCCCGACCGCGCGTTCCTGATCTCCGCTATCACCCGGACAAGGCATCCCGCAGGCCAGCAATCCGGCCTGCACAAGGCCCGAGCAATCCAGCCCGCTGCGGCTGTTGCCGCCCCACAGATACGGTGTGCCCAGAAACAGCTCGGCCACGGCGACCGGGTCGGTCAGGGTGACGCCGATGGGTTTGGCGTGAATGGCGGGAATGAAACCAAGTTCGGTTTCCAGAAACCCGTTCACTTCGGACCGGGCGGCTATCCTGCCGCCGAAGCTCAGTGACGCGATGTCCGGGCTTTTCATATCCGCTTGGGTATAAGCATGGGTGGCTGGGGCGGTAATCCAATGGGTTGCGGGGGTGTCCGGGCCAAGCTGGCCCGACCGGACCCAGCCCGGATAACCGTCCTTGTCTGATGTGATCCGGCTCCAACCCTCTACTGTATCAGTGACTGCGACCGTATCCCCATACAAAAGTTGCCGATCCCGGGGCCCATCTGGGCTGCGCATCAGATCGACGACCGGCTGTATGATGCGGTGTTGGGTCATAGGCCCAGCATCTCGGGCAGGGCGGTCAAAAGGGCACGTGGGCCTTGACCCAGCCCGCCCTTGCTGCGTCCGGGTTCTTTGCTGCGCTGCCACGAATAGATGTCGAAGTGTACATAGGGACTGTCGACCGCAAAACGGCGCAGGAACAGGGCGGCAGTGATCGACCCGGCAAATCCACCCGCAGGGGCGTTGTCCAGATCGGCGATGCCGGGTTCGATCATGCCTTCGTAAGGCTCATGGAAGGGCATCCGCCAGACTGGGTCGGCAGCTGCGCGCGCCGCGTGGGTCAAGGCGTCGGCAGCCGTGTCGCTGTCGGTGTAGAAGGGCGCCAGATCGGCACCAACAGCCACACGCGCCGCCCCGGTCAGCGTCGCCATCGAAATAACAAGGTCTGGTTTCCCCTCATCCGCCAGCGCCAGCGCGTCCGCCAGAACAAGACGCCCTTCGGCATCGGTATTATTGATCTCGACCGTCAGACCCTTGCGCGAGGTCAGGATATCGCCGGGTCGAAAAGCGTTCCCAGCCACCGAATTCTCAACCGCTGGGATCAGAACACGCAGTTGCAGCGGCAGGTTCAGCGCCATGATCATCCGCGCCAGCCCCAGCACGTTGGCTGCCCCGCCCATATCCTTTTTCATCAACCCCATTGAGGAACCGGGTTTCAGGTTCAACCCGCCAGTATCGAAACAGACACCCTTACCGACCAGAGTCAGTTTCGGTCCTGCGTCGCCCCAGTTCATCTCGATCAGCCGAGGCGCCTGCGCGGCGGCACGACCCACCGTGTGGATCATGGGAAAATTCTGGTCCAACAGGTCATTGCCTGCAATCACCGAACAGGAGGCACCGAATTCCTGCGCCAGCGCCTCAGATGCAGCCTGCAACTGGTCCGGCCCCATATCCGACGCAGGCGTGTTGACCAGATCGCGGATCAACGCCTCGGCCTTGGCAAGAACCTCTAACCGGGCGACATCCAAGCCATCCGGTGCGACGAGGCGCGCTTTGGCGGCGGATTGACTAGCATAGCGGTCGAAACTGTATCCGGTCAGCAACCATCCTAGGCACTCGGTCTCCAGCACATCATCCGACAGGCCCGAGGCAATGCGATAGGTGCCTTTGGGCAACGCTTCGGCCGCTGCGGCCAGTGGGAACCGTTTGCGCGCCCGCCCTGCTGGTTTGCCGTAACCCGCCAGCGCCATGGACGGCGCGCCGTCTGCATCAGGGATCAATAGCGTTTGACCCAAACCGGCTGTGAACCCGCTGTGTTCCACCCAAGTCGCCACGGAACCGGGCTGATCCGAAATCCAGCTTTCCAGATCGGACTGCGCGATCACATGCAGCGGCAGGGACGGGTCAGAGGCGGGGGCAAAAGACAGGGTCATGGCGATCTCAACTGGTTCGAATTGCGCCCAGCCTAGTCACCCACGATCCGTCCGCAAGCCCCGTCAGACCGAAAGATCCTGCTGGTCCCAGATCACGGTCAGCGATTTTTCACCCACACGGATCAGACGTGACAGTGTTGCCCCTGTGGCCACGGCATCGCCGACATCAACATTATGCGCCACGTCCCCTGCTACGCGCGCCAAAGCGTTCATCCCAACCTGTTCGGAAATCGCCACCAGAGAACGCGCGCATTTGCGCAAGCTCACCCAGTCGCGCCGCCGCCAGTAGCGTTCGCAATTTGACAGGCGCACGGCCAGTTCCTCGACCGTGCGACACAACACGTCCAATGCATTCTGATCCCCCAACTGTCCGCACAATCCGTTCAGACGCTCCGGGTCCAAGCGGACGGATTCCTTGTGTTCAAGCGTGACTATCTTTTCCACCACATTCACCCCAATTCCTTGCACCCCCACGGTGTGGCCCTACTGTGGCGTGAAATTCCTTTGCAAAACCTTGCAGTGCTGCGGGATAATGGCTCGAATTTTCGGTGAATTTGGGTTACAGCACTCGTCAGACACAAGACTAAGGACGTAAGAATGGAACGCGCCAAACCTCTGCCGAGCTATCTGGTCAAACGGTATCACGGCTGGAAAGCCACCACCTATTCCGAAAATCAGGTCTGGTACCGGCGTCTCGCGACCGAGGGTCAGCGCCCGCGCGCGATGGTTATTTCGTGTTGCGACAGCCGGGTGCACGTGACGTCGATGTTCGGCGCGGATCAGGGCGATTTCTTCATTCACCGTAACATCGCCAACCTCGTCCCCCCATACGCCCCGGACGGAGATCACCACGGCACCAGCGCCGCCATCGAATACGCCGTGACCGCGCTGAAAGTGGCGCATCTGATCGTGTTGGGCCATTCGCAATGTGGCGGCGTTCAGGGCTGTATCGACATGTGCAAGGGTCAGGCCCCTCAGCTTGAAGCCAAGGACAGTTTTGTCGGGCGCTGGATGGACATCCTCAAGCCGAAATACGATCTGGTGGCCGATATCGAGGACAGCACGGACCAAGCACGCCAATTCGAGCGGCATGCGGTTGTTGCCTCACTTGAAAACCTGCTGACCTTTCCGTTCATTGCGTCAGCAGTCGAGGACGGATCACTGAGCCTGCACGGTCTGTGGACCGATATCGGAGAGGGCGGGCTGCAATGCTATGACCCGCACGAAAAGAAGTTCGTGGTTGTTTGATTTTCGATAGGAGCAATGCGATGTGAAGGGCCGGTCAGGCCCTTCTTTTTTACGCAACTGCATCACCGTAGGATCATACCCTCGGGCCAGTTTAGTTCTGTCTCGATTTGAATGGTTTCTGCCTGTCCGGGGGCCAACTCCATTTCCCACGCCAGAACTCCCCGCCGGTTATCGACATTTTCTTCGGCAGGGCTGGGATTTGCGCTCCAGGTGATATTCAGATCATCCTGTTCGGAAAAGGGGACGCTCTCGAGCAGACGTAGGGGCCAAGTTTGGTCCGAGAGATTCTCGATGTGAATTTGAGCGCGTTCAACTCTTTCGTTCGAGCGTGATATCAACCCAACGTCACCACTGCGCCGTCCCAGGATTTGGTGCTTCAAAGTCAGAGCATAAAGAGGACCAAATCCCAATTCCACCTCTTCACGAGGTCCGATTTCGGGGCTGGCATCGATTGCGACCAGAACGCCATCGACATGCCATCTGGCATATTCCGAGGAGATTAGGTTTTGTGCATACGGATTCGTGAAACGCGCAGTACGATAAGCCGTGTCGTCCCTGCTTGGGTTGGCCAAGGCAAAAAGTTCTGCAGGTTGAGACATGCTATCCAGTTCCAGTTCGGCGGCCCCGTATCCACTGGAAATCGAGATCGGCACTGGCAGCGTATAGGTCGTGCCCGTTCCTTGGACTGACGCGGCGCTCGGGTTCCAACTTCTCGCGGTTTCTTCGACCACAACCGGGGCCTCTACGACCGGTTCTTCCAACGTTTTGGGTTTTTCACGGATAGAGCGGCGTTTGGTTCGAATCCTAGACGCAGTGCTTTGATCGTCGGGTTGCAGTGTGGAAACGCTCAGGGCGATGTCGTTCCAGTCTTCACCAGTCGTTTGAGCCACAAAGACGCTGCGTTTGATCTGCACCTTCGGGGTATTTCCGGTTTTCAGATCAAAGACATAAGCCGGTTGCCATGATGCAGTTTCATAAGTGAGATATGACAGCGATAGTGTTCCGTTTGTATCTTCTTCGGCAATAACATCTACGGCGATAAAGGTACGTTCATCCGCTTCCGGCACAAGCGCGGCCAGATCAGCGTGCGCCGTTTCCAAATCGGCCTCAAGCTCTGCCAGTTGGGTTTCAGTTTCTCGCGCCTCAAGTTCTGCTGCCTGCGCGGTGTTTTCAGCATCAAGGGTTTCGTCGCCAACCATGCGGGCAATGCTGCGCAGGTTTTCGGGATCCGACTCGGCCGAGCCTACGTTACGCCCCAGATTGGTGAGGAACGCAATCGTGTGACCGGCAGCTTGGGCCTTCAATCGGGCGGTGTCAGCCTGATCCTCGACCGCTTGGATTCGAGATTCTATGTCTTCGATACGTTCTTCTACCTGTTTGACGGCCTCGCCGACATAGTCTCGCCAAGGCACGTCTGCGTAGCGTGAGATCAGAGCCGTTTGACTTAATCCATCTGCGCGAAACTGCATTGTCGCGATTTGGTAGCCTACATCGTCGCTTTTCGGTGTGCCCAACAGAACCAGTCGATGACGGCCCGCTGGCACATCGAATGCGCCTGTTCGGGTGATCTACGGTTTGTGCGGCGTAAGGATGGCACGGCTGCTTGGGTATTTCGTTTCACGATACACGGCAGGCGCAGGGAAATGGGCCTTGGTCCCTACCCCGATGTTTCCCTGAAGGCTGCGCGAGAAATGGCGACCGAGTACAGGCAACAGACCAAGCGCGGTATCGATCCTATAGCCAAGCGCGAAGCAGAGAAGCTGGAAGCCATCCGTAATCTGCACGTTGTTCGGGATGTGGCACAGGATTGCTTTGAGGCCCGCAAGGCAGAACTGAAGGGCGATGGAACTGCGGGACGCTGGTTCTCGCCGTTGGAAATCCATATCTTGCCCAAGCTTGGAAAGATGCCCATCGCTGAGGTGGATCAGATCTCTGTACGAGACACGCTGGCGCCGATCTGGCATGAAAAGGCGGAGACGGCTCGCAAAGCTGCGAACCGCCTGAATCTCGTTTTGAAGCATGCAGCCGCTTTGGGCCTAAATGTGGATTTACAGGCGGTGGACAAGGCCCGCGCTCTTCTCGGCAAACAACGGCATAAAGCGAAGAGCATTCCGGCTCTGCCGTGGCAAGAGGTGCCGGGTTTCTATGCATCGCTGGGTCAGGGTGCCACTGAGCTCGCGTTACGCATGTTGATCCTCACCGGAGTGCGATCTGCCCCGATCCGCCACGCAAGACCGGATCAAATCGATCTAGGCGCGCGCATCTGGACGATCCCCGCCGAGCTTGTGAAGAGTCGCAAAGGTGCGACGGGAGATTTTCGAGTACCACTGACCGACGAGGCTGTGATGGTCGTAGAGGATGCTCTGCGTCACGGTAGTGAAGTGTTGTTTCCGGGGCAGCGCGGAAAACCGATCAGCGATATGACGATGAGCAAACTCATGCGTGACCGGGACATGGCAGCCCGCCCGCACGGGTTCAGATCGAGTTTGCGAACGTGGGCCGAGGAAACCGGCCAGCCGTACGAAGTCGCTGAAACAGCACTTGGTCACGTTGTCGGCAATGCGGTGGAGCGGGCGTATCAGCGATCCGACCTGATTGAGAAGCGTCGCGTTTTAATGGCGGCGTGGGCTGATCACGTAACAGGCCAAGGCGAGGCCGATGTTGTGTCGATCAATGGGGTGCGGGGATGAACAGTAAAAATTGTAATCCGCAGCTTGGCGCATGGAAAATGAGACACGACGGAGAGCTGCGCGAATTGGCTCGGACGGACATTTCAGCGGCTCTCCTACTATTAGAGCAACTATCGGATATTGGCGCAAAGGTTGAAGCGCAAACCGCGCTCTACATTGCCGTGTTAAGTCTAAAGGCAGACACCCCAAAAGAGTTGCGGAAACCTCGGGGCAGGCCCAAAGGTTCTTTTACTCCGAACGGGCTCAAAGTCAGTGAGCGCACCGAGCGTAGGCAAAGGGAACGATCGCGAAAGAAGCAAGCTGAGCTAGACGAAGTGTTGGAACGCCTGCGAGATAGGATTTCGAAAGAAGACACCGATGGCCTCTAGCAGAAGCGGACATTTATTCAGCCTTTTATTGACCGTGACTTGAAGCCATGGGCTCACGCATTCTTACCCCGTAACGTCAAATGAAACGGGGTATTGAATGACCGATCGACTTTTAACTGACCGCGAAGTTGCCGAGCGCCTTGGCTTGTCCAAAGCTACAATCTGGCGACATGCCAAGGCCGGATTGCTGCCAAAACCCGTCAAACTTGGATATGCGGCCCGCTGGCCAGAAAGCGATATTCAAACTGCAGTGGAAAGTTTGAAGGCCAACTCCAGCAGGTGGCGCTGGGTCTCGACAGCGACGGGGAGCATGTCACGTCATGCTATATCGAGCCGATGCCCAACTCACCGCATGAAACTGCTGACGCGGCGGTACAACTGCCCGACAAACAGCAAAATCTCATTGAGGCTCTTTCGCTCTACATCGATGAGCATGGCAGCTGGAATCCCGGAGGCGAAGAATGGCCCGAACCGGAAATGCACCGGATTGTTAACCAGGAGGAGCTCATTGCGTACGCTTCGAAGTTGGGCATCTCCAAAGCATCGCGCGATCGCGACCAAAAACGAGAAATTACCCGGATGATAGATGCACTGCAGACTGCGGGTCGCGTAGGAACAAACAGAGATTGGATTTGGCTTGTTTAAACGTGAGCGAGATACGCGAGAAACGCGCGAGATCGCGGTTTCTCGCGGGCGCGAGGTTTGGCGCGAGGTCCCTATAGATAAACTCGCATCTCGCGCGTTGCTTGAACCATTGCAACAGGGGCGAGAGCGCGAGCCCGGGCAAAGCCCTCGGGCTCGCGCTCTCGCTGTCATAAGTTGTGCGAAATGGCGGGCGAACGGCGGGTTTAAGCAGAGAAAAGGACGTTCGCGAAAATGGCTTCAATCAACGCTCTGAGCCCTTCTCTACCGAAGCTACGCTTCGTATGGATTTTTGCTATGCGCAGTTAGGTGAAATTGGAATGCTCAGCAGCAGGCGCAAAGCAGTCCTCAGTTGCTATTTGCCTTACGGCACTGCAACAGCCCGAAAATGGGCCGTTCTAAGGCAGCCACCTTGAGCAGGAGTCGCGGTTCCGTCCTACCTAGGAAGTTTGCCGCCAATGAGTTGAGACTACATCCCAGAAAGCCCAGCATTAGTATTCAATAGAAACTGGCGGAAAATTGGGCTGCTCGCCGCACCAATGCCTCGGGCGTTTTCCCCGACCGCTGCGGCTTCTACAACTGGAGGAATTAAACCGCGTTTGTCTTGGTTGATTAGGTATCGGCGAACACGTGAGACCAACTCTTCCCGCACTTCAGGTGGGAATGCACCGTCGATGAAAATCGCCTCAAAGTCGATGACCGCGCAAATTGACAGTGCGGCCTTGGCCAATTCCTGAGCCGTCGTGCCGATCCATGGTTCGACATAGCGAGAGATGCTATTCCAATCCTGAGGCTTCTTCCAGAGAATTTCAGGATCTACACCTGCTTCGATCAATCTGTCCTCGAGCAGGAACAGCGAAGCTGTGTCGATCAGTTGCTGGCTTTCACCCAATGGGCCCGTAGTCCGCATAGCGCCTAGCGCACCGGCATTGCCTTGGTTGCCCTCGAATACGGTGCCGTTCAATGCGACGCCACCGCCGATCATCGAGCCGATGAAAAAATAGAAGTAATCACGATACTCAGCCCCGCGGCCATAAAGGTGCTCCGCGTGACAGGCTGCCGTTGCGTCGTTAACCACAAAAACCGGCAAGTCGCTGAACTTGGCGACCTCGGAGAAGAAATTCACGTTTTTCCATGACCTGAATTTCTTGGCGGCGAGCCCGGACAGATCATGCCATTTCCAAAGCTCGAACGGGGTGCCGATCCCGATACCGCATACTCGGTCGCGAAGACGTTGAGGTTCGCGAGAGAGAAGTGTTTGCAGGCCAGACTCCAGAAACCCAAAAATGACCTCTGGCAACGGATAATCGTATGTCGTGGAAAGTTGGTGGCGCGGGTTGCCCATAAAGTCGATCAAAAGCAGATCGGCGCTGCGCCGCCCGATCTTCATCCCAACTGAAAGGATGCCTTCCGGGTTGAGCTCCATAGGGACTGAGGGCTTACCTACTTTTCCTCGCAAAGGGGTTCCGCGTTTGAGAATCTCGTCCTTTTCCAGCTTACGAAGAATAATTGAGACAGTCTGAGGGGACAGGCCCGTTAGTCGCGCGACTTCGGCACCCGCAGCAGGGCCATGCCTTTGTAAAACCGTCAAAATCAAACGTTCGTTGTGATCGCGAACCCCGCTTTGACTTACCCCGCCAGTCAGTGTTTTTAGCGCTTCTCTTTCCATAAGCCTGAACATAAACCCCTTGTTTTCTTATGAAAAGATGCCGAAGCAAATTAATAAATAAACTTTATTTATTTATTGACATGAAGGCTAGAATCGCGGTTTGCTTGAACGCAACCTGCATTGGAGGATGGAGGTGGGTCTCGCTGTCATGCCACGCGGGACAAAAACAACTTTCTGGGAGGACAACATGAGAAATCTACTCAAGCTTGCTGCATCAGCGACTGTACTCACACTCGCTGCTGCATCTGTTCAAGCGGCCGGGGAGACGGTTTGCCTGATCACGAAGACTGACACCAATCCATTCTTTGTAAAGATGAAAGAAGGCGCCACAGCCAAAGCTGAAGAGCTTGGCATGACTCTAAAGGCCTTCGCGGGCAAGATCGACGGCGACCACGAAACTCAGGTTCAGGCCATTGAAACGTGCATCCTTGATGGAGCAAAGGGAATTTTGCTGACGGCGTCTGACACCAGCTCGATTGTCCCTGCGGTTCAGCAGGCGCGGGACGCCGGCCTGCTGGTAATTGCTTTGGACACACCGCTGAGCCCGATTGACTCTGCCGACGCAACATTTGCCACGGATAACTACAAGGCAGGCCTGTTAATTGGCCAATGGGCAAAGGCAAAAATGGGTGACGCGGCAGCGGACGCCAAAATCGCGACGCTGGACTTGAACGTTAGTCAGCCAACAGTGGATGTTCTACGTAATCAGGGCTTCCTTGACGGTTTCGGAGTGGACCTAGCGGATCCAAATGTTATCGGCGATGAGACCGATGCCCGACTGGTTGGCAGTGACGTGACCGACGGCAACGAAGAAGGCGGGCGCCGCGCCATGGAGAACCTTCTGGCAAAAGACTCGACGATCAATGTGGTTCACACAATCAACGAGCCGGCAGCAGCAGGTGCGTATGAAGCCTTGAAGTCAATTGGGCGCGAAAACGATGTGCTGATCGTCTCGGTCGATGGCGGCTGCCCCGGCGTGCAAAATGTACAGGCCGGTGTAATCGGTGCGACAAGCCAGCAATACCCACTGTTGATGGCTTCGCTTGGTGTTGAGGCTGTAAAGAAATGGGCCGAAGAGGGCGTTAAGCCTGAAAATACACCGGGCAAAGACTTCTACGATACCGGTGTAGCGCTCATCACGGACCAGCCTGTTGATGGCGTGGAATCAATTTCAGTCGCCGAAGGTTTGGAACTCTGCTGGGGCTAACGCAGACTTAATTGATGAGGCGCGCACACGCGCCCCATCATTCCTTTCACCAGCAAACCGAAACTTCCTGTACACTGATCTCGTGGGCGCAATGCTAGTCGCGAAAAGGGGGAGATATGTCTGAAGCAAACCGAGGCGCTCAGGGATTTGAAACCGCCGCAAATAAAACGGAAACGGTGGCGGAATTTGAAGATCATCGGCGCGGCGTGCTAGGGAAGTTACAGCACCTTCTCCACGTGAACCCGTCCTTTGTCCCGCTTATCGTGCTGGTCGGTGCAATCGTGATTTTCGGCCTGGCTCTGGGTTCAAAATTCTTTTCACCCTTTGCAATGACATTGATCCTCCAGCAGGTTCAGATTGTAGGTATCGTTGCCGCAGCGCAAAGCTTGGTCATTCTCACCGCTGGCATCGACCTAAGCGTCGGCGCGATCATGGTGTTTTCATCAGTCATTATGGGGCAATTCACGTTCCGGTACGGCATTCCAGTACCAATTGCTGTTGTGTGCGGGCTTGCAGTAGGAACCATGATCGGTGCGCTGAACGGTTGGCTTGTAAGCCGCGTTAAATTGCCCCCGTTCATTGTCACGCTGGGAATGTGGCAGATCGTTCTCGCAACCAACTTCCTGTACTCCGCAAACGAGACAATCCGCAGCCAGGATATCGAAGCGAACGCACCTTTCCTGCAGTTTTTTGGAACCAAATTCAGCATCGGTGGAGCGACCTTTACTGTTGGCGTCATCTTCATGCTCGCCCTTATCTTCGTATTGGCCTACGCGCTAAAACACACAGCTTGGGGAAGGCATGTCTATGCCGTGGGTGATGATCCTGAGGCCGCCGAACTATCAGGTGTCAACGTCCATCGAACGCTTATGTCCGTCTATATGTTGTCTGGCCTGATCTGTGCCTTCGCGGGCTGGGCTCTGATTGGGCGCATCGGATCAGTCTCGCCAACGTCCGGCCAATTGGCCAACATTGAAAGTATCACTGCTGTTGTGATCGGAGGCATCTCTCTGTTCGGCGGGCGAGGCTCCATTCTGGGGTCACTGTTCGGTGCTTTGATCGTTGGCGTATTCACACTTGGGCTGAGGTTGCTCGGCGCGGACGCGCAGTGGACCTTTCTACTCATCGGTCTTCTCATCATCGCAGCGGTCGCAGTTGACCAGTGGATTAGAAAGGTATCAGGCTAATGTCAGACGCAACTCCAGTCGTCCAAGGGCGTGGTATCGTAAAGCGCTATGGCCACGTTACCGCTATTGACCATTCCGACTTTGAACTGCTGAAAGGAGAAATCCTTGCAGTTATCGGGGACAACGGCGCTGGCAAATCGTCTATCGTTAAGGCGATATGCGGTGCCACAATCCCAGATGAGGGTGAGATTCTGATCGAAGGAAAGAAGGTAAACTTTACCTCTCCAATAGACGCCCGAAATATGGGTATCGAAATCGTTTATCAGCAGCTTGCCATGTCTCCTGCCCTTTCAATTGCGGACAACATGTTCATGGGGCGCGAGATACGCAAACAAGGTTTCATGGGCAAGTACATGCGTCAGCTAGACCGGCCAGCTATGGAGAATTTTGCTCGTGAAAAGCTTACTGAGCTTGGGCTGATGACCGTACAGTCGATTAATCAGGCGGTTGAAACACTGTCTGGTGGCCAGCGCCAAGGCGTTGCCGTTGCGCGCGCAGCCGCCTTTGCGACCAAGTTCATCATCATGGACGAACCCACAGCAGCTTTGGGCGTGAAAGAGAGCCGCAAGGTGCTTGAACTCATACAAGACGTACGCGCACGTGGCATTCCTATCATCCTGATCAGCCACAACATGCCACATGTCTTCGAAGTAGCTGACCGAATCCATGTGCACCGGCTTGGCAAAAGGCTCTGCACAATTGATCCCAAGGATTACACGATGTCCGATGCCGTAGCGTTTATGACAGGCGCCAAAGAACCACCAAAAGAAGACGCTGCGTGATCGAGCAAGATGCAGCGCGCGTGTGCGACCTGATCTCCTCTCGGAGGCAGGTTGGGGTTCGGACGATTGTCGCAATCGCAGGACCTCCTGCGTCCGGAAAGTCGACCTTGGCAGAGACCGTTGTGCAATCGCTGAACGCACAACAGAGCTCGGCGTTTCCATTAGCCACGCTGGTGCCTATGGATGGCTACCATTTGGACAATCGTATACTTGAAGCGCGAGGTTTGTTGGCGAGAAAAGGCGCACCAGAAACCTTCAACGCAATTGGTTTTTGCAATGCAATCAAAGGGTTGAAATCCTCGCAACTTGAGTCCTTTCACCCCATATTTGACCGCCAAATGGATTTAGCCATTGCCAACGCGATTACGGTTCACCCTGACACTCCGACTGTTGTTGTTGAGGGGAATTACCTTCTTATAGATCGCGACCCGTGGAGAACGCTGGCGGACGTCTATGCCGCAACGGTTTTTGTCAGCCCAACTATGGAAGAACTCGAAAACAGGCTTCAGCATCGCTGGATCAAATATGGTTTTGACACGAATACCGCGTTGCAACGCGTTAAAGCCAACGACCTGCCCAATGCTGAACATGTCATTCTTGAGAGCCGGAAAGCCGATCTTACCTTGAAACAGAATTACACTGAACTCAGGATGCGCTAGTTTCAGCCGGCCATTGGTGCAGCGCCTCTGAGCGATTGTCCGCTTTAGTCTGGCTGACGACTTTGGGTTAGACGATGGGAGCAGCGGTTTGTCCGCAAAGCGGTCATTCAGTGAAATTCGCCAAATGACTGTTTTGCGGACAAAGCCGTCTCAGGCCGGCGCTGCAGATTTCGCATTTCCACCGACAACCCACAAACACAACACCGCAAGCAAAACCTCTATCGCAAATGCGGCAAGAATGTTTTCGGATGGCCAACCATCGAGGACGAAACTGATCGTCCTGCCCACGGCGAAAGCTGAGAAAACCGTAGCCCCAAGCAAGGCTGAGGCCTGGACCAACTTTTTGTAAAATGCTCCGCACAAAATGATCAGGCCAAGTACCGCGAGATTGGCAGCAGGTGCGCGCAACTCACTCATCAGGTTTGGCTGCGGCGAGAGTACGATGCCGTAGTTGGCGTAGAAAGACTGTGGGTCCAGAGTGATGGCCAGACCTATGGCGAATGCAGTTAATCCGGACATGCCCAAGATAAGTCTGCCTCTAAGTTCAAGTTTCATGTTTGTCTCCAATGTCCTTTGGCCTGGCTTAAGCGGCTTTGGTCCACGCGCCAGACATTTCAGCTTTGTTTGCGAAGTCGGCGAAGTCGCGTGGCGCGCGTCCAAGCGCACGCTGGACCCCGTCCGCGAGGTTCGCATTGCGCCCGTCGAGCGTTTCACGCGCGATGTCCGTAATCACATCAGCAATCATCTCGCCATTCGCATGGGCAATTTCCGCGTGGAAGTCTTCGAATGAAATTGGCAGGTATTGCACAGTCCGTCCCATGGCACGCGAAAGCTCTGCGGCAATGTCAGCAAACGTCATGAGGCGTGGTCCCGTGACCTCGTACAGTTCGCCGTCGTGTCCTTCTTCTGTCAAAGCAGCTACGGCAACATCGGCGATGTCGTCCACGTCGATGATTGGTTCGCGTACATCACCGGCGGGCATCGGCAAGACACCTGCCATGACCGGACCAAGCAATGCCCCTTCAGAGAAGTTTTGTGCAAACCATGCTGCACGAACGATAGTGAACGGAACTCCGGAATTGCGTACGACTGCTTCCGCTCGTTCCGCATGAAACTCGCCACGCCCGGTTAGCAGCACAAAACGCCGTAATCCCTTTTCACGAGCCAATGCTGTGAAGGCTTCGACTTGCTCAACCGCGCCTGGAAAAGCGATGTCAGGAAAGTAAGAAATATAGGCAGACGAGACGCCTTCCAGAATTGCGGGCCAGGTCTGCGGTTGTTCCCAGTCAAATGGCGTTTCACTGTTCCGCGATGCGCGCCGGACTGTCTGGCCTTTTTCTTCCAGACGTGTCGCGATCCGCGATCCCGTTTTGCCTGTTGCGCCAAGTACGAGAATGGTTTGCTGTATCATTGGTCATCTCCATGAGTTCAGTTGATGGCCCGAAATTAGGCAATCAATAGAGATGTTCTATTCTTCAGAATCCAGTATTCTTATCCAATCGTCCTAAATGGATAGACGAAGAGCCAAATTTCAGCCAAAGTCGCGACATGAACAAGGTTGAACCACATGTCCCTGACCCAGATGCGCTGGCAAAGCCGATCGGCGATCCGCTGGGGGAAATCCTTCATCTTCTGAAACTCACTGGCACATTCTATTGCCAGTCTCGCATGACAGCACCATGGGGCGTATCCATCCCAGGGTTTCCCAGCGTACTGAGCTTTGCGGTCATCACACACGGGCGGTGCTTGATGAGGGTCGGTGACGATGACCCATTCGAGGTCGAAAAAGGCGATCTGGTCTTGATGACCAACGGAGCACCGGTCGGTTTCTTTAGCTCAGAAGACGCGCCGCTTTTGACGCTGGAAGAGTTGCCCATTCGCAAGGTGACCGAACTCTATGAAACACTGGAGTACGGTGGTGGTGGAGCGGAGACGGGCATCATGTATGGCCTCGTCCGGATCGATCACGCCGCCAGTGATATGTTGATGGGTTTGCTTCCGGATGTACTCAAAATCGACCCGTGGGAAGAGGATGCCGGAAGCTGGCTACAGGCAACTTTGCAATTCATCGCGAAAGAGGCGCGGGAATTGAGACCGGGCGGCGAAACCGTGATCACGCGACTGGCCGATGTGGTTGTCATTGAGGCCATTCGTCGTTGGTTGAACAGCGCACCCGATGCGGATCGAGGCTGGTTAAAAGCTGCGCGAGATCCGCAGATCGGGCGCACGATAGTCGCAATTCACCGAACGCCTGCTGTGGCTTGGACAGTCGGGTCTCTCGCGGAGGTTGCTGGTATGTCCAGATCCGCTTTCGCGGCGCGGTTTACTGAGTTGGTAGGCATTCCAGCAATCCAGTATCTTGCAACGTGGCGTATGCACCTGGCCAGCGAAAGGTTGGTGTACACGGATCAACCAATCTCGCAGATTGCCGCTGACATCGGATACTTGTCAGAGCCTGCGTTCAACAAGGCCTTCAAACGGGTGTATGGCGCACCACCGGGAAAAATCAGGAAGAACGGAGTTCACTCCGTATCCAGGCGAAACTTGAGAAACTGAGCCTCTTCGTATTCGATCTCGCCGATGTGTTTGGCGCCGAGTTTCCGGAGCGCACCCAGATTTTTTCGACTTGGTGGCAACAGAAACGTGACAAAGGGGATACGTTTGTCAGCGATCGCAAAATCGATTGCCATTTTGGAAATCCGTTTCCCAAGTCCAAGGGCATCGGGCCGCAAAACCAACCCAAAATCCCATTCGTCACCTTCTTTTTGAAAGCCCCCCCAACCAACAAACCGACCGCCTGACAAAAACGCCCAATGTCCAAGGCCGTCCCGTGCCCAGTAGCCTTCCTTCTTGGCGATAAACTCTCTTGCGACGTCAACATTCCATTTGAACGTCAAAAGCGGCATATGCTCTGCTACCCGGGGATCGGACATATGAACCGCAATGTCATTCGGATCGATTTCCGAAAGGCGTGCAAATGAAATCCCATCTTTCATCATTATTCTCATTTGATGGCCCGAGCTGTCCCTTGCATGCACCGTAATTTTGGCGCGAATACTTTTTTACAGCTTTCTCGCGACAATGTACCGGCTCGGCAATAACCCGGCTTGATCCGCTGTCTCGACGATATCGAAGCCCGCAAGTTCAATGGCGAGCTGGAGTTCAGCTACGGATACAAATTTTACGAACGGAGCTTTCCCGAGCACCTGCATAATCGGGATCGCTATTCGGCTGATTATGCCATATTTGAGCCCTCCACTCTCTGGAGCGCAAACGGTCTTGGAAATGAATACCCCACTGGGTTTTGTAAGGGTCGCAATGTGTTCGAGTGCATGGCCCATATCGGGCACAAGGTGCAGTAGATTATGTGCGAGGACAGCGTCGTAAGAACCGTCGTTAGGATCGTGCTGCAGAACCTCGGCCACTTTGAACGTTACATTCTCCAGCTCTTCTTCAGCGAGTTTTTCGTTGGCGATTTCGATCATCCCCGGTGCGAGATCGGAGGCAGTGACTTGAGCCACATGTGGTGCCAGTAGCAACGCGGTTGACCCCGTCCCACACCCGATTTCCAGCACGCTGTCTTCGGCTTTCAGGTAGGACTTTGTACGTTCGAGCGTGTTCAGATACCCTTCCATATTTCGGATAGGATCAGCCGCATATTTGCGCGAAATCTTGCTCCAAAATGCGGCATCTTTGGACAATGCAGCCATATCGTTTCTCTTTTCCTTTGTTGTCACCGCAGCCAATATCTTAAAACGCCGATTTATTAAATTGCCAGATATTGCAGAACTGTTATGCATTAATGCATGAATTGGAAGGCTATCAATTTCGATTGGAACCAGGCTCGGTCCTTTCTTGCAACAGCAGAAGAAGGCTCGTTTTCCGCCGCGGCGCGCGTGCTTGAGCAGACCCAGCCAACCGTCGGTCGTCAGGTCGCCGCGCTGGAACAGGCGCTTGGCGTCACCTTGTTTGAAAGGGTTGGCAAGTCGCTTAGTCTGACAACAGCCGGTGCTGAGCTTTTGGTGCATGTCAGTGAAATGGCAAATGTCGCTAACAGAATTTCTCTGACCGCAACAAGCCAGTCACAAGCAGTTGAAGGGCAAGTCAGGATCACTGCGTCCGACGTGATGTCAGCCTATCAGCTACCGCCTATTCTCAAACAGATCAGGCTCGCGGCACCGCGGCTTGAGATCGACGTTGTCGCAGCAAATGACATACGAGACATACAGCGGCGCGAGGCAGATATCGCAATTCGGCATGTGCGCCCGACACAGCCGGATCTGATTGCAAAGCTCGTGGCAGAAGCGACGGCACATTTTTACGCTGCCCCTTCATACCTCGAACAGGTTGGGCGACCACGAAATGAAGACGAACTTGCTAAGTTGGATTTCGTCGGCTTTGGCGATGTTGACACGATGATTGGATTTCTCAATCCGGCTGACATCGAAGTAACCCGCAAGAATTTTCGGATTGGATCGCAGAGCGGGATAGTGTCATGGGAGCTTGTGCGCCAAGGCTTCGGCATTAGTGTTATGTCAGACGATGTGGCGGCCCTTACACCCGGTGTGGAGCGTGTTCTGCCCGAACGCGAACCATTCAAATTTCCTATCTGGTTGGCCACACACTCTGAGCTACAAACAGCGCGAAGGATCAGGTTGGTTTTTGATCAGCTTGCAGACCATCTCGGCTCGCGGACAAATTATTGAACGTGCGTTGGCCCGGTGTCGTGAACCGGAGTCTGCTTCGGGCTCAGTGCAGACCTTCGCTGCATTTAGCGCGAAGGTCTGCTTTGCGGGCAGAACGAATGTCGCTTCTTTCCTAATATGCGTTAGCTAGCTATAATCCTAGCATGTCAAAGCAGAACAAACTGAAGCGTAACCGTATGAAACGGTACGAAGATTTAGCATCGCGTCGAAACTACGTTGAACCGATGCAATACTTGTTTGGGCAGCTGAAAGGCGCGGTTGATAAGGGCAATCATGACAAGGCTATCAAGATTGCGATGTTTCTCATTCCATTTGGGCATGCCAAAGCTTTGCCGCGGAAACAGGATGGTGATGAGGTGGGTACCGACCGCCTTATAGTCAACTTCACGTTGGACTGAAAAAATCCGAGACATCCGATGCATTAGATTCTTTAGTTTCGAGCGGCTCATCCATCACAAATCAAATGGGGGACTATTTGGGGGACTGGGGGAGTCAAAATATCCCAGTGGATTGATTATATGAAATTATTTGGGAAAAAGTGGTGCCCAGGAGAGGACTCGAACCTCCACGTCCATACGGACACTAGCACCTGAAGCTAGCGCGTCTACCAATTCCGCCACCTGGGCAGGTGTCGTGGAGGGGCGTTTAAGCCCACTGGCGAGGGGCGTCAACCGGATTCGGGAAGTTTTTTGAAAGTTTTTTGACCGCATTCGGAACACCCCTGAGAATGGTGGGGTTTTTCCCTTGCACGCGGCGTTATTGCGCCTTGTTCCGCGACCTTTTGGGCGGTAGATCGGATCTGGACCTAAAAACAGGAGCCCTTCTATGTCAAAACTGGTCACGATTTATGGCGGATCTGGGTTTGTCGGCCGGTATGTCGCGCGGCGCATGGCAGGCGAAGGGTGGCGTGTTCGGGTGGCGGTGCGCCGTCCGAACGAGGCGATGTTTGTCAAACCCTATGGCGTGGTCGGGCAGGTCGAACCTATTCTGTGCAACATCCGCGACGATGCCTCGGTCACTGCAGCGATGCAGGGCGCGGATGCGGTGGTGAACTGCGTGGGTGTGCTGAACGAGCTGGGCAAGAACGCATTTGATGCCGTGCAGGCCGAAGGTGCCGAACGGATCGCGCGGATTGCGGCCAAGCAGGGGATCGCGACGATGGTCCATATCTCGGCTATCGGCGCGGATGCGGACTCGGACAGCGAATACGCGCAAACCAAGGCGCAGGGTGAAGCCGGCGTACTGGAACATATGCCCGGTGCCGTGATCTTGCGCCCCTCGGTCATTTTCGGGACCGAGGATCAGTTCTTCAACCGCTTTGCCGGGATGACCCGCATGGGGCCATTCCTGCCGCTGGTGGGCGCTGAGACGAAATTCCAGCCTGTGTATGTGGATGATGTAGCCAAAGCCGCTGTGCAGGGCGTTTTGGGACAAGCCAAGGCTGGCATTTATGAGCTGGGCGGGCCCGAGGTGAAATCTTTCCGCGCGCTCATGCAGCAGATGCTTGATGTGATCCATCGCCGCCGCATCATTCTGGGGATGCCGTTTTTTGTGGCCCGGATAATGGCCGGCGTTCTGGATATTGTGAAGTTCGTCAGTTTCCAATTGTTCCCCAACAACATCCTGACCCGCGATCAGCTAAAGAACCTTCGGCGCGACAATGTGGTCTCGGATGGGGTCAAAGGTTTTGCCGATCTGGGGATTGAACCCGCCACGCTGGAATCGGTTCTTCCGGACTATCTGTGGAAGTTCCGCCCCTCGGGTCAGTATGACGAGATCCAGAGATCGGCCAACAATCTGCGCACCTGATTAGCTGTAGGCGATGATCAGCAGGATCACGCCCAGACAAACGCGGTAGATCACGTAAGGCGTAAAGCTGACACTGCGCAGCAGGCGCATCATCAGGGATAGCGCCAGCAAGGCGGCGGCAAAGGCAAAAAGGGCGGCGATGGCGCCGTCGATGGCCAGCCGCAGGTCGGCCTCTTTGATCACATCGACCGACAGCAGGATGCCCGAGGCCAGGATCGTCGGGATCGACATCAGCATAGCGATCCGTGCGCCCTCTTCCCGCGTATACCCAAGATGCCGTGCGCCGGTGATTGTGATGCCGGACCGCGACGTGCCGGGGATCAGCGCCAGCATCTGCCACAGCCCCATGATGGCTGCATCTTTCAGTCCCCAGTCCTTGGCTTCTTTTGTTTGCGGGCCTTTCTGATCCATCCAATAAAGCAACAGCCCAAAGCCCAGCATGGTCCATCCGATTACCGCCATCGAGCGCAGGGATTGGCTGAGTCCGCTTTGAAACAGGACCGCCCCAAGGATTACGGTCGGGATGGTCGAAACGATCAGCCCCAAGGCCAGTCGCGCTTGTTCAGTGTCCGTTTTACCGCGCAGCGCGCGGGGCAGCCCCGCCGCTGCGGACTTTACGTCGGGCCAGAAATACAGGACCACGGCACCCAAAGTTCCCACATGAACCGCTACGTCTATGGCCAAACCCTGATCTTGCAGGCCGGTCAGGCTGGGCAGAAGAATCAGGTGGCCCGAGGATGAGATCGGCAGGAATTCGGTGACGCCCTGAATGATTGCCACAAGAATCAGCTGAAAAAGACTCATGAACCTGCCCGTGCCATTGCCACGTGTTTTATGCGATTCATGGGTATAAGTGCTGCGTTGAAAAGGAAAGGACACTTATAGGTCCGAATCGGATCTATTTTTTCAAAGTTTTTGGACATCATTGGAAATTTTGTTTTGGAAATTACTAAATAGGTCAGCATTTATGACTTTTCATCTGATCTTGCATCTTTTATGGAAGCTCGACCAAGCCAATTCATGGAGTCTGACCCGTGGCCAAGCAACCGATGCTGAAATTTGTGCAAGTCGATCGCGCCATGCCCGAAAAGCGTGCCGCAGACACGCGCAAGGAAGACTTTGACGAGATTTACGCCGAATTCGCCTCGGCCAAGGCGGAAGAGCAGGCCAGCCGCTGCAGCCAATGTGGTGTGCCCTATTGTCAGTCGCATTGCCCGTTGCACAACAATATCCCCGACTGGTTGCACCTGACCGCCACTGGCCGTCTGGAAGAGGCCTATCAGACCAGTCAGGCTACCAACACCTTCCCCGAGATCTGTGGCCGTATCTGCCCGCAGGACCGTCTGTGTGAAGGCAATTGCGTGATTGAACAGTCCGGCCATGGCACCGTGACCATTGGTACGATCGAGAAATACATCACCGATACCGCATGGGACAAAGGTTGGGTTAAGCCCGTTGTTCCGGGCACCGAGCGCAGCGAAAGCGTCGGCATCATCGGTGCGGGTCCTGGTGGTCTGGCGGCTGCCGACATGCTGCGCCGCGCCGGTATTCAGGTAACGGTCTATGACCGCTATGACCGCGCCGGTGGTTTGTTGATGTATGGTATTCCGGGTTTCAAACTGGAAAAGGACATCGTGCAGCGTCGCAACGATCTGCTGGCAGATGGTGGCGTGACATTTGAACTGAATTGCGACGTCGACGCCACGAAATTCGAAGAAATTCGTGGGAAGCACGACGCAGTGATCATCGCCACTGGCGTTTACAAGTCGCGCGACCTGTCCATGCCGGGCAGCGGTTTGGCCGGGATCGAGAAGGCGATTGACTTCCTGACGGCCTCGAACCGCAAAAGCTTCGGCGACGCGGTTGAAGACTTCGACAATGGTCGCCTGAACGCTGCTGGCAAAAAGGTTGTCGTAATCGGCGGCGGCGACACCGCTATGGACTGTGTGCGAACCTCGATCCGTCAGGGGGCGACGTCGGTCAAATGCCTGTATCGCCGCGACCGCGCGAACATGCCCGGCTCGCAGCGCGAGACTCAGAACGCCGAGGAAGAAGGTGTGGTGTTTGAGTGGCTTAGCGCGCCCAAGGGCTTTACCGGCGACGACGAAGTCACAGGCGTGATGGTGCAGAAGATGCGCTTGGGCCAGCCCGACGCAACCGGCCGTCAGGCCCCCGAGGTGATCGAAGGCGCGGACTATGTCGAAGACGCCGATTTGGTGATCAAAGCGCTTGGCTTTGAGCCCGAAGACCTGCCCAGCCTGTTCGGCCAGCCCGACCTGCCGGTGACACGCTGGGGTACCGTCAAGGCCGCCTTCCAGACCGGCGAGACCGAGATGGACGGCGTCTATGCCATCGGTGACATCGTGCGCGGGGCCTCTTTGGTCGTGTGGGCGATCCGCGACGGGCGCGATTGTGCCGATGCGATCATCGACCGGTTCAACGCCAAGGCTGCAGTCGCAGCCGAATAGACCCAGCGATCAGGAGCCTCGAAATGCCCGAGTTGCAAGGCCAATGCATGTGTGGCGCGGTCACGGTGACCGCGACGCCCGCGCGCGATGCGCTGGGCGCGTGCCATTGCGACCAATGCCGACGCTGGACAAGTTCGATGCTGGTTACTTTTCAGGCCGAAGAAGGCTACGCCGCGCTTGGGCCGGTCAAGACCTTCACCTCGTCCGATTGGGCCGAGCGCGCCTTCTGCGCTGACTGCGGCTCGGCGCTGTGGTACCGGATCACGCTTCCAGGTGAAATGCACGGACACACGCAAATCGCGGCAGGCCTGTTTCAGGATACAGGCCACACGCTGAAACTTGAACTTTACTTCGACAAAAAGCCCGAAGGATACGCGTTCGCAGGTGAACGCAAGCAAATGACCAAAGCCGAGGTCGAGGCCATGTACGCCCCCTCGGAAGAAGGAGACAGCCAATGACCAAATATGATGCCGATTGGGTGCGCGCCGAAGAAGCCAAACGTCAGTGGATGGCTGAAAACGGTCTCTATTCCGAGGAGGAAGAACATTCATCCTGCGGCGTAGGCCTTGTCGTGTCTGTCGACGGTAAGCCGTCGCGCAAGGTGGTCGACGCGGGGATTGATGCGCTCAAGGCGATCTGGCACCGGGGCGCTGTGGATGCCGATGGCAAGACCGGCGATGGCGCGGGTATCCATGTGCAGATCCCTGTACCCTTCTTCTATGACCAGATTCGCCGTACCGGCCACGAACCCAATCTGGATGAGCTGATCGCAGTCGGTCAGGTCTTTCTGCCCCGTACGGACTTTGGTGCGCAGGAACAGTGCCGGACCATCGTGGAAACCGAAGTGCTGCGCATGGGTTACTACATCTATGGCTGGCGCCACGTGCCGGTCGATGTGACTTGCCTGGGTGAAAAGGCCAATGCGACCCGGCCCGAAATCGAGCAGATCCTGATCTCGAACTCCAAAGGTGTGGACGAAGACACTTTTGAGCGCGAGCTCTACGTGATCCGTCGCCGGATCGAAAAGGCGGCGTTGGCGGCAGGAATTTCCGGCCTGTATCTGGCGTCGCTGTCGTGCCGTTCGATCATCTATAAAGGAATGATGCTGGCCGAGCAGGTAGCGGTTTTCTATCCCGACTTGATTGACGAGCGTTTCGAATCCGCCTTTGCGATTTATCACCAGCGCTATTCGACCAATACTTTCCCGCAGTGGTGGCTGGCCCAGCCCTTCCGCATGCTGGCGCACAATGGTGAGATCAACACGCTGAAAGGCAACATCAACTGGATGAAGAGCCATGAGATTCGCATGGCGTCCTCGACCTTTGGTGACTATGCCGAGGATATCAAGCCGATCATCGCAGGTGGATCGTCGGATTCGGCCGCATTAGACTCGGTTTTCGAGGTTCTGGTGCGTGCAGGCCGGTCTGCTCCGATGGCAAAAACCATGCTGGTGCCAGAGAGCTGGTCCAAGCAGGCGGTTGAGCTGCCGCAGGCATGGCGCGACATGTATTCCTACTGCAACTCGGTGATGGAGCCATGGGACGGCCCTGCCGCGTTGGCCATGACAGATGGCCGTTGGGTCTGCGCCGGGCTCGACCGGAATGGTTTGCGCCCGATGCGCTACGTTGTGACGGGTGATGGATTGGTTATCGCCGGGTCGGAGGCCGGGATGGTGCCGATTGATGAGGCATCGGTGACGGAAAAAGGCGCGCTGGGTCCGGGTCAGATGCTGGCCGTGGATATGAAGCGTGGCAAGCTGTACCGCGACACGCAGATCAAGGACAAACTGGCCCGTGCCCTGCCCTTTGGCGAATGGGTTGGCAAGATCAACGATCTGAATGAAAGCCTGTCAGGCGTGACCGAAACCGCGAAGTTCAGCGGAGAGGAACTGCGCAAGCGCCAGATCGCAGCCGGTTATTCTGTTGAAGAGCTGGAGCAAATCCTTGCCCCCATGGCTGAAGACGGCAAAGAGTCCCTGGCCTCGATGGGCGATGACACGCCATCGGCGGTTTTGTCCAAGCAATACCGCCCGCTCAGCCATTTCTTCCGCCAGAACTTTAGCCAGGTGACTAACCCGCCGATCGACAGTCTGCGCGAATACCGCGTCATGTCGCTGAAAACCCGGTTCGGCAACCTGAAAAACGTGCTGGACGAAGACAGCAGCCAGACCGAGATCATCACGCTGGACAGCCCCTTTGTCGGCAACACCCAATGGGACAAGCTGGTAGAAAATCTCGGTTCGCCGCTGGCGGAAATAGATTGTAGCTTTGAACCCGGTCGGGGCGCGTTAAGCGCCGCTTTGACCCGTGTTAGAGCCGAGGCAGAAGAGGCCGTGCGCTCGGGCGCGGGGCATCTGGTGCTGTCCGACATGGGTTCGGGCGCAGGTCGCGTGGCGATGCCGATGATTCTCGCGACCAGCGCGGTGCACTCGCATCTGACCCGTCAGGGGCTGCGGACCTTCTGTTCGCTGAACGTGCGCTCGGCCGAATGTGTCGATCCGCATTACTTTGCGGTTCTGATCGGTTGTGGCGCGACCGTGGTGAACGCTTATCTGGCCGAGGATTCGCTGGCAGACCGCATTGATCGCGGGTTGCTGGACGGCACGCTGACCGAAAACGTCGCACGCTATCGAGAGGCAATCGACCAAGGTCTGCTGAAGATCATGGCCAAGATGGGCATTTCGGTGATCTCCTCTTATCGCGGCGGTTTAAACTTTGAGGCCGTGGGCCTTAGCCGTGCCATGGTGGCGGAGTATTTCCCCGGCATGACTAGCCGGATTTCCGGTATCGGTGTGACCGGTATTCAGACCAAGGCCGAGGAAATCCATGCCAAGGGCTGGGACAGCGGTCTGGACGTGCTTCCCATCGGTGGTTTCTACAAGGCGCGCAAATCGGGTGAGACCCACGCGTGGGAAGCGACCTCGATGCACATGATGCAGATGGCCTGTAACCGCGCATCTTACGAGCTGTGGAAGCAATACTCGGCCAAGATGCAATCGAACCCGCCAATTCATCTGCGCGACCTGATGGATTTCAAACCGCTGGGCAAACCGGTGCCGATTGAAGAGGTCGAGTCGATCACCTCGATCCGCAAGCGCTTTGTCACGCCGGGCATGTCGCTGGGTGCGCTGAGCCCCGAGGCGCATAAGACGTTGAACGTGGCGATGAACCGGATTGGCGCGAAATCCGACTCGGGTGAAGGTGGCGAAGATCCGGCGCATTTCGTGCCCGAGCCCAATGGCGACAACCCGTCTGCCAAGATCAAACAGGTGGCCTCGGGCCGGTTTGGTGTGACAGCCGAATACCTGAACCAGTGTGAGGAGCTTGAGATCAAGGTCGCCCAGGGTGCGAAACCCGGCGAAGGTGGTCAGCTGCCGGGCATGAAGGTCACCGACCTGATCGCGCGTCTGCGCCATTCGACCAAAGGCGTGACGCTAATCTCACCGCCGCCGCACCACGATATTTATTCGATCGAGGATCTGGCGCAGCTGATCTATGACCTGAAACAGATCAACCCGCGCTGCAAGGTGACGGTCAAGCTGGTGGCGTCCTCGGGCGTTGGCACGATTGCTGCCGGTGTGGCCAAGGCGAAAGCGGATATTATCCTTATTTCGGGTCACAATGGTGGTACGGGCGCGTCGCCCGCGACGTCGATCAAATACGCCGGTCTGCCGTGGGAGATGGGCCTCACTGAGGCGCATCAGGTTCTGGCGATGAATAACCTGCGCGACCGCGTGACCCTGCGGACCGATGGCGGGCTGCGCACCGGGCGCGATATCGTGATGGCTGCGATGATGGGGGCCGAGGAATACGGTATCGGCACCGCCGCCCTGATCGCGATGGGCTGTATCATGGTGCGTCAGTGCCAGTCGAACACCTGCCCGGTCGGTGTGTGTACGCAGGACGAATCCTTGCGTGCCAAATTCACCGGCAATGCCGACAAGGTCGTCAACCTGATCACCTTCTACGCGCAGGAAGTGCGCGAGCTGCTGGCCAGCCTTGGCGCGCGCTCGATTGATGAGATCATCGGACGGGCCGATCTGCTGGCGCAGGTCAGCCGGGGTTCGGCGCATCTGGACGATCTGGACCTGAATCCGCTGCTGATTACCGTCGATGGCGCGCAGAATATCGTCTATGACCGTGACAAGGATCGCAACGCAGTGCCCGATACACTGGATGCTGAGATCGTGCGCGATGCGGCGCGGTTCCTGAAAGACGGCGAGAAGATGCAGCTGTCCTACGCGATCCAGAATACCCACCGGACCGTGGGTACGCGGGTGTCCAGCCATATCGTGCAGAATTTCGGGATGCGGAACACGTTCCAGGACGACCACCTGCATGTGAAATTGCAGGGCTCGGCCGGTCAGTCGCTGGGGGCGTTTGCGGCTCCGGGGCTCAAGCTGGAAGTGTCTGGCGATGCTAACGACTATGTTGGCAAGGGCCTTTCCGGTGGCATGATCGTTGTGCGCCCACCGCAGGTCAGCCCGCTTAAGGCGGATGACAACACGATCATCGGCAATACTGTTCTGTACGGCGCCACCGATGGCCACCTGTTCGCAGCAGGCCGCGCAGGCGAACGGTTCGCGGTTCGGAACTCGGGCGCCAAAGTGGTGATCGAGGGCTGTGGCTCGAACGGGTGCGAATACATGACCGGCGGTGTCGCCGTGATTCTAGGCGACATTGGTGCCAACTTTGGCGCGGGCATGACCGGCGGCATGGCGTACCTGTACGATCCCGAAGGCAAGGCACAGGCTCTGATGAACATGGAAACGCTGGTGACCTGCCCGGTTACGGTGGACCATTGGGAAGACCAGCTGAAAACGCTGATCGAAACTCATCAGTCTGAGACCTTCAGCCGCAAGGCCGCTGATATCCTGCAACATTGGGATGTGGAAAAGGCCAATTTCCTGCAGGTCTGCCCGAAAGAGATGCTGAACAAGCTCAGCCATCCTCTGACCAATGAGGTTGAAGCCGTTCCGGCAGAATAAGTCGCCAATCAGTCAAATTGCAAAACCCGCGTACCACTCCGGTACGCGGGTTTTCTTATTCATGGACCTCTACAACAGACATTTCAAACAAGACCTACACGTCGTATAGCTGTGGCATGGCAAAGAAAGCAGTCCGCAAGACAAGCGGTAAGAAAAAGAAGGCGTCGAAAGCCAAACCCAACGTCGTGATGCGGATTCGCCGCTGGGTCACGCGTGGGCTATTGGCGATTGCGGTGTTTGTAGTGGCGCTGATTGGGCTCTATTCGGTAGTCAACCCACCGGTGACCCATACGATCTGGTCCGAATGGCGCAGATTGGGCAAGGTCGAGCGTGACTGGGTTCCCATCGAACAGATTTCGCCGATCATGGCGCGGTCAGTCGTAGCGGCTGAGGACGCCAATTTCTGCCGCCATTGGGGGTTTGATGTCGAAGCTATTCGTGACGCGATTGAAGGGGGTGGTGCCCGAGGTGCGTCGACGATTACGCAGCAAGTGGTGAAGAATGTCTTTTTGTGGCAAGGGCGCAGCTGGGTGCGCAAGGCGCTTGAAACTTCGATGACGCCGGTCGTCGAAATTTTCTGGAGCAAACAACGTATTCTTGAAGTTTATTTGAACGTCGCCGAAACCGGAAATGGCGTATTCGGGGTTGAGGCAGCGGCACAGCGTAATTTCAACGTTCCGGCGTCCAAACTGTCCTCGGTTCAGGCGGCGCGGATTGCGGCGATCCTGCCATCCCCGCGAAATCGGTCGGTAACCGACCCGTCGGTGCGCACCCGCAGACGTGCGGCTGCGATTCTGGACGGGGCGGCCACCATCCGCGCAGATGGTCGCGCGGATTGTTTCGAGGATTGAAAACCGAACCCACTCGGGGCTAAAGCTGAGGGGTATTCACTGGTTCGATTGGAAGCTCATGGCGCGTCTGTTTCACGTTCCCCTGTCACCGTACTGCCGCAAGGTCCGTCTGTCACTGGCGGAAAAGAAGATCGAGGTCGAGCTGGCCGAAGAGAAATACTGGGAACAGGACGCGGATTTCCTGCGCCGCAACCCTGCAGGCAAAGTGCCGGTCCTGCGATTGGACGGGCATGTCATGGCGGAAAGCAGCGCCATTTGCGAGTACATCGAGGAAACGCGCCCCGAGCCCGCTTTGATGCCGAAAACACCGGAAGCCCGGTATGAAGTCCGGCGGCTAGTCGGCTGGTTTGACGACAAGTTTCATCACGAGGTGACATCGAAACTGTTGTACGAGCGGGTCAACAAGAAGATGACCGGCCAGGGATACCCGGACAGCAAGAATGTCAAAGAGGGCGCCAAGGCCATCAAGTATCATTTGGACTACATGGCATGGCTGCTAGATCACCGGCGTTGGTTGGCGGGCGACCAGATGACATTGGCCGATTTCGCGGCCGCGGCGCATTTGTCGGCGCTGGACTATATCTCGGACGTGGATTGGAACCGGTCGGCGGCGGTCAAGGATTGGTACGCCAAGATCAAATCTCGGCCTGCGTTTCGGTCTATACTGGCGGATCAGGTGCCGGGGTTTCGGCCTCCGCCGCATTACGCGGATCTGGATTTCTGATAGGGTGGCAGGGGGGCTGTCTGCCCCCCATCGCGCCGGGGCGCGATTCCCCCCGAGGATATTTTAGCCAGATGAAGAGCGGATCGGATTTAAAGGACAAGGTGGTCGCTCAGGCATTGAGTGAGGGGTTTGTGTCCTGTCGGATTTGTCGGCCGTGGGATGTGCCGGAAGTGCCCGCGCGGTTGCAGGCGTTTTTGGATTCCGGGTATCACGGACAGATGGGGTGGATGGCCGAACGGACCCATTGGCGGGGCGATCCGTCGGCTTTGTGGCCCGAGGCGCGGTCGGTGATCATGCTGGCCGAGAGCTATACGCCTGAACATGATCCGACCGAGGTTTTGGGCCATCCCGATCGGGGTGCGATTTCGGTCTATGCGCAAAACAAGGATTACCATGATCTGGTGAAAAAACGCCTCAAGCGGTTGGCGCGGTGGTTGATTGCCGAAGGTGGCGGCGAGGTGAAGGTGTTCGTGGATACCGCGCCGGTGCCTGAGAAGGCCCTGGGCCATGCGGCGGGGTTGGGTTGGCAGGGGAAGCACACCAATCTGGTCAGCCGCGATTGGGGAAATTGGACCTTTATAGGCTCTGTTTTCACCACATTGGACCTGTCTGCGGATATGGCCGAGGTGGATCATTGCGGGTCGTGTCGCGCTTGTTTGGATGCCTGTCCAACGGATGCGTTTCCTGCGCCGTACAAGTTGGATGCGCGGCGGTGTATTTCCTATCTGACCATCGAACATAACGGGCCGGTGGACGAAGAGCTGCGCGGCAAGTTGGGCAATCGGATTTACGGATGCGATGATTGTCTCGCAGCCTGTCCGTGGAACAAATTTGCTGTCGCGGCCAGCGATCTGCGCTATGCGGCGCGGGATGATTTGGTGGCCCCGCCGCTGGTTGAATTGGCCGGGTTGGATGATGCGGCGTTTAGGGTCAAGTTCTCGGGCTCGCCCATCAAGCGGATCGGGCGGGATCGGTTTGTGCGCAACGTGCTGTATGCGATTGGGAATTCCGGTTTGCCCGCGCTGAAGCCGGTGGCGCAGGGGTTGGTGGAAGATCCGGATGCATCCGTGGCTGATGCCGCGCGCTGGGCGGTGCAACAACTGCCTTAAGTGACGCAAACAGGCTGGACGTGTCGGTCCAAACCGCTACACCCAATTCAGCGAACAGAAAGGAGAACCCGATGACGCTGGCTTTGGGGGTGGATACGGGCGGAACCTATACGGATGCGGTGCTGATCCGGGATGAGGCTGAGGTTATCGCCTCGGCCAAGTCGCTGACCACGCGGGCAGACTTGGCAATCGGCGTGGGCAAAGCGATTTCGGCTGTGTTGGAACAGGCGGCAGTTGGCCCTGAGCAAATCTCCATGGCATCTTTGTCGACCACTTTGGCCACCAATGCTCTGGTCGAGGGGCAGGGCGGGCGTGTGGCGCTGGTCTATATCGGGTTCAAGGAAGGCGATTTAGATCGGCACGGGTTGCGCGACGCGCTGAAGGGTGATCCGGCCTTGGTTATTGCTGGGGGTCACAGTCATGCGGGGGGCGAAGCAACGCCGTTGGATGTGGCCGCGTTGGAGGCCTTTTTAGACACTCATAAAGGCATTTCCGGCTTTGCTGTGGCCGCGCAATTTGCCACGCGCAACCCCGCGCATGAGTTGGAAGCGGCGCGGATTATTACCGAGCGGACGGGGGCTCCGGTCACATGTTCGCATCACCTGTCAGCCAAGCTGAATGGGCCGAAACGGGCGGTGACGGCGGTATTAAATGCGCGGCTGATTGGGATGATTGACCGGCTGATCGGGCGCGCGCAGGATCAGTTGCTGGCGCTGGGCATCACCGCGCCGATGATGGTGGTACGCGGTGACGGCGCGTTGATGAACGCCGAGCAGGCGCGGGAACGCCCGATCGAGACGATCCTCAGCGGGCCTGCGGCCTCGATCGTGGGGGCCAGTTGGCTGACCGGGGCTGAGAATGCCTTGGTATCGGATATTGGCGGGACAACTACGGATATTGCGCTGATCCGCGACGGTAAGCCCGCGATTGATCCCAATGGTGCGCAGGTTGGCGGTTTCCGCACCATGGTCGAGGCGGTGGCGATGCGCACCCATGGTTTGGGCGGCGACAGTCAGGTCCATGTGGTGACCGAGGGGCTGGGAGGCGGCGTGGTCCTTGGCCCGCGCAGGGTATTGCCGGTGTCGCTGATCGCGGCCGAGGCCCCGGATGTGGTGCACGCTGAGTTGGACAAACAACTGCGCGCGACCACGGTAGGTGAACATGACACGCGGTTTGCCCGCCGCGTGCCCGGTATCCATGCCGAAGGGCTGGGTGCACGGGAAGCGGTGTTGTTGGACCGTCTTGGCGATCAGGTTTTGCCGCTAAGCGACCTGTTGCGCACACGGCTGGAGAATGGAGCCCTGACGCGGCTGGTGGATCGCGGGATCGTTCAGGTCTCGGGCGTGACGCCGTCGGATGCAAGCCACGTTCTAGGAAGGTTGAACGCCTGGGATGCCGAAGCCGCGCGTAAGGCGCTGGAACTGGTGTCGCGCAAACGGGTTGGGTCGGGTGATGTGCTGGCGAAAACGCCCGAGGCTTTGGCGCAGATGATCGTGGATCAGTTGACCGAACAGACCTCTTTGACCTTGTTAGAGACTGCTTTTGCCGAAGAAGCCGAGGATTTTGGCATTCCCCCGGCCGACTTGGCCCGGCATGTTCTGACCTGCAAGGGGTTGGCCGGGCATCGGGGCCTGCTGGCGCTGGATGCGGCGCTGAATGTGGATGTGATCGGGTTGGGCGCCTCGGCCCCCAGCTATTACCCGGCGGTCGGGGAGCGTTTGCATTGCAAGATGACCTTGCCCGAACATACTGGCGTGGCGAATGCCATCGGCGCGGTCGTCGGTCGCCTGACCTTGCGCCGGGCGGGGACGGTCACGTCGCCTTCCGAGGGCAAGTTCCGGGTGCATCTTGAGGACGGACCGCAGGATTTCAACGATTCCGAGGCGGCGTTGTCGCTGCTGGAATCCGTACTGCGATCCGAGGCTGAGGGCGCGGTACGCGACGCCGGGGCCGAGGATATCCGCGTGATCGTTGACCGCGACATCCGCACAGCCCGCGTCGAGGCGCAGGAGGTCTTTGTCGAGGCCATGATCACGGTCGAAGCCAGCGGCCGCCCAAGGGTTGCCGCCGGCTGATCGCTTATTCTGCCGCGTCGCGTTTGGGCAGAACCCAATCGGGGCGCGGGAAATGGCAGGTATAGCCGTTGGGGATACGCTCCAGATAGTCCTGATGCTCGGGCTCGGCGTCCCAGAAATCACCGACGGGCTCCAGCTCGGTCACGACCTTGCCGGGCCACAAACCGCTGGCGCTCACATCCGCAATCGTGTCCAACGCCACCTGTTTCTGCGCGTCGTCCACATAGTAGATGGCCGAGCGATAGCTCATCCCGCGGTCATTGCCCTGACGGTTCACCGTGGTCGGGTCGTGGATCTGGAAAAAGAACTCCAGCAGGTCACGATAGCTGATCTGCGTGGGGTCAAAGAAAATCTCGATCCCTTCGGCATGGGTACCGTGGTTGCGATAGGTGGCGTTGGGGACATCGCCGCCAGTATAGCCGACGTTGGTGCGGGACACGCCCGGTAGCTTGCGGATCAGGTCCTGCATTCCCCAGAAACAACCTCCTGCTAGGACAGCGCGTTCTTCGGTCATTGGATTTCCTCCACATGGATCAGATAGTCGGCATAGCCTTCGGCCTCCATGTCATCGCGATGGACAAACCGCAAGGAGGCTGAGTTGATGCAATAGCGCAGCCCGCCATGTTCACGCGGGCCGTCGGGGAAGACGTGGCCCAGATGGCTGTCGCCGTGTTTTGAACGCACCTCGGTGCGAATCATGCCGTGGGTGGTATCCCGGAACTCTTCTACATGTTCATGCACGATGGGCTTGGTGAAACTAGGCCAGCCGCAGCCGGATTCGTATTTGTGAGTCGAAGCGAACAGCGGCTCGCCCGAGACGATATCCACATAAATCCCCGGTTCCTTGTTGTTCAGCAGCTTGCCGGTGCCCGGACGCTCGGTCCCGCTGTTCTGCGTGACATGGTATTCTTCGGGCGAGAGGGCAGCGATGGCCTCGGGGGATTTGGTGTATTGGGTCATGGATCCTCCGGTCGGTTGAGTTGCACCATTATTTGGGGGTTGGGGCGCAGAAATCAAAGCCTGTTTCATGCGCCTCGCGCCCTCGTGCGTTGATCCGGGGGACGATTTGGCGCGTATACTTGGGTAGAGGAGGGTTCACCATGTTCCGCATCTTGCTGTTGACCGCTTTGATTCTGACCGGGCGCACCGTGCAGGCTGCGCCGTTGAGCGGAGAGTTTCCGTCCATCGACGGCGGTACCCTGTCGATCGCGGATTGGCGCGGGCAGCCGGTTTTGGTGGTGAACACGGCCTCGCATTGCGGCTTTACTGGGCAATACAACGCGCTGCAGCAAGTCCACGAAGACTATGGTCCGCGCGGACTGGTCGTGCTGGCGGTACCGTCGGATTCCTTCAATCAGGAATTGGGATCGGCGGAAGAGGTCAAGGAATTCTGCGATTTCAACTATAACCTGACCCTGCCGATGACCGACATCACCCCGGTTCGAGGCGCAAAAGCGCATCCTTTCTATCAACAGGTTGCGGCGCAGACAGGATTTGAGCCCAGTTGGAACTTCAACAAAATCCTTCTGGATCCCGAAGGCGAAGTTATAGCGACCTATGGCGCGACCACGCGCCCCGATTCCCGGCAAGTGCTGTCTCAGGTCGAGGCTTTGCTGCCCTGAGCAGGCTGTCGCGACAGTTGCACCGCCAGGATTCCAGCGGTGGTGATCAAAACGCCAACAGCATCCAGCGGGCCCAGTTTCTCACCCAGCAGAATCGCGGCGATGGTCACGCCGAATACGGGGTTGAGGAAATGGAAGGTGGCTGCACGAGTCGCCCCGATCCGATCCAGCAGAAGGAACCATATCAGCGTGGCCAACAAGCCGGGGAACAGGGTTGTGTAGGTGAAAGCCAGCACCAGCGGAACGGTGAGGTGGATATGGATCACCTCGAACAGAGGAGCCGCGACGAACAGAACGGCTGAACCAACCAGCATCTGCAACCCCACGACCATCATGAAATTCCCGCCTGAGGTCGCCCCCCGCACCGCCAAGGTGGCGAAGGTCAGCGCCAAGGCCCCAACACCGCAGAGCATCACGCCGACCATATCAACGCCCGCGCTGATGCGGCTGCTCATGATCAAAGCGACGCCAGCAAACCCGGCGAGCAGGCCAATCACGCCTAGCGGTCGCAGACGATCACCCAGAAAGAGCCAGCTTGCCAGTGCCACCAGCAGCGGCATGGTCGAGGCGATAATGGCCGCAACTGACGCCTCAATCGTCTGCATCGCATAGAAATTCAGACCCAAATACAGGGCATTCTGGCAGATGCCGAACAGGATGGTTGCGTACCATTGTTGCGGCGTCAGCCGCCAACTTTGCCCCATTGCGCGCGCAATGGCGACGCCGATCAACCCGGAAATCAAAAAGCGCAATGCCAGCGAAAACAGCGGTGATGCGTCCATCACGATGATCCGCGCCGAAGTAAAGGCCGACGACCAGATCAGTGCAAATGTCAGCCCCATCGCCATGGCGCGCAGATCCATCGCCCATCCCCTTTTTTGGTTTCGCGCACTGTTCCTTAAATCAGTAAGGGTCGCAAGATGTACCGTCTGGCCGTAGTAACTAGGAATCTCATAAGGGCACTACACGCGGGGCGCACAATTTAATTCTTACCGGAGTTGGAGTTACTTTTCGGCCCGCTAGATCATAAGTGACCACAACAAAGGCGAAGCCCGTTATGTTGCAAGAGAAGCGAAAAGACCTGGATTCGGAGCGGCAGAAAAAGCTGCTGTTTCGGCTTGTGGATGAACTCAGTCAATCTTCGCCTGATCTGTACTATCGCCCGACCAGTGAGATCGCGACGTACCTTGAAACGTATATTCGTAAGGAAGCAAAACTGTCTGCAGACGATCGGGCCTTGATGAACCGGCTCAGCCGTCGTGATCTGGAAGTGCTATTAAGTTTGCACTGATCCCCAAGAAAAAGGGCCCCCAAACGGCGGCCCTTGATCGTATGTTTGCGACAGCTGAGATCAGCCGTTGACGCTGTCCTTCAGTGCCTTCGCAATGGTCATTTTAACCACCTTGTCGGCCTCTTTCTTGAACTGCTCGCCGGTGGCGGGGTTGCGCACCATGCGCTCGGGGCGTTCGCGGCAGTAGATTTTGCCAACGCCGGGCAGGGTCACTGCGCCGCCGGCCGAAACTTCGCGTGTGATCAGGCCGGTCATGGCCTCCAGCGCGGCGTTCGCGGCTTTTTTGTCAGTCCCCATTTCCTCAGCGAGAGCAGCAACCAGCTGAGTCTTTGTCATAGGCTTTGCCATTTCTTGGTCTCCTTAACGTGCCCGATGTCTTGGGCCTCACCGCGTAACTGTAACGGGATATTGTGGCCGAACACAACGAATAGTAGCGCGAAAAACCCTAAAAATAGGGGGAAAACGTTGCTTTTTTGCTTCAGAGAAAGGCTGTTTCGTCAAAAGAACGCAATTTCCGGCTGTGCAGACGCTCAAGCGGCATGCCTCGCAGGTGTTCCATCGCGCGAATTCCGATCGCCAAATGGCGGCTGACCTGTGTGGTATAGAAGTCCGAGGCCATGCCCGGAAGCTTCAATTCCCCGTGCAGCGGTTTGTCCGAGACACAGAGCAAAGTGCCATAGGGCACCCGGAACCGATATCCATTGGCGGCGATCGTGGCGCTTTCCATATCCAGCGCAATCGCGCGAGACTGGCTGAGGCGCTGCACCGGGCCGGACTGGTCGCGCAGTTCCCAGTTGCGGTTGTCGACCGAGGCGACGGTGCCGGTGCGCATGACGCGCTTTAGCTCGTAGCCGTCCAGTTCTGTCACTTCGGCCACGGCGCGTTCCAACGCCACCTGCACTTCGGCCAAGGGCGGGATCGGCACCCAGACGGGCAGGTCATCGTCCAGCACCTTGTCTTCACGCAGATAGGCATGGGCCAGCACAAAATCCCCCAGCGCCTGCGTGTTGCGCAAGCCGGCGCAATGGCCAACCATCAGCCACGCATGCGGCCGCAGAACTGCGATATGGTCGGTCGCGGTTTTTGCGTTGGATGGCCCCACCCCGATATTGACCAACGTGATCCCCGACCCATCGGCGCGTTTCAGGTGGTAGGTCGGCATCTGAGGCAGCTTCAGCGGCTGCTCCAAAACGCCATCGGCCGAGGTGATCTGCGCATTCCCGGTCGACACAAAGCTGGTATAGCCGCTTTCCGGGTCGGCCAGTTGTTCGCGGGCGTAGTTCTCGAACTCGGACACGTAGAACTGGTAGTTGGTGAACAGCACATGGTTTTGGAAGTGGCTGGGATCGGTGGCAGTGTAGTGCGCCAGACGGGCCAGCGAATAATCCACACGCTGGGCGGTGAACAGCGCCAGCGGGCCAATCTCGGTTTCGTGGTCATGCACCCCGTTGACGATATCGTCATTGGTGGTCGTCAGGTCGGGCACGTCGAACACATCGCGCAGGGTGAACCCCGCCGCGCCCTGATGCGGCACCACAAGGTCAGGGTTATTGGCCACGGCGAAATGCACCGGGATGGGTGTATCCGAGGCACCAATCGTCACTGGTTGGTCATGGTTTTTGATCAGCAGGGCAATTTGTTGGGTCAGATAGGCCCGGAATAGATCGGGCCGTGTGACCGTGGTGGCATGGGTGCCGGGTTCCGAGACGTGACCAAAGCTCAGACGGCTGTCCACATGCGCGTATGAGGTCGTTTTGATTCGAATCTCTGGGTAATAGGCTCTGAATCGCTCGGTCGGAGTGCCTGCCTCCATCGCTTTGGCGAAGTTTTCGCACAGGAAACTTGTGGCCTTTTCGTAGAGCTCTTCCAGGCGCGCCACGGCTGCAGCAGGGTCGGTGAATTTCTCAGGGTTTGGGACGTCGGGTGTTCTTATTATTGTCATGCGAGGGGTTCCAAAAGGTCGATCTTTTCAAATGTCCGCACGTCCACCAGCCCAAGGTCGGAAATCCGCAGCTCGGGGATTACGACAAGGGCCAGCAGCGAGTGCTGCATATAGGCGTTGTTCAACCGGCAGCCGCAGTCTTGCATCGTCTGAACCAACCGGTCCGCCTTGGCGGCGACATCGGCGGCGGGACTGTCGGACATCAGGCCCGCGATCGGCAGTTCCACCAGTGCCAGTTCTTCTCCGTCGCGGAACAGGGTGATGCCGCCGCCCACCTCTGCCAGACGGTTCGCCGCCAGTGCCATCTGTTCGCGGTCGGTCCCCACCACGATCATATGGTGGCTGTCATGCGCCACGGTCGAGGCCATGGCCATGCGCCCTCGATACCCAAAGCCCGAGACAAACGCGTTCGTGACCCCTCCGGTCGCGCGGTGGCGTTCGACCAGCGCAATCTGGCAGACGTCGCCTTCGCCCTCGACCAGCCCGCCGATGATCGGCAATTCTGCCTTCAGCGCCTTGGTCGGGGCTTGGTTTTCTACCACGCCGATCACATTGGCCCGCACGCGGTTGGCGCCCTCGGGGGCTTTGATCTCAAAATCCTTATCGGTCAGGGTATGGCCCAGATGCACCGTATTGCGCGCACTGTCCGGCCAGTTCAGATGCGGGCAGTCTACTGAAATCGCGCCATTTTCGGCAACGATCTGGCCGCGGGCGATCACCACCTCAATCTGCAACGCAGCCAGATCAGAACTCAGGATAATATCCGCCCGCCGGCCCGGCGTGATCGACCCGATCTCGCGTTCCAGCCCGAAATGGGTGGCGGTGTTGATCGTCGCCATCTGCAACGCAATCAACGGATCGCAACCGCAGGCAATCGCGTGGCGCACCACGCGGTTCATATGCCCCTCATTCACCAATGTGCCCGAGTGGCAATCATCCGTGCACAGAATAAAGCCGCGCGGGTCTAACCCTTTCTCGGTCACGGCTGTGATCTGGCTTTCCACGTCATACCAGGCCGAGCCCAGCCGCATCATCGACCGCATCCCCTGCCGCACCCGGGCTATGGCGTCGGCTTCGCAAGTTCCCTCGTGGTCGTCAGCGGGGCCCCCGGCCACATAAGCCGCGAATTCAGGCCCCAAATCGGGCGAAGCATAGTGCCCACCCACGGTTTTCCCCGCATTCTGAGTCGCCGCGATCTCGTCCAGCATCTTGGGGTCGCCGTGGATCACGCCGGGGAAATTCATCATCTCACCCAACCCGATGATACCGGGCCAGTTCATCGCCTCGGCCACGTCTTCGGGGGTGATTTCATAACCCGTGGTTTCAAGCCCTGGGGCCGACGGCGCGCAAGATGGCATCTGGGTGAAGATGTTCACGGGCTGCATCAGCGCCTCGTCATGCATCATGCGCACGCCTTCCAGCCCTAGCACGTTGGCGATCTCGTGCGGGTCGGTGAACATCGACGTCGTGCCATGAGGGATCACCGCGCGGGCAAACTCCGCCGGGGTCAGCATCCCCGATTCGATATGCATATGCGCGTCGCACAGACCGGGCAGCATATAGCGCCCATTGGCCTCGATGATCTGTGTATCTGGCCCGATGCAATGTCCGGCATCCCGTCCCACAAAGGCGATGCGCCCGTTGACAATGGCGATGTCGTGATCCGGCAGCGCCTCACGTGTGTGAACATTCACCCAGATCCCCCCGCGCACGACCATGTCGGCTGGATCACGTCCAGCGGCAACAGCGATCAATCGGGGGGCGGTATCGGGCCAACTTGGGATAGGCGTATATTCCATGGCTCAACTTTTCTGAATGTGTCCGAAGGTGCAACCCCTGCCGAACATCTATCATCAAACCGTCACGCAGCGCGTCAGCGCTGCCCGGCCCAACCAGAGGAGGGGGCGCGCAAGCGCCCCCGGACGATGGGCGGGAGCGCCTATCCCGCCAGATCGCGGGCAATTTCCTGCCTTACCCAATCGGCGAAAAGGACGGCACCCGGCGTTTCCTCGGCCTGAGGCGACAGCAGCAGGTAGTAAGCCTCGGGCATCTGCGCGCGGTATTCAAAGGGTGCTACCAGTTGCCCGCGCTTGATCAGGTCGCGGGCGATGGTGTCATGGGTCAGGCAATACCCACCCCCGGCCATCGCAACGGAGAGGCTAACCAGATAGGTTGTTGAATAGGTAATGGGTGAATTTTCCCAAGTTAGGCCCTGTTCAGTGATCCAATTCTGCCAATTCGACAACAGGTTCGAGCAATCAAACAGGGGCTGTTCCTGAATATCTTCCAGCCGCACTTCATAGCCCGGCGCGCAGACCGGGTAGTAGTGGTCGGTGCACAGTAACTCGGTGCGCACCGTGTCGGATGGACGCAGAGAGTATCGGATCTCAACCGCAGCACCCTCGGCCATTTCGCGCGGCTCCCAGAGTTCGGTGAAGATGTTCAGCTGCACATCCGGGTGCGCCGCCCGGAACCGGGGCAGGCGCGGTCCCAGCCAGTTCACCGCAAAGGTGATGTTGCTTTGAACCTGTACCGCGTTCTGCTGCGCGCCGGTGACGGCCTGCGTGCCACGCACCAGCGTGCGAAACGCCTCGCGCACCACGGGCAGATAGGTGATTCCGGCCTCGGTCAATTCCAGCGCGCGGGGGCGGCGCAAGAACAGAGGTTGGCCCAGATAGCCCTCAAGCGATTTTATTTGCTGACTGACCGCGCTTTGCGTCATGTTCAGATCACGCGCCGCGCCCGTGAAGGACAGGTGTCGCGCGGCGGCCTCGAACGTGCGCAGCCAACCCAGCGGAGGCAGCGATGTCTGCATTGGCATAACCTCACCATTAGCTGAGCTTATGGGATAGGCGAGAATTTTTCGTTGGTCAAATCCGCCTCGCGTCGCCACCTTCTTGAGAAACCAGATGGAGGAGCCCGCCATGACCGTCACTGAATTGCGTCCCAATATCGACCACTGGCCCGAGCGGGTCGATCTGGCTGCCACTTTCCGCTGGACTGAGCGTCTGAACATGCACGAGGCCGTGGCCAACCATTTCAGCCTGGCGGTGAACGATGGCGGAACGCAGTTCCTGATGAACGCCAACCAGATGCATTTCGCACGGATCAAAGCATCGAACCTTCTGCTGCTGGATGCCAATGATCCCGACGTTATGAGCCAGCCCGGTGCGCCCGACCCGACCGCTTGGGGTCTGCATGGCTCGATTCACCGCCATTGCCCGCATGCGCGTTGCGTGATGCATGTGCATTCGATCTTTGCGACCGTTCTGGCCTCGTTGGCGGACAGCACCCTTCCGCCGATCGACCAGAACACGGCCACCTTCTACAACCGTTATGTGGTGGATCAGGAATTCGGCGGGCTGGCCTTTGAAAGCGAAGGGGAGCGTTGCGCCGCGATGCTGTCGGACCCGAAGAAGAAGGTGATGATCATGGGCAACCATGGCGTGCTGGTGATTGGCAGCGACCCGGCCGATACGTTCAACCGCCTCTATTACTTCGAACGCGCGGCCGAGACCTATATCCGCGCGTTGCAAACCGGCCAGCCGCTGCGCGTGCTATCCGATGAGATTGCGGAAAAGACCGCACATGAACTGGATGACTACCCTGATCAGGCCGAGGCGCATCTGCGGGAAATCAAGGCTCTGCTGGATGCAGAGGGTTCGGACTACGCCAGCTAAAGGGATTTCCATGACTGATACTGCACAAGACCCCGAAGCCGCCCGCTGGCACTATCACCCCGAAGGTCCGGTGGGTTTGAACCCGCTGTTCGCGTGGCCTCCGCGCCCCGCCTCTGTGCTGAAGTGGTACAGTGGAGCTTGGTTGCAGATTTCCTCACTGACCCTGTGTATGGGGCTGGCGGTCATTGCCTATGTCGTATTTTTCCCTAAGTTAGAGTCAATGAAGAGCTTTGCTCCGTGGTGGATGTTCCGCATTTGGCTGCTGAACATGGTGCCTCAGATCTTGGTGGCGGGCGGGCTGCATTGGTGGCTTTACATGCGCAAGGGGCAGGGCATGTACAAAAAGTTCGACCGTCGCGACCTGACCAGAGACAACGGCAATTTCACCTTCCGCAATCAGGTCTGGGACAATATCTGGTGGACGCTGGGCAGCGCCATGACCGTGGCAACCGTGTATCAATGGGTGATCTATTGGGCGATGGCCAACGGATATGTGCCGACGGTCACTTGGGCCAGCGCGCCGATTTGGTTTATCGTCTGGATGTTGTTCATCCCGATGTGGTCTGGCTTGCATTTCTATTGGGTACATCGGCTGGAGCATCACCCAAAGCTCTATAAACACGTCCACGCCGTGCATCATCGCAACGTCAATATCGGCCCGTGGTCGGGGATATCGAACCATTGGTATGAAAACCTGCTGTATTTCACGACCTATTTCATCCATCTGATCGTGCCGTCCCACCCTCTGCATCTTCTGTTTCACACGTATTTTCAGCAGATCAGCCCGGTTCTGTCCCATTCAGGGTTTGAAAAGCTGAAAGCCGGAGAAACTGAAGCGGCCCGTGCGGGGGACTTTTTCCACCAGCTTCATCACCGGTATTTCGAGTGCAACTACGGCACCTCGGAAATCCCCTTCGACAAGTGGTTTGGCACCTATCACGATGGGTCTGCCGAGGCGACGACGCGGACGCGGGCCTATAAAAAGCAGATGTATACCTAGCCGGATCGCATTGCGCGCGGGGTGGTCCCGAACTCGGTCCGAAAGGCTCGGGTCAGGGCGCTTGGGTCGTCATAGCCTGCGCGCAGGGCGATCTCGGCGATAGTCAGGTCGGTCTCGGCTGCCAGTTTCCGGGCCAGGTTCAGGCGCAGGCGGCGATAGACCTGTGCGGGGCCTGCGCCCAGTTCGGTTTGCATTCGCACGGACAGCGCCTTTTGCGATCGTCCAACCCGGCGGGCGATCTCGGGGATAGGCAAAGGCATTTCCAGATGTTCCTGCATCAGGGCCAACGCTTTGTTCACATAGCTGCTGGTCGCACCCGCCCCGCCGGAATGAGACCTGGCGGAATCGCGAGTCATGAAAAGCTGCGCGACCTCCAGCGCCAAAGCCTGCCCGTGATCTTGCCCAATCAGGTGCAACACCAGATCAAACGCCGCCATCGCACCAGAACAGGTAATGCGGTCGCCGTCGATCACGTAGCGTTCGCGCTGTGCGTCAATTTCGGGGAAACGTTCGGTGAAACCGTCCAGCTCCTCCCAATGGATTGTGGCGCGGTGCCCGTCCAGTAATCCGGCCAACGCCAACAACCAGCTTCCGGTATCCAGCCCGGCCAGTATGCTGTAGCGCCTCGCTGCGGACCGCAACCCCGCCAGCGTCCGCCACCCGCCATGGGCCCGATACCCGTAAGAGGGCATGACCAGTAAAGTATCGCCGCGTGCATTCTGCAAGATGTCGTGCGGTGCGACTTGCAGCCCCGAAGATGACGTGACGGGAGCGCGATCCAGTGACAGAAATTGCCAGTCATACAGCTTGCGCCCCGCGATGGAATTCGCCGCCCGCAAGGGTTCGACCGCATTCGCAAGGCAGTGGTTGGAAAAGCCGTCGAACAGAAGCACTCCGAATTGCTGCGGCGCAGCGGGGGATTTGATCCATTTTTGCATGATATAGGTCTATTTTTGCATATTCAGATTGGCAAGCCACGTCAGGATATCCGCAACCCCAGATGTGGAGACCCCAGATGCAATATGGCCTGTCCGACGAACAAGAGATGATCGCCGCGACCGTTCGCAGCTTTGTCGAAAACGAAATCTACCCGCACGAAGAGTTGGTCGAGCGGACCGGCGAAGTCCCACACGAGATCGCCGCCGAGATCAAGCGCAAGACGATCGAGTTGGGTTTTTACGCTTGCAACTTCCCGGAAAGCGTCGGCTGTGCCGGGCTAAACCATCTGGAATTTGCGCTGGTCGAACGCGAGTTGGGCCGGGGATCGATGGCGTTGAACCATTTCTTCGGGCGGCCTCAGAACATTCTGATGGCATGCGAAGGCGATCAGGTCGACCGTTACCTGATGCCGGCCGTCCGGGGCGAAAAGATGGACGCGCTGGCGATGACTGAACCGGGTGCGGGTTCGGACGTGCGGGGGATGAAATGCGCTGCCGTGCGAGATGGGGGCGACTGGGTGGTCAATGGCACCAAGCACTTCATCTCGGGCGCGGAACATGCAGACTTTATCATCGTCTTCATCGCAACCGGCGAAGATCAGACGCCGAAAGGTCCCAAGAAACGCATCACGGCCTTTCTGGTCGATCGCGGCACCCACGGCTTCACAATCCGGGATGGGTACAAGTCGGTCAGCCATCGCGGCTATAAGAACATGGTGCTGGACTTCGACGATTGCCGCTTGCCGGATGCACAGGTTCTGGGCGAGGTCGATGGCGGGTTCGAGGTGATGAACACCTGGCTTTACGCCACCCGGATCACCGTTGCCGCAATGTCGGTTGGGCGCGCGCGGCGGGCGTTCGACTATGCGCTGGACTATGCCGCCACGCGTGAGCAATTCGGCCAGAAGATCGGCAAGTTTCAGGGCGTCTCATTCCAGATTGCAGACATGATCACCGAGATTGACGCCGCCGATTTGCTGACCCTCGCCGCCGCCGATCGTCTGGACAAGGGGCTGCCCGCCAACCGTGAGATCGCCTCGGCCAAACTGTACGCCTCTGAAATGCTGGCACGGGTGACGGATGCGGCGATTCAGGTGCATGGCGGGATGGGTCTGATGGACGACTACCCGCTGGAACGATTCTGGCGTGACGCGCGGGTTGAGCGTATCTGGGACGGCACCAGTGAGATTCAGCGCCACATCATCAGCCGCGATCTCTTGCGGGCGCTGGGCGCATGACGACAGCGCTGGCCCGAGCGCTGAACCCAAAGACCATTGCCGTGATCGGCGGTGGCGCGTGGTGTACGTCTGTTATCGAGCAGGCACGCAAGTTTGGATTCGAGGGCGAAATTTGGCCTGTGCACCCCAGAGCAACCGACGTCGCGGGGGAAAGTGCTTACCCGACACTCGAGTCGTTGCCTGATGTGCCCGACATGGCCTTTGTCGGCATCAACCGCCACGCCACGATTGAGGCTGTCAGGATTCTGTCTGCGATGGGGACAGGCGGTGCGGTCTGTTTCGCTTCGGGCTATACCGAGGCAAAGGCTGAAGACCATTCAGGCGCGGACCTTCAGGATCAGTTGATCGCCGCCGCAGGGGACATGCCGATTCTTGGGCCGAATTGTTACGGTTTCGTCAATGGCCTGGATCGTGTGGCTGTCTGGCCTGATCAGCACGGCATGCGGCCTGTGGATCGCGGGGTGGCGATCCTAACGCAAAGCTCGAACATTGCGATCAACATGACCATGCAGCGCCGCGCTTTGCCGTTGGCCTTCATGTTGACCTGTGGGAATCAGGCACAGACGCATCAGGCCCAGATTGCCTCGGCGTTGTTGGATGACGACCGCATTACGGCCATCGGCGTGCACATCGAAGGGTTTGGCGATCTGCGCAAATGGGAGGCGCTGGCTAAAAAGGCTCGTCAGCGCGGTGTCCCGATCATCGCGCTGAAGATGGGTCGGTCGGTCCATGCCCAAGCGGCAACGGTTTCGCATACGGCCTCGCTGGCGGGGCAAGACGCGGGTGCGCAGGCGTTTCTGGATCGGTTGGGGATTGCCCGATTGGATGACATCCCCAACTTTCTGGAATGCCTCAAGCTGTTGCATGTGACCGGGCGTCTGGACGGCAACGGGCTGGGTACGATCAGCTGCTCGGGGGGCGAGGCCAGTTTGGCCGCGGATATGGCCGAGGGGCGTGATCTGCACTTTCCGCCTCTGACTGACACGCAAAGTACCGAACTACGCGCGGCATTGGGGCCGATGGTGGCGCTGGCGAACCCGCTGGATTACCACACCTATATCTGGCGCGACACGCAGGCGATGACGCGCGCCTGGTCGGCGATGATGGGGCCAGAACAGGCACTGACTATGGCCATTGTGGACTATCCGCACACGGATCAAACCGATTGGACCTGTGCGACGCAGGCCGCGTTGAATTGCGTGGCACAAACCGGGCGGCCCTTTGCAGTGACAGCGACTCTGCCCGAGCTGATGCCTGAGGACGTCGCGCAGCGCCTGATGGATGGCGGGGTTATTCCCTTCGCCGGGCTGCATGAGGCACTGTCGGCTGTCGAAGCGGCGGCGCGCCCTGCAGGTCAGGACTCTGATCCGGTGGTCCTTCCCAGTACTGCCAATCCAAACGTCACGCTGACCGAGGCGGAAGCCAAGGACCAGCTAGCAGCCTTCGGTGTGTCCACTCCAAAAAGGCGGGTGACTCAGGCCGATGCCGCTAGTGCCGGTGACATGACGGGCCCTTTCGCCGTCAAGGGCGTTGGACTGGCGCATAAATCAGACCATGGGGCGGTTCAGTTAGGGGTCAGCGCGGACGATCTGCCAGCGGTCGCGGCCCAGATCGGCACCTCTGAGGTTCTGATCGAGGAAATGGCACCTGAAGGCGTTGCCGAGTTGCTAATCGGTGTCACCTGCGATCCGGCCCATGGCTATGTTCTGACCTTAGGCGCGGGCGGGGTGTTGACGGAAATCCTACGGGACTCGGTGTCGCTGCTGATCCCGTCACCTCGGCATGTAGTTGAAAAGGCGCTGGGCGAGCTGGCTTGTGCGCCTTTGTTGGCTGGCTATCGCGGCAAACCCGCAGCCGACATGGGCGCGATCCTGGTTACGGTCGAGGCCGTTCAGGCCTATGTTATTGCCAACGCAACCCATGTCAGCGAAGTTGAAATCAATCCGCTGATTTGCGGGCCTAAAGGGGCCGTGGCGGTGGATGCACTGATCCGAAAGGCACGCACATGAACCCGGTCAAAACCCAGCGCGACGGCGCGATTCTACTGGTCACTCTGGACCGTCCCAAAGCCAACGCGATTGATCTGGCTACCAGCCGCGTTATGGGGGAGGTGTTTCGGGATTTCCGCGATGACCCGGACCTGCGCGTGGCAATCATCACCGGTGGCGGCGACAAGTTCTTTTGCCCCGGCTGGGATCTGAAGGCTGCGGCGGATGGCGACGCGGTGGATGGCGATTATGGCGTGGGCGGCTTCGGCGGGTTGCAAGAGCTGCGCGATATGAACAAGCCGGTGATTGCCGCCGTGAACGGTATCGCCTGTGGTGGCGGGCTGGAACTGGCGCTGAGCGCGGACATGATCATCGCCGCAGATCACGCCAGCTTTGCCCTGCCCGAAATCCGATCCGGCACCGTTGCGGATGCCGCCAGTGTCAAACTGCCCAAACGCATCCCCTATCATATCGCGATGGAACTGCTGCTGACCGGACGCTGGTTCGATCCGGGCGAGGCCAAGGCATGGGGCTTGATCAACGAGATTGTGCCCGGTGATCAATTGATGGACCGCGCTTGGGAACTGGCGCGTTTATTGGCCAGCGGGCCGCCCCTGGTCTATGCCGCGCTCAAAGAGATCGTGCGCGAGGCCGAGGATTCAAAGTTTCAGGACGTTATGAACCGGATCACACGGCGGCAATTGCCGACCGTGGATGTTCTGTATGGGTCCGAGGACAATCTGGAAGGCGCCCGCGCCTTTGCCGAGAAACGCGACCCGGTCTGGAAAGGGCGCTAAATCCGCTCGAACAAGGCGATGAGCGCCGTGTCGTCCTTGTTGGGACCAACGGCGAGGTCGCCATAGATACGTACTTCGGGCAGAGACAGGTTTCTGATCAGTCCCTGAGCCAGCTTGTGAAGCGCCTCGGCAAAGCCAAGTGCCTCATAATGTTGGGCGTTGATCGACAGGGCGAATTGCGCACCGTGGCGCGCGACGCGCAGCAAGGGCAACAGCGCCTCGGGGCCGAGGTGGCCGTGGGTGAAGGTGCCCGATGACACGATGCCCGAGTAGCTTTCGCGCGGCACAGGGATGCCCTCGTTCAGGTCGGCCTCGATTGCATCGCGGTAGATGTCTTTGCGCATGGCCTGATCCAGCATCTGGGCGCTGATATCGGTGGCGTCGATGGGACCGACGCCCAGCCCGACCAGGACATCACCGCACAGACCGGTCCCCGCGCCCACATCCAGCACCGGGCCCTGTCCTCCCGCCCCTACAAAGGCGCGCGCCGTGTGGATGTGGAGCTGATAATCCTCACGCGTGGCAAAGCCTGTGTCATAGTCCCCGGCCCATTCCGCATAAAGCCGCCGGTTGTCGTCCGGCGTTTCCAGCGCATAGGCCGTATGCAGATCAGGGGTTTTATCGCTCATGCCTAAAAGAAAGGCCCATTGTGGGATTCGAATCAAGTATCCCGTCGCCCGCGCTTGCATCCGGCTGATTTGGGGATCATCAATGGCGGCATGACTGGTACTCTTTATTCATTCGGCCATGGCTATTCCGCGCAGGAATTGTCGCGGCTTTTGGCACCCGCGGGCTGGCGCATCATCGGAACCACCCGTGACCCCGCGCAATCACCAACCCTGCGGGCTTCGGGGGCAGAGCCGGTTGTTTGGCCTGGACAGCAGGTTGATTTGGACGGGGTGACGCATCTGCTGATCTCGACGGCGCCTAATGCCGAAGGTGACCCGGTTCTGGCGGCCTTGAAGGACGAAATCACCGAGCGCGCCGCGCAGTTCAAATGGGTCGGGTACTTGTCGACCACAGCCGTTTACGGCGATCATCAGGGTGATTGGGTAGATGAGACTACCCCTGCAACACCCACGGCCCAAAGGGGCAGATGGCGGGTGCAGGCGGAACAGCAATGGCTGACCATTCCGGGTCTGCCCACGCATATTTTCCGGCTGGCGGGGATCTATGGCCCCGGTCGCGGTCCGTTCTCCAAGCTGAAACGCGTTGGGATGCGGCGGATCATAAAGCCGGGTCAGGTCTTTTCGCGCATTCACGTGGCCGATATCGCGCAGGTATTGGCGGCGTCGATGGCCGCGCCAAATCCCGGCGCCATATATAATGTCTGCGATGATGAACCGGTTCCACCACAGGATGTCATTGCCTATGCGGCTGAGTTGCAGGGATTGCCTCTGCCCCCCGCCGTTCCTTTTGACAAGGCCGACCTAACCCCGATGGCCCGCAGTTTTTACAACGAGAACAAGCGGGTCAGAAACGACAGGATCAAGGATGAGTTGGGGGTAAAGTTGCTTTATCCAGACTACCGGGTCGGGCTGACGTCTCTGATGCGCGCGGAATGATTGAATTGTGATAGCTTTTAGTTATCACAATCATCCATAAACAAAACTTATTCGCATGGATTGTCTTTGCTAGAACGGTTCTAGACAAGACCTACCGAGTCGCTACTGCCCATCACGACTGCGCGATTTTTCGTCATGCTTTTAGGATGGATAAAAGTGTCATCTATATGTGCTCTTGATCGACCGAGTTTTTAGCGGCGCACCTGCGCCGGAATTTTGCCAGGAATGGAGATCGACATGGACGGAAGTGATAACCCCAAAGCAGGCGGATGCCCTGTCATGCACGGCGCAGGAACCCGGTCTAACCGGGACTGGTGGCCGAACCAGCTGAACCTGTCGATCCTGCATCAGCACGGACCGGCCTCGAACCCGATGGATGCCGATTTCAACTACGCTGAAGAGTTCAAAAAACTCGACATGAAGGCGCTGAAAGAAGACCTGTATGCGCTGATGACGGATTCGCAGGACTGGTGGCCAGCGGATTACGGTCATTACGGCGGATTGTTCATTCGTATGGCGTGGCACAGCGCCGGGACATACCGAACGGCGGATGGCCGGGGTGGTGCTTCGACCGGGAACCAGCGGTTTGCCCCGCTCAACAGCTGGCCGGATAACGGCAACCTCGATAAGGCGCGCCGTCTTCTGTGGCCGATCAAGCAGAAATACGGCAACCAGATTTCCTGGGCTGACCTGATGATCCTTGCGGGCAACTGCGCCATCGAATCCATGGGCGGCAAGACCTTTGGCTTTGCCGGTGGTCGCGAAGACATCTGGGCCCCCGAGGAAGACATCTATTGGGGCACTGAGACCGAATGGCTGGCCCCCACCGACAACCCGAACAGCCGCTATTCCGGTGAACGCGATCTGGAAAACCCGCTGGCCGCTGTGCAGATGGGCCTGATCTATGTGAACCCAGAAGGCCCCGATGGTGAGCCGAACGTGCTGGCCTCGGGCCGTGACATCCGCGACACCTTTGGTCGGATGGCGATGAATGACGAGGAAACCGTGGCTCTTGTTGCGGGTGGTCATACCTTTGGCAAAGCGCATGGCGCGGGCGATCCCGATCTGGTTGGCCCCGAACCCGAAGCTGCCGCGATCGAGGAAATGGGCTTTGGCTGGATCAACAAGTTTGGCTCGGGCAAAGGTGACGACACCACAACCTCGGGAATCGAAGGCGCATGGACCGCGAACCCGATCCAATGGGACAACGGCTATTTCGACCTGCTGTTCGGATATGACTGGAACCTGACCAAAAGCCCCTCGGGCGCATGGATCTGGGAGCCGGTCGGCGTCAAAGAAGAAGACATGGCCCCGCAGGCCCATGACCCGTCGAAAAAGGTCAAAACCATGATGACCACCGCCGACATGGCGATGCGCATGGACCCGATCTATGGCCCGATCTCGAAGCGCTTCCATGAGAACCCCGAAGAATTCGCAGATGCGTTCGCCCGCGCCTGGTTCAAGCTGACCCACCGCGACATGGGCCCCCGCGCGGCCTATATCGGTGAAGAAGCTCCGACCGAGGAGCTGATCTGGCAGGACAACGTCCCCGCCATAGATCATGATCTGGTGGATGATGCGGATGTGGCGAACCTGAAAGCCAAGATCGCGGCAACCGGCCTGTCGGTGTCGGAACTGGTATCGACCGCTTGGGCTTCGGCCTCGACCTTCCGTGGGTCGGACAAGCGCGGCGGCGCCAATGGTGCCCGTATCCGCCTTGCCCCCCAGAAAGACTGGGATGTGAACGAGCCGATGAAATTGTCCAAGGCGCTGTCCGTGCTCGAGGGTGTTCAAGCCGCGTTCAACGATGCGCAGTCGGGCGGCAAAAAGGTCTCGCTGGCGGATGTGATCGTTCTGGCCGGCGCCGTAGGTATCGAACAGGCGGCCAAGGCTGGCGGTCAGGATGTCGAGGTTCCGTTTACTCCGGGCCGCACTGATGCGTCGCAGGACCAGACGGATGTCGATAGCTTTGCGGTGATGGAGCCCATCGCTGATGGCTTCCGCAACTATCAGAAAGGTGACTATACCGTTTCACCCGAAGAGTTGCTGGTCGACAAAGCGCAACTATTGACCTTGTCCGCGCCTGAAATGACCGCACTGGTTGGTGGGCTGCGCGTGATTGGCGCCAGTTTCGGCGATACCAAGCATGGCGTGTTCACAGACCGGGTCGGTACGCTCAGCACCGACTTCTTCACCAACTTGTTGGACATGAGCACCGAATGGAAGCCCGCAGGCAAGGGCGTCTATGAAGGCCGCGACCGCGCCAGCGGTGAGGTCAAGTGGACCGGGACCCGTGTCGATCTGGTCTTTGGCTCGAACTCGCAACTGCGGGCGCTGGCCGAGGTCTATGGTCAGGCCGGGGCCGAAGCCAAGTTCACCACCGACTTTGTGTCCGCTTGGACCAAGGTGATGAACGCGGACCGGTTCGACCTGAAGTAATTTAGACCACCATCACTCACAATACGACGCCGCGCGGGGAAACTTGGGCGGCGTTTTATTTGCGAGTCATGAACGGCTACCAAGCATTGGGTACGATTCCTGCGAAAGGGGTATGCATCCTCTACTGTGACACTCTGTTCGGTGGGTTTTCGATGCGACTATTAAAGTTAGTCTGTTGTTTTTGTTAAATTAAATAAGTTTCTGCTTGGAAATTCAAAGTTTTTTCAAAATGGGGGTTGCAGGTTCCAGACCTAATCCGTAAATACCCCTTCACCGGCGCTGCTGAGGCGGTGCTGGGGCGCTGGAGACGGTGCTGACGGACTGGAAAGACGGTTGAGACGCTCAGGATAGACTGG